>JAETRI010000174.1 GCA_021770245.1 Lachnospiraceae bacterium
CCGCCTTGGCGGGCATCCAAATCAGGATCGTGAAATCGAAGATTTCACACTAACTCCCATCTGCCCGCCTTGGCGGGCATCCAAATCAGGATCGTGAAATCGAAGATTTCACACTATATCCAAATTTCCCCACGGCCTTTCCCAATGTATAATATCTGCCATGGGAATAACAGATGGGAGACGCCTCGTCCAGATGAAAGCAGCCCTTTCCGTCCAGATAGGCAGCATCCACACTCACGGAAACCACCTCGGCCACAAACATGGTATGGCTTCCCAAGGGAATTTCTTGTTTTACGCAGCACTCCAGGTTCACCGGGCTTTCCGCGATCAGCGGCGCCCGCACCAGGCGGGCTGCCACCGGCGTTAAACGGGCTGCCTTCCATTTATCCGTATCCCTTCCGCTTTTTACGCCGCACAGATCTGCTGCCCAAGCCAGTTTTTCCGTGGTCAGGTTGACCACAAATTCCCCTGTTTCGCGGATCATAGCAAAAGAATACCGCTCCGGGCGCACCGAAATGGACACCATGGGCGGGCTGCTGCATACCGTCCCGGCCCAGGCCACGGTCAAAATATTGCTGTGCCCGTCCGTTCCCGCACAGCTCACCAATACCGCAGGCAGGGGATAGAGCATATTCCCGGGCTTCCATACCTGTTTTTCCCGTTTTGTATCCTTCATCCTTCTATGACCCTCTCTTTAACTATGGCGCATGTCCGCCTCCCGCCGCAGGCGGTCCAAATCAGGATCGTGAAATCGAAGATTTCACGCTACCGACATGCCGCGCTTTTCGCGGCAACGCAACATGAATCTTCGATTCATGTCTGAGAAATCGCGGATGCGATTTCTCATCTGCGATTCGGATTTGGGCCGCCCGCGGCACAAATCCGGGTACGAGAAATAGGCCATCGGGCCTATTTCTCACACTATATGCCAAGTATTCCCATAATCTGCAGAATAAACAACACCACATTCGCCGCGGCAAATACGAGGGTGGCGATCAGAAGCGGCCTGATTCCCTTCCCGGAAGCCTTCACCTGTGATGACAGCTCCTCCGTCTGTTTCTTTACCTCTTCCACCACAACCGCCTGCACGTTCCGATATACCTTCACGTTTTCCTTGTGGGTAAAGTCATCCGCCGCCTCCCGCATATCTTTCAGGCTTTCCGTCTGACCGGCCACCAGCTCCCTGATCTCGTCCACGTGCCGAGCCGTCTCAATATTTCTGTTATTCACCTCCTGAATCCTGGCCAAACTCTCCTCCGCCAGGGCACGAATACGCTCCAGACCGTCTTCCGTCACCCCTTCTATCCGTTTCAGGCTTTCCTGTGCCAGAAGAGAAAATTGCTGCGTACCCTCCTCCCTTATCCGGATCAGCGCATCTTCCCCGGCAGATGCATATTTCCGCAGGCTCCCCGCGCACTCCTGCGCCAGCTGCTGAATCCCCTGAAGGCTCTCCTCCGCCAGTTTCTGCATGCCCGACGCGCTTTCCTCCGTCAAAGTCTGGATGCCTGCGGCGCTTTTATCCGTATAACGCTGAATTACATCCAGCGTCTCCACATTTTTCATATTGGATTTCCTCATTTCCTGAAGATATCCGTCATATTCCATCAGTTGATTCCTGAGCCTTTTCGCTTCCTGGCTGTCCGGCTTCAACATTTCGTGTCTCCCCGTTCCTACCGTTTCTTCCATGTAGCCCTCCATTCGCCATTCCTCCTGTTTACAAACGCCGGAAAACCGGCATAATCCGTTTCCGACTCCGGAAAACCGGAGGCCCCTTTGTCAAACGAGACATAATCCGACTATTTTCCCATTCTACCATCAATCCCTTAAATTGACAACCTCCGATGACGCTGGTCCAGGGCAAACGCATGAACAACCCTGCGCCGCCCCTGCCCGTCCCCACGGCGTGTGATGATCACAGAGGGGACCATCCAAAAACGCCGGCACTTAGCGCAATGTGGTCAACTTAAGACCTCGGGCGCTCTCCCGCCTGCAGCCTCGGGCGCCCGGCAGGGAGC
>JAETRI010000175.1 GCA_021770245.1 Lachnospiraceae bacterium
CTGCGGACACAGTCCGGGAAGGCCGGCGCAGGCAGAATGGAGGTATGGTTGATGGGAATCAGCAGATATAACAGCGAGGGATACAGCGACCCGACGAGCCATGCGGCGTTATCGGGAATCCAGAAGGAGGAAAAGGCGGCGAAGCGGGCATACCGGCCGCTTGTCTATATATGCTCCCCGTTTGCCGGGGACAGGTCAGGGAACACGCAGAAGGCGAGGCGGTACAGCAGGTTTGCGGTGGAGAACGGCGTGATACCGCTCGCCCCGCACCTTTTGTTTCCGCAGTTCCTGGATGACGGGAAGCCTGCGGAGCGGGCAATCGGGATGTTCATGGGGCTGGTGCTTTTGGGGAAGTGTGAGCAGTTGTGGGTGTTCGGCGGCACCATATCCACGGGGATGGCGGCGGAGATTGAGAAAGCGGAAAAGCGGGGTATGCCAATCCGCTATTTCACAGAAAACTGCGAGGAGGTTGGAGGCTGATGGGGGAAATGAAAGCTATACAGACAGAATACAAGGGGTATTTATTCCGGTCCCGGCTGGAGGCAAGGTGGGCGGTGTTCTTTGATGCCTGCGGTGTGGATTGGGAATATGAGCCGGAAGGGTATGGCCTTGGGAACGGGATTCATTACCTGCCGGATTTCCTGCTCAAAAGGGTGCAGCTTGGCGGCTATGGCTCCGGCAGTGAGTTTTCGGAAATACGCAGCCTTTATGTTGAAGTGAAGGGGCAGATGACGCAGGCAGATTCTGAAAAGATACTGGCATTCTATAAAGCCGGGCTTGCGGATGGGCTGCCTGCCATATCGGATACGCCTGTTTTAGTTCTGGGGGACATCCCGCCAGGGACAACGCTGGACAGGATGCGGTCATGGGTAGATGGGGAAAGCGGCAGGCCGTTTCCGTGGGAAGCGCGGGCGTTCCATTTCGGCACGGTTGACGGTATGGACTGCACGGCTTTCCCCTGCGTCAACCGTGAGGGACATCTGGAGCTGTTCGGACAGGCGGAAGAATACAACCGGCGTTTCATAGACCGCAGGGCAACGGAGCGGGCATACCGCCTTGCAAGGCAGGCGCGGTTTGAACATGGGGAAACGCCAAAAGTAAGGAGGGCGCGCTATGCGTGAGTTGAGTATTGCATATGGGAACAGCCGCAGCGCAAAGCAGTGGTCGAACAAGACCATACGGTTTGGGGAATTGAAAGAACGCCTGAAAACGACAATCCGCACACCGGAATCAGCGGAGGAATATGCCCGTTTCCCGAAATCGAAAAAGGATGCGGCAAAAGACCATGGCGGCTTTGTTGCAGGAGTGTTAAAGGGCGGCAGGCGGAAGATCGACACGGTGGAGTCCCGTTCCATGGTGGCGCTGGACGGCGACCGCATCGACCCGGAGTTCCTGGCGGGTTATGAAAAGGCCGTGCCGTATGCCTCCGTGCTTTACAGCACCCACAGCCATACGGCGGAAGAACCGAGGGTACGCCTTGTGTTCCCGCTGGCAAGGGACGTGTCCCCAGAAGAATATGTGGCGGTGGCGAGGTATCTTGCGCAGGGGCTTGGCATGGATTATTTTGACGAATGCTCCTACCAGCCTAACCAGCTCATGTACTGGCCGAGTACGCCTTCCAACGGTGAGTTCGTCTATAAAGAGGTGGGCGGTGCATGGCTTGACCCGGATGACGTCCTGTCGGCGCATCCGGAATGGCGGGACCCGACAAGGCTGCCCACATCCTCAAGGGAGAGCCGGGCAAATTCCATCAGCATACAGAAGGTGCAGGACCCGCTTGAAAAAGAGGGCGTGGTGGGATTGTTCAACAGGGTGTTCTTCCCTATAAGCCTTGCCATGGACGCTTTCCTGCAGGATGTATATGAGCCTACGGACAAGGAAGACCGCTACCACCTGACCGAGTCCAGCAGCATGGCGGGCGTGGAAATCAAGGAGGGCGGGAAATTCGCCTACAGCCACCATGCAAAAGACCCTGCCTATCTGAAACTCTGCAATGCCTTTGA
>JAETRI010000176.1 GCA_021770245.1 Lachnospiraceae bacterium
GGCATATCCGTCCCTCCTCCCTATGTATACGGCCCGCTGAAAATCTTTTTAATTTCCGGCGCAGCCTTTTCCTTAATCCGTTCCACAAAGGGCCTTGCCGCCATTTTCGATGTCCCGTGCTCCAGCAAAATGGCATACGGTTCCCCGCTTTCCAGCGCCGCGGTGAGGGACGCCCCGCCTCCGGAGGTTGTCCCGCCTTTTACTTCACCGTTCCAGTGCAGGCGGAGGTTCCCAGTGCGCCGGGCGGGCGGTTCCCCGGGAGCTGAGGCGGTATAGGTTGCCTTTTTTGTATAAGGTTTCCTGTAAACCCGGCCGTTTCTCTGCCCCTTCAATACTTCCAGCTCCGCGTTCCGTAGTGCGTTTACCGCCCGGACTCCCCTGGCAATGACTTTCCGGTTAATGTCTGCCACCTGCTCCTTTACAGTAGCCCGGACGGCCCTCCCGATCCCATTTCCACTCCCTTCTGCCCATAGCCTCACTTCAAATCCTTCCTTTCCTCGGCATAGTATACTGTCGATATGCCGAGTGAACTGATATCGTCAACGTCGATAATATAAAACGCGCGTTCCCCAAGCGTCAGTTTATCGCCCCGCTTTGCTTTCGGGCTTCCCGCCTGCACGATTGTATGGGTAACCATATGATCCTTCCGGTTGTGGTTTGTCCGGTCCTCCTCCGAGGCCGCTGCCAGGCAGCCTTTCAGCATCCGCGTCCCATCGCCGGAATAGACGTTCGCCACCCTCCCCGTGCTTGTCACAACCTGCTTATTTCCTTCAATGACAAATTCTTTAAAAAGGTTTCCGGGCCTCACATACATCATCCTTGTATTTCTCATCCGCGCCCCGCCCTCCCGTTTCGCTGCATCCCTGCATAAAAATAGGGCGGCTTACCCTGGACGCCCCTGCCGGCCTGCGGGACACGGCAGGACTGTGCGGATACCTGTTTTTTTAACGCCTCATAGTCTGCCCGCCACAGCTTCGCCCGTTCCTGCATATACAGCCAGAGTTTATCTGTCTTTGTGTCAACCTCATAGGCAAAGCGCCGGCACAGGCTTTCCAGGAGCATCAGCTTTGCCCTGTCCCATGATTCCGGGTGGGTGTCAATGGCCGCCTGTATTTCCTCATCCGTGAGTGCCGTGGTATCGGAGAGCCCTTCCACCATTGTATCCCCCAATTCAAACCTCATGCGGTCTTTGCCGGGCTCCCTGATTTTGGCGGGCTCATAGGTGTATGCACCGTTTGCCATCAGCTAACATCTCCCTCCGGGCCGGCGTCTGCGTTTTCTTCTCCTGCGGTGGCCAGTCCTGGATCTTCCCGGGCGGGAAACAGCTTTTCCGCGCGTTCCCGGGCCGCGTTTTTAATTGTTTTGCGGCTGTCCGCCACATGGAGGAGGATCAGTATATTTTCGTCTGTAACCTCAGCGATCCTCCTCGCCCCTTCCTCCGCATTGGCCTGCATGATGGCAAATACCTGCCTGATTTCCTCCGGGGCTGCGTGCACTACCCCTGTTGGCTCATCCCTGATAATGATGTCCACATAAGGCTCCGCCGGGATAATTTCCCCGGTCAGACCCGCCACGGCCTCAGCAATCATCCCGTCCGCCTGCTCCCGTGTAAAGGTTTCGGCCGGCTCCTCCTCTCTGTCCCTCAAAACGGAGAGGATCCCCAGCTTCTCCTGGGATGCCGGATCCAGGACCAGATCCCGCGGCACCTCATCACCGATATAAAATTTTCTTCCCCCAAAGCTGCAGGGCCTTTTCGCAATCAGCTTCACAGTGTCATCCCCCTCTCTTTTACACGGCATCCCTGAAGTACATCCCCAGGTCATCCGCCGTCTTTTTCATATCCACGGCCATGAGGCCCTCCACGTACTCCGAGTGCGTCCCTGGCTCCCCTTCGTAATTTAATACGGGCAGGATATTCCCGTTGCCGAGCATATCCCACGTAAAAATATAACCGGCTGAAGGCTCTTCGACGGAGGGGTTCGCTGTCGCATAGGCCAG
>JAETRI010000177.1 GCA_021770245.1 Lachnospiraceae bacterium
CCTTTGTACTTCTCGTTTTCGAGGATGTGCATGATGGTGGAGACCGCCCACTTCGGCTCGCCCATGCACCCCGGAACACCCTCGCTGTTCAGTTCCGCCGCAATGGCCTCCGGGTTCAGCCCGTTCATGAACTCGTCAAACACCCTGCGGACGATTGCAGCCTGCGCTTCGTTGATGACGAGGTTCCCTTTCTCGTCCTTGTCATAGCCGAGGAAGTGGTTTGCATTCAGGTGCATCACGCCCTGCTTGAACTTGGTGCGGATGCCCCACCTGCAGTTCTCCGAGATGGAGCGGCTCTCCTCCTGCGCCAGTGAACTCATAATGGTAAAGAGCAGCTCACCCGCCGCGTCTAAGGTGTTGATGTTCTCTTTTTCGAAGAAAATCCCTATCCCTAAGTTTTTCAGTTTCCTCGAATACTGGAGGCAGTCCTGCGTGTTCCTTGCGAAACGGGAAATAGACTTTGTGATCACCATGTCAATTTTCCCGTCCTCGCAGTCATTTATCATTTTTTTGAACTGCTCGCGCTTGTTGGTACTCACGCCGGAAATGCCCTCATCCGCGTAGATGCCCGCCAGTGTGTAGTTCGGCTTGTTTGCGATATACTCCGTGTAATACTGCACCTGATTGTCAAAACTAAGGAGCTGGTCTTCATTGTTGGTGGAAACGCGGCAGTATGCCGCCACCCTTAAAACCTCCCTCTCCTGCACCCTGCCGCCCCGTGCCGTCACCGGATGCGGATTGGCGGGTATAAGCGTTACGTCCCTTGCCATTCTAATTCTCTCCCTTCAAAATATTCTGTCTGTACGGGCATCCCTTCCGGCGCTCGTAAGCCGCCTTTTCCATAAAGGAATAGGATTTCACCCCGAACTCGTCTGTGTTTTCCATCACCACGGCCTTCCCCTCTATCTGCCAGCCCTCCGTGGCTTCGGCGGGTACCCAGATGCCGGGGCAGCCTTCCTCCGGCCTTTTCAGCCTCGTGCTGCACACCCAGTATTCCTGCCTGCCCCGGTTGGCATACTTGTGGTGGAGCAGCGCCCCGCATTTGGGGCAGAAGAGTTTCCCGCTTAAGGGATAGGTGCTGTGGGAATCCCCGCTGCCCTTTCGCTCCGGCTTTTTCTTCTGGAACTCTGCGGAACGTTCCGCAAGGGCCGCCTGTGCCCTGTCCCATAATTCTTCACTGACAACTGCCGGATGGTGGTCTGCGATATACCAGCGGTCCCTCTGCCCCTTGTTCTTATGCCGGACACGGTCAGCGTCAAGGTAGGTCCTCTGCATCATGACGCCGCCCTTGTATATCTCGCTCTGCAGGATTCGGGTAACGCCGCTGTCGTCCCATTCCTGCCCGCCCGGTTTCCTGTAGCCGCGCCTATTGAGGTAAGCCCGGATTCTGCACACCCACACGCCATCCGCCGCCAGTTGGTACATCTTCCTTACCACGAAAGCCTGCTCTGCGTCCAGCACGATCTCCCCGTTGGCATCCTGCGAAAATCCATAGCATTTCCCCACCCTCACCGCAGGGATGCCCTGTTTGAACTTCCGCAGGTTGGTCAGCTTCGCGTTCTCGCTCGCCCCTTCGCTCTCCGCCTGTGCAAAGGCGGAAAGGATGGTCAGCATCAGCTCCCCCTCGCCGGAGAGGGTGTTGATGTTCTGCAATTCGAAAAAAATACCGACACCCATTCCTTTCAGCTCCCTTGCCGATTTCAGGACGGTGACGGTATTCCTCGCAAACCTCGATATGGATTTTGTTATGATAAGGTCAATCTTCCCAGCCCTCGCATCCTCCATCATCCTCTGGAATCCGGGGCGGGCTTCCTTGTAGCCGGAGATGCCCTGGTCGGAATAGATGCCCGCAAACTCGTACATGGGATTTGCGGTTATCATCTCCCGGTAGTGCTGCTCCTGGTTCTCCAGCGAGCCTTCCTGCTCCGGGCTGTCCGTGGACACCCGCGCATAGGCGCATACCTTCAATCTATCGGC
>JAETRI010000073.1 GCA_021770245.1 Lachnospiraceae bacterium
CGCTCAGCCAAAAACGCAGCGGTACTAGATAGAAAAATGACCTACGGTCATTTTTCTATCGGGAATTTGTGCTATCGCACAAAGTTCCCTCTGTACTGAAAGCCGCCATAAGGGGCATGCTCGCTAAGTGCCGGCGTTTTTGGATGGTCCCCTCTGTGATCATCACGCGCCGTAGGGCCGGGCAGGGGTGGCACAGGGGCAGCAGAGCCGCTCATGCGTTTGTCATGGCAGGGTTATTTTTACAATGGACAAAGGGAGGAGAACATTATATAATAGCCTGGTGAAGCGCCGCAGGGCGCGTGGCAGCCGGTTTTCGGACGCAGACATCCCCGGGAAACGAAGCGGTTCGGGATACGAAAAGGCCGTTTCGGCTTTCCGTTTCATCCGGCTGCACGGAACGGATATCGACTGGACATGCCGTCTGCGCGGCAGAATGAGAGGACAAATGAGAAGAAGAGGAACCATATTTGCAATAACGGCCCTCCTGGGCCTGGCACTCGTATCCGGCTGCGGGAAAAAAGAGGAAACCATGGCAGAGGAGACGCCGTCGGTTATAGAGGAAACCGTACCGGAGGAGACCGAGAGCGAAAGCGAGCCGGAAACGGAAACCGAAACCCAGGCCGGGGAACCGGAGGTGATCGGGGAACGGGAAGAAGTGGACGGGAAGATGCAGAGCTATCTGACCGGGGAGTGGAAAGATGCCGAAGTGGTAACCAGACGGCCCATCGCGGTGATGATCCCCAACAATGCCCCTGCGCTTCCCCAGCGGGGGATCGATAAGGCGAGCATCATCTACGAGGCGCCCGTGGAGGGGAGAATCACCCGGCTGATGGCGATCTTTGAGGATTTCGACGATCTGGACTATATCGGTCCGGTCCGCAGCAGCCGGGATTATTTTGTATATACCGCCATGGGATACCAGGCGATCTATTGTAATTGGGGGCTGGCCAAGCCCTATGTGGAGGAGCTGATCAACAGGGACACGGTGCTAAACATAAGCGAGGCGGTGGACGGAATCCACAATCCGGCGAGCGAAGCCTTTGTCCGGCTTGACAGGCCCGGCTACAGCAAGGAATTCACAGGGTATCTGTCCGTCGAAGGGCTGATGGACGCGGTGGAACGCCTGGGCTATGACTGGGAATACGACAAGGACTTTGTGCCCCAGCTCACCTTCGTCCGGGAGGGGAGCCGGGCGGAATATGAGGACGCTGCGGATGCGAAGATCATCCGCCCCGGCGGAACGACCTCCAATGCCGGCGGATATGGCGGTTATAACCCCTATTTTGAATATCATGAGGAGGATCGGCTCTACTACCGTTTCCAGGACGGGAAAAAGCTGATAGACGAGGACAATGACGAGCAGCTCGCCGTGTCCAACGTGGTGCTCCAATACTGCCACGGCGAGGTGCGGGATTCCCACGATTACCTGGCCTTCGGCGTTCACGGGCAGGGATCGGCGCTCGTTTTTACGAACGGAAAGGTGATTCCCGCCGTATGGGAACGCCTGGACGGGGACGGCGTCCCGCCTAAGTTTTATGACGAGAACGGAGAGGAAATCGTTTTTAACCAGGGGAAAACCTGGATCTGCAATATCTGGGAAGAATATTCGGAATACGTGGAATGGGAATAAACGCTGAAAACCGGCCGGACCTTCGGGACATGGGAAAACGCCTCCTCAGGGATTGGAAGGACTATAAGTGGGTCCTTCCGGCATTCCTGGCCTACGACGCCATAGTGATGTGCCTTTTCGGCGCCTTTTGCCCTCTGGTGATCTTAACCGGGCTTCCCTGCCCGGGATGCGGGATGACCCGGGCGCTGTACTGTGTGGCCACGGGCCGCTTTGCGGATGCGTTCTCTTATAATCCCGGCATTTATCTGTGGATCCCGGCGGCGCTGTACGGCGCATGGCAAAGATATGTCCGCGGCAGGCGGCCGGCCGGATTCCTTTGGATTCTGGGAGGCATCGGGGGCGCGATGATACTGTATCATTTTTATCGTATGGCGGTCCTTTTTCCGGGCTCTCCACCGCTGGTTTTTAAGGAAGACAGCATTTTGGGGACGCTTTTTGGGGCCTATAATGATTTTGTACGCGGGATATGGGATGTTCGTCCATAGGATTAGCGGATTCCGTCATTTATGCGTTCGATGCGGCCGAAGTATGATTCGGCCGGATGCAAGATGGGGCAGGAGGAAAGGCATCCTGCGGAAAGGTGTGGTGAGACGATGGAAAATAACAATTGGGGAGGCGTGTGGGACGAGAACAGGACCGGTTCATTTTCCGCGCCCGGAGGAGAGAATCCGCCTGAAACGCGGACGGAGGAAGGAAATCCGGAAACCGGCCGGATGAAGGAGACGGAAAAGGTGCCCGTATCTTTCGGAAATGCCACGCAGGGGAACGGACCTATGCAGGGCGGCAGTCCCGTATGGGGGTACGAAAACCAGGGCGGCACAGGGCAGCAGTGTGCAGGCTCCCCTTCAGGCGCCTGGCCAAACCAGCCCTATCAGAACCCTCCGCGGCCAAACCAGGGATATCCGGGCGGCGGTTACGGGAATCCCAATCCGAATATCTATCAGACAAGCCCTTATCAGGGGGCGCCTCAGATGCCGGAGGGCTTTGTGGGCGGAGCGGAAGAACCGGTGAAGATATCCGAATGGATCCTCACGCTGGTGCTGCTCTCCATTCCCTGTGTGAATCTGATTATGCTGTTCGTCTGGGGATTTGGCAGTACGGAAAAGAAGAGCAAAGCCAATTTCTGTAAGGCATCCCTGATCTATGCCGGAATCGTATTTGCCATTGTTTTTCTGATCTATATTGTGGTGGCGGCCGGGATTATCGCAGGCCTTACCTGAACCGGGCAGGATAGGGATAAACCGCCGGCCGACGCGAAACGTGACAGAGTCTGAAGCAGGCCGCAAGGCCATTCAAGCGTTTGTCCCGACCTCGCGCCGGCCGTTTGGCGCCTAGCGTTCCCAGCGCCCGGATGCTCCGCAGGGAAGGACCAGGCCGCTTTCCGTAACGGGCAGGCCGATTTCGTCCGCTTCCACATATCCGCCCAGGGCGGGCACGATACATAGATGCATCAGATAGGAAAGCACTGCGGGCTGGAGGCCTGTGGTGTAAGAATTGATAAGGAAAAAACGGGCATCGGGGGAAAGAAGCCGGGCGCATAAACGCACGAAGGGGAAAATGTTTTCCTCGATTTTCCAGATCTCGCCCTTCGGCCCCCTGCCATAGGAAGGGGGATCCATGATGATGCCGTCGTAGGTATTTCCTCTGCGCAGCTCCCTTTCTGCGAATTTGACACAGTCGTCCACCAGCCATCGGATGGGGGCGTCGGAAAGGCCCGATGCGGCGGCGTTTTCCCGGGCCCAGTTCACCATTCCCTTGGAGGCGTCCACATGGGTGACGTGCCCGCCCGCCCGGGCTGCGCTCAGGGTGGCGCCGCCGGTATAGGCGAAAAGGTTCAGAATTTTCAGGGGCCTGTCCGCCCGGGAAATGAGATCGGAAAACCAGTCCCAATTCACCGCCTGCTCCGGGAAAAGCCCGGTATGCTTAAAACTGAAGGGCTTCAGCCGGAAGGTAAGCCGGCCGTAACGGATGCTCCACTCCTGCGGCAGGCCGAAGAACTCCCATTCCCCGCCGCCCTTGGCGCTGCGATGATAGTGTCCGTTTCTCTTCTGCCAGCCGGGATGGCAGCGCGGCGATTCCCAGATGACCTGGGGATCGGGACGGATCAGCAGATAATCGCCCCATCGTTCCAGCTTTTCCCCGCTCCCGGTGTCTATGACTTCGTATTCTTTCCACTGTCTGGCGATCCACATGTGCCGCTTTCATCCTTTCCTGCCGCGTTCTCTTTTTTCGGGTTTCTGATCCTCCAGCTTCGGAAACAGAAGATAAAATAGCCCAGCTTCGTACTAAACAACAGGCTGCAGGGATACCCCTTCATGAAATCCGCCCGGAATTCGTCCCTGGTAAGCAGGTCATTTGTGCCAAGCTCGTGTTCTTTCTCCGTGCGGAACATCCGTCCCATATGCTGAAAGAGAAGGCTGAAGATCTGCAGGGCGGCTTCGTTTGCCATCTCGCCCCTCTGGATCTTTTTCATTCCGAGCATCTGCCCGATTCCCCGGAGAATCAGGGGTTCTTCCACGCCCAGGAGAAGCTGCAGCCTGCTTCCGCCTTCGATATCATACAGAAACCGGCAATAAAAGCCGTTTCCGATATTCTGCCCCTTATAATCTGCGCTGACCAGCTTTGCCTCCACCCGGAACACATCCATCATAGCCCGGTTGACGGCCTTGGATATGGTGGATACCTGAGAGGAATAGTCGAACATCTTTTTCGTGGATACCTTTCCCACGATCGCCTGATCCTCAATCATGATGTGCCCGGTCAGCCAGCCGGTCATCGTACCCACAAACCGCTGGACGGATAAGATGGAGTAGTTTGACAGCGCCAGATCCTTTTTCAGGGAAACCAGAGTCTTGTCCCTGAAAGTGTCGTGAATCTGTTTATGCCTCGCATAGCCGCCGTATTTGATGGAACGCATGAAAGCCTCTTCCTCCGAAAAATGTTTCATCGAATAATCTTCCAGATATTTGACGCCTTCCTTATATGTACTCTGATATTTTCCCGGATCATCGGAAAGATCGATCAGCTTTCCGATAATCCGGAAAAGTTTGGCATGCGCCTTGTCCACTACCTCCACGCCGATATTAAACTGCTCATCCCATACTACTTTTTCCATGAAGCTTCCTGCCTCCGACTTCTGTCACTGCTTTCGCGCGGCAGGCCCGGCGGCGCGTCTGCGCCGGGCCTGCCGCGGTGCCGTAAAGATGGATTATCGTTTTTCATTATAATAACCTTTTTTCCTTTTGTCTACTTTCAGTTGCACGCCGTAACAATTCAGCCACCCCGCAGGCTCCCGGACGCCGGGACGTACAGGGAAGGATCCCGCCGGAAGCCCGCCGCCGCTTTGGGCTGCTTCTAAAGCCGCCGTTCCCGGCTTCGGACCTTGCGAATGCGGCTAAACTCCTCGCTACGCTCGTCGAACAACGCCGCATTCGCAAGGAAGCCGTTCCCATCGGCTTAAGAAGCAGCACCAAAGCGGCAGATGGCTTCCGGCGGGGTCCTTCCCTGTACGTCCCGGCGTCCGGGAGCCTGCGGGGTGGCTGAACCAATGTTACCGTTTGCCGTATCAAATCACATTTCCTGCTTGGCAAGAAGGGAAAAGCGTGTTACAATACCTGTGAATTACATAGGAAAGCAGTATGTATGATAGAGGCGCGGTATTGATCAGTACCATCCGGCTTAGGCTCAGGACGGCCGTCCGGTTGGGAAAGGGAATACCGCCGAAGGGATATCTCCGTCCGGGGGATATGCCTGGGCCGCGGGGAATCGTTTCCCTGGGAGAAAATCCGGCGGACTGTCACAGGACAATGTGGAGCGCTATCAGGGATGACCAATGGACTTAAGGGAGCCATGAATGTGTTTCGCGCGGAAATTATCATTCATGGCTTTTTTGTGTGGTCGGATTGTGCATAAACGACGGAAGATGAGAGGAGATAGTGAAAAATGAAAGGACTGGCGAGGAAAGCCGGCAGATATGCGGGATGGATTTTTCTGCTGGCGGCATGTTTTTCCGTGACGGCATTCGCGGCCGAGGGCGAAGCGCCCCAGCCCGCCATGTATGCCACGGCAGCATCCCTGATACCGCCCGTGGTGGCGATTGTATTGGCCCTGATCACAAAGGAGGTCTATAGTTCCCTGTTCATAGGGATCCTGGTGGGCGGGCTGTTTTATTCGGGATTCGGTTTTGAGGGGACGGTTACCCATATCTTTGAGGGCGGGTTCCTGGCGGTTTTATCCGACAGCTATAATGTGGGGATCCTGATCTTCCTGGTGATCCTGGGAGGGATGGTGAGCCTGATGAACAGCGCGGGCGGATCGGCTGCCTTCGGACGCTGGGCAAAGGAAAAAATCAAGGGCCGCGTGGGCGCGCAGCTGGCCACCATCGTCCTGGGAGTATTGATTTTCATCGACGATTATTTTAACTGTTTAACGGTGGGAAGCGTCATGCGTCCCGTAACGGACAGGCACAATGTGTCCCGCTCCAAGCTGGCGTATCTGATCGACGCCACGGCGGCGCCTGTCTGCATCATCGCGCCGATTTCTTCCTGGGCGGCGGCCGTTTCCGGCTTTGTGGAGGGGGAGGACGGATTCTCCATTTTTATCCGGGCCATTCCTTACAACTATTATGCCCTGTTCACCATCCTGATGATGATCTGTCTGGTGGTGATGAACGTAGACTACGGCCCCATGGCGGTTCATGAGAAAAACGCGCTGAAAGGGGATCTGTTCACCTCCGGTAAATCCGAGGAAAAGAACGAGGAAGAGGAGGCGAACCCCAAGGGAAAGGTGCTGGATCTGGTGCTGCCCATCGCGGTGCTGATCGTCTGCTGCGTGATCGGGATGATCTACACGGGAGGCTTCTTTGCGGGAGAAAATTTTGTGGCGGCTTTTTCCAACAGCGACGCTTCCGTCGGGCTGGCGCTGGGGAGCTTTTTTGCCATAGCCCTTACGATCCTCTATTACTGCATCAGAAAGGTGCTGGGATTTCGGGAATGCATGTCCTGTATCCCTGCGGGCTTTAAGGCCATGGTGCCGGCCATCCTGATCCTGTCCTTTGCCTGGACGCTGAAGGCCATGACGGACAGCCTGGGCGCCGCGGAATTCGTGGCGGGGGCCATGGAGCAGGCGGCGGGCGGCCTGATGAGCCTTTTGCCCGCGATCATTTTCCTGGTTGGATGTTTTCTGGCGTTTGCAACGGGCACCAGCTGGGGAACCTTCGGTATCCTGATCCCGATCGTGGTTGCCGTATTTGAAAAATCGGATCCGCAGCTGATGATCATCTCCATTTCGGCCTGTATGGCAGGAGCCGTCTGCGGGGATCATTGTTCGCCGATTTCGGATACCACCATCATGGCTTCGGCAGGGGCGCAGTGCGACCACGTAAATCACGTATCCACCCAGCTTCCTTATGCAATTACGGTGGCGGCGGTTTCCTTCGTGACCTATCTGCTGGCCGGCTTTGTGCAGAATGCATGGGTGATGCTGCCCGTGGGTGCGCTGCTCATGGTGGGGACGCTCTTTGCGATTAAAAATATAACCGCAGGCAGGAAGCCGGACAACGCATAAAGTATGAATAAAACAGGGGCTGTTGCAGAAGAAAGGCCGGATACCGCATATGGCGTCAAGGAACGATTACGAATGACCATATCCGGTGCCTGTGAGTTTTGCGACAGCTCCTGTTGTTGTGTGCATAGAACCGCGGCAAACGCGCGAATGGCCCTGCGGGAAGATATTTTTTTATCCGTTCACACCGGGAAAAGGACGTTTGGCATCAATTCGATAGACTTCGGATGGTTGGGGCCGATATAAAAAGAGTGACCGTATTGATTTCGAAAAAAGGAGGTAAAACGAATGGATATCAATTCTGTCGGCTCTTTTATGCCCGCAATGCCTGCGGGCGGAGATTTCGGCGGCGGAAATTCCCGGATCCGCGCGTTGGAGCGGAGGCTTTCCGAGCTGGAACAGGAAAAAAGCGAGGCAGTCCGTGAAAAGGACAAGGAAAAGGAAAGAAAGCTGGATCGGGAAATCGAGAAGATCCGAAGACAGCTGGAGCAGCTGAAGGGGAAGGAAAAGAAAAAAGGCGGGAAAGAGGACGGCCGGCAGGGAGAAGAGCCGGCTCTCCCGGGAGGGATGCGGACGGACCGTTATATCGGCCGTTAGAAGACGGCCGGGGAGAGACCGCTGCCCGGACAGGATGGGTAAAAGCCAGGGATCTGCTATGTGCATCAGGCACGCATTTCCCTGGCTTTTGTATTCCCTTTGGCCGTCCGGGAAGCTTGGAAAGACAGGCCTTTCGCCCACAGGATTCCCCGGCGGAGAGCGGGAAAAAAGGCCTGCGAAATATACAAATTGCACAACGTTTTTTTTTTCCTTGATTTTTTTGTGCAACTATGATATCCTTGATGTGCGTGAAGCGATGGGCGTCTTGATGTTTCTTCATATAGCCGCCCAAATATTAATACCAAGGGGGTAATCAAGTTATGAAAGCACGCAGTAAGAAACTGGTTGCGCTGTTTGCAACCCTTGCTATGACTGCTTCTCTACTGGCCGGATGCGGCGGCAATTCGACATCCACCAGCAACGAAGCGGAAAGCGCTCCTGCCGAGTCTACGGAGGAAGCGGCGCCTGAGGCGTCCGAGGAATCCGAAGAAGCCGGCGGAGAAGCAGAGGCCGAGGCTCCCGCCGATACCGGCGCAGGCAGCACACCGAGGAATGAGACCCTGTATTTCGCGGGACAGCAGTGGGGAACCATTAACGACTGGAATCCCTTCTCCGCCAACTCCAACAACGCGATGGCAATCCAGCAGAAGGATTCCTCCCGTACTCTGATCTATGAAACCATGTTCATGTACAACATGATGGATAACCAGCTTTATCCTCTGCTCGGTACCGAATGGTCCTGGGACGACGATTCCATGAGCGCTATGACCGTAAAGCTGAATCCCGACGCTCACTGGAGCGATGGCACGCCCGTTACGGCGGAAGATGTTGCTTATACCTGGGACTGCAATGTGAAATATGAATCCTCCCTGGGTTCTGATTTCCCGAACTACATTGAGTCCGTTACCGCCGTGGACGACACCACTGTTTCGATCAAGTCCGTGATGGACGGCGATACGCCCGTGAACCCGCTGAAGGTCCAGCAGTTCCTGCAGCAGATGTACGTGATGCAGAAAGCGTATCTGGAGAAGGTGGAAGAGCGTACCGGCGGCGATAAGGAAGCCATGAAGCTGGATAAGATGGACGATCTGGTTGCTTCCGGACCTTATATGCCGTTCTTTGACGACGACCAGAAGGTTGTTTTCATCAGGGATGAGAACTACTGGGGCCAGGCCGATTCCATGTGGGGAAGCCTTCCGGCGCCCAAGTACATTGCCCATGTAATGTACAAGGACAATGCGGCAGGACAGGTTGCCCTGGAAGCGGGCGAAGTGGATGTCTGCCAGCAGTTTACCACCGATGTACAGAAGCTTTGGGAGGAGAAGAACCTTCCCATCACCACATATCTTGACGAGCCTCCTTATGGCCAGTGCGCTACCATCCCTTCCTGCTGGTTCAACCTGGAAGTGGAAGGCCTGGATCAGGTGGAAGTACGTAAGGCAATCGCCATGGCTGTTGACTATGACCACATCATCGCGGCGGCTATGTCCAATCAGTCCCCTACCTTTGCCGAGGTTCCCCGTTCCATCATGAATCCTACGGAAGCCGAGCAGGCCATGTACGATCATGCTGCGGTGAAGGATCTGCAGTGGGTCGGCAATGACGTGGACGGCGCAAATGCCCTGTTGGACGAGGCTGGTATCGTTGATACCGACGGCGACGGCATCCGCGAATACAACGGCAAGAAGCTTTCCTTCAAGGCCGAGTGCCCTGACGGATGGACCGACTGGATGGCTTCCCTGGAAGACGTGGCTGCAGCCGGACAGAAGATCGGCATCGAGATTACCACATACTTCCCTCAGACCTCCACGTTCTATGATGATATGACCACCGGTAAGTTTGAGATCTGCATGAACTCCGTAACGGGCTCCACGATCACGAACCCCTGGAACCGTGCGATGCAGTTTTTGAGCAGCCAGTACGCCGATCTGGAAGTAAACTGGAGCGGTAACTGGAGCCACTACAGGAACGACGAAGCGGACGAAATCCTTGCGAAGATCCCGAACGAGACGGATGAAGCCAAGCTGAAAGAGTACTATACCAGACTGAACGAGATTTATCTGACCGATGTTCCTTCCTTCGCCCTGATGTACAGGCCGGAGCTGTTCTACATCGTCAATGAGACTGTATGGACCGGATATCCGATGAAGGATGACGGAAGCAATATTCCTCCCACCGACTGTACGGATGGTTACGGAATCGCAGCTCTCTATAATCTGACGCTGGTTGAGTAAGAATCTGGAAGCAGACCAGATTTGAGCGGCTTACGCCGCAGTAATTCCTTGTAAGAGAGCCGGCTGGAGCCTGAGGTTAACTCCGGCCGGCTTTTTGTAATCAAGGGGAATGGGGTGAATCATTTGAAAGGATATAAGAAATATTACGGTCAGAAGATCATGTGGTATCTGATCACATTGTTCTTCGCAATCGTGCTGAACTTCGTCCTGCCGAGGCTGATGCCGGGCGACCCGGTGGCGGGTATCGCGGCAGGAGCCGTGAGCGGCATGACGGATGCCACGGCAATCCAAAAAGTATATGAAGATTACGCTGCCAAGTTTGGCGTGGATAAGCCCATGATCGTTCAGTTCGGTATGTGGGCGGGAAATGCCCTGAAGGGCGATTTCGGCGTTTCCTTCAGCCAGTATCCCAGGACGGTGAGCGATATTATCTCGTCTTCCGTGGGATGGACGCTGGCGCTGCAGCTGCCGGCCATTATCGTCGGATGGCTGCTGGGAAATATCCTGGGCGCCGTGGCGGCTTACATAAAAGGGGCGTTTGACAAAGTGATCCTGCCCGTTTTCCTGTTCGTCAGCAATGTCCCTGCTTTCGGTATGGCCATCATCCTGCTGACGGTCTTCGGCATCAACTTAAAGTGGTTCCCCACCAGCGGCGGGTACGGCTTTGATTTGATTCCGAATGCGAGTATGGAGTTCGTGCTTTCCGTAATCCGGCATTATCAGCTTCCGTTCTGGTCCATCGTGCTGATTACCATCGGCGGCCAGGCAATCGGCATGCGTTCCATGTCCATCTATGAACTGAATGCGGATTATGTGAAATACAGCCGTTTCCTGGGGATTAAGGACAGTAAGATCGTGGGTTATGTGTTCCGTAACGCCATGCTGCCTCAGATTACCGGTCTGGCTATGTCTTTGGGAACCATGATGGGCGGCGCCCTGGTGGCGGAGACCATCTTCAGCTATCCCGGGATCGGCACCACCATGATGGCTGCGGTGAAGAGCCAGGACTACCCGCTTTTGTCGGCCTGTACCCTGATCATTACGATCATGGTGCTGTTGGCAAACCTGTTTGTGGAAATTATCTATGGCGTCATTGACCCTCGTGTCAAGGCAGCTCAGCAGGATTAAGGGGGTGGGATTATGAAAAATACGATAAAGCAGGTATTCCATTCTCCGAAATTTGTCATCGGATTTGTTATATTTGTTGCGATCCTTTTAACCGTGTTCATTTACCCGATCTTCGTGACGGCGGATCCGCTTGCCATGGTGGGCAACGGAAACTTTTTTGCCCCGGGTACTTATGTGTCCGTAAAGGATGCGGTGCAGGGAAAACATTATACGTTAAATATTGAAGTGTCCGCAGGCGCTATCGATTCCAAGATCAGCGCGGAGGACAAGGACGCCATGAAGGAATGGCTGGTGAAGTTCGGCGGCGTGAGCCAGGCCGATGCGGATGCGGCGGATACGGAAACCCTGGTAGAACTCTGGGTCGCCAATTACAGCTCCGATGCGGAACAAAAAGGCCTGACCGCTTCCAGGAAAAAATACTATGTTCGTCTCAATGACAGTCTCAGCAGCATTCTGGAAGATAACGATGTGATTATCGCCCAGGAAGATCCGGAGACCGGGGAACTGGTACAGTCCGCGGCCATCGGTTCCAAAGAGTTCGTCAATATCAATGAGGCGGATAACCAGAGGACGTTTATCCTGGGTACGGATAATTTCGGACGTGACGTGCTCACAGAGCTTCTGGATGCCACGAAGACATCCCTGCGCGTGGGCCTGATCGCCGGTACGGTCGCCACATTGATCGGACTGTTCTTCGGCCTGCTGTCCGGCTATCTGGGAGGGGTTGTGGATGATATCATCATGTTCGTTACGAACCTGTTTACGGTGATCCCTTCCTTTGTCCTGCTGATCCTGATTTCCTACTCCGTGGGCCAGGCGGCCAGAGGCGTGGGCCTGGTGGCTGTTATCATCGGCCTGACCTCCTGGACATGGACCACCCGTTCCGTGCGTTCCCAGGTGATTTCCCTGCGGAACCGTGACCACGTGAACCTGTCCAAGCTGTCGGGACACAGCATGATGCGCATCGTCCTGACGGATATTCTGCCCTATATCGCTTCCTATGTGGTGATGGCATTCATCCTGCAGATTTCTTCCGGTATTCTTGCGGAAGCGCAGCTTTCCATGCTGGGCCTTGGCCCCTCCACATCCACCGCTGCTACCCTGGGCCTGATGATGAACTGGGCAACGCTCTATTCCGCCCATCTGAACGGTTCCTGGTGGGCATATTTCCCGGTTGTTATCATGATCGCCCTGATCTCGTTCTCGCTGAACCTGATGAATACAGGCCTTGATCAGATATTCAATCCGCAGCTGAGAGATTAAGGAGGGATATCATGGGAAAAGTAATGCTTGAAGTAAAAGACCTGAAAACGAAATACGTCACAAGGCTGAAAGAGGACGTATTTGCGGTGGACGGTGTCTCCCTGAAAATAGAGGAAGGCAAATCCCTCGGCATCGCCGGGGAATCCGGCTGTGGTAAATCCACGCTGGCTCTTTCCCTGATGGGATATTATTTCCCGCCCCTGCACTATATCAGCGGGGATATCATCGTGGACGGGAACAATATTTCGGGAAGGAAGCCGGACGATGTGAGAAGGAACGTCCTGGGAAATGAGATCGCCTATATTCCCCAGGCGGCCATGAACGCCCTGAATCCCACTCAGAAGATCATCCGTTTCATAGAGGACGTGATCCGGGTACATGATCCGAAGGCCACCAAGAAGGACATCTATGATCTGGCTAAGGAACGTTTCGCCATCCTGGGACTTCCGGAGGAAGTGCTGCAGAAGCACGCGGTGGAGCTGTCCGGCGGTATGAAACAGCGTACCGTTATCGCTATTTCCACCATCCTTTCGCCCAAGGTCCTGATCGCCGACGAGCCGTCCTCCGCATTGGATGTGACCAGCCAGAAGATGGTGATCAAGATGATGCGTGATCTGATGGACAAAGGCTTCATCAAGAGCATGATTTTCATCACCCATGAGCTGCCGCTTCTGTACAACGTGACGGATGATATCATGGTCATGTACGCAGGGCAGATCGTGGAAAGAGGGACGGCTAAGGAGATGGTATTCGATTCCCTGCATCCTTATACAAAGGGCCTGATGGGTTCCATCATCGTGCCCGAGGAAGGCGTGCGGGAGAACAAGCTGACTGCCATTCCGGGAACCCCTCCCAACTTAAAGCATCCCCCGAAGGGCTGCCGTTTTGCAGACCGGTGTAAATATGCCACACCCACCTGTACGGCTATGGAGATCCCCGTCAAGGAGGACAGCGCAGGCCGTGAGTACCGCTGCCTGATGTCCGTCAGAAAGATCAGGGAGGTGTATGAGAATGAGTGAGAATAAAAGAGCTGCCTGCTTAAAGGGCACGGGCGTCACCAAGGTATTCGGCTTTGGCGACAAGAAGACGGTTGCCGTGGATCACGTGGATTTCGATTTCCGCGAGGGTGAGATCATTTCCATCGTGGGAGAATCCGGAAGCGGCAAGACCACTCTCTCCAAGATGCTCCTGGGCCTGATCAGCGTGACGGAGGGAAGCGTGGAGTTCCAGGGGAAGCCCAGGGATATTTCCAGCGGCGCAAAGAAGAAAGAGTATTGGAAGGGCATCCAGGCCATTTTCCAGGATCCGTTCTCTTCCTATAATATTTTCAATAAAATCGATTCCGTGCTTTTGGACTGCATCAACATGAGAGGCGGTAAGAACCTTCCCTATGAAGAGAAATTCGCCATGATGCGCGAGGCTTGCAGCTTCGTAAACCTGGAATTCAAGGAACTGACCAACAAGTATCCCTTTGAGCTGTCCGGCGGACAGATGCAGAGGCTGATGATCGCCAGGATCTTCCTGCTTAAGCCCAAGATCCTGCTGGCGGATGAGCCCACCTCCATGATCGATGCTTGTTCCAGAGCAACCATCCTGGATATGCTCCTAAAGCTGCGTGACGAAATCAATATGACCATTATTTTCATCACCCACGATATCGGGCTGGCCTATTATGTGTCCGACTCCGTATATATCATGGAGCACGGCAAGTTCGTGGAACACGGCGCGGCCGAAGAAGTGATTCTGCATCCCAAGGCGGAGTACACCCAGAGGCTGATCAATGACGTACCGAAGATCTATGAGGAATGGGATCTGTCTACGGTATAGACGGATAGGCCGGCGTGCCGCCGCGGGATTTTCCGCGGAGAGGATACCGGTATCAAAAGGGGCTGCTGCAATTACCGGCAGTACTGTACGATACGGATACGGCGAGTTGACGGCCAGTCCGTATCCTGCAGGAACCCGATATTTTGCAGCAGCTTTTTGCGCTGCCGCACGGAACGCGGCATGAAAGGATGCTTATGAGCAGATCTGTGGAAAGCCTGATCGTTGCGGTTTCGACGGTGATTCTTTATAATCTTGTTTTGGCTTGGATAAGGAGCAGACGGAAATAGCTTATTAGATCCATCCGCCGTCCAGCGTGATGATCTGGCCTGTCAGATAGGCGGGGGAGGCGATGATCTGCCCTGCCAGAGCGGCGGCCTCCCGTGCGGTCCCCATCCGATCGGCAGGGATTTCCCGGATCAGGGCCTGCCGTTCCTCTTCGTCAAAACAGCGGTTCATGTCCGTATCGATGACGCCGCAGGCGATGGCATTGACCTGGATATTGCTGGGGGCCAGTTCCTTGGCGAGAGCCCGGGTAAAGCCGTTGACGGCCCCCTTAGAGGCGGAATAGGCGACTTCCATGGAAGCGCCCACGTTTCCCCAGACCGAGGATATATTCAGAATGCGCCCGCCCCCCGCATGGAGCATGAGGGGAACGGCGAGGCGGCAGGTATAGAAAACGCCGTCCAGATTCACGGCCATGACCCTCCGCCACTCCTCCGGGGACATATCCTGCAGCAGGCCGATGTGAGAAATCCCGGCGTTATTTACCAGGACATCCAGCTTGTTGACGGAGGCAAAAAGCCGCTCTGTGGACGACGGATCTCCGACGTCTCCCCGGAACGTAGTGCAGGAGACGGCATAGGTTTCCTCCAGATAACGGGCATAGTCCCGCATCCCTTCTATAGATCGAAGGCAGGTGAGTATGAGATCATAACCCTGTCCTGCCAATTCTTCGGCAATCGCTCTGCCGATTCCCCTCGAAGCCCCGGTAATCAACGCCTGTTTATGCTGCATGGCTCATTTTCCCTCGAATATTTGTAACAGTTCAGCCACCCCGCAGGCTCCCGGATGCCGGGACGCACAGGGAAGGATCCCGACGGAAGCCCGCCGCCGCTTTGGGCTGCTTCTAAAGCCGTCGTTCCCGGCTTCGGACCTTGCGAATGCGGCTAAACTCCTCGCCACGCTCGTCGGACAACGCCGCATTCGCAAGGAAGCCGCTCCCATCGGCTTAAGAAGCAGCACCAAAGCGGCAGATGGCTTCCGTC
>JAETRI010000178.1 GCA_021770245.1 Lachnospiraceae bacterium
TCTCCGAAAAATACATTACGCTGCCCCTCTATCTGATGGACCACAGCGGCCTTGCCATGCAGACCACAAGTTTCAATGACCCCTGGGACAGCGGGCAGGTCGGATGGATTTATGTTTCCAAAGAGGATGCGCTGAAGGAATTTGGCGGCGAAAAAGTGACCGGCGCCGTTCGGAAAAAGGCGGAGGACCTGATGCGCAGCGAAGTGGCTGCCTATGATTCCTACCTGCGGGGCGAGTGCTACGGCTTTGAGCTTTACAAAAACGGCGAGCTGTCGGATAGCTGCTGGGGATTCATGGGCGGCCTGGAGGATGCCTGTAAGGATATGGCTGAATATCTCCCGGAGGGCTGCAAGGGTATGGTGGCGCATTTAGAGGAACAGGACCACCCGGCCACCATCATTAAGACGCTCCTGAAACACGCAAAAATCCAGGTAGACCAGGCAGTAAAAGCCTTTGAGCACGCACCCCGCCAGCAGGTGGTCGGGGACGCCCGGTAAGACGGATGTTTCCCATTTATAATTACAGATTTTATCAGGAAGGAGGATGCTTATGCAGGAAGATTTGGAACAGCGGACCGTATCGGTCTCCATCCAGGCGGCGAAGCTGTCCGGGCGGGTGCTGCGCTCTGCCATTGCCGCCGTGCTCCAGAAGATGGAGCAGGAACGCACGACCCCGAAAGTCGGCAGGAACAGCATGAAACGGCTGACCGGTAGGGACCCCGGAGCCAACACCATTGAAGTCTCCGGCAGAATCCGCTCCTTTGAGCGGTACGCCAGGAAACACCAGGTCCGCTACCATATTGAAAAAGAGCTGGGGACCGACCCGCCGAAGTGGACGGTCTATTTCAAAGCGAACCAGGCGGACGCACTGACGGCGGCCTTTAAGGAATATACCCAGAAAGACCTTGCCCGGAGCGCCAGGCCGTCGCTGCTTACCCAGCTCCATAAATTCAAAGAGCTGGCACAGGCGCTTGGCCGTGACCGGGTGAAGAACAAGGAACATGGAGGGCCGGAACGTTGAAGATAGACACCGATACCCTGAAAAAGCAGGTGATCCTCCACCTGCCCTATCTCCTGTTCCTTCTGGTATTTGCGAAGCTGGGCGAGGCGGTGCGCCTTGCCCCCGGAGCGGACGCCTCACAGAAATTGTTAGGATTGTCCGAAGGCTTCTCGCTGGCATTTCAAAGTATGTGGCCGGGCGCGGCGATAGACTGGCTTGCTGGCCTCTGCGGTGCCGCCGTAGTGAGGCTGGCGGTATATGTGAAAGGGAAAAATGCAAAAAAGTACCGCAAGGATGTGGAGTACGGCTCTGCACGGTGGGGGAACAAAACAGACATTGCCCCTTTCATGGACCCGAAACCGGAAAACAACATTATCCTGACGCAGACCGAGGGGCTTATGATGTCCGGCAGGCCGAAGAACCCGGCCCACGCCCGTAATAAAAATGTGCTGGTAGTCGGCGGTTCCGGCTCCGGCAAGACGAGATTTTTTATAAAACCCAACCTTATGCAGCTCCATAGTTCGTATGTCGTCACTGATCCGAAAGGTACGGTCCTGATCGAAGTGGGAAAGCTGCTAAGCCGTGGGACGCCGAAACTGGACAAGGACGGAAAACCGGTCAGGGGAAAGAATGGGAAAACCGTGTATGAGCCTTATAAGATCAAGGTATTCAACACGATCAATTTCTCAAAAAGTATGCACTATAACCCCTTTGCCTACATCCACAATGAAAAGGACATTCTGAAACTGGTAACGGTGCTGATTGCAAACACCAAAGGGGAAGGGAAATCCGGCGACGATTTCTGGGTCAAGGCCGAGACGCTGCTGTATACGGCGCTGATCGGTTATATCTATTATGAGGCCCCGACAAACGAGCAGAATTTTTCCACCCTGGTAGAAATGATAAACGCTATGGAGGTCCGGGAGGATGACGAGACTTTCAAAAATGCGGTGGATTTGCT
>JAETRI010000179.1 GCA_021770245.1 Lachnospiraceae bacterium
CACGTGCGCCCACATTCTTCAAATAATTATATGACTCCATTTGAAAAGAGAATGCAGGCATAATTTTTGTCAAAACTTTTCCTGATAAGTGTTACAAAAAAGCTTGACCATCTCACGGGATGATGAGCGACACGGAGAACTTCGGCGTGCCGCCGTTAATTGCCTTCGCTTCCCATGCGTTGCAGTAGCTCCACCGGGTGTTTGGCCCGGTGATCACTTTCGTTGGATTGTTGACATTGTTTGACATATGATTTTCCTCCTGACTATTCTTCCTTGAAATCTTCCTGCGCCGTGTTCATTTCCGGCCGTTTGTCGCTCTCCGGGACTAACGCAGGCTTGCCCTGCGGCTTCTCCACAAGATCCTTCAAAATCTGTGCAAATTTCTTCTTTCCGAGCAGCTTCTCCATGGCTGTGATGCCTAAGAGCTTCGGCTCATAAGGATCAAAGCCTGCCTTCTTCACGGTATCCGCCACGGCATCCTCATCCGTGTACTTCCGGTTAGAACGGCCTTCCACAATTTTAAATCCGGCATACTTCACGCCACTCAATGCCTGCTGTAATGCGAACTCCTTCACATCCGCCGCCCATGCCGCCAGCTCATCCGCTTTCACGAGGATCGCCGCGATCTCGTCATCCCCCAGCGTGGCGGGCATCTCAAAATCATACTTCGCAAGCTCCAGATTGTACTCCGCCCGTTTCCTGCAGACCGCCTTCGCCTTGCAGAATTTGCAGTGTTCCCCGGCGCAGAACTCGCCCTCCCCGGCATAGGCCAGCTTTGCCTTTTCCGAAAGCTCGCCCTCCGCCCACCGGAGCAGATCCGCCTTCGCCATGGCATACACGCTGACATTCTCCCTGCGCGGCTGGTAGATCGCCATGCGGATGGTGTCAATGTCATAGATGCCATCGAACAGTTCCAGTGCGCCCAGGGCATACAGCATCATCTGAGGATTTCCCTCTGCGGAGACTTCCACACCCTTGCCGTGCTTGTAGTCAATGATATACAGCGTCCCGTCTGCGATAATGACGCAGTCGCCAGTGCCGAATCCCTCCTCCACATACCGGGAGAAGTCGAGCCGCTGCTCGATCAGCACGACCGGGTCCCTGCAGGTTTTCTTTGCCTCCTCCACCAGTGAGAGTACATACTCCGCATAGCCGCAGGCGCATTCCTCCATCTCCTCATCGTAGAATGAAAGCCCCTCCGTGGGGTCTTCTGTCTCCATGCCCAAGGATAGCTTCAGTTTGTGTTCGCACAGACTGTGGGCATCGGTGCCCTGCTGCGCGTATTCGCTGCCCGTATCCTCATAATTTTCACAGAGCCTCGCAGACGGCGGGCAGGCAAGCCACCGGTGGCTGGAGGATGCGGACAGTAAAGCGTGTCTTCCCATCACAGCACCTCCGCTTCCGCAAGGAGCGCCGCATACTCCGCCGGGTCGATCTCCGACAGCTTATCTGCGCCATGCTTTGCAAGCAGCTCCCTCACTTCCTCCGTGTGTCCGGAGCGGGACTTCTCCGCCAGCACTGCGCGGACTTCCTCAAGCGTCAGTAGCTTTTCCTCCGGCTCCTGTTTTGCCGCCTTCGTATCTTTCTTCACCGTGTTCTTTGCAGCCGTTTTCCCGGTCTTTCCCGCTTTCTCCGGCTCCTTCGTGGTCGTCAGCTCTGCCTCCGCCGCTCCGCTGTCCGCTACAACCTCTGCGACTGCCTGCAGGCTGTCAGCAAGGGATCGCATATCCTGAACCACATCCAGCAAAAGTTTGATTTTACTCATGTACCAGCCCTCCTTCCGCAATCTCTTTGATAGAAAGTTCCTCCACCGAATTTCCCGGAACGATGACCGTCAGCCGGACCGTATCCCCAAAAAGGAAACGCATAAGGCGCTCCCTTATGGAAACACGGCGCACACTGACCGCACCGCCGTTCACGGGCTTTTTTGAAACACTGATCTG
>JAETRI010000074.1 GCA_021770245.1 Lachnospiraceae bacterium
GACATACCTGAACTGCAGTCATTTATGGAAGGCATCTGTAACGATATAGAGGCTGCCAAAAATGGAATTGCCTACTCTTACAATAATGGTTTGGCAGAAGGCAGTGTAAATAAGATTAAGGTTATAAAGCGGATCATGTATGGCAGGAACAGCTTTACACTGCTAAAGGCAAAAGTATTGTTCCATGAACTCTTCTACACTGAATTCAACTTTGAATAAACAGCATCATTTCTTGAAAGAAGATATACACAATACTGATTCATACTGATGCCCTCCCTTTTGGAGTGCTCTGCCAATAGGCGATGCAAACTACGGGGTAATCTCAATTTAAATTGGCCAGAATAATCTTCCAGGTTATCTGGTTCATTAATCTTAATCCCCTCTTCAAGTGCTGCTTCAATCCATTCTCTCTTAGCATCCGATGCATTTGCCACCGCTTTCTCTACTGTTTCACCACATGTAATACATCCCGGCAAATCAGGGTAAGAAACCACGAAACCACCTTCATCCTTATCCTCCACAATTTCCATCCGATAAGACATTGCCATATAATCATTCAGCGTTTTCATCGTTTCTTTCCTCACTTTCTACGATCTGTTTTACCATCTCTACATAAACTTTCTTAATTGGCTCATGCTTTGGTATCGTAATTGGCTTACACCCTTTTTTCTAAACGTATAATGGCTGCTTCCACTTCTTGGGGCATTCATCTCATATCCACAGCTCTCTAACACCTTACGCAATTCATCAAACCGAATATCTTTTGATAAAGAGCAAATACGTGTTAATAGTTTATCCCCCCCGAATGTACCGGCATACTTTCGGGGGTTCTTTCTTTCTAAAGAATTTAACCTTTTAGCCTTATTGCCGGCTGTCTTTCGATATCAACTATTCAGTGATATAGTGATAATAATTGTTTTACGTAATTTATGTATTTTGCATTTACATTACGTAAATTACGTAGTATAATAAAATCATGGAGGAGGTGATACGGTGAAACGAAGGGACTTAATAAAAAAACCGGAAGCCGCCTGGTATAAAATGGCTCGTGATGATGGGAATCATACAATATATGAAAAGGACGGTGACCGGCCTGTTCAAGTCCCAAGACATCGGGAGGTAAACGAGAACACAGCAAAATCAATTTTGAAGGCAGCGGGACTGAGATAGGCCCCTCCTTCACCATATAAATAGGAGGTGCATTATGGCGGAATATGTTTATCCGGCAGTCTTTCATCCTAACAATGACGGTACTTTTACCGTCTCCTTTCCTGATCTGCCCGGATGCATAAGCGAAGGGAAGTCTCTGGGAAATGCTATATATATGGCCCAGGCCGCAATATCTCAATGGGTTGAGTATCTCACAGATAGAAATCAGGAAATTCCTTCTGCGAGTGATTGGAAGGAAATCACGACCGAAGCTGATGAGTTTGTCAATCTGATCCGTGCAGAGGTCAGAGACAATCATGCGGTCAAACGTACCGTCAGTATTCCAAAATGGATGGATGATAAGGTAATTGAGTCAGGCTTAAGCTTATCCCGGGTGCTGCAGGATGCATTGAAAGAACGCTTGAATGTCGGTTAGGTGAAGGGCCCCGATTCCCTACGGAACCGGGGCCTTTGCAAGGGATTATGGTATATGAAACCCCATTCTCATACACTATTTTTTATACCATTTCAGCCTTTTTGCAGATGTAGTTTAGTCACTCAACTTATCCAGCAACATCTGATAATGTTTTTGACCAATATGCCTTCCGGCTCTTTGCAGACCATCAACACACTCTTTCACTTCATCTGCTGTCAGCTCACTCTCTTCATAGGCCGCCATGAGTATACCTATTGTCCCCATTATCTTAAAACCCATTTGAAAAGACACCGCTCTTCCTTTTGCCTCATCCATCAACAATACATCAGCATTTTGCTCATCAGTCAAGATAATGGCTTCGCTCTCCCCCTGGTCAAGTCCGGTTGCTCTCTTGAGTATACTGGCAGATTCTGGATTTTTCACAGCCTTAACTTTAATAAACTGCTTTCGTCTAATCTGATCTGTCTGTAAGTTTCCAGTTCTGAATCAAGTTCATCCATTGTCATATCCAAATAGGAATACCCCAATTTGTCATAAATATCGATCAACTCGGATTTTCTAATCCCCAAAATCTCTGCCGCACCGCCATGTGATATAGTCTGATTTAATATATACGGATACAACAAAAGTGCATTTCTGATAAGCTCTGTTTCTGAGTTCACAGCTTTCAGATATTTCGACATTCCTACCGGCACTTTTATTGTCACAGATTCAGTTGTTACCATAACATCGCATCCTCTCTATAATTTTTTTACAAAATTAGATACAACGGAAACTCTCCATTTAGATTATTATATACCAAAAAGACCTTTCCCTCAATTAAATTCTTTCTTATCTCAGGATAAACGCATCAATTTCTTCTAAAAGCCTATTGACATTTTAAATAATTCCAATATCGGAATTATACAAGCCCTTTGATGCGGTCTGTACGTTTTCCACAGAAAAGATACAGGGTATCCGGGATATATGGTTTGTTCCCAGTCTGCGCCTCCACCAGCGCTGCCAGCCAGTCTGTTTCTTTCCGCTATCTGTAGAAGACCCGCTCTACAGGAACGATCTGCCGTGACGGTATTTCTCCGGAAATGTTTTCAAGGCAGGCTTTCCTGACACGGCAGAGCCAGTAATAATAATTCGCTTTTGTGATACCATGACAGCTACACCAGCTGACGATGCTCATGCAGGGCGGCTCTGGCAGTCCCTGATCTGTGCAGCCCATTCCTGGAGACGGCACTGCTCAGCGACCATGGTTGTTTCTGAACTCATAGACTTCCCTTCGTATGACGGTATCAAAAGTTGAGACTTAACTTTGTTACCTCAAATATTTTTCTTTACCCAGAAAGGCATGATCATCTCACGGCTACAGCGCCTTTGTCCTTTCTATTATTTTTCTTTACAACACATAATAAATTTTTAGTTACATATACTGTTTATGAGCTATTTTCTATGAAACATTTAAAGCGTTACACAATAATCGGAATAATCTTTGTTCTAATCACAGGAACACTTGCCCATTTTCTATATAATTGGACTGAAAACAATCCTATAGTTGGACTTTTTACGCCAATCAACGAGTCAATATGGGAACACATGAAATTACTATTTTTCCCAATGCTGCTTTATTCATTTATAATGATCTTAAAGTTCCAACGAAAATACTCATGTATTATTTCAGCTTTATGCTTTGGAATTTTAATAGGTGCGATTCTAATCCCACTTTTTTACTATATTTATACTGCTATCCTTGGAAAAAATATTTTTATTTTAGATATTGGCACATTCATTTTGAGCATCATTATTGCCTTTTGGCTTTCTTATAAACTTACACTATCCTGTCGTTTAGAGTCTTACACCTTTTTACTATGTATCATGGTGTGTATTCTTTTGATTTGCTTTTTAGTGTTTACGTATTACCCACCGAATATTACTATTTTTCGAAATCCAACAATTGCACAAACAGGATGAAACAAAGTCATCCCCCAAGTTCAACTGGGGGGAACAGGCCCTATAAGGGCCCATACCCGCACGCCCGAAGGGCGGATGCAGCAAGCGGGCCCAGAATGCTTTATTCCACTTGTTCTGCAATTTTGGATGCCTTGAATGAAATCATCAAAATCATCAAAATCAAATCATCAAAATCTTCAAAAAAGTTGTTGACAAACTGTCCCATATTTTGTATACTAAGCAAGCGGGTTACAAGTAAGGCTTCTAACCTTACGGACCTCTTTGCTTATGGGATCTTAGCTCAGCTGGGAGAGCATCTGCCTTACAAGCAGAGGGTCATAGGTTCGAGCCCTATAGGTCCCATATTATACGGCGAGATAGCTCAGCTGGCTAGAGCACACGGTTCATACCCGTGGTGTCGAGGGTTCAAGTCCCCCTCTCGCTATTGCCTTTAAGAGTGCGGAAAGCCTTGATTTCACTGGCTTTCCGCTTTCTTTTTGCCTCTGTATTTTATGAATACAGTTGAATACATATTTTTTTGATTTTTGCATGTTTGATCGGCGAGTGAGGCAGTAGGAACACTCAAGTTATTTGGATTGCAATTGATGTGAGATGTGAGGTTGTGATAAAATTAAATGAACAATCTGGATTTTTGAGGAGGAGAAAATCTATGAAGAAATGGTACGATGAAGAATATGAATGGGAAATCGAAGTGATAGGATTCAATAAAGATAATGAGGAAACAGAAAGATTTTGCCGAAATGGAGAGGAAGTTGGAGATAAATATACATGTACATATGGCTGCCCGGTAAATTCACAAGGACAGGGAATCTGTTCGAAAGTAATGATGATGATGTATCCAATTATGGAAGCTGTCAGAAGCGGAGGAGATTTGCTAAATGTAGGTGGGGATAGTAAATACAGTAAGGTGGTAATGTGTCCTGATGGATGTGTTTTATTTAGGATTACAGCAAAACCGTTAGGAAATGAAAATTTTTTTAGAGGGAAATTTTTTGAATAAGTTTGATTTTCCGAGAAGCAGCAGGACGTAAATTTATAATATTTTATTTGCTCTGAAAATTTTATCGGGGTATAATAGGGGTATAATAAATAGGATAATTAATAATCGTAAGGGTTGGTGACGATATGCGGACAAAGTACGCAGTCCCAAGTTTGAGGGAATAGGAAAACGGCAGCAAATTGATGTATTATTTCATCAATCTGTTGTCGAAATACAATATCGGTTTTGCATACAAATTGCATACAGAGGCGTGACGATGTGCCAAACCTCCCTTCTTTACATGACCCGGATTGCTTTTTCGCAGTCTCAGTTGTCCGGTTGCTGTTTTCATTTGCACCAATGGCCGCAGGCGGCAGAATGAGAGAGATTATGTCCATTCCCATGTATAAAAAGATTCAGCAAGATTTGTTCCATATGATCGCCTCCGGCCAGTTGCGCGAAGGGGACCGGGTCCCCTCTGAATCCGATTTGGTCCGGCAGTATTATGTCAGCGCCATCACGGCCAAAAACGCCTTGAATGAGCTGGCGGACCGGGGACTGATCACACGTATCCGGGGGAAGGGGTCTTTCGTCAGCAAAAGCCCTTACTCCGTTTCACGGCTGGACAACGACGCCCGCTCCATCTCCATTGGCGCCATCTTCCCAACGATTTCCTCGACCATTGGCCAGACCTATTTGATGTATTTAAGCGAACTCTGTCAGAGAAACAATTACCGTCTCTGGACCTCCTGTTCCCAGGAGGACGCCAGGATCGAAATGGAACTGTTGGATCATTTTGTAAAAAGCGGCATCCAGGGAACGATCCTTTTTCCCGTCGTTACCGAAATGAATTCTCCCACCATTGCCCATCTGATCGACGGCGGCGGGAAGGCCGGCCCCTATCCTCTGGTGTACATTGACCGTTACCTGGAAAATACGGGAAGCTCCTATGTGACCGCAGACAACTGGCAGGGCGCCCATCTGGCGGCGGACTATCTGCTAAACGCTGTGGGGCAGCAGGCTGCCATCCTTCACTTCCCGCTGTGCAACAGCACCGTAACCGAACGTTATGACAGCTTTCGGGCCGCCTTCTTTGATGCGGGATTTTCCTTTGGCGAAAAAAACGACTGTCTGATTGACGACCTGCATCTGCTGGACAAGAGCAGCGAAAACCGGATCGAACATATCATGGCCTCCATTCGGGCTCATCTGGCCAGGTACAATGAGCTCCGCGGGCTTTTCTGCGTCAATGCGGAAATTGCCCAGATCGCCTATTATACCGTAATCCAGATGAACCGCAAACCCGGTGTGGATTTTGAAATCGTCAGCTTCGATTCCCCGCTCCTTCCCGGCGTCCATTTCATCAAGCAGGATCTGCATACTATGGTGTTGAATGCCATGGACCTGCTGCTTGCACAGATTAACGGGGATTTTTCCGTTGTCCACACCCGCGTCCCCACGTCCTTTATCTATATGGATACTCTGCCGACCGAACCAGACAGTCTGCGTTATCTGATCAAAGGACCCAATTTACCGTTTTGACAGTTTCGGGCCAGTCCGGCAGTTCCGGGCCAGTCTGACCGTTCCGGGCCAGTCCGGCAGTTCCGGGTCAGTCCGGCAGTTTTGCCACAATCGTCGGATCCATCCCATACCGGCCCGTATACCGCCCGTATACCGTCATGCCGCCGCTGCCGCAGCGCAGCGTCAGCGTATGCTCCCCTGCCGCAAGCATACTGTCCGGAAGCGGAAGTTCAAACCGCTCCCCATAGCCCAGCCGTCCCGTATTGCGATAGTTATAGGGATTGCCTCCCTGGGCGCCGTTGGAAAACAGAGCGCGTTCATCCGAAGGATCATCCGCAGGCTCCATCCTGCCCACGGGAATGTCGTCCCAGTATACGTCAATCCGTGTCCCAAACAGAATCTCGTCCGTTACTTTTACGGCGTTTTTCCCCTCCCGCGCCCCGGCTTCCAGCCAAAGGCCGGCTGCAGGCAGGGCTTCGGGAAATTTCACCCTGTAGCGCAGTTCTCCCCTTCCGCAGATACCCACAGCGCAGGCGCCCCCTGCCTCCCGGAATATCTGAACGTAATCGCCTTTGGCAGCTGCAAACGTTCCCGGCGCAATAGGGATCTCTCCCTCCTGCCTTTGCGTACAAGCATTCTCAATGTAGAGCTGGATATAATTTTGGCACAGGATTTCCCCGCCGTCTTCCACATAGAAAAACACATATGCGCCGCGCATATCTTCGGGAACGTGATATACAAAGGGTTCCTGACGTTCCACCGCAAAGGGCCGAAAACCGATCGGCCGCCTCATGCAGGCAATATCCTTCACATAACGGCCCAGCCTGTCGATGCCGGTGACGGTGGCGCACAGCATGGGTTCCTTCACATCCCGCCATGCAAAATGGGAGGTATATAAGTCGATCTGAATTGTCTGTCCCGGGCGGACATGTTCAATCCGGTTGCAGTCCGGCACCACCATATCCATATGATTGACCATGTCATATCCCAAAGGCTGCATATGATGGTCCACATAACCATAGTCACGCTGGTAACGTTCCGCCGTCAGCGGACCGGAATCCTCCATTTCATGAGACGCCACGTTCATACGAAGATAACCTGCGATTTTCTGGAACATACGAAGCTGCATGTCGATTCCGTTGATATGCAGGAATTCGCTGATAAAAATAGGTTTTCCGGTCTGTACCGCCTCTCCTACGCAATGGGGTCCCCTGGAATGATTGATATAGTTGTAAACAGAGCCCGGATAACACTCCTTCATCAGCGTTTCCCAGCGTTTTTTTGCTTCCCAATGGTCGGCAGGATAATAATGGAAATCATTGATCTCGCAGGCCTCCGTTTTTCCAAAGCCCGAATTATCGCAGATCAGCACATGCCGCCAGGACGCCTTGGCCCGCAGGGCCGCGTCCCGCAGGAACTGATACCGCAGTTCATTTTCCCAGGGCGTGCTTACGTGACGGCCCTCCACGCCCCAGGACTCGTTAATCGTGGAAAGTATCACGATACTGGGATGGTTATGAAGCCGCTCCTGCAGACCGGAAAGCTCCCTGTAATAGGCCTCCTGCCAGCGGGGATCCTCCGGCGTGGCATAGAAATTTCCCGGATGCTCCGTCCACACCAGCAGGCCCCGGCGGTCGCACTCGTCGTACCAGAGGGGTTCGTTTTCCTTAATGTGTACCCTGGACAGATTGTATCCGTAGGCCAGCGTACGGTCGATGTCATACCGGATGGACCCCCGCCTGCCCTCTTCCCCTTCTTCGCCCAAACTGCGGTATGTGTAAATCCCGAAAGCGTTATAGCACTGGTCCAAAACGCCGATCACATAGAAGGGCTTGTCATTCAGATACAGGTACTGATACTGCTCCACCGGATCGGCCGTCTCCTCCGGGCTGTGTCCGGGCAGCCAGCGCGTCTCCACCTTACGCAGGCCCACATGGCTCCTGACACGGTCCGTCCTTACGCCGTCCACAGAAAGCTCTGCCACCGCCTCATACAGCCTTCCCCTTTGGTATTCCCAGAGTATGGGATCGTCGATCTCCAGTTCCGCCGTCCCTTCCCCTGCATGGAGCAGGATCTCCTTTTGATATTCCCTCCCGGACTCCGGCGCCGTAAGCGTAAGCGTCACCTTCCCTTCCGGCGCCTGTCCGGCCGCAGCCTCTGCCAATACGGCCGCCCGTACACATGCTCCGTCCGCAAAATCCAGCTGCGGCGTTAAGTGGATCCGCGTCAAATGGGATACCGCACGGGGTTCGATCCATACGCTCTGCCAGATTCCCGGCGCGCTGGAAAACCAGAAGATCTGTTTTCCCATATTATGGGAAAGGATATCCTGGGGGAACTGTACCTTCACCGCCAGCACATGGGCAGAGCCGGGCACAAGCAGGCCCAGGTCAAATTCCAGGTCGCTGTATTCATCCACCCGCATGCCCAGGTAGCGGCCGTCCAGCCAGACATATGTGACATTGGAGCAGGCGCCGATGTGCAGGATCACATGTTCCCCCTCCGGAAAGCCGGACGGTACGGTAAAGCTGCGCCGGTACCATGCACGTTCTCCCGTCAAATGGTAATTATTAAACTGTGTATTCGACTCATGCAGCCTGCTGCCGCAGGCAAGATGCTCTTCCCCGAAGCCCATCAGCGACGTCCAGGAGAAGGGCACACGGATATGACGGCCGTACTGTGGCGCATCCGCCTCATACCAGTGCTCAGCCACTCCCACATCCTCCGGATCGAACTGAAACTGCCAGGTCCCGTTCAGAGACAGCCATCCATGCATGCTACGGTCAAAGACGGGACGGTTATATTCCCGCCGCGGTATATTTTCCGGCGTCTGTTTTTGCAGACGGATACGACAGGCATTCCCTTCTCCGGGCACACATTCCGTATCCGTGCGGCCAAAAAGAAATCCCTCTGCCGCAGCCACCAGCGTCCATTTTCCCCTGGGCACGTTCTCCAAGACGAAACGTCCCTCCCGGTCTGTCAAAGAGGCGAACCGGTCAAAACCGGCCAGATGGACACCTGCCCCTGCCAGGGGCCGTCCGTCTTCGTCCGCTACCCATCCCGTCAGCGTACCGACCGGCGCCAGGCCGTCCACCATAGCCCGGTCCAGGTACGCGTAACAGGGATCAAAGCGCTCCTTCCAGGCAAGCGCTTTGATCATGGCCCGGGCGTCTCCGGTTATTTCGGGAATGTCCGCCTCCAGCATGCAGGTTTCCCCCAGCATAGCGGTATAATGGTTCCCGTCCCTGCGCAGGGTAAGACGGACCGGGAGCGTCTTTCTCCAGGAGGCCTTTGCCACCGCCAGCCATTTCGGCTGGCCGGCGCTCATAAAGGATTCCCCGTTCTGGCTTCCCGAATGAACCCGCAGCTCGAGTTTTTCATTCGTGGCGGCCAGAAGCACATAATTTCCAAAGGAACCGTCCCCGGCGTAGAATCCCACGGCACACCCCGGACATTCTTCCTCCCAGCCAGTAAACTCCGCCATCACCGTGCTTTGTTCCCGCAGGAAGGCACGGCTCAGCAGGCAGTTCCCCTCGTTCCACATATCGTGCTCGGGCAGTGCCAGGCAGGAATCTCCTATATGGCGCGGAACTGCCAGACTGGGGGATGTCATATTGACAAACTGCCAAAGTTCCGGATCAAGCCTTTCTTGTGTAAAATGATCATAAAACATACTAATCCTCCATGCCGCGCTCTGCGCGGCACCGCCTTTCCATCATCTGCGGCCACAGAAGCCGGGCCATTTCCGTCTATTTTAAATCATACTCCAGCCTTTTTACAAGGATCCGTGCGCCAAAGGAACCGGTGCCTGCCCGGCCGAAGGGAAGCGGATCCCTTTCCGTCACAGTGACGACCCGCGCGCCGTCCACCCAAAGGGCGATTTTGCCGCCGCATAGTTCCATCCGTATCCGGTAGTCCTTCAAAGGAAGCAGCGGGCAGCGCTGGCGCCACAGCTCCTTTTTCCCGAAATCCATCCTCCACAGGAAGAGGTCCCTGCCGTCAAAGCCTGCAAAATACCCCCGGCGGCAGACCGGCGCCTGCGCGGAATAACTGGAGTCCTCACTGACGCGCATAAAAAGGCCTGCAGGTTCCTCCGGGTCAAACTCATAGAACAGCATATCCGCTTCCAAAAAGCCGTCCGTATGGAATCTGTTTCCGAACCGGGAGAACACATCCCCCCTGCGGTCCATCTGCATGCCTTCCATGCGTTCGATACTGATATCGCCCTCCATCTGATCCGCCTTCGCACAAAGCTCCAGGCCGCGGTATTCCGCCCGTTCCGGCTCTGCCGCCGGGAACAGCTCCAGGCTGTGCAGCAGAAGATCCCCTTCTTCCACACAGAAGCTGAGCTCCTGCGTTCCGGCCCCCAGTTCGGCCACGAATAGCTCTCTTCGCTGCAGGGATTCCATTCTTCCGGCCCTCGCTTCAAAGTCTCCCGTTTCAAACCGGCAACCGATTCTCACATCATGGGAAGCCTGCATCAGCGCCTGTACATGATAGGTCCCGGCACATTCCACGTTCATGCGGAAGCGGATCGTCTCTCCCGCCTGCAGCAAAAGATGTTGTTTTTCATCCGCACACGTAAACACCTGGCCGTCCGAGCCGGGCATGGCCAACAGCGCGTATAGCGTGCCGGGAATATAATTGTAATGCAGCCGATCCCCCGACTGCCCCACCTGGCCGTGAAAAGCCACCCAGGATACGGCGTCCGCCTCCCGTGCCCCGATGCGTCCCGATGCATCCAGCGCTCTCACCGTTCCCTGCAGCATCAAATCCACGAAAAACCGGGTTTCCTCCGGTGCGAATTCCACCCGTATCGTATGCAGCACATCCCTGCAAAAGCCCTTAAACAACGCCTTATCCAACAGGCATTCCCTGTTTTCGCCCTTCTTAAGCACGACGCAGAACCGGCCGTCCCTGCAGGACACCAGAATGCCGTCGTCCTCTCCCTGCCGGGCAAACAGCGCCGCGCCCTTTTCTCCCGGGATGATACAGACCTCCGCGGTCCCGGTCCGGCCCATTGTATCGCCGGAAAGGACGCTTCCCGCCTCACGCCGGAACTGATCCGCATCCTCCGGCCGATCCGCCCAGCCGTAGAAATCGGCGCGGAAAGGCGCAGGACACGGGCCCTGGGACGGGCCGCTGACCACGAGCGCATCCCCCGGGAACAACAGCCGGTCCATCCGGGAATTCCGCCTGCAGCGATGTCCCTGCCGGTCCACGGGAAAGCTGTGATAGAAGATCCAGTAGCTGTCCAGATCCGGCCCGATCACGCTGGACGAATGGCCCAGGCTGCCGGTTTCATAATCCGTATTGACCAGAATCGTCTTCTTCTCCGGAACCTGCCAGGGCCCCAGCGGCCCGTTCTCGCTGACCGCATAGTCGATACGGTATCCCCTGGAAAGCAGATGGTTCCCGGTCATCGTAATATAATAACGGCCGCCCCGTTTGAATACGCCGGGCCCTTCCGTCCAATGCCCCATGGAAGTACCTGCCAGTTCATATTCCTCATGCATGGCGCCGTCCCGGTCCATCCTGTGTCCCATGATGGACGGATTTCCCGCATGATAAAAATAAAGCGATCCGTCGTCATCCGCAAAGATGGAACCGTCGATCGTCAGCCCAAAGTTTTCCGTAAGCCGCCTAAAGGGTCCCGTCGGACCATCGGAGGTATATAAGTAGTGTCCCTCTCCCCGGGGAGAAGCGACCAGGTAGAATGTACCGTTAAAGTAGAAAATTTCCGGCGCATAAGCATTTCTCAGAGCCGGGTCCTCCGATACCCTGCCAACGCAGCGCCAGTTCGTCATATCCTCAGATTCCCAGGCGACGATACCCTCCGGGCCTGCTGAGGGGTAAAAATAGTACCGCCCGTTGAATCGGTAAACAAACGGATCCCCGATCCCTGACCCGATTCCATCCATCTCCCCGGAATCCGGAGCAGGCAGACAGATCGGATTCTGATAGTGTTCCATAGCCTGTTTCTCCCTTTCTTAGAATAACATGGGACGATGGGGCTGCGCAGTCACACAGCCCCATGATTCATTTATAGGTCGTCCTTTACACTGTCGATTACCTTCGTCATTTCCTCCGCGATCTGGGCAATGGCTTCCTCGGCCGTAATCTCTCCGGCCAGGGCAGACTGGATCGCCACCTCTTCGATATCGCCCACCTGTGCGGAAACATAAGGGATATCCGTATCGGCAAGCTGGGAAGCCGCCGCCAGGTTTTCCTTCAGGGCATCATAAACCGGGTTGCCAAGCTCCAGGAAGATATCGCGCTCATAATTGGAAGCGCGGCAGGGATCCATCTCGATGGGAGCCTTGATGTATTCCCCGTCTTTGGAAGTAACCAGCTCACAGAATTTGAATGCCATCTCCTGTTCCACGCTGCTGGATGCGATGGACATAGCCCAGCCGCCCAGGGTGGGGCTGCCGCCCGGAATCAACGCATAACCGATATTTCCCTTCGTGGGGGAGCTGTCCGCTTCACAGTTCATATACAGGCCGGGCCACTGCTCCATCATTGCCGCGTTACCCTGTGCGAAATAGGTATTTCCCGTATCCCAGTCAAAAGTAATGCTCTCCTGGGGTGCGAATTTCAACAGATCCAGCATGAACTGAAGGGCCTTCACACCGCTGCCGTCCGTAAAGCCGGGCTGATAATTCTCCCCCACTTCCGTGCCGCCGAAATAACCCAGATGATTGAACCAGGTAAACCGGCTGGAGCCCTTGGACAGGACGCCCGAATAGCCATACTCCACAGGGGAATCGGGATTGACGGATTTGGTAAAAAACTCCGCCACCTCCAGCATTTCTTCCGGTGTTGCGGGGACGGTGAGATCACGGCCGTATTTCTCTTTAAAAGCAGCCTGCTGGTCGGCATCCTCAAACAGATCCTTCCGGTAGAAGAAAACCATGGAATCGGGCTTGAAGGGGAAGGCGATCTGCATACCGTTATATCTGGAATAGGTATCATACATACCGGTGAGGAAATCTTCCTCATCAAAGCCGGGGCTCGCCACCGTATCCAGCATTTCGGTAATATCGGTCAGAAGGCCTGCATGCGCAAACGAATGGATATAGGCGATGGGCATACATACCACATCGAACTGATTGCTGGAAAGGCCCATCTGGCCCTTTTCGAATAACTGATCCGGGAAGGACTGCACCTCCACCTCGCCGCCCGTCATCTCTTGAAAGAGAGACGCAAAGATCTTAAATACCTTCTCATAGTTGGAACCGGAGCAGGCAACCACGATTTTCTTCCCCTCGTACATACCCGGCTGAAGGGTGCCATCCAGATCCAGATTGTCCAGCATCGGATAATCCGCCACTTTCGCATCCGAAGTGAATACCTCCTCTTCGGCCTCCGTTTCCGTCCCAGCGTCGGCGTCGGCATCGGCTTTTGCTTCGTCGCCGGCCGCCTGTTCTTCCGAAGACGTATCGGACGCGCCGCTGTCTCCCCCGGCGGAAGTCGAGGTGTTACATGCCGCCAAGCTGCCCACAAGCGTCAGCGCCAGAAGAACGGCAAGAATTTTTCTTTTCATAAATAACCTCCTTTTTTTGTGTGCAGCGGTCCCGACGCCAAAACCAGCGCGGCGGAATGGCTGCGTTATCTATCTCAGTAAAGGGCAGGATCCTGCGTCTTACCCCTTCACTGCACCTGCTGTAAAGCCCTTGACAATGTACTTCTGCATGGTCAGCGACAGAATGATTGCCGGGACCATGGACAGAGTCCCCGCCGCGGCAATGGAACCAAACGGCGTATCGCGATCCCTCTGGATCATGCCGTTAATGGCGATTGGCAGCGTCTTAAACGCATCCTTAAAGGTCAGTGTCAAAGCAAGCCCAAACTCATTCCATGCGCCGATGAAGCACAGGATGGCAACCACCGATATGCTGGGCAGCACCAGCGGAAGAGCGATCTCCCAGTACATCCGGTAATTGGAACAGCCGTCTATACTGGCGGATTCATAGATTTCCCTCGGTATCTCCTCATAAAAGCCGAGGAACAGCCAGATCGACATAGGAAGCGAAAATGTGCAGTAGGCTGCAATCAGGCCCATATGGTTGTCCAGAAGCCCCAGATTCAGGTAAATGATATACAACGGAATCGTGTACAGCAACCCCGGGATCATTCGGATTACATAAATCCCCAAGGAAACGGCTTTGCTGCCTTTAAAGGAAAACCGCGTCAAGCCAAAGCCCGCCATGGAAGCGACCAGTACGCACAGAAGGGTCGTCAGGGAAGCCACCTTGGTACTGTTGAGCAGGAACCTGGGAAAACTGGAATTACGAAAGATCTCGATATAGTGGCCCACCGTCACCCGGGACGGAACATAGACCGGTACGGTGGTTAAGATGTCTTCGTTAAATTTGAAGGACATGGTTACGGCCCAGTAAATCGGGAAAATAAAGAAAAAGGCACACAGACACAGGCCGATGAAAATTCCCGCCGAAACGAGCCGCCTTTTTTTAAAAAATCCGGATTTCATAGCTCCCCCTTTCTAATCTGGCCTCTTGCGCATCAGGACCATCGTCGTGACGGCCACAATCGAAACCACAATAAAGAAGATAAACGCGCCTGCCGATCCCTGTCCCACGTTGTTATAACGGAACGCGGTTTTGTAAATCGTGGTCCCGATGGTCTCCGTAGAGGCCCCCGGCGCGCCGTTCGTTAACTGCATAACGGCGTCAAAGGCCCGCAGCGCATCGCTGATCCGCATGGAAACCACCAGAGCGATAAAATTCCGGATGGTAGGCAGCGTGATGCTGAAGAAAACCTTGGGGCCGGATGCCCCGTCCACCCGGGCCGCCTCAATCATTTCAGTGGAAACTGTTTTAAGGGCAGCCTGGAATACCAATACGCAGAAAGGCGTCGCCATCCAGATCTCCACGATGATAATGGCCACCTTGGCGTAAAAGGTTTCTCCCAGCCAGTTGGGCTGCGGAAGGTCCAGGAGCGCGAACGTATTATTCACCACACCGTAAACCGGATAGAACATCAGTTTCCAAACCGTTGCCGAAACCACTGCCGCGATCATCATCGGAATGATCAGGAGCGTTTTAAACGGCCCCGCAAAACGGGACGCGGCCTCGCTGTTCAGCATAGACGCAATCAGAAGCCCTAACACCGTCTCTATGACTACCACCACCAATGCGAAAACCAGCGTCCACTGGATCGAATCAAGGAAATTCTGATTGGTCAGCATTTCAACATAATTTTTCAGCCCGGTGAAATAGACCGTGCTGGCCGGCATGGCAAGATTGTAAGACTGAAAACTCAGATAAAAGGAATAGCCGATCGGGATGATGGAAATACACACAAGCATGATCACGGCCGGAGCCAGGAAAACCACGGGCGCTATTTTTTCGGAAAAAGGTTTTTGCGGTTTTATTTTCTTTTTTACTGCCAGATCACTCATTCTGCATCAATCCTCCTTTCTTGTTGATGTCCTCACGAATTGGTTAGATTATAGCATTCAAATAGGGCGAAATATATACTAAATTTAGTATAAATTCACCCTGCCGTCTCCCCATTTTATATTTTTTCCCGAAAACGATAGGCTATTCAGCCCTGTTTTACATCACACCGCTCTATTTTTATAGAATATACGCATTACCTTTTAGTCATTTTTCACTATTCCAAAACACAAAATGACGGGCCCTGTCCCCAGGGCAAACGCATGGACGGCCCCTGTGGCACCCCTGTCGGGCCCTGCGGCGCAGGGTGATCACAGAGAGGACCCTGCGCCGCAGGGC
>JAETRI010000075.1 GCA_021770245.1 Lachnospiraceae bacterium
CTCCCGCTCAGCCAAAAACGCAGCGGTACTAAGCTCGCGAAGGACGCGCTCGCTAAGTGCCGGCGTTTTTGGATGGTCCCCTTTGTGATCACCACGCGGAGCCGGGCAGGGCCGCAGCCTGGGCGCAGATCCGGTCTGGCGTTTGTCCTGTGGCTATGCTTCAAACCGGCCGAAGGCTTCTACAGATTCTCCCTGATACGGATGTCCACCGCTGTATAGTGGTATTCCTTCTCCGGTTTCCTGCCCGTGGTGAGATAAGTGAACATGAGATCCAGCGGCAGGCTTCCCTGGACGGAGGGCTGCTGACAGATGGTGGCGTCAATCACCCCGTTTCGCAGCATTTCCCGGGTGGTGGGCACCTTATCGCAGGAGATGACGGTCATATCCCGGCGTCCGGCATCCAGCACGGCCCGGCATCCTCCATGGACGCCTCCGGCGGCGAAATAAAGGGCGTTGATCTGCGGGTTTTTCTTAAGCAGGGCCAGCGTACCGGCGTAGCTCTCGCGTTCGTCGTCGCTGTTTTCAACGGTATCCACGATATGGATGTGGGGATAATGGCTGCGGATCCGGTCGCGGAATCCGGCGATCCGGTCCGTATGGCAGAGCACCTGGGAAGACCCGGTGACGATTCCCGCATAGATCTGAGCTTTGCCGATCAGATGCATCAGCCCCGCCGCCGTTTCTCCGGAACGGTAGAAATCGCAGCCCACATAGGCCAGCCGCAGGGAATGCCGGATATCGGTATTGGTGGTAATGACCGGGATGCCGTGGCGGCTTATCTCATTGATTTTGGCGCAGACGAGGGGATCATTGCAGGGGGAAAGGATGATTCCGTCCGCTCCCTGCGCTTCCAGATCCTCCATGGCTTTAAGCTGTGCGCGGGCATCGAAGCCCACGCGGGAAACGAGCACGGAACAGTTGTAGCCCTGCAGTTCTTCCTCTTTCTGCCTAACGCCCTTCAGCACTTCTTCAAAAAAAGGATTCCCGTTATCGAAAAGCAGAATACCGATTTTCAGGTTCCGCTTCTGGGCCGCAAGAACGATGCCGGCCCGGTTGGGCTGATAGTTCAGGGCCTGGGCGATCTCCATCACCCTTTGGGCGGTCTGCGGCTTTACGGCGCCCCGATGGTTCAGGACACGGTCAACCGTGCCCCGGGAGACGCCTGCCAGCTGTGCGATTTCTTTGATGGTTGGCATATCCGATCACCTCCGCGCTGTATGAACTGAAATTCAGCGTATCATAAACGGACGGTAAAGTCAATTTTGGGGCGGCAGGACAAAAGCATGAATGGCCCTGCGGACCCTGCGCGATCCCCTGCCTTTCTGGCGACTGTCTGGTACTTTAAGTGTAAGACTAAATGCAGCATTTGAGGGAGTGGAAATAGGGGAAAGACTAAAATCCACTTGCTCCCCTACAAAGTGGAAATAAACTTTTCACTTTACCGGAAGAAAAATATTAAATATAAAAATCCGGCGATTCTATGAAGAGAAGCGCCGGATTTTTAAAAAGTTTTTGCTTTTCCTGCCTTACGAATCGGTTTCTTTGGGGAGAAGTTCAATCATAAGCTGTTCTTGATAGGAGGTATCGTAAGTAGTACGCTCTAAGTCGTCATATCGTTTAGCCTTGAGGAGAATTGCATTAAGTTGGTTGATACGTAGTTTGGTTTCTTCATTTATTTTTTCCATAATTTCACACATACGCTGCTGTCCCTCCTCGGTTTCTTTGTACCGGCGTTTAATGCCGGAGGTAATGGGAAATTTATTATTGTACGCTTTGTCATCGACAAATACTTCCATCAGTTCGGAAACGACGGTTCCGTCTTTTACTTTAGCATTGACGTAAATTTCCTCGAATCCGTTATCGACCACTTTCCCAGTTTCCCTTATAATGCGGTCTACATGGTATAAAGAATGATTATCCTGAAAGATATCAAAGCGGGAGATGAATATGACGCAGACATCGGGGACATTTTCAAATTTTTGACCAGGATCTGTGAGGTTTGTCGTGAGGATTGCACCGTTGTAGCGGACACGCCGCTGGTGGTCGTCGTCATTCGCTTTCTGTACTTCTATGTCCGTTTTTCGACCGTCACCGAGGACGCATTTCGCGTCAAGAACTACAGAGCGACCCTGTGGATTTGTTCCGGCATATTGCGGTGTGGACTCCAACACGATGAGTTCGGGGTCTGAGAGGATCACCCGCAGTATCTCCTCACAGAATGCTTTATCTTCCGCCATGGTGCGGAACATCAGGTCGTCAATCGGATTCAGTTTTTTTGCTTCTTCCCGTATTTTTGCTTTATTGCTCATGCCAGATCCTTTGTCTGTATTCACAGCAGGAGGTTTCTGCTGTTATCTATAGTATACCATTTTTTCAAAGATACTCAACAAAAATTCACAATGATGGGAGTGGTTTCGAGAAATCTTCCGAAACTGCATAAAATTATATGCGCCTGGATTTGTCGGCCAATTTCATACCGGGTTTTTGGGGCACTGGCAGACTGATACCCGGAAAAGGTTTCATCACTGTAAGAAGGGTCATGGCGCTGTAGGACAGACTGGTCAGATTCATCAGCCGTTCCCATCGGCTTAAGAAGCAGCACCAAAGCAGCAGATGGCTTCCGGCAGGATCCTTCCCTGTGCGCCCCACCGTCCGAGAGCCTGCGGATGGCTGTTATGTTTGACCCTGGATTAAGTTCGCCCAACGGTTGACTTTTGTTCGAAAGTCGGCTATGATGTAGTTATGTGCACGGGCACGGAAACGGGGTAGAGCGGAATGGAATTGGAATAAGGAAAAGGAGGGATGCGCGATATGCTGTACATAGGCGTGGACTTGGGAACCTCGGCGGTAAAGCTTTTGCTGATGGACGAGAAAGGGGCGATCCATAAGATCGTTTCCAGGGAATATCCCCTGTATTTCCCCAATCCCGGCTGGTCTGAACAAAGACCCGAAGACTGGTTTTTGCAGACCATGGCCGGACTGAAGGAGCTGGTGGGCGAATGCGACAGGTCCCAGGTGGCCGGGATCGGCTTCGGAGGGCAGATGCATGGCCTGGTGATCCTGGACGAGGAGGACCGGGTGATCCGTCCTGCCATCCTGTGGAACGACGGCAGGACGGGAGAGGAGACGGATTATCTCAATCAGGTGATCGGGAAGGATAAACTATCCGCATATACGGCCAATATCGCCTTTGCGGGCTTTACCGCGCCGAAGCTCCTCTGGGTGAAAAATAAGGAGCCGGAAAATTTCGCGGCCATTCGGAAGATCATGCTGCCCAAGGATTATCTGGCATACAGGCTTTCCGGGGTACACTGTACGGATGTATCCGACGCTTCCGGTATGCTCCTGTTCGATGTGAAAAACCGCTGCTGGTCCGAGGAAATGTGTGAGATCTGCGGCGTGAGAAAGGAGCAGCTGGCGAAGATCTACGAAAGCTATGAGGTGGTGGGCACGCTTCTGCCCGAAATCGCGAAGGAACTGGGGCTGCCTGCCGGGGTGAAGGTGATCGCCGGAGCCGGCGACAATGCGGCCGCCGCGGTGGGGACCGGAACGGTGGGGGACGGTATGTGCAACATTTCCCTGGGAACCAGCGGGACGGTTTTCATTTCCTCCGAAAGCTTCCGCGTGGACGAGCACAATGCGCTCCATGCTTTCGCCCATGCAGACGGCCGGTATCATCTGATGGGCTGTATGCTCAGCGCCGCTTCCTGCAATAAATGGTGGATGGACGATATTCTCGGGACACAGGATTATGCCAAAGAGCAGGAGGAGATCGCGCAGCTGGGCAGAAACCACGTGTTTTTCCTTCCCTATCTGATGGGCGAGCGCTCTCCTCACAACAACCCCAATGCCAGAGGGACGTTCATCGGTATGACCATGGACACCACCCGGGCGGATATGACCCAGGCCGTGCTGGAGGGTGTGGCCTTTGCCCTGCGGGATTCCTTTGAGGTGGCAAAGGCGCTGGGGATTCGGATCGAGCGGACGAAAATCTGCGGCGGCGGAGCGAAGAGTCCTCTTTGGAGAACGATCATCGCCAACGTGTTAGGCATCCGGGTGGAGATGATCGAGAGCGAGGAGGGCCCGGGATACGGCGGCGCCATCCTGGCGGCCGTGGGCTGCGGCGAATTTAAGGATGTGGACGAGGCGGCTGCGAAGCTCGTGAAGGTGGTGGGATGCGTGGAACCCACAAAGGAGCTGACGGCCAGGTATGAGGAGAGATACCAACAGTTCCGCCAGATCTATCCTGCCTGCAGGGAATTGTTTGACAAGATACAGTGACGGCAGGGAATCGTGCCGTATCAAAGAGAGGGGAACAAGGTTGAGCGAAGGACGCTCAACCTCCCTGAATGAAAGAGCCCGCTAAAGCGGGCAGAGGGGAGCAAAGTTGAGGGAAGGACGCCCTCAACCTCCCTGATAGGAGAGCCCGCTAAAGCGGGCAGAGGGGAGCAAAAAAATGGAATTAAAAAAGGTAACGGATCCTGCCTTTGGCAGGTATGGCAAGGTGGTAGGGAACGTGGATTTTACGGCCCTGGTGGATGCACTGTGTCAGACACCCTGTCCGCAGGGAGTGGTGTATGAACCCAGCGTGGAGGAATTGGAGGCTCTTCCCGTTTACGGATGGCTGCAGAAGACCTCTTATGGCGAAATGCCGATCCAGATCGGTTATTGCAACGGGAACAACTATAAACTGAACGCCCTGGAATATCACAGGAGTTCGGAAATCGACGTGGCCGGAAGCGATCTCGTCCTGCTTCTGGGCTGGCAGCCGGACATCCGGGAGGGAGATACCTATGATACCTCAAAGGTGGAGGCCTTCCTCCTTCCCAAAGGAACGGGAGTGGAGCTGTATGCCACGACGCTCCACTATGCGCCCTGCAATGCCGGGGAAGGCGGTTTTCGCTGTGCTATTATCCTGCCCAAGGGAACCAATCTGCCTCTGGACGGGACGCACGACGCAGGCGGAGAGGACCGGCTCATCACCGCAAAGAACAAATGGCTGATCGGACATCCGGAAGGAGGGCTGCCGGAGGGCTGCCATCTGGGCCTTGTGGGAGAGAATCTCTGCGTGAAATAGAGGTAGAATGCCGCTTTTGGCGGCGGAAAGGAAGGAAAGAAAGTATGAACAACATGCCGAAAGAGAAAATGGCGCTGGTGGCGGTAAGCCGGGATTGTTTTCCCATGGATCTGTCCGTATCCAGGAGGAAAGCGCTGGCGGCTGCCTACCGGGAAAAGTATGGGGAAGGGCTTTATGAGTGCCCGGTTTGTATCGAAAACGAGATCGATATGAGAAAAGCCCTGGCGGATGTGAAGGAAGCGGGATGCAACGCGCTGGTACTTTACCTGGGGAACTTCGGACCGGAGACGCCGGAAACACTTTTGATTAAAGAATTCGACGGGCCTGCCATGGTGGTGGCCGCTGCGGAGGAGACCGGGGATAACCTGGTGGGCGGAAGGGGAGACGCCTATTGCGGCGTCCTGAACGCGAGCTATAATCTGAAGCTGCGCAATCTGAAGGCGTACCTTCCGGAATATCCGGTGGGGACAGCGGAGGAGTGTGCGGACATGATCGCCGAGTTCGCCCCCATTGCGAGGGCGGTCATCGGGCTGAACAGCTTAAAGATTATATCCTTCGGCCCCAGACCCAGGGATTTCATGGCCTGCAACGCGCCTATCAAACAGCTTTTTAATATCAATGTGGAAATCGAGGAGAATTCCGAACTGGATTTGTTTGAAGCCTTCAATAACCATGCGGGGGACGAAAGGATTTCCGGGGTGGTGAAGGACATGGAAGAGGAGCTGGGAGCGGGCAATAAGAAACCGGAGATCCTCCACAAGCTGGCCCAGTACGAGCTGACCCTGCTGGATTGGATCGAAGAACATAAAGGAAGCCGGGAATTCGTGGTTATCGCCGGGAAATGCTGGCCTGCATTCCAGACCCAGTTCGGATGTGTGCCCTGCTATGTGAACAGCCGCTTAACGAAGAGAGGCATTCCGGTATCCTGCGAGGTGGATATCTACGGCGCGCTGAGCGAGTTCATCGGAACCGTAATCAGCCAGGATGCGGTAACGCTTTTGGATATCAACAATACGGTGCCCGCCGATATGTTCCGTGCGGAGATCGAGGGGAAATACGGATATACCCAGAAGGATACTTTCATGGGCTTCCATTGCGGAAATACGCCGTCCAGTAAGCTTTCCTTCTGCGAGATGAAGTACCAGTTCATCATGGCGAGAAGCCTGCCCGAGGAAGTGACCCAGGGAACCCTGGAAGGGGATATCGTCCCCGGGGATATTACTTTCTACCGTCTGCAGAGTACGGCGGATGCCAAACTGCGGGCTTACATAGCCCAGGGCGAAGTGCTGCCTGTGGCAACCCGTTCTTTCGGCGGCATCGGCGTATTTGCCATTCCGGAGATGGGACGTTTCTACAGGCATGTGCTGGTGGAGAAGAACTATCCCCACCATGGCGCAGTGGCCTTCGGCCATTACGGAAAGGCTTTGTATGAGGTGTTTAAGTACATCGGGGTCGAGACAGGGGAAATCAACTTCAATCAGCCGAAGGGGATGATGTATCCTACGGAAAATCCTTTCGCATAAAGATCGTAAAAACAAGAACTGCCATGCACAGGCTGCCCGGGCCCGCGCATGGCAGTTCTTTTGCATGGGATCGAAAAAGAGAGAGGCCGGGATGCGGGGGTAATTCTGACAGGGGGAGGAATACCCGACAAATCCGAAGAAATGTCTATTGAAGGGAGGAAAGAAAATGTCTATAATGTCTCGATGAAAAGATTATAAGAAAGAGGTGTTCCCATGGAAGAAAAAAAGGAAAAGGGGAATTTCTGGTTAACGGTTGCATCCTTTATCGTAAACAAGCGGAAAGCGATCTGGATCCTTTTTGTGATTGCGATCATTTTCAGCGTCCTGTCCGTGGATAAGGTATCCGTAAATCAGGATATTACGAAATACCTGCCGGAGGAGAGTGAGACAAGGATCGGGCTGGACAGGATGGAGGAGCAGTTCCTCACCTACGGCAGCGCACGGGTCATGGTTTCCAATATGACCTATGAAAAGGCCGAGGAGCTGGCTGACCTCCTTTCACAGATCGAAGGCGTGAAGGAAGTGGTGTTCGACGGATCCGAGGATCACTGCCGCGGTACGGATATGCTCTTTGACATTACCTTCAGCGGCCGTGAAGACGATGCGGTGAGCAAGGAAGCCATGGAAGAGATCCGCAGTGCGCTTTCCGGGTACGATACCTATGTTTCCACACAGGTGGGGGCGGAAGAAGCGTCCAGCGAATCTCTGGCGAAGGATATGAACCTGATCCTGGCGCTGGCCGTGGTGATCATCGTGAGCGTGCTCCTGCTTTCCACCAAGGCCTATCTGGAAATTCCGGTTCTGCTGATCACCTTCGGGGTGGCGGCGATCCTGAATAAGGGTACCAACTATTGGTTCGGGACGATCTCCAGCGTGACGGATTCCATCGCGGTGGTGCTGCAGCTGGCTCTGGCCATCGACTATGCCATCATTCTTTGTGACCGTTTCATGGAGGAACATGAGACGATGGATGCGGAAAACGCGGTGAAAGTAGCCTTATCAAAGGCCATTCCGGAGATCAGTTCTTCTTCGCTGACCACCATTTCCGGCATGGTGGCCATGATGTTTATGCAGTTCCGCCTGGGATATGACATGGGGATCGTGCTGGTGAAATCCATTATTTTCAGCCTGCTGTCGGTCTTCCTTCTGATGCCGGGGGTTTTGCTGCTCTTCGCTAAGGGGATCGACGCATCCCATCACAAGTGCTTTGTGCCCAATATCACCTTTGCCGGAAAGCTGGCGAACAAAACGAAATATATCATCCCGCCTTTGTTTGTGGTATTTCTGGTATTCGCCTTCATCGAATCCAGCGGGTGTCAGTATATTTACGATACGAATTCGGTGGAGAGCGCAAAGAAGAGCGAGACGAAGATTGCCCAGGAGAAGATCGAAGAAACCTTCGGCGCCTCCAACCAGCTGGTGGTCATGGTGCCAAAGGGGAATTATGAAGCGGAAGAGGCGGCCCTAAGGGAGCTGGAAAAACTGGAATATGTGGACAGTGTGCTGGGCCTGGCCAATGTTTCCATCGACGACGACCATCTGCTGACGGATAAGATTTCGCCCAGGGAATTTTCCGAGCTGACGGATCTGGACATCGAGGTGGTGAGGCTGCTCTATGTGGCATATGCGTACCACGTGGATCAGTACGGGCCTGTTTTCACCGGGATCGACGAATATGAGGTGCCGATCATAGATATGTTTTTGTTCCTGTACGACCAGTATCAGGAGGGCTATGTGACGCTGGACGAACAGATGGACAGCGATTTGAACGAACTCTATGATACCCTGCATGACGCACAGCTGCAGCTGCAGGGAGAGGAGTATTCCCGTTTTGTCCTGTCTCTGAACCTTCCGGCGGAGGGAGAGGAAACCTATGCGGCCATGGACGAGATCCGCTCCGTATGCGGCCGGTTCTATGCTCCCCGGGACATTACCCTGGTGGGAAATTCCACCAGCAACTTTGACCTGATGAGCTCCTTTGCGTCGGATAACCTGGTGATCAGCATTCTGACGGCGCTGTTCGTCATGATCATCCTGTTCTTTACCTTCCAGTCCGCCGGGCTGCCGGTGCTGCTGGTGCTGACCATACAGGGGAGTATCTGGATCAACTTCACGGTGCCGGCCCTGTCAGGACAGCCGATTTTCTTCATCGCCTATCTGATCGTATCCGCGATCCAGATGGGAGCTACCATCGACTACGCCATTGTGATTTCCAACCGATATCTGCAGCTGAAACAGGAAATGCCCATCAAGGAAGCGATCGTGGATACGCTGAATCAGTCCTTTCCCACGATTTTCACCTCGGGGAGCATCTTAACCTGCGCGGGCTTTCTGATCGGGCGGATCGCCTCGGATGCCACGGTGGCCTCCATCGGTACGGCGCTGGGAAGAGGGACGCTGATTTCCATTATCCTCGTTTTGTTCGTACTGCCCCAGATTCTGCTGTTCGGCGACTGGATCATCGAAAAGACGGCCCTTACCATCAATCTGTCCCGGTATAACGCCAGGGAACTGGGCGGGAAGATGATGGTAAACGGACATGTGAAGGGCTACATAGAGGGTGAAATCGACGCGGAGATCAAAGGCAATTTCCAGGGCAGAATGGAAGCGGCCCTGGAGACGAAATGGCCGGGTAAGCAGGGCAGCATTGAGGTGGAGGAAGGAGGAAGTGCACAATGAGATCGGAAGGTAAGAAGATCCGGGATTTGTGCTGGGTAACACGGAAGTGTTACCATATGCACAAAATCCCTGAATGGAATGCTGCCTGGCGGCAGAATGAGAGGAAATACGGAATGATCCGGCCGGAGACTTCCTCCGGCTTTGCAGAAAACGGACGGGAAAGGATCCGGAGGGGAACCCGGGCGCATGTCCAAAGAGCGGCGGTATGGTTCCTTGTGGCGGCGCTGCTCTCCTCCCATATGGCGGGAACCGTATGCATGGCGGCCGAAAACGGCGAAGAAGCCGGGACGCAGGAGCAGGGGGAGGAAGTCAGGATCGCTTCCGTGGAAGACTTCCTGGAATTTGCACAAGGCTGCCGGGAGGACTGGTACAGCTACGGGAAGGATTTTTATCTGGAAGCAGATCTGGATCTTACCGGAACGTCGTTTGAGGGAATCGCCTATTTAAACGGGACTTTTCACGGGAATTCCCATCGGATTTCGGGCGTTTTACTGGACGGAAAGGGTTCTGACTACGGATTCTTCCGCTATGTGGGAATCTACGGAAGCGTGGAGGATCTCCGGGTGGAGGGCAGGATCGAAAAGGAGGGGACCGGGGAAAACATCGGCGGGATCGCAGGCGTGAATTTCGGGCTCATTTCGGGCTGTACGTTCCGGGGAGAGGTGAAAGGAGAGGAGGCTGCGGGAGGAATCGCCGGGTACAACAAAGCGGACGGGAGGATTGTGGGCTGCACCGTTACGGGGCGGGTTGTGGCCGTAAACCGCACGGGCGGAATCTGCGGGGAAAATAAGGGGACGATTCAGGACTGCGTGAATGAAAGTACGGTGAACGGAGAGGACTTGGAAGCGACGCTGAACCTGGACGGCGTGGATTTGGGTCAGCTGAACCTGACGCAGAACGTGGTAACGAGAAACGACAGCGGCGGCATCGCCGGGCTGTCCGGCGGTACGATCACGGGATGTACGAACCGGGGGACGATCGGGTATGCCCATGTGGGTTATAATGTGGGCGGCATCGCGGGAAGACATGACGGGACCGTCATCGAATGCAGGAATGAGGGAACGATTCTGGGCAGGAAGGACGTGGGCGGCATCGTCGGGCAGGCCGAGCCCTACAGGGAATCGGAGTATCTTTCCGACCGCCTGGAAAAACTGCAGGACGATCTGGGACGGATGAACGGCCTGGTGGTGCAGATGTCGGATGCCTTGAGCCAGACCTCCAGCGAGGCCAGCGCCTATACCAAGACCCTTCAGCAGCAGTATGAGGATACGGTGGACAGTCTGAACCGGGAGGTCAATTATTTAAGGGACAGTATTTCCGAGGATCGGGAGGAGACAAGAGGCTATATAGACAGCATCAGCCAGGCTCTGGAAAACATGAGCGAGATCGGCAACGATACGGTAAACCGGGTGATGGATCAGGTAAACAGCACCATCAGCGACGTGAACCGCACGGTAAACGATGTGCGGGAGGAGGTAAAGGACCGGATCGATCAGGAGATGGATAAGATCGATAAGGATAAAATCGAACTGCCGGATTTGAAGCCGGGCGGAGACAAAGACGATGACGGGAAGGAAGACGGCGGGAAAGATCCTTCGGACGGGAGCGGGACCGGGGAAGGAGGGAACGGTTCGTCCGGAAGCGGATCCACGGGCGGAGGGAACGGTTCGTCCGGAAGCGGATCCACGGGCGGAGGGAACGGTTCGTCCGGAAGCGGTTCCTCGAGTGAAGGGAACGGTTCGTCGGGGAGCGGATCCTCGGACGGAGGGAACGGTTCGTCGGGGAGCGGTTCCTCGAGTGAAGGGAACGGTTCGTCGGGGAGCGGATCCTCGGACGGAGGGAACGGTTCGTCAGGGAGCGGATCCTCGGATGAAGGAAACGGCGGGAGTGACTCCTCGAACGGCGGAGGCAGCCCCTCGGATGAGGGAAGCAGCGGGAGTGGTTCTTCGGACGGGGGAAGCGGCGGCTCGGCCGAAAGAGGCAGCGGTTCCTCCGAAGGGGAAAGCGGCATGGACGAAGCCTTCGGAAATGCGGGCAGTCCCTACATTCCCTATGGCAGGAAAGACCGGGGAGAGGATATGCAGGCTGGAGCGGGCACCTCATCCGGCGTTCCGATGCGCGGCGGGGTTCTCTATGCAGACGAAGACGTCCGTCCGACGGTGGATATGGTCCGTAAAGGCGGCCATGGCGCGGAGAATGCCGGGATGATGCCGGTTTCACGGCGGCCGGAAGCGAACTCGGCCTTGCCCGGGGATGAGCCGGAGGTACTTTATTGTACGACGTCTAAGGGAGACGGCGGCGCCTCGTCCGGAGACGGAGGCGCATCGTCCGGAAGCGGGGACTCTTCCTCAGAAGGGGAGCCGCCGGAGGAGTCTATCGACCCTTCCCTTCCGGATCTGGATATCGACAAAGATAAGGTGGAGGAGGGTTTAAAGAAGGCCGGAGAGGGTTTTACCCGCAAGGATTACATACGGACGGAGCCGGATCCGGAGATCAAAAATAATCTGAATAAGATGAAGGATGAGATATCGGGAATTTCGAGCAATGTGAGGGGGATGTACGATTCCATCTCCTCCGGAGAGGAGTCCGTGGGAGACGCGGCGGGAAATATTTCCAACGAACTGACGGATCAAAGCAAGCTTTCCGGAGACACCATTGACGAACTGGCGGATTCTGTGGATAACGGAATCCAGTCGATGACGTCAAGCCTGAACGGGTTGATGAGCACCCAGCAGCGGATTCGGGATTCGGTGGGAGAGGATCTGGATATTCTGATGGGCAATGAGGAAGCGGATCTGGATATTTCTTCGGAAAACATAGAGAAAAGGACCCAGGGCGTAATCACGGGCTGCGTAAACTACGGCGAGGTTTTGGCTGATCTGAACCTGGGAGGCATTGCCGGCATCATGAACGTGGAATACGATATCAGCCCGGAAATGGATCTGGATTTGACCGGACTGACGGATGTGACCGTGCGTTCCACCACCTATAACGTGTTGATTCACTGCGTCAATTATGGGAAAGTGACGGCGAAGAAAAATTACTGCGGCGGGGTCGTGGGCAATGAACAGCTGGGCCTGGTATACGACTGTGAGAATTATGGCAGCGTGCGGACGGAGAACGGAAGCAGGGCCGGAGGAATCGCGGGCTTAAGTACGAGCAGCATCCAGAACAGCTATGCCTTCTGCAACATCAGCGGGACCGATTACCTGGGCGGAATCAGCGGGGACGGCTATGATATCGGCGGCTGTGCCGCCATGTGCCGTATCGAAAGCGACGGCGGGGAATATATCGGAAGCATTGCCGGCCATGTGGATGAAGAAGCCGTCGTTTCCGGGAATTTTTTCACATCGGATCGTTGGGAAGGGCTGGACGATATCAGCTATTTCGGCAGGGCGCAGGGGTGTACCTATGAGGAATTGATGCAGATGGGGATGCCCGAGGGATTCACCATGGTGACGGTAACCTTTGAACTGGACGAAAAGGAAATCGGGACGATCCGGATCCCCTACGGCGGCAGCGTGGAAGAGGAGGATGTGCCGGATCCGGCGCTGGAGAGCGGCTATTTAAGCTGGGGGCGCGAGTTCCCGATCCGGGGAGTGACGGAGAACATCACCGTGGAAGCGCAGGAGAAGGATTGGGTCACCAGCCTCGCTTCTAAGGAGACGGACGATCAGGAGAAAGCCTTATTTTTGGTGGAGGGAAGTTTCTACGGGGACGCATCCCTTGAACTTGCGCAGTGCCCCCAGGAAAAGGAAGGGGCGGCATATGCCTACGGCTGGTCCGTTACCGGAGAGGGGCCGGGGGAAAATACCTATATCGGCCATTTCCTGATACCGGAGGGCGCGGATGACGCGGAGGTGTGGCTCCTTTCCGAAGGGGCCTGGCGCAGGAGCAGGACGGAAAGGGACGGAAACTATGTGACGGCTTCCATTGCCCCCGGAGAATGCTTTGCGGTCTGCCCGGTAGAGGAGGATAAAACGGTCTATCTCCTGGCCGGTTGTGCGGCCCTGGCTGCAGCGCTGCTCATCGTGTGTGCCGTGGCAGGAAGAAAGAGAAAAAAACGTCATACCACTGGAAAAGAGGAATGAAATCTGGTAAAGTCCCCTTAGAGAGACTTCTCTTAGACTATTATGGAAAGACGGGAAAAGGGATGCTGCCGGAACGGTTTACGCAACGGATGAAAAACATGCTGGGCGCAGAATATGAGGAATTTCAGGCTGCCCTGGAAAAAGAAGAATATCACGCCCTGCGCATCAATCCGCTGAAGGAGGATGTTGCGCAGGTATTAAAAAGTCTGCCCCTTGCGCTCAGGCCAATCCCCTGGGCGGAGGGCGGATTTTATTATGAAAAGGACGAACAGCCGGGGAAACACCCCTTCCACGACGCAGGAGTTTATTATATCCAGGAACCCAGCGCCCAGTCTGCGGTCATTCTGTTAGATCCCGGGAGCGGAGAACGGGTTTTGGATCTGTGCGCCGCTCCGGGAGGGAAAAGCACGCAGATCGCCGCCCGCATGGCCGGCCGCGGAATCCTGGTGTGCAACGAGATCCATCCGGCCCGGGCCAAGATCCTTTCCGAGAATGTGGAACGCCTGGGGGTGCGAAATGCGGTGGTAACGAATGAAACGCCGGACCGTCTGGCAGTACGTTTTCCCGGTTTCTTCGACCGGATCCTGGTGGACGCCCCCTGCTCCGGAGAAGGGATGTTCCGCAAGAACGATGCGGCCTGCGAAGAATGGAGCCCACAGAACGTGGAACGATGCGCCGAAAGGCAGGATCTCATCCTGCGCGCCGCCCACGCCATGCTCCGGCCGGGAGGTACGCTGTGCTATTCTACCTGTACCTTCGCGCCAGCGGAAAACGAGGGGAGCGTAAGCCGCTTCCTCCATGCCTGTCCGGATATGAGAGTAAAGAAAATGTCCTGTCCGGAGGGGTTCGCCCCCGGTCGTCCGGAATGGGTGGAAGACCCGGCAGAGGGAGTGGAGCATACCTTCCGTCTGTGGCCCCACAAGGTCGAGGGAGAAGGCCATTTCGTGGCGGTGCTTCAAAAAGAAGGAGGCTTTTTGCGGGACGGTTCTGCAGAACCTGAGAATCCGGGAAGCGTATTACCGGAGAAATCTCCCGCGATACAGCCGGAGGAGGGAAGAACAGCCGGAAGCCTGTCAAAAGGCTCCCAACCGGCGCACCACAGGGACAAAAAAAACGGAAGCCGTCTCCGGGAGGAAGGCTTCCGGGCCTTTGCCGAACAATATTTGCTTTTTCCCCCGTCCGGTTCCACGATCCGATTCGGGGACCAGATCTATCTGCCGCCTGCGGACCTGCCGTCCCTGGAGGGCCTGCGGGTGCTACGCCCGGGCCTTCACCTGGGAACGGAAAAGAAGGGCCGGTTCGAGCCCGCCCATGCCCTGGCCCTGGCCATTCGGCCGTCGGACGCCAGATATGTATACAATATCCCGGCCGAAGACCCCAGGATCCGCGCATGGCTGAACGGTGAATCCCTGCCGGCGGAAGGAGAAAAGGGCTGGTATTTGATCTGCGTGGACGGTTTCGGGATCGGATGGGGAAAGCAGGCCGGAGGGATACTAAAGAACCACTATCCCAAAGGCCTGCGTAGACTGATCTAAGATATTCATTTCTTATTTTGCCCTGTGTCGGATGCCCGAACGGCCCTGCGCCCGGATGCTGCCCGGCCTGCCCCCGCAGAGCATGATGAGCCTTCGGGGACCATCCAAAAACGCCGGCACTTAGCGCAATGTGGTCAACTTAAGACCTCGGGCGCTCTCCCGCCTGCAGCCTCGGGCGCCCGGCAGGGAGCGCCCATGGCCTTAAGTTGAC
>JAETRI010000180.1 GCA_021770245.1 Lachnospiraceae bacterium
GATTTGCAGAGCCGGAATGAGCGCATGTTTCTTGTGACGGTGCTGGTGGAGAATATCGCTTCCAAACGGCAAAAGCTGTTTAATGATATTCTGTCTGCCTCCGGTATTGCGCAGAAGTATAATTGTGCCCTGAAACGTCTGGACTTCCAGCAGGAGCAGGGGCTTATGTCCTCTCTTGCCTTAGGGTTGAACCAGATTGAGATTGAGCGGGGGCTTACGACAAGCAGCACCGCCATTTTCGTGCCGTTTACGACCTGCGAGCTGTTCCAGGAGGGCGAGGCGCTTTATTATGGCCTTAACGCTTTAAGCAACAACCTGATCATGGCGAACCGCAAGAACTTAAAGAATCCAAACGGCCTGTTCCTGGGAACGCCCGGCAGCGGCAAGTCCTTCTCTGCAAAGCGTGAGATCGTCAACGTGTTCCTTTTAACGGAGGATGACATCATTATTGCGGACCCGGAAAATGAGTATGGGCCTTTGGTACAGCAGTTCGGCGCCCAGGGGCAGGTCATTGATATTTCCCCGACTTCCACCAACTATATCAATCCGATGGACATTAACCTGGACTATTCGGACGATGAAAATCCCATTACGTTGAAAAGCGATTTTATCCTGTCGCTGTGTGACCTGATTATCGGCGGCAAGGAAGGGCTTTCCCCGATTGAGAGGACCATTATTGACCGCTGCACGAGGCTTGTGTACCGGGATTATTTGCAGGACCCGCGCCCGGAGAATATGCCGGTCCTGGGCGACTTGTATGAGCTGCTTTTGAAACAGGCGGAGCCGGAGGCACAGAATATCGCCACGGCACTGGAAATCTACGTCAATGGTTCCCTGAATGTGTTCAACCATAGGTCTAACATTGACATGAACAACCACCGGGTACTCTGCTTCCAGCTCAAATCTCTGGGCAAGGCCCTGAAAGAGATCGGGCTTCTCATTATGCAGGATGCCGTATGGAACCGTGTTACCGCCAACCGCTCGAAGCACAAGACGACCTGGTTCTATATCGACGAATTCCATCTCCTTTTGAAAGGCCAGACCGGAAGTTTCAGCGTGGAGATATGGAAACGGTTCAGGAAATGGGGCGGCATACCCAGCGGCTTGACGCAGAATGTAAAGGATCTGCTGGCCTCCCGTGAGATTGAGAATATTTTTGAGAACTCGGATTTTATCTACATGCTGAACCAGGCACAGGGAGACCGGCAGATTTTGGCGAAGCAGTTGGGGATTTCCCCGCACCAGCTTTCCTATGTGACCCATTCCGGCCCCGGCGAGGGGCTTCTGTTCTTTGGGAATGTGATTATCCCCTTTGTCGATCATTTCCCGAAGGACACCCTGTTATACAGCGTACTTACAACACGGCCTGATGAAGTGGCAGGTGCGTAAATTCCCGAAAAATAAAAATGACTGGAGGTGATAACAGTGCCGCGGGACAAAGAATTTCAGAGGAAAAAGAAAGATACCCGGATGCCGGTCCGTGATTCCCATGCGGAGGAACGGATAGACACCCGGCAGAGCGAACAGGATTTTAACCTGCTGCGGGTCAGGGACGCCCCTTCTTCTCCGGGAACGGCCCAGAGCCAGAGGTATGAAACCGCAGCACAGCAGGCAGCGGAAGGTACACAGCATTTCAAAGCGGATATTTCCATACCGGAACATTCGGAAGGCAGAGATATGGATTATGAGCCGGCACGGACACCTGAAACACGGAACCTTCTGGAACCGGGAACTTCTGCACCGGAACCGCGCCGGAGGGATTTCAGATATGAAGATTCCCAGCGTGCGGATTCTGACAGTGGCAATTCTGGTACAGAACGCCACACACAGGGAGAACCCGGTCAGGCAGAACGCCGTTCCCGGATGCACCAGCACGGCAACAAATACCAGCAGCGTT
>JAETRI010000181.1 GCA_021770245.1 Lachnospiraceae bacterium
CACTGGAACCAGATGGAGGCGGGGATAACAGGGAAAAAGGAAAAGCTGGGCCGGGAGCTGATCGGCGATTTGGATACGCTGAAAAAGGCGGCGGGAGTGGTGATGGCTTTCCAGGCCCAGATAAAAAAAGACATGGGGGAAACGGAGAAATCGGCTCTGATGGAACAGGTGATCGGGGAGACGCTGGGGGAACAGGACAGGAATTTAAAGAATCTTCTGAGCGGGAACAAGGATTTCCTGATGGGAGTGCCAGTACCAGATCGGTTGATGAGCGCTGCTGAGAAGCGGGATCAGTTCTTTAAGCTGGCTCTGATACAGGCCAAGGCGTCGGATCCCAATGCGAAGCCCCTGGATCGGCTCATTGAGGACGGAAAAACAATTCACCGATTTGCGGATGCTAACAGGGCCGCATTCGCTGCAGGTAACTCCGAGGGGAACGCCAAATTGGACCAGGGAAACGAACTGACCAGCCGCAACATCGCTTCGTCCCGTATGGCGGAGCTTTTGGGGATCGGGGACATCATCGCCCATTCAGAGCCCATGAAGGTGCGGATGGACGGCAGGGTAATGACCGGATGCTTTATGGAATTTGCAAAGGGAATGGATTTGACCTCCAAAAGTGAGCGGGTGCAGCGGATGTTCGATCAGGTCGAGATATTTGACACAGCGGGGCTTTACCGGGATGCGGCGACCCTGGAGGTGTTTGACTTCCTCTGCGGCCAGGCTGACCGGCACGAGCAAAACATGTTTTACCAGCTAAGCGAGCTGGATGAGAATGGGAAGCGCGCCGTAACAGGGCTTCAGGGGATAGACAACGATCTTTCCTTTGGAAACTGGGCGGAGAATTTTAATATGACGGGCATACAGTCCTGGAAGGATACCACGTTTATTGATGCGGGACTGGCGGAGAAGGTGAAGGGCCTTGACCGGGATACGCTGGAATATGCCATAGGAGATCTGATTCCCCAGAAGCAGATTGACGTGATGATGCAGAGAGTCAATCTTATCAAAGACCATATAGAAAAAGACATGGTGATCGTTGAGCCGGATAAATGGGATTTAAATGCCTACAAGCCGGAGAAGGCGGAGAATCATACAGACCAGCGCTATTTGGACGCCTTTGCCAGAATGGAGGAATCTTTAGGCAACACGCTTCCATGGGGTATAAGGCACAAAAACGTGCAGGTGAATAACAAGATAAATCAGCACAAAGACGAAAGGGCGAAAGGGCCCAAAGTGGCCTTAAGCTTTAAGGAGCTGGAGGGAAAGGAAAGGCGGCAGGCATTGAGACGGGAGCCTAAGATGACCATCGGAAAGGACCGGGTCCTGCCGAAAAAGGAAGGGCCGCAGTTAGGGCCGTGACAGCCGGCTGCCGGCTGCGGGACGGGCGGAGAACAGGGGAAAGCCTTATTTTCAGCCTCCGGGCGGCGGCGCGCCGAAAACAGGTATCAACAGGCTTAAGCATCCGAAAGGAGGAGCGATGGATTTATTTGGAAAGCAGCATGCGGGGAACCTGCGCGGAAGAACCTGGGTTATGGAGGAATTTGAGAGCTACTTCGGACAGGAGGCGAAAAGCAGGGGAAATTCGGCGCAGTTTCAGGAGGTGGCGCAGGCCCTCGCGGAATTAAACCGTGTAAAGGAGGGGCCGGAGACGAAGGAGAACCGCCAGGCCAGGCTGGACGCGGGCGACCGGCTGATGCGGGCCTGCCAGGCGTATTCCGACAGCCATAAGGATGCGAAGTCGGCGAAGGGGCGGGAGAGGCTGGCCGTGATCGACAAGCTGTCGGAGTTCCAGCTAAACCAGAGCCTGCGGGATGCCGAAGCGGTGAGGGATCGGGAGTGGGATCTGGAGACGCTGGGGAATTATTTCCGGGATCACGAGGAGCTAAAGGCGTC
>JAETRI010000182.1 GCA_021770245.1 Lachnospiraceae bacterium
TATCAATTCACCCAGGAAAGGCTACAACATCCACCTTGCAGGGCAGGATAAGAAACGCTACACGGACAAGGCCGCCGCCGAGAGGTACCTGGACGGGAGAAAGAAAGCCTATTCCCATCTGTTCGCGGAGATTTCACCGCCTATTCCGAAAGAGCATGAAAACTGTTTTACGGTCAATGGCGTGCTTCTCCCTGGATATACCGTGGAGGGCCGGGAACCAATAAAACCAAGCCATGCCGCCGATGTTTCGGAGGGCGCTATTTCCGCGCCCGGAAAAGAGGAAAAGCCCTCCGTGCTGGGAAAGCTGTCTGCGGCGAGGGAACGGGAAAAGGCTGCGGCAGAACCGAAGGCGCCAATTAAAAAGAAGGAGGATATGCAGATTTGAAAGTGTTGATGATAGAGCCGGGGAAAGCGCCTTATGAGGCCGAGCTGGACGGGAGCCTTGAATCCATGCAGGAGGCAGTCGGGGGAGGCATAGAGGGCTACTACCCTTATGCGGAACCCGTCGCGATTGTCTGCAATGATGAAGGGAAAATAAACGGGCTGCCCCTGAACCGGGCAATCTACAACCAGGACGGCGAGATGATCGAGATCATGGCCGGCACCTTTTTCATAGCCGGTCTCGGTGAGGAAAGTTTTGCCGACCTTCCCGATTATTTCATGGAGCAGTATAAGGAACAGTTCAGATACCCGGAAAAATTTGTCCGGCTGGCGGGTGAGATCGTTGCGGTGAAGCAGCCCCTCCCGCCAGAGGAAAAACAGCAGCCGGCACCTGTCATGGAGGAACCGGGCGGGGATGATATAAGGCTTGACGAATCCACGGACCTGGCTTTCGACCTGGACGAATTTTTCAGGCAGAACAGCGGGGCCTATGCAGACCTGTACCCGGATTTCCATGCAGAAAAGGAGCGCATGGCGGACGAGCTGCTTTCAGGAGATACCGGGAAAATCCGCATGAGGCTGGCGGCATTTGAACATGAGGAACACATGGAGGGAGAAACGGCGCCGCTTCTGGAGCGTATTTCTTCCTATGAAAAAGAGTATGGGATCAGCGCTTATTCCATTTACCAGCTTGACTTATCGGACAATACAGACAACCTGCGTTTTATGTCCCTGGACTGGCTGGAAAGCAGTGGGCTCTCCGTGGACCGGGACAATTACCGGATGGTCTATGCCATGCAGCGGGAACCGGGCGAAACGCTGGAGGATATTTACCGGCGGTTCAATATCGACCACCCGGAAGATTTCAAGGGCCATTCCCTTTCCGTTTCTGATGTGGTAGTCCTGCATGGAAATGGCGCGGATGCCGCCTGGTACGTGGACAGTATCGGCTTTAAGGAGCTGCCGGATTTTTTCGGCGCAGGAACACCAGAGACAAAGCGGGATGTTTCCGTGCGGGAACAGCTTGACAGTGCGAGGAAACAGGTGGCACAGGCAGGGCCGAAAGCGCCGGATAAAAAGCCCAGGGAACCGGAAAGGAGTTGATGGCTTATGCTGATGGCAGTAGAAGGCCCGTATGCGCTGATGGTGCAGCCGGACGACATTTTAATCTCTCCCCGTGAGGTAGACGAACATTTTGGGACAATGGCCTGCTTCCATTCCCGCTATGCGCTGGGTGACAGCCACAATTACATGGATAAAGACGATTTCCTGCGGGAGATGTATTTAGACACCGTGGGGCATGATGAAGCGGGGCTGAAACGCTATGAACACATGGTAAACATTGTGAGCAGCCGGTTCCGGCACGGGCCAAAGACGGAGGAACGGGCGGTTGATGACGCCATGCTGAAGGTGATCTCCGAAAAATACATTACGCTGCCCCTCTATCTGATGGACCACAGCGGCCTTGCCATGCAGACC
>JAETRI010000183.1 GCA_021770245.1 Lachnospiraceae bacterium
TGCAGCCTGCAACTCGGCTGCATGAAGCCGGAATCGCTAGTAATCGCGGATCAGAATGCCGCGGTGAATACGTTCCCGGGTCTTGTACACACCGCCCGTCACACCATGGGAGTCGGAAATGCCCGAAGCCGGTGGCCCAACCGAGAGGAGGGAGCCGTCGAAGGCAGGATCGATAACTGGGGTGAAGTCGTAACAAGGTAGCCGTATCGGAAGGTGCGGCTGGATCACCTCCTTTCTAAGGGAAGAGAATGAGTAGGGGTTGGATTGCTGTTTTGCTGTTAAGGGCAGCGAGGGAAGAATTCTGGTGGCGATACGGTCTGGGGAGACACGCGTACCCATCCCGAACACGAGAGTAAAGGCCAGGCCGGCCGATGGTACTGCACTGGAGACGGTGTGGGAGAGCAGGAGGCTGCCAGAATAAAAGAAAGAAAGAGAGACCGGAAGGTTATAAATAATAGAGGAAGAAGCCTGAGAGGCGGAGAAAGAAGAAGGGGGCTTAGCTCAGCTGGGAGAGCACCTGCCTTGCAAGCAGGGGGTCGAGAGTTCGAATCTCTTAGTCTCCATAGCGGCAGAGAGCCTGAGAAGGAAGAAGCCGCGATAAGAAAGAAAAAAAGAGGGCTTATAGCTCAGCCGGTTAGAGCGCACGCCTGATAAGCGTGAGGTCGGTGGTTCGAGTCCACTTAAGCCCATGAGCAGGAGGCGGCCGGACGGGGAACCGTAAAGAGCCATAAGCCTGCGACTGAGTATGGAAAAAAAACCAGCTCAGAGCCGTACCCTGAAAACCGAATACTGAAAGAATCAAAGATCAAGAGAAAAGAAGAGACATCCGAGGGCCGTATGTGAGAGCATACGGCAAGAGAAAGAGAAGACACAGAAAGAAGCGAACTTTCGCTGCCGGGCGGCGGATGGCCGGCTGGCAGAGCAAAACGCAGAGGAGCCTTTTATGTAACGCTATACATGGAAGGCGTAGAGGTTAAGCAAGAAAGAGCGCAGGGTGGATGCCTTGGCACTAAGAGCCGAAGAAAGACGTGATAAGCTGCGAAAAGCTGCGGGGAGGAGCACATATCCATAGATCCGCAGATGTCTGAATGGGGGAACCCACATGGTGAAGAGCCATGTATCCATGCATGAATAAATAGTGTATGGAAGGGAACCCGGTGAACTGAAACATCTAAGTAACCGGAGGAAAAGAAAGAAAGATCGATTTCCAAAGTAGCGGCGAGCGAAATGGAAGGAGCCCAAACCGTCATGCGAGCATGGCGGGGTAAGGACTGCAATAAGCTATTTACAGGCACAGCGGAACAGTTTTGGGAAAGCTGGCCGGAGAGGGTGAGAGCCCCGTAAGCGAAGTGTGAGTAAGAGCGAGCAGAATCCGGAGTACTACGAGACACGTGGAACCTTGTAGGAAGGAGCGGGGACCACCCCGCAAGGCTAAATACTCCTTAGTGACCGATAGAGGATAGTACTGTGAAGGAAAGGTGAAAAGGACCCCGGGAGGGGAGTGAAAGAGAACCTGAAACCCTGTGTTTACAAACTGTGGGACTACTATGAGAGAGGTAGGACCGCGTACTTTTTGTAGAACGGTCCGGCGAGCTGCAGGTACTGGCGAGGTTAAGCGCTGAAGGCGCGGAGCCGAAGGGAAACCAAGTCTTAATAGGGCGGAAAGTCAGTGGATGCAGACCCGAAACCGGGTGATCTATCCATGTCCAGGCTGAAGCTGCCGTAAGAGGCAGTGGAGGGCCGAACCCACATCCGTTGAAAAGGGTGGGGATGAGGTGTGGATAGGGGAGAAATTCCAATCGAACCCGGAGATAGCTGGTTCTCCTCGATCCGAATGCCGGACAGACGATGTAAGGGAGTCAGACTGCACGAGATAAGTTGGGCAGTCAAAAGGGAAAGAGCCCAGACCACCGGCTAAGGTCCCAAAGTGCGTGTTAAGTGGAAAAGGATGTGGGATTTCAAAGACAGCCAGGATGTTGGCTCAGAAGCAGCCATACATTGAAAGAGTGCGTAACAGCTCACTGGCCGAGAGGTCCTGCGCCGAAAATGTCCGGGGCTGAAACACGACACCGAAGCCGTGGGATCATGTAAAGGCATGATCGGTAGAGGAGCATTGCCGCGAGCGCGGAAGCCGTACCGGAAGGAGCGGTGGAGCAGCGGGAAGAGAGAATGCCGGAATGAGTAGCGAGATGGAGGTGGGAATCCTCCAGGCCGAATATCCAAGGTTTCCAGGGTAAAGCTGATCTGCCCTGGGTAAGTCGGGGCCTAAGGAGAGGGAGAGATCCGTATCCGATGGACAACAGGTGGAAATTCCTGTACTGCGACATAACAGAACTGTGGGGACGCATGTGGGAAGGATGAGCCGGGAGAGGGAAAACCGGTGCAAGCGCAGGAGGCGCATGGGAGGAAAAGCCCCCATGTAAAAGCCGGAGGCGTAAAGCGGAGCGAAATAAAAGTAGTGAAGCATCCGGAGCACGTGCCGAGAAAAGCCGCTATGGCTTATGTCGTACCCGTACCGAAAACCGACACAGGTGGAAAGGGAGAGAATCCCAAGGCCGGCGGGAGAAGCATTGTTAAGGAACTCGGCAAAATGGCCCCGTAACTTAGGGAGAAGGGGCGCCCACGGAAGGTGGGCCGCAGAGAACAGGCTCAAGCAACTGTTTAGCAAAAACACAGGTCTATGCGAAACCGAGAGGTGAGGTATATGGGCTGACGCCTGCCCGGTGCTGGAAGGTTAAGAGGAGAAGTCAGGAAACGAAGCTTTGAATCCAAGCCCCAGTAAACGGCGGCCGTAACTATAACGGTCCTAAGGTAGCGAAATTCCTTGTCGGGTAAGTTCCGACCCGCACGAAAGGCGTAATGATTTGAGCACTGTCTCAACAATGC
>JAETRI010000076.1 GCA_021770245.1 Lachnospiraceae bacterium
GAAGAAGAGGAAAATGGGGATGATAGAAAATCTAAGGGAACTGTTTCTGGGCACACCGGCTATATTTTAGCCGGTGCTATACCCAGTTACTCCTGCAGGAAGGCTGAACTGTTACGAAAAAACAGAGGAAAATAAAAAAAGTACTTGCAAAAAGAGAAGAACTCATATATAATCTATTCTTGCAGACGGTAATCTGCAAAAAGACAGATAGGGCTATCGCCAAACGGTAAGGCAACGGACTCTGACTCCGTCATTTCAAGGTTCGAATCCTTGTAGCCCTGCTAAAACCTCAGTGAAACTGGCACTGGGGTTTTTTATATTACATAGGAGCGTGCCGTGAATTTCTGGCAGGACAAACGCATGAATGGCCTTGCGGCCCCTGCGCCACCCCTGCCCGTCCCGCAAGGCCATTCATGCGTTTGTCCTGGAATTTCCGGGGATTTTCCTTGTGAACGGAATCGTTTTGGTCTATAATAGTATCCGGATACCTGTAAAACCGGGTAGATGCGGGTTTCCGGCGGGGAATTGATTTATATATGAGGAGATTCCATGTATACATTTCAGTCGAGAGTGCGTTACAGTGAACTGGACGCGGAGGGAAAGCTGGGCATTTCCGCTATCGTGGATTATTTTCAGGATTGTTCCACCTTTCAGGCGGAGGCATTGGGAGTGGGGCTTTCTTACCTGAAGGAAAGAGGGCTGGTGTGGGTAATGTCCTGCTGGCAGATCGTCATAGACCGTTATCCCGGGCTGGGCGATGAGATTACGGTGGGAACCTTCCCCTATGCGTTCAGAGGCTTTCTGGGTTACCGCAATTTTTTCCTGGAGGATGCGAAGGGAAATAGGATCGTGCGGGCCAATTCCATCTGGACGCTGATGGATCTGGAGGCGGGGAGGCCGGCAAGGGCCACGGATGCCATGCTGGAAGCATACAGGATGGAACCGAAACTGGATATGGAATATGAGCTCCGTAAGGTGCGCCTGTCCGGAGAGGGAGAGAGCCGTCCCGGTTTTTATGTGGAAAAACAGCATCTGGACGTAAACCGCCATGTGAATAATGCCGAGTATATCCGGATGGCGCAGGCCTATCTTCCGGAGGGATTTGAGGTCGGTCAGATGCGGGCGGAATACAGGAAGCCGGCCCTGCTCCATGACCGGATCGTGCCGGTGGTATACGAGTGGGAGGAACGGATGGGCGTGTCCCTGGAGAACGGAGAGGGAAGTCCCTTTGCTGTGGTGGAATTTGCCGCAGGGCATCCGGAGGCGTAAGAGCCGTCTTGCGGCGGCAGAATGTGAGGGAAAATGCATATTCAAATAGGGATGCAGCAGAGCCTGACCGTGGTAAAAAAGGTGGAATTCGGCGTTTATCTCGCGCCGGAGGGGAGCGGAGAGGACAGGGTCCTGCTTCCGGCAAAGCAGGTGCCGGAGGGGATCAGGATCGGGGACAGCCTGGAGGTGTTTGTGTACCGGGATTCCAAAGACAGGCTGATCTGTACCACCTCTGCGCCGGCCTTGCGTCTGGGGGAGGTGGCGGTTTTGAGGGTGGTCCAGGTTGGAAAGGTGGGTGCCTTTCTGGACTGGGGGCTGGAAAAGGATCTTTTCCTTCCCTTCCGTGAACAGACCCGGCCGGTGCGTGAAGGAGAGAACTTTCCCGTGGCCCTGTATGTGGACAAGAGCGGGCGGCTGTGCGCCACCATGAAGCTGTACCATTACCTCAGGACGGACAGCCCTTATCGGAAGGATGACCGGGTAAGCGGATATCTGTATGAGATCAGCAGGCAGTTTGGCGCCTTTGTGGCGGTGGATAACCGATACTCCGCGCTGATCCCGTCCAGGGAGCTGCTCGGGGAATGGAAAGTGGGAGACCGGGTGGAAGGACGGGTGAGCGCCGTACATGAGGACGGAAAGCTGGATTTAAGCGTCCGGGAAAAGGCATATCGTCTGATCGCCTCCGATGCGGAAAAGGTCATGTGCGCAATCGACGGTTTTGGCGGAACGCTCCCCTTTAACGATAAGGCTTCACCGGAGGTAATCAGGGAGAAGATGCAGATGAGTAAAAACGAATTTAAGAAAGCGGTGGGGCATCTTCTTAAAAACGGGGAAATCCGGATCACGGAAAACGGGATCCAAAGGATTGGCAAAGGAGCGTCGGATGAATTATAAAAAGGTAAACTGGAGCTTCCTGGGAATGGTTCTTATGCATCTTTTGGTGGTGTTTTTGCTGGTGATGTTCGGCAGCCCTTCCGGTATGGGGATCGTGAGCAACCTGGTGGTAAGCGAGCTGACCTTGATGGTCCCGGCGTGCATCGTATTGTTTTTCGCCAAGGAACCGCCAAACCGGGTGCTGGGCTTTCACCGGCTGAAAATTTCTTCTGTGCTGATGATTTTCTTGTATACGGCGTTAATGTCTCCTTTAACCACCCTGCTGAACGCCATCAGCATGCTGTTCGTGGAAAACGAGGTGTCCGCCATGAGCGGGGATGTGGTGGAAGTCCCGTTTTTGATCATGTTCTTTGTGATGGCAGTTTTCGGCCCCGTGTGTGAAGAGATCTGCTTTCGGGGGATTGTGTATAGGGGATATCTGAAAAGCGGGAATGCGCTGGGGGCGGTGCTTTTGTCCTCCCTCCTTTTCGGATTGCTCCACATGAATTTCAACCAGGCGCCCTATGCGTTCGTTTTGGGGGTGGCGATGGCCCTCCTGGTGGAAGCAACCGGAAGCTTGTTTTCCTCTATTCTGATGCATATGGCCTTTAACGGCTGGTCCGTAGTGATTATGTATGTATATGACCGGTTCCTGCCAGGGGTAATGGATCAGGCGGGGCAGAGCACCGGGACGGAGGACATGATTACGGTGATCAGCTTTTACTTCGTCCTTTCTCTGGTCTGTACGGCTCTTGCGGGGTGTGTGCTGGTCTGGCTGTGTATGAATCAGGGGAGAGGAGAATACGCAGTCTGGCTGTGGCGCCAAAGAAAGGAACGAAAAGGGAAGGGGAGGCTGATCAGCGTTCCGCTGATCATCGGGATGATCCTGTGCCTGGCGTTCATGTTCCTCATGGCAGGATAAACCGATAAAGAAGCTTGGCAGTATCGTAAGCGAAGCTTGCGACGTGCAGGGGTAAAGATATGCAGAAATATACGATATTGGGAATCAGCCTGTGCGATTACGGAGTGCGGGAGGCGCTGCGGAATACGGACGGGTTTCTGCATAGCGGCGGGCTGAATACGGTGGCCTACATATCGGGCACCGTTTTGGCCCAGGCCTCCAAGGAAGAGGGCCTGAAGCGCTGTGTGGAACGAATCGACATGACGATATCCGCGGAACCGGACGTGCTGGAAGCGGTGGGGATCGCGGGAAGGAACCGCGTGAGGGAGATCGACGAGCAGTCCTATTTGAGAGAGCTTCTGCGGAAGCTGAACAGGAACCGTAACGGCGTTTACCTTCTTGCGGAGACCGACGGAGGACTGGAGGATTTCAAGGATATCATTACGGAATATCAGGAAAATCTTTACATCAGGGGATGCGGCGCTTACGAGGACTTCGACAGGCAGCCGGAACGTCTGGTAAATGCGCTCAATGATCTGACTCCGGATGTGGTGATCTCCCGCATGCCGTGGCCGGTGGATTTCAGCCTGACCTATGAATACGGCCAGTATGTGAATGCGAGGTTGTGGATTTCTCTGCCGCCGGGGATCGTGAACCCGATTCGGAAGGCGTCCTTCTTCGCAGGAATGAGCCGCAGGCTGAAAAACCGTCTTTTCACCAAACAGGTCAATGAATATAACAACAGCCAAAGGACGCAGAGAGACCGGTAATTCATGAAAAAAACATGAATTTTTGCGGTTTCTATAGATTTTTTTGCCTTAATCAATTAGAATTAGAGTAACGTGAAATCCCGATTTTGCAGGAAAGGATCGTTTCCTTATCCTGATCGGTACGCCTGCCAAAGCGGGCGGTCGGGAACTGGGGTATTTTACAGAACTGCTGTAACTGTTTAAAACGGGGCCATGGTATGGCGGCAGGGGAAACCGTTTTGGACAGCGTTTTAGGGAGAGGGCACAGAAGAAGGGGGAAGGGCAATATGATTTCAAATCAGATCTTGCAGAACACGATTGACGGTCTGCATGGTATTGCGCGTGTGGAACTGTGCGTGATAGATGCGGACGGAAAGATGATTGCGACCACATCGGAAGAGCTGGAGGGATGTGTGGGGGCGGCACAGATTTTCGTAAAGTCGCCTGCGGACAGCCAGGAGGTACAGGGCTGTCAGTTTTTTAAAGTATTCGATGAAGCGCAGCTGGAATATATCCTCGTGGCAGAGGGGGCCGGGGAGGATGTTTATATGATAGGGAAGATGGCTGCCTTCCAGATACAAAGCCTGTTGGTGGCTTACAAGGAGAGATTTGACAGGGATAATTTTATCAAGAACCTTCTGCTTGACAATCTTCTCCTGGTGGATATCTACAGCCGTTCCAAGAAACTGCATATTCCCATTGACGTGGCCCGGGTGGTCCTGATCGTGGAATCGGACGGGAACAGGGACAGCAATGTGCTGGAAGTGATGCGGGCCGGCTTCGGCAGCGGCAGCAGGGATTTCATCACCGCCGTGGACGAGAACAACGTGATCGTGGTGCGGGAGCTGCAGGAGGCGGAAGCGGGGAAGGAGATCGAGCGGTATACCGCTTCGATCGGCGAGTATCTGGAAAAGGAAGGGATAACCGGTACGCGTCTCGCCTACGGAACCGTGGTGAAAGAGATCAAGGAAGTGAGCCGTTCCTACAAAGAGGCCAAGATGGCACTGGATGTGGGAAAAATTTTCTTTGACGAAAGAAGTATTATCGCATACAATGAGTTGGGTATCGGAAGACTGATCTATCAGCTCCCCATACCGCTGTGCAGAATGTTCATCAGGGAGATCTTCGGAGGGAAGAGCCCGGACGACTTTGACGAGGAAACGCTCATCACCATCAATAAGTTTTTTGAAAACAGCCTGAATGTATCGGAGACGAGCCGCCAGCTGTTCATTCACAGGAATACGCTGGTCTACCGCCTGGATAAGCTGCAGAAGAGCACGGGGCTGGATCTGCGGATTTTTGAGGATGCCATTACCTTTAAAATAGCGCTGATGGTGGTAAAGTATATGAAATATATGGAAAGCCTGGAATATTAGCCTGCGGCGGAGCACATTTTCCGCCCGCAGGGAAGCAGGACAAATGAGGTGCAGAAAGTTGGGGCTTTTTGGGACGAAAAGGACAAGACGGAGAATCAGGGACGATTCCCTTATCGTGCTGGACCGGGTCAGCAAAAGTTATGAGACGGGCGCTCCGGCGCTCAACGGCGTAAACCTGCGGGTGAAACGGGGAGAATTCGTATTTATCGTGGGAGACAGCGGTTCTGGGAAATCCACATTGATCAAGCTGCTTTTACGGGAACTGACGCCGTCATCCGGGACGGTGATGGTGAACGGGCAGGACGTGGCCCGTCTGCGGCACAGGGAGATCCCGAAATATCGGAGAAATTTGGGGATCGTGTTCCAGGATTTCCGTCTGCTCAAAGACCGCAACGTATATGAAAACGTGGCGTTTGCCCAGCGGATCGTCCAGGTTCCGGCCCGGGAGATCAGGAGGAACGTCCCGTCTATCCTGGCTACCGTCGGACTGGCCGGAAAATACAAGGCAAAGCCGAAGCAGCTCTCCGGAGGGGAGCAGCAGCGCGTGGCGCTGGCCAGAGCCCTGATCAATAAACCGCCCATTCTGCTCGCGGATGAGCCTACCGGGAATCTGGATCCCAAGAATTCATGGGAAATCATGAAGCTTTTGGAAAAGATTAACGAAGGCGGAACCACTATCCTGGTAGTGACCCATAACCGCGAGATTGTAAACGAGATGCAGAAGAGGGTCGTGACGATGAAGAAGGGAGTCATCGTGAGCGACGAGGAAAAGGGTGGTTATATCGATGAGAATTAGTACGTTTTTCTATACCCTGAAACAGGGGATCGTGAATATCTTCCGGAATAAATGGTTTTCCCTGGCTTCCCTGGCCACCATCAGCGCCTGCCTGTTCATCCTCGGGCTTTTTTACGCTGTGGTGGTCAATTTTCAGAGCATTGTGCGTTCCGCCGAAGAAGGGCTGTCCGTTACGATTTTCTTTCAAAACGGTACGGCAGTAGAACAGATGCAGGCGATAGGGGCACAGATCGAGGCCAGGGAAGAGGTGGCCCGGGTGGAATTTACCTCCGCCGAAGAGGCATGGGAGTTCTATAAGCAGAACTGGATCCCGGAGGAATATTCCGACGGCTTTCCGGAGGGAGACAATCCGCTGGAGAATTCTGCCAGCTATGAAATCTATATGAATGATATTTCCCGGCAGGAAGAGTTGGTGGCTTATCTGGAGACGATTCCGGAGATCCGGGAGGTAAATAAGTCGGAACTGGCCGCAACCACCATGACGGGGGTGAACGTGCTGGTGGCCTATGCATCTGCGGGAATCATCCTGATCCTGTTTTTGGTTTCCGTTTTCCTGATCAGCAATACGGTTATGATCGGCATTTCCGTACGGAAGGAAGAGATCAATATTATGAAATATATCGGCGCGACGGATTTCTTTGTCCGCGCTCCTTTTGTCATAGAGGGAATCATGATTGGGGCAATGGGTTCCGTGCTGCCCCTCGGCCTGATGTATGTACTGTATACGAATGTGCTTGGTTATGTGGAGGAAAAGTTTTCTTTCCTGTCCACCCTGCTGAAGTTCCTTCCGGTCAGTGAGATATTTACCAACCTGATACCCATCCTGGTGGGGATCGGCGTCGGAATCGGTTTTCTCGGAAGCTTTATAACGGTCCGCAGGCATCTGCGCGTCTGACCGGATGACTCGATCCGGATACCTGATTGGCAGCGGTATCGTGGGGAAAGCCTGCGATGTGCAGGGGGATACTTATGAAAAAGAGAAAAAAGAACGGCAGGCCGTTGCTTCTGGCCGTTCTGCTGGCTTTTGCCTGGGCGGTCCGGGGAGTGGTGGGCGGCGCGGCTACGGCCAGCGAATTGGAACAGAGCATTAAAGAAAAGGAATCCGCGATTTCCCAGGCCCAGGAGCAGAAAAAGCAGCTCCAGTCCAGTATTTCGGATATTGAGGCCATGGTGCAGGAGCTGGAAAACGCCAAGGACGACCTGGAGGCCTACGTGAGGCAGCTGGACGGTAACCTGGAGCAGGTGCAGGCCAGGATCAGGGAACTTAAGGGCATGATCGAGGAAAAAGAAGCGGAAATAGAAGAGACAAAGCAGGAACTGGAGGAGGCCGTAGCCAGGGAAGAAGAGCAGTATGCGGCCATGAAGGTGCGGATCCGATTTTCCTATGAACAGGGGAACCGGGGATATTTGAGCATGCTTTTTACGGCGGGCAGTTTCGGGGAGCTTCTGAACCGGGCAAACTATATCGAGCAGATGAACCGGTATGACCAGGAACAGCTGGAGGAGTTCCAGAAAAACAGGGAACTGGTGGAGACGTGTAAGAAAGCGCTGGAAGAGGAACAGGAAGTCCTGGAGGAGGCAAAGGCCAGGGTGGACGAAGAAGAAGCCGGCCTGGAGGCCCTGATTGTCCAGAAGGAGCAGCAGATTAAGTCCTTCCAGGGAGACATTAACAATAAAGAGGCGGCCATTCAGGAATATGAGGCCGATATCGCGGCTCAGAATGCGGCCATTGCCGCTCTGGAGGCAGCTGCGGCCGCGGAACGCAAACAGCTGGAGGAAATGAACAAGCCCAGGGTAACCTATGACGGCGGCATGTTCCAGCAGCCTCTGACCTCTTTCAAAAGGATATCGGACGATTACGGAAACAGGATTCATCCCACACTCGGGATCGAGAAGTTCCATAACGGAGTGGACTTCGCGGCACCTACGGGCACGCCGATTCTGGCTGCCTATAACGGGACGGTGGTGGGAGCTGCCTATAACAGTTCCATGGGAAATTATGTGATGATTAACCACGGGGACGGCTTGTACACAATTTATATGCATGCCTCCGCCCTGTATGTATCCGCGGGACAGACGGTTACGAAGGGGCAGCAGATCGCTGCGGTGGGTTCCACCGGCCGTTCCACGGGCCCGCACCTGCATTTTGGCGTGCGTCTGAACGGGAATTATGTAAGCCCCTGGAATTATCTGCGGTGACGGGGTATATATTGTTATGTGTGAAACGAAACAGCCCGTGTCTAGCACGAATCAAGCCTGAGCGCAAAAGCGGCTTGGATTCATACGGATGTTTGTGCCAAGGCACAGACATCCCTTTCATTGCAGGGCCGTTTGCGGCGGCAGGGAGCGCGGTGTGCCGATTAGGTTGAAAATATCTGCTCAGCTATTTTTCAACCACAATTTATGCCGCGGGCGGATGGGATCATCCTGATTTGTACGCGCGCTAAAGCGCGCAGATGGGAGCCAAAAATGGGAAACCGAAAAAGCTTCTTGGGAGGAGTTTTAACAGGCGTTCTTGCCATCTCGATTCTGGCAGGAGGAATCTATCTTGGGAATGCGGCCTGGAGGCTCTACCAGCAGGCCAGGATGCGGGCCACGGCGGTGCAGGAAGAAGAGAACGGCGTGGAAGAAGCCGGTGTGGCGAACCAGCAGACAATGAATAAAATTCAGGTGCTGGAGAACACGATCGATAAATATTATTTGGAGGATGTGGACGAAGAAACGCTGGAAAAGGGAGTCTATGAAGGCCTTCTGGACTCTCTGGGAGATCCCTACTCCGTCTATTATTCCCAGGAAGAGCTGCAGGAGCTGCAGGAACAGACGGAAGGCATCTATTATGGGATCGGCGCCTATGTGGGTATGGATACGGATAGGATGCTGCCCAGGCTGACCGGGATCATAGACGGCACGCCGGCCCAGGAGAGCGGGCTGCGCGCCGGGGACTGGATCTATAAAGTGGACGGGGAAGAGATACAGGGCGAGGAGCTCAGCCAGGTGGTGAGCCGGATTAAAGGAGAGGAAGGGACGACGGTCCACCTCACCCTCGTACGGGAAGGGGAAACGGATTACCTGGAGGTGGATGTGGTCCGCCGGAAGGTGGAGAGCCCTACGGTGGTGCAGAAGATGCTGGACGACCGCATCGGCTATATTCAAATCACGGAATTTGATACGGTGACCCTGGATCAGTTCACGGAAGCGCTGGCGGTCTGCAGAGGCTCCGGCATGCAGGGGCTGATTCTGGATCTGCGAGGAAATCCGGGCGGAAATCTGACCACCGTATGTGATATCGCCCGGGAGATCCTGCCGGAAGGACTGATCGTATATACGGAGGATAAGAACGGGAAGCGCACGGAGTACTCCTGCGACGGCAGGAAGCAGATACAGGAGGAGCTGGTGGTTTTGGTGGACAGCGGCAGCGCCAGCGCTTCGGAGATTCTGGCGGGCGCCGTGAAAGACTACGGAATCGGTACGCTGGTGGGCACCACCACATTCGGCAAGGGTATCGTACAGAGGATCATTACCCTTTCCGACGGCTCGGCGGTAAAACTGACGGTGAGCAATTATTATACGCCAAAGGGAAATAATATCCACAAGATCGGCGTGTCACCGGATGTGGAGGAACCCTTTGATGCGGAGGCCTATTATGAAAGGGATGAGGATAACCAGCTGGAGAAAGCGATCGAAGTGATGAACGGGAAGCTGGACGGGTGAAAGAAGGTTATCGTAAAACAGAGAAAGAGGCTGTTGTAAAATAGCAGATTCATACGATATATAGCATGGTTATCTCGCTTATTGAGACTATATATTGTGAAGCTGCTATAAAATGCAACAGCCTCTTTTTTGCGGAGTCGAAAGCTTCCGGATGCTGCCGGTCATGCGTTTATCCCGGGCGATACCCGAAATCTGGCCTGCATTGCGGCAACTGCTATGCGGTCTGTCCCGACCGGGCGGTAGAAAGGCGGGGATATGAGGGCGGAAAATAAGCCTAGCAGCAAGACAGAAAATAAATTTAAAAAATTTCACATATCCTATTGACTTGGAGGAAAATATATGTTATAAAACATATAGAACAAATAGAAAAGACAAAGGAGAATTCCCGAGTACCTTCCCAATTGTTCGGGTTTCAGAAAAAAGCAAAATTTTTGAAAATTTGAAGAAAAGGAGTGATAATTTATGTTGACACCCAGTATTTTTGGAGAAAACTTATTCGATGATTTCTTTGACGGATTCTTTGATTTTCCGGCATTCGACGACCGGGAAATGCAGAAGGTACAGAGAAAGCTGTACGGACGCCATGCCGGGAATATGATGAAAACGGATGTCCGGGAACACGACGACCACTATGAGGTGGATATTGAACTTCCTGGCTTTAAGAAAGAGGAGCTCTCGCTGGAATTGAAAGACGGATATCTGGTCATCAATGCCGCAAAGGGGCTCGACAGGAATGACAAGGAAGAGAAAAGCGGCAGATTTGTCCGCAGGGAGCGTTATATGGGCAGTATGACCAGATCCTTCTATGTCGGGGAGGATATCAAGGAGGAGGAGATCAGCGCGAAGTACGAAAGCGGAGTACTCAGGCTGTGTATTCCCAGACGGGAGGCAAAAGAGGAGAAGGTTGAGGAGAAGAAGTACATTGCCATCGAAGGGTAAGAGATTTCCGCTGTGAATAGAAGGGATAAGATAGGGGCTGTCGCTCGGCATTTTCATTTGCAAGGGCGACGGCCTCTTTTATTGTATCCTTGACTTTTGAATCAGTCTGATGTATCCTATATATGACTAAAATAGTATTTTGAGTCATAAAAGGAGAGAACTATATGGCGAGAAGTTTTTCGGAACGAGAAAAAGAAAACATCAAAAGAAGTTTGCAGGAAGCCTGTAAGCAGAGTTGGACACAGTATGGTTATAAGAAAACAAGTGTAGATGATCTTTGTAAACAGGTGGGAATCTCAAAGGGGGCGTTTTATCTTTTCTTTGAATCGAAAGAAGCTCTCTTTTGTGAAGTATTGTGTTCCGTGCAAAAACAAATCTGCAATGCGGGATCGGAGGTAATCGAAAAATACAAAGATAAGTATGGTGCTGCTGAAGCTTTAAAGCTCATTTATCGGGAATGTGATAAAAATAATTTTTTATACGGTTCAGACAGTACGGATTTTACAATTCTGATGAACAAGTTATCAGGAGAACAGGCAAAAAAAATCGAGGAATCCAATCATACGAGCCAACAGCTTTTTTTAGACCGGCCGTATTTGAAATTCAAGGTTGATGCGGATTTGGCGATGTCAGTTATTTACTCTTTAATTATGAATATCAAAAATAAGGATATTCTTCCGCACAATCATATGGAAACCTTTGATTTTATGGTTGACCATTTGATTGACAGTTTGTATGAGTAGCAGGAGGTAACAAGATTGAAAATTGACATTTTCAATCTCCTTGATTTGCAGGGCCGTTCATGCGTTTGTCCTGCTTGATTTGTATGCGCGCAGATGGGAGCCAAAAATGAAAACAGAAGTTATAAAGAAAAATAATATAGAGGTTGCGGTTGTGAGCAGTGATGAACTGCTGATTACAGACGTCCAGTCGGCATTAGACTTGATTATGACAGTAAAATACGAAACGGGCTGTACAAATATCGCTATAAACAAGGGAGCCATTGTAAACGATTTCTTTGTCTTGAGCACTTGTCTGGCAGGAGAAATATTGCAGAAGTTCATCAACTATGGTGTGAGATTTGCTATATACGGCGATTTCTCAAAATATACCAGTAAGCCATTAAGGGATTTTATGTATGAGAGCAATAAAGGAAAGGATATTTACTTTCAGACTACTGCTTCTCTTGCGGTTGATAAACTTGCTGGATGTGCTCGGCCCATGGAAACAGTTCATAGACATTCGCCGCATCCGGATAGGCCTTTATTACGGTACTGAAAGAGATGGTATTCCAGTCTTTTGAGGTACGGGCCTACGATTATCTGGTCAAGCCGGTGGATGATTATTTCGCGGATCGAGAATCTGGAAACGAAACTGGACAGTCATTTTTCCGGTGCCACAGGAGCTATCTTATCCATCCGGAGCATTTGAAAGGTTATAAAAACGGGACTGCCTGTATGGATAATGGCAAAGAGATTCCCGTATCACGCTTGCGGAGCAAGGAGTTCTCCGGCGTTGTTCTGCAGTATATGAAGAACATCTGAGATTTGTAATTATTCCAAACTGACACACGAAAATATTGATAAAAAACACATCTGCTGTGCGATCTCCAACAACAAGGATATTCAGGTCATTTCCAAAAAGGACTGGCTGAAAGACAGGCTGGACGAAGGGCTTGTATTTTTGAAAGGCAATGTCCGGGGGAAATGCTTCATAGAATATATCCCTGCGGAATGCGCCTGGGCACCCGTCTGAGCGGAGGGCTACATGTACATTGACTGCCGGTGGGTATCCGGACAGTTCAAGGGGCATGGATACTCGAATCTCCTGCTGGATGCGTGTACCCGCGACAGTAAGGCGAAGGGGAAAAAGGGTCTTGTGATCCTGTCTTCCAAAAAGAAAATGGGGTTCCTCTCTGACCCGAAGTATCTGGGATATAAGGGATTTCAGACGGCAGATACGACGGAGCCTTATTTTGAACTGATGTATTTGCCCTTTGAAGAGGGCGCACCTCTTCCCCGCTTCCGGGACAGCGTGGACAGGCAGAAAAATATGCCGAAAGGATTTGTGCTGTATTACACAAACCAATGTCCCTTTACGGCGAAGTATGTACCGATACTGGAGGAGATGATAAAGGCCAGGAACGCTGCGTTTCAATCTGCACGTATTCAGACCAGAGAGGATGCGCAGGGATGACCGGCTGTCAAAAACCCTGGCATATAAATATCCCTGCTGTGAATCCTGTATCGCCGGGGAATTTGTGCTGCCGCACAAAGTTCCCTCCAATTAAGAGCCGCCTTGCGGCGGCAGAATGGTGGGTAAGATGAAAGAAGATTATAAGGAATATAACCTGTTGACAAAACGGCTGCCACTGCGGATTAAGGGGATGCACAGGGATGTGCCCGATTCTTGGGCATGAACTGGATAAGAAAAGAGGGAATGTATTTTATGATGTAAAGATATCCTATCTCAGAAATGACCCAAACGGTACGCTGTTTGATATGGAGGCTCTATAAACTACAGGAAGGATTGTTTGGAACTGCAATCCTATTTTTCTTTCCAGTATTTTTCATTCGATCACTTATACCATTTCGGTTGTGAAATTCCATAGACAATGATATAATTTCCTATATTTCTGTTTACCAGAGAGATTCAGTTGTTGCTTTTCAAATCAGATACAGGCAAGCTGTTTGGGAGGTATCATGAAAGGATTTAACCGGAAAAATCAGTTATTGTCCCTTTGTGGTCTGAATTGTGGACTTTGCCCCATGTTTTTGAACAAAAACTGCCCTGGCTGCGGTGGAGGTGAAGGAAATCAGTCATGCAGGATCGCAAGGTGCAGTATGGAGCATGGAGGAGTGGAATATTGCTGTCAATGCAGGGAGTACCCATGTGAAAAATATGAACATATTGACGATTTTGATTCCTTTATTACACATCGCAACCGAAGGGATGATCTGGAAAAGGTCCGGCAGTTTGGGGTCGAAGCCTATAATACAGAGCAGATGGAAAAGATAAAAATACTGGATATTTTATTGTCTGGCTATAATGACGGTCGTAAAAAGACCCTTTTTTGCGTTGCGGTAAACCTTTTGAGTCTGCAGGAGCTTAGGGAGGCGCTCAGGGAAATCGGGAGAAGACAGGATATGGAAACTCTCACGCTCAAAGAGAAAAGCGCTTTTGCCGCAGGGATGCTTTCGGAGATTGCATCCCGTAGAGAGATTGACCTAAAGCTGCACAGGAAAAAGTGACATACCGAGTATGGAGGAGATCTCTATGAAAATGGACGCTTCCGTGGAGAATTTAACGAAATTTCTGGATCGTTAATGCATGATGGACGAATAAACAAATCGGGATTGATGGAGGGACATACTGTGAAGAAGAAAATAGGGATAGGCATTGCAATTTTAGGAATTATTATATTGTGCATTTTGTTAAATTTATTTGTAATAGGAGAACCGATTGATGGAGAGCAATTAGCATATAATATCATGCAAAATAACTCAACTTTAGAGTTGCAAGTATCTGTATCTGCAAAAGAACCTGCGGTTGCCCTTAGAGGATGGAAATTTGAACAAGAGGGAAATAATGTGTTTATAAGTGCAAAAAAAGTACTTGTATCTTTTCTGTTTTCAAGCGGTCA
>JAETRI010000077.1 GCA_021770245.1 Lachnospiraceae bacterium
AGAGATTTCTTAAAGAAATGGGACTAAGAAAAAGAGCATAACATAAAGAATACCCTACAAATGCCTTGTTTTCAGGTTATGTAGGGTATTTTGATTATAAAACTGTAAAAGTCAGGGAGATATTTTGGGAAAGCGGGACGATGTGCCAAAAGGGGGAACGGGTTATAATAAGCCCATACAGGAACGGAGGGTTCGATTTGACAAAATGGGAACAAGGTTGAAAGAAGAGCACTTTCAACCTCCCTGATTTGTATGCGCGCCGGAGCGCGCAGATGGGAACAAAGATGAGAAAAGAGTACCGGGATGCAGAGGTGATCATCCGCAGGTCGATCGAAGCTGTACTGCCGGATAATGCGGTCAGGACCGCTCTGAAGGATAAAAGATTCCTGAAGGATGTGTACGTGGTGGCAGTGGGGAAGGCGGCATGGAAGATGGCGCAGACCTGTCAGCAGATCCTGGGAGGACAGATCAGGAGGGGGATCATCCTGACCAAATACGGACATGTGAAGGGAGAACTGGACCGTTTTGAAGCCGTTGAGGCCGGGCATCCGATACCGGATGAGAATTCGATCCTCGGGACGCGAAAGATCATCGACATGGTAAAGGGGCTGACAAAAGAGGACGATATCATCTTCCTGCTGTCGGGCGGCGGTTCGGCCCTGTTCGAGAAGCCGGTGGAGGGCATCAGCCTTTCGGATATCCAGGAGGTAACCCAGCAGTGCCTGCGGTGCGGCGCAGGGATCACCGAAATCAACACGATCAGGAAACGGCTTTCGGATGTGAAGGGCGGAAAATTTGCGGCTTACTGTGCGCCCGCCAGAATCTATGCCATTATCCTGTCGGATATCATAGGGGATAAATTGGATATGATCGCTTCGGGGCCTGCCTGTGAGGATACTTCCACCTGCGAAGAGGCGTTCCGGATCATCGACAAATACGGATTGCAGCTGGGGGAGCATGTGCTCCGGGCCCTCCGGAGAGAGACGCCGCGCAAGATAGACAACGTGGAAACCTATATTACAGGAAGCGTCACGGAATTCTGCAAAGCGGCCGCCCAATATGCGCTCGAGCTGGGATACAGCCCCTATGTATTGTCCAATACCTTAGACTGCGAAGCCAGGGAGGCGGGCAAATTTATGGCCTCCGTGGCAAGGGCCGCATCGGAAGGACGGGATTACAGCCTGAAACCGCCCTGCGCAGTGATCGCGGGAGGGGAAACGGTGGTACGGATCCGGGGGAAGGGTTCGGGAGGAAGGAACCAGGAAATCGCCTTGAGCGCAGCTCAAGGGATACGGAACCTAAAAAATGTGGTTCTGTTTTCCATCAGCTCAGACGGGACGGACGGCCCCACGGATGCGGCGGGCGGCATCGTCAGCGGCACCACGGCGGAGGAATTGGAGAAGGAGGGGATCAGCTGTGAAGAAGCCCTGCGCGACAACGATTCCTACCACGCCCTGGAACGGATAGGAGGCTTGATCAAGACCGGAGCCACAGGAACGAACGTGAATGACATCACCGTCATTCTCTGCAGATAACAGCTTGTGCCGCCCCGGGCGGCAGGATAGGAGGAAAATATGAGAGATTCGATCCACAAATATTTCCGGATCGGAACGATCCAATGGATGAGCCACCCGCCGGCGGACTACCAGGTTTTGGATTCCATCAAGACGATCGCGTGCGACGACTTCTTTGATGCGCTGGAGGTGACGCGGTTTACGGACGACGAGACCAGGGACAGGGCCAGGAGGATGCTGGAGCAGGCCCATATGGACGTCTGCTACGGTGCGCAGCCCAGGCTGCTTGGCCCGGGACTGAATCCCAACGACATCGATGAGGAGGGAAGAAAAAAGGCGGAAGCGACCCTGTTTGAGGCCGTGGACGAGGCGGAATTCCTGGGAGCGAGGGGGATCGCGTTTTTGGCCGGGAAATGGGAAGAGGCCACCAAGGATCAGGCATATGCCCAGCTGCTTAAGACGACGAAAAACGTATGCGGCTATGCCGCATCCAAGGGCATGAATGTGGAGCTGGAGGTATTTGACTACGACATGGATAAGGCGGCCCTGATCGGCCCGGCCCCCTATGCCGCCAAATTCGCGGCGGATATGAGGAGCATGTGCAGCAATTTCGGGCTGATCGTGGATCTGTCTCATTTTCCCACAACCTATGAGACGTCCAGGTTCGTCATCAGGACGCTTCGGCCCTATATCACCCATCTCCATATCGGGAATGCGGTGGTGAAGAAGGGCTGTGAGGCCTATGGGGATCAGCACCCCAGATTCGGTTTCCCGGAGAGCGCAAACGACACGCCGGAGCTTCTGGATTTCTTCCGGGTTTTAAAGGAAGAAGGGTTCTTCCGGGCGGATGAGCCCTATGTGCTTTCCATGGAAGTGAAGCCCTGGAAGGGAGAAGACGGTGATCTGATCCTGGCAGGGACCAAAAGAGTGATCAACAGAGCATGGGCTCTGCTGGAAGATTAGAAGGGAGGATTTTACTATGAAAAGAAAATGGTTAGCGCTTGGGCTCGCAGGGACGCTCGTTTTGGGCACCCTGGCAGGCTGCGGAAATTCCGGTTCCGGAACCTCCGGACAGGAAAGCTCCGCACAGGAGGCTTCCAGCCAGGAGGCGGAGCCTGCAGAACAGGGGGGGGATGAAGAGGCTGCGGAGTCCACAGAAGCCGAACCGGCCAAGGCCCCGGATCCGGATGAGAAAATTACTTTGAAATTCGCCACCGGTTCGTCGGAGATCGTGCCCGCGCTGAACGAGATCTTTACCAACTACAATGCGGAGCATCCGAATGTGACGATCGAGGTGACCGTCCTGCCCGGCGGCGTTGCCGGATTCAACTCGGCAATGGGCTCCAAGCTCGCGGCAGGGGATGCGCCGGATATCTTTGAATACCAGTGGGGCTCCCAGATCAATGCGTATGCAAAGGGAGGAAACCTCCTGGATTTGACGGATATCGGGGTGAAGGAAACCATCCAGGATATCAAGAAGCCGGTGAACGTATATAACGGAAGAGAGTATGCATATCCGGTTTCGTTCATGTTCTGGGGCCTGATGTATAATACGGAGATCGCAGAACAGGCAGGGGTGACAGAGATCCCCAAAACGCTGGACGAGTTCTTCGCCGCGATGGACAAGATGAAGGCGAACGGGCTCGAGTATCCCTTCATCGTCCCGGCCAAGGACGGCTCCGGCGCCACAGGCTATGTATTCTGTTACCTGCATCAGATCGTTTCCGGAAAGAATCCCGATTTCTACTATCAGTGCTGTACCGGTGAGAAGAGCTGGAACGGCGAGGAGTGGAGATCCCTGTTTGAAGTCTATGACCGGCTTCTGGACTATGCCAATCCGGACAGCCTGGGCTTGGATCCCGACAACGCATTAACCAGGTTCGCAAGGGAAGAGGGCGCCCTCATGGTGAGTGGTGCCGGTACGATCAAGCGTCTGGAGGAGATGAACCCCGACCTGGCAGGGAAGCTGAAGTATATCCCCTTCCCGCTCTATGATACCGAAGATGAATATAAGACGATCGCGGACTTTGACAGCGCCCTGTCCATCTGGTCCGGAACCAAGTATCCCGAGGTGGCGATCGACGTATACAAGTACCTGTTCCTGCCCGAGAACAATACGCTGATCAACGAAGCGAGGAATGGTATCGTTACGGTTAAGGGCGCCGACTCCAGCTATATGGACGCGTCTGTGGTGGATCAGATGCCTATGCTGGACGAAGGCAAGTATGTGGGATTCTCCGAGAGGGAATGGATCCCCGGGATCAAGGAGATCATGAAGACCATCGTCCAGGATTGGATGGGAGGTACGGATCTGGATACCACGCTGGAAAATCTGGAGAAGGAGCATCAGAGGCTCCTGGATGCGGATCCTGAATTTATGAAGGAATTTGAGGAACTCAGGTCCAGCATGGGCGAATAGAAAACACACAGGCCTGTGCTTTGCTGTAAGAGCACAGGCCTGTCTTCATCAAGGAAGGGCATAGAGCAAATGAGACAGAAGAAAAAGAAGCGTGCCGTTTCGGTCAGCTCCACGTTCCAGTATACGGTGATGTTCCTGCCGATGCTGGCGGCGTATCTGATCTTTTCCACCTATCCGGTCTTTGAAGGCGTTTTCTACAGCTTCACCAATTGGGACGGATTAAATTCCGAGTTCGATTTCGTGGGCCTGCAGAATTATAAGACGTTCATCCACGATTTCGTGGTCTTAACCCCTCTGCGCAACACCTTCGTATATGCCTTCTGGGTAACGATTATCCAGAATATCTGCGCCCTGGCCCTGGCATTGGCCCTAAACCAGAAGTTTAAAACCAAGAACCTTCTTAGAACCTTCATCTTCATCCCGGTGGTGCTCAGCTCCCTGATCGTGGGTTACCTGTGGAGTTATCTTTTCACGGAGCCGATCGCCATGCTGGGAGGCAGGCTGGGGATAGAAGCCATGAAGTACAACCTGCTGGGCAACAAGGCGACCGCTCTGGGCGCGGGTATTTTCGTATCCGTGTGGAAGAGCGTGGGGCATACGATGGTGATTTATCTGGCGGGGCTGCAGAATATCGACAAAGAGGTCAAGGAAGCGGCTCTGGTGGACGGAGCCAAGGGTTTTAAACATTTCCGTTATATCACTTTCCCGCTGATCGCCCCTTCCTTAACGATCAATATCGTGCTGGTTATGGAAGGCGCTTTCAAGCAGTTCGACCTGATTTTCGGCCTGACGGGAGGCGGCCCCGGCAATTCCAGCGAACTTCTCTCTCTCACTATTTACAGGGAGTCGTTTGAATATTACCGGGCGGGGTACGGGGCGACGATGGGCGTTGTCCTGGCGCTGATCATCATCGTGCTCTCGCTGGTGGAGCTGGGCGTTCTGAGAAAGAGGGAGGATAAGCTTGGTTAGGTTGAAAAAAGGCCTGATGGCATTTTTAGACCGGCATTTGTGCCGCAGGCGGCCCAAATGGAATCACAGACGTGAAACCGCATCCGCGATTTCTCAGACATGAATCGAAGATCCATGTTGCGGTGCCGCAAAGGGCGCGGCATGAAAGGGGTTAACATGAGAGAAGTAAGAGGTAAAAGACGTGGCGCATACACGTCGGGAACGCACCCGGCAAGGGTAAGAATGGCGGCGGCCGAGCTGCTGATGATCGCCTTCACCTGCGTGTTTCTGTTCCCGTTCTATGTTATGATCGTCCTGGCCGTCAAGACGCCTGCGCAGGCCCTGATGGATCCGCTGTCCTTTCCGACCGAGATCCAGCTCTCCAATTTCTCGACGGCCTGGGAGATGACGGATTTCCCGCGGGTCTTTCTGAATACATTGGTCATCACCGTCGTAAGCGTGGCGTTGATCGTGCTGGTCACGGGGATGGGAACCTTCGTTATGCATCGGACGAAGAACCGGTTCGTCCGGCGGCTGTACTATTTCTTTATCGCCGGGATGATGATCCCGTTCTACCTGTCCCTGTGTCCGTCGGTGAGGCTGATGAAGAACCTGGGGCTGATGGATTCGATCCTGGGGATCTGTGTCTCCTATGTGGGAAGGAACGTGCCGTTTGCGGTGTTTTTGTTCATGGGATTTATCCGCAGCGTGCCGAACGATCTGGCCGAATCGGCGGTGATAGACGGATGCAGCCCCTTCCGGATGTACTGGGGAATCTATTTCCCGCTGCTTAAGCATGTGGTTTCCACGCTGGTGATTCTGGATACCATGGCGATCTGGAACGACTTTTTGTATCCCCTGCTGGTTCTGCAGACCAAGAAGAACCAGACGCTGACCCTGGTCCAGTATGTGTTTAGGAGCGAGGCAAATACCCAGTGGAACCTGATTTTCGCAAGCTATGTGCTGTCGATGCTGCCGTTACTCATCACATATTTCGCATTGCAGAAAAATATCGTGGAAGGGATTGCGGCGGGAGCTGTAAAAGGATGAGAAAAGGCCGCCTTACGGCGGCAGATTGTGAGGAAAAAATGGGAAAAGAGAAAATGGTAGATTTCGGAGCCGTATATTTCAGATATTCCGCTCCGGCGAAACAGGATTGGGAGCGGGATTACCGGAGGGCCTCGGAGGATGGGATCACCCATTTCAGGCATTGGGTGCCCTGGGCGGCAATCGAGACGGCATCGGGCGTATTCGATTGGTCTGCCTATGACGAGCATGTGGCGTTGGGAAACAAGTACGGGATCAAGACCGTCCTTGCGGAGATGTCCACCATCGTGCCGGACTGGTTCTATGCGCAGCATCAGGATGCCAGAATCACGGACAGATATGAGCACAAAAGGGTGAACCGGATGAACGACAGCTCCATGGCGGGCGGCGTCCAGTCCATGTGCATGGACCACCGGGCGGTGAGGGACGGCGTGAGCGGGTTCCTGAAAGCCATGGGCGAACATTTCAGGGGCGTGGAAGGAATCATCGGTTATGACGTATGGAACGAATGCAGCATGTATAATCCGGAGGACCGCTGCTACTGCGAAGAGACGGAAAAGGCTTTCCAGGAATGGCTGAAGGAGAAATACAAAACATTGGAGAATCTGCACAGCGTTTGGTGCAGACACAGCTATACGGACTGGTCCCAGATCAGGCAGCCCAGGTCTTCGGGCCCCATGCCGGAATTCTTCGATATGCTCCGGTTCCAGAACGACAATCTGGAGAAATGGTTCCAATTCAGGATAGATGTGCTGAGAAATGCCGATCCTACCCATAAAATCATTGCACACGGAAACGGGAAGAGCCACAGCGATGCCATGTACTGCTGCGGGGACGACTGGAGATATGCCAAGCATCCGGATATCTTCGGTTATACGCTCTGGTATGCGAACAACTGTACCGCACTGATGGGCGGCGATATGATCCGGCTGGCCAGCGGAGAGAAGGAATTCTGGAGGGCGGAAGCCATCGGGGATGCCACCTGGGAGCACAGGAGCGACAAGACGGGGCCGGAGCTTCACAAGGATGAGATGTCTTCCCCGGACAGCATCCGTATCGACGCCATGATGAGCCTGGGAACCGGCGCCAGCGCCTATATCAATCCCAGATACCGCGGCCTGAACGAAGGCCATCTGTTCCAGGCCTACGGATGGTATGCGCCCAACGGGGACCGTACCCCGCGCTCCGAGGAGATCGCAAGGCTTTCCGCATGGAGCCACAGCGACAAGGTCAAGGAGCTGTGGAGTGCCTGGCCGGTGAAGGGCCAGGTGGGACTGCTGCTTTTAGAGGACTCCCAGGCCCTGTGCTATGCCCTGTTCGACGATACGGATATCTATGCGGATTGTCTGAAGGGAAGCTATCAGGCATTCGTGGATTCCGGCATTCAGGCGGACATCGTCCGGATGTCCCAGATCGACGGATACGATATGCTCTATATCCCTTATCCCGTGGGTATCTCGGATCAGGACATGAAGACGCTGGAGACGTGGGTCCGTAACGGGGGAACGCTGATCGGCGAAGGCTGCTTCGGATATTTTAACGATCGGGGACATGCCATGGAGAACGCGCAGCCCAACCGGGGCTTCGGAGAGGTGTTCGGATGTGAGCAGGAGAGAGCCCATCTGGGACCGGATGCCAACAAGGAGCTGACGATCGATTCCGTACAGGGAAGGATCCGTGCAGGCGTTTACCGCCAGGCCTTCCGTCCCACCTCCGGACAGGCGGAAGGATATTATGAAAACGGGGAGGTGGCGATTGTCTCCAACCGGTACGGGGAAGGAAGGACCCTGCTGGTGGGATCCATGCCGGGATACGGTTATCACCATCATGCCGACGAGGCGACCAGGAGATGGTTCGCTTCCCTGCTTGGGGTGGCGGGAAAACAGGCCGAGGCCAGGATGCCCTATAACGGAGAGGTTACGATCCGGTTTTGGAGCGGAAACGGTGAAAAATACGCCTGGATCTTCAATTTCGCCGATATGGAGCAGAGCGTGGAGGTGGAATTCCGGGACGGGATCGGTACGCCGGTGCTGCTACGGGGCTCCAGGCTGGAATCTGCCGGGGACGGACGCATCAGGGTCCGGATCCCCAAAAAGGATGCTGCCATTGTAAAATTATGATCAGGAAAGGGATAATTGTGAGATGAAGATAGTAGTGCTGGACGGATATACGGAGAATCCGGGAGATCTTGGCTGGGACGGATTCGAAAAGCTCGGGGAACTGACGGTATATGACAGGACGGCGCGGGAAGACGTGATAGGCCGCATCGGAGACGCTCAGGCGGTGATCGTAAACAAGACGCCGCTCGGCCGGGAGGTGTTCGAGGCGTGTCCGCAGATCAAATATGTGGGCGTGCTGGCGACGGGCTATAATGTGGTGGACATACAGGCGGCCAGGGAACACGGCATCCCCGTCTGCAACATCCCGACCTATGGGACCACCGCCGTCGCCCAGATGACGTTTGCCCTGCTGCTGGAGGTATGCCACCATGTGGCAGAGCATTCGGATGCGGTAAAACGGGGAGAATGGTCCGGGAATGCTGACTGGTGCTTCTGGAAATACCCGCTGATGGAGCTGGCCGGCAAGACCATGGGAATCATCGGTTTCGGACGCATCGGCCAGGCAGTCGGAAAACTGGCGAAGGCATTCGGCATGCGGGTACTGGCGTACGATTCCCTGGAAAACGACGCCGGGAAGGAGATTGCCACATACGTGAGTCTGGATGAACTGCTGGGAGCGTCGGATGTGATCTCGCTGCACTGCCCGCTGTTCCCGGAAACGGAGGGGATCATCCGCAAAGAGAATATCGACAAAATGAAGGACGGCGTGATCCTGATCAATACCAGCAGAGGGCCGTTAATTCGGGAAGAAGACCTGGCCCGCGCCCTTCGGGAGAAAAAGGTGTATGCAGCGGCCTGCGATGTGGTGTCCACGGAGCCCATACGGCCGGATAATCCGCTGCTCGGATGCTATAACAGCATTCTGACGCCCCATATCGCATGGGCTCCCAAGGAAAGCAGACAGAGGCTGATGGACGTGGCCGTATCCAACCTGGAGGCCTTTATGGAGGGCAGCCCGGTTAATGTGGTAAACAAATAATATAGGAGGACGGACCGGGAAGGCCGGTTCGAAGGTTACAAGCGACAGCGGTTCCGGGAGACCAGGGCCGCTGTTTGTTGTCCGGATACGTGCAGAAGAAAAACAGTAGAAAAAAATGGGTTGATGCGATAGACTATAGGCAAGGGTGAAGGGGCTGCAGACAGGATCGGCAAAGGCAGCCGTTCCCTCGGAAACTTTGTACGCGCGCAAAAGCGCGCAGAGGGGAGCCATTTATGCATCAGGCCGGAGCGGTTATAGGGGCAGGGGATGACGGTGATAGAGAGGAACTGACTGAAATGAGGCTGGAGGCCCGGGCTGTGATCGCCTGTACGATCCAAGACGTACTGCCCATGAAAGCCGTCAGGAAGGCACTCAAGAAGATCAGTCTGGATAAACCGGTTTATGTCATAGCGATTGGGAAGGCTGCCTGGGAAATGGCGGACGAGACGGCCAAAGTGCTGAAAGACCGTATTTTGGCCGGGATCGTCGTCACAAAATACGGACACTCCAGGGGAGAGATACCGGGATTTCGCATCATGGAAAGCGGTCATCCCATACCGGACGGAAATTCGGTGGCCGCCGCCGAAGAAGTGCTGAAACTGGCGGACCGGGCAACCTGTGAAGAACAGGTGCTGCTGTTGCTTTCGGGAGGCGGTTCGGCTCTGGTGGAGATGCCTGCGCCGGGCCTCACGCTGCAGGATGCAAAGCATACGACAGAGCTGCTCTTAAAATGCGGGGCCGATATCGTGGAGATCAACACGGTTCGCAAACATTTATCCTCCATTAAGGGAGGAAAGCTGGCCGAAAGGCTTTTGCCGGCGCAGGGATATGCCATCATTCTTTCCGACGTGGTGGGGGACCATCCGGAAATGATCGCATCCGGAATGACCTATGTGGACGATACCGATGCGGCGGATGTGATGGGTGTAATAGAGCGTTACGGCCTTGATTTGGGGGAAAACGTGATCCGGGCGCTGAAAAAATCCACCGCCACGTTGGCTGCCAATATCGTAAATATTGTGGAAGGAAACGTGGAGGAGCTCTGCCATGCAGCCGCCCGGCATGCCGCAGCCGCCGGTTATACGCCCTATATCCTGTCCGCCGGCGTCACAGGGGAAGCAAGAAAGCTGGGAAAATGGTTCGCCCGGATGGCGTGGGACTGCCTGGAGGAAAATCCCCTGAATCTGCAGTACCCATGCGCCCTGATTGCGGGAGGGGAAACCGTGGTACGGGTGACGGGAAACGGCATGGGGGGAAGAAATCAGGAAATCGCCCTGCAGGCGGCAAAGGATCTGCGCGGCAGGAGAAAGGTGGTGCTGTTTTCCCTGGCCTCGGACGGTACGGATGGCCCGACGGATGCTGCGGGCGGGATCGTGGACGGTACGACGGCGCAGCAGATGGAAGCTCTGGGGATAGACCCGGAGGAATATTTACGGCATAACGATGCCTACCACGCGCTGGAGAAGGTGGGAGGGCTTTTGATGACAGGGCCGACGGGAACCAACGTGAATGATGTGACAGTTATGCTGATCCGGGAATAATGGCAGCCTGTTTTTCCTGCTCTTGAAATCCGTCCCTGTCGGTAGGGAACCATGCGGTGGGCAGCGTGACGCAGCTGTTCCGGTGAAGGAAGGCAGCCTTTCATGACCCGGTGGATTTATAATGCCTTACTCCGAAACGCCACAGCCCATAACAGGGGACCAGAAACAGAAAGCCCGCCGTGGGCAGCAGCGCATACCACCATTTCCCCCTCCCCAGCAGAAACAGCAGGGGGTAATACTGGACGCAGGCATAGGGGATTACGAAGGTGACAAATTGAAGAAACCGTTTCCCGTAAATATCGAAGGGATATTTTCCGTGATCCCTGCCGCCGTCGGTGAATACGTTCATGAATTCCAGTCCCTCTATGGTAAAAAAGCAAACGGCGGCATATACCAAAAACAGCCCGGAAAACAGGGCCGCACCGCCCAGAAGCATGAAAAACAGCGTAAAGATGCGGCCAAGGGTCCAGGATACGTCTCCCCGGACGATCCCGAAGCCAAAGACCAGGACGGCTTGGAGGATACGCCCGATCCGGGTGAACTCCATCCGCTGTCCCAGGACCTGGAAGATCAGCGGCCGCGGCCGGACCATAATCCGGTCAAAGGAACCGTTGGACAGGATGGTGCCGAAACAGTCAAAGCCTCTCGCAAAGGCCTCGGCCAGGGAAAATTCCATTAAGGTGATGCCGAAACACAAAAGGACCTCCTGAAAGGTGTATCCCTTCACCCGATGAAACCTCTGGAACATGAAATAGATGCCCAGCAGCACGTTAAAGGACACCAGGAACTGGCCTATACAGGTGAGAAGAAAGGAAGCCTTATACTGCATGGCGCTTTTTAACTGGATCAGGAAATATTTTCGATACAGCCGGATCCCCTCCCGGAAGGAGGAGGTACGGTTTTCGCAGGTCTGACAATACATCAATGCGGTCCGCTCCTTTCTGAGGTAAAAATGATTTGGCAACTTAACTCCCATCTGCCCTTCTTGGCGGGCGTCCGAATCAGGCTAAGGAAACTATCGTTTCCTGTGAAATCGAAGATTTCACGCTAACCAACATGCCGCGTCCTGCGCGGCAGCGCAACATGAATCTTCGATTCGTGTCTGAGAAATCGCGAATGCGATTTTTCATCTGCGACTAACCTCCCTGCACGACAATCCGGCCCATGGCGCGCCGCTCCAGCTGTTTCCCGATTCCCAGGAGGACGGCGAGCCAGAAAAGCTGAAGGAAAACGGCCCTATGCAAAGCCGCTCCTGCCAGGTCGCCGCTGTATACCCGCAGGGGAACATTCTGCATGGAAGCAAAGGGAAGCAGTTCCATGACGGACCGTATCCTGTCCGGGAAAAAAGGCAGGGGAATGACGGCCCCCTGGAAAAACTCGATGATCGACATGAAGACGATCCGCAGCCCCTCCGGAGACAGGGTGAAAAAGGAGAGCATATAGATCAGCAGCGTAAAGGATACGGTAACCAAAGCGGCGAGCGCCATAGTGAGGAGAAACAGCAGGAACTCCCCCGGCCCTACCGGAGCGGACAGGCCATAGGGGGCAGGAAGGAATGCCGCCACCAAGAGGATGGGAAAGCAGCGCAGCACGGCCTTGGAAAGCCGGTTGGCCAGGCTTCTGGCATACCACATGTTATAGACGGAAAGAGGTCTGCATAATTCATAGGAAATGGCGCCGCTCAGGATGGAATCAAAGATTTCCCCTTCCATAATATAGCCCATGAACAATGCCAGAAACGCCTGCTGAAGCCAGATATAGGTGCTTGTGGCGGTAATGGACATGGGAAAGGAAGCGGGATCGGTTTCATAAAAGGCATGGAAGGCCAGCATCCCCATGAAGCCCCAGGCGAACTGCGTGGCTACCCCTGCTGCCGCGGCGGCACGGTATTGCAGGCCCATATTAAAACGAAGACGGAAGAAGGACCGATACTTTTTCATTGCGATACTTCCTTAATAGTTTCTAATTTTCTCATCCGAAAAAAGGCTGATCGGACGGCGGATTTTTAGAATAGCATTTTATTCGGGAAAAAACAAGGACAAAACATGCCAATATCGCAGGATTGAAATTGTGCATCTTTTAAAAGCTATAAGGCACGGCTTATCTGCCGCATACCTGTTACCACCACGAGAAAAACAAACCCGCAAGCGGCGACAGCACCACCATAATCACGGAAAACGTAAAGGATTCTATGGAGATCAACGTAGCCCTCTGTTTTGACGGAAACATCTCCTGCAGGATTGTGTTCGTCCTCACCTGCAGCGCGTCATCGGCAAGCGCCGCGGTAAAACCGCCCAGCGTCATAAGCAGATACATGCCCGAATGCTCCGCCATTACCCCGAAACATACCAAAACCGCCGTGACCGCAAACACGCCTCCGTACCGCAGCCGTCCCCATTTCAAAATCATCCTTGCGCCAAGGATGCCGCCCATTTCCATGAAAAACAGGGCAAACCCAAGCGCCCAATGCGGCATTCCCACCGCCGGAAGTTTTGCCTGTAAGAAAAATAACAGCAGGATATCCACCGCCCCCACAAACGAATTGACAAACATCAGGGCAATCGCTTTTCTTTCTCTTTTCAGAAAGGACAGGCCGGACAGAAAACACTGTGCCAGCGCGGTTTTAACTGAATCTGTCATCCGTGCCGCCGTACCCGCTTCGCTCTCGTCGGCTCTCACCTCGTATAAAGACAGGAGTATGCCAAACTGGACGACAGAGGCCATAATATCCGCACCGTATGCCGCCTTGTGGCCGATCAGCAGCGCAAAACCCGCGCACATGGTTGACAGCCCATTGCAGAATCTATAAATAATCAACTGGTTCGACGCGTATTTCTCATAGTCCGCCTCCCGCCGCACCAGTTTAAGGGAATCATAAGCAAGCGCATCCCCCGAGCCGGAGGCCGCGTTATAACTCGCGGCATGGAACGCAAGAGAGACACACACCATAAATAAACTGCCGGAAAGTATCATGACCACATTTCCGATCATCCGCAAAATACTGCTCACAAGCAGCATCTTCTTCCTGCCGAATAAATCGGCGAAAACGCCCGAGGGAATCTCAAGCAAAAGACTCGTTATGTGGAAAACCGTCTCCGCAAGACCGATCTGTGCCAGACTATAGCCTCTCGCCGCCAGAATCGCGACCCATGCCCCGGTCAGCGACAGATTCCCGACCACGGTCGATAAATATAATCCTCTGATCTGTTTTTTAATTTTCAGCATAAAAAAACCTCCTTAGCTTTTCGTCGTCAAAAAGTTAAGGAGATAATGTCCCGATTCCGTCAGATCTGCATCAATGCTAAACCGTCAAGTCAAAGCGCGGTTTTCTACAATCCGTTTTCCTGCAAACCTTCGCAAAAATGGGCGCACTATCCCCCCGGAGGGGAAAAATGCTTCCTTTCTGCAGTTGGAGATTCATGGTTTTCCAGATCATAAATATAACCTCGCACAAGTCTGCTCTTTACGAAAAATTATTATAGATGGTTCACGCCGGAATGTCAACTTGTTACTTGGTTTTTATATTGAACGCGCAAATGCGAAAAAAGCTTGCAGCCTCTCGGGCGATGGCCTATAATTAAAGACACATCAGACGTGAAAATCAGTTCGCCGGCCCGGTTCCGGTCCGGCAGGGTATCTTTGGCAC
>JAETRI010000078.1 GCA_021770245.1 Lachnospiraceae bacterium
CACCTCTATTTTCGTACCAGATACAAAGAAATGTCCATTATCTTGGCTCATTCATCTGAGATATATAACTAAAAATCCTTGAAAAATAAGGAAAAAAGACTTGACTAAATAGGGAGAGATTATCGGAGAAAAAGTTATTATCATTAAAGAAATGAAAATTCATGCAGAGGAGGAGAATATCATAACAATTAAGATGTTGCCAGAAGAATAAAGTTTTATTTAGTAAGCTAATAATAACATTGAGGAGAGTGAAAATGAGTAAAAAATGGGATTATGCTGAATTATCACAAATGGCCAAGTTGTATGGAGGGCCAGAAAAACTATTAGACACCATAAAAAAATATAATCGTCAGCAGGGAATAAAAGAGGGAAGGATTCAATTACTTCCGTGGATAGGTGTTGCCTTTGCTGGAGGTTGGGTGGCAAGTCAGATACCGAAGGCGATTCAATATTTCAAGACTAAGGAAAAAAAGATTACTGTAAAAGAGGCAGAAACGGCAGAAAAAATATTGCTTAAGGAAATGAAAGAAGCAGATATATCAAAAGAAGAAGAAACGGAATAATAGTCATATATAATTTACATAGCATCGGTTAGAAATAATCGGTGCTTTCTTTATGCTCGGAGAAATCCGGGCTTTTTTCATGCCATTTTCAGGGGAGGAGGTGCTTTTGTGGCGGCAAACCGGATCAAGGGGATCACGGTGGAGATCGGCGGCGATACCACCAAGCTGCAGACGGCCCTTAGGGGTGTCAATACAGAAATACGGACAACGCAGTCACAGCTTCGGGATGTCAACAACCTTTTGAAACTTGATCCCGGCAATACGGAGCTGCTGGCACAGAAGCACCGGCTCCTTGGGGAAGCGGTGCGGGAGACAAAGGAAAAGCTGGAAACCCTGAAAGCGGCGGCGGAACAGGCAAACGAGGCTCTTGCAAAAGGGGAGATCACACAGGAGCAGTACGACGGCCTGCAAAGGGAGATCATAGAGACCGAGCAGAAATTAAAGAGCCTTGAGGAACAGGCCAGCCAGTCGGCAGTGGCGATCCAGAAGATCGCGGCTACCGGGGAGGACTTAAAGAACTTAGGAGATAAGATTTCCGGTGTGGGGAATACCCTTACCAAAGACGTGACAACGCCTATCTTGGGGCTTGGCACGGTGGCAGTAAAGACGGCGGCAGACTTTGATTCCGCTATGAGTCAGGTGGCAGCGGTATCCGGGGCAACCGGGAACGACTTAGAGGCCCTGCGGGATAAGGCCCGTGAAATGGGTGCAAAGACCAAGTTTTCTGCATCCGAGGCGGCGGAAGCCATGAACTACATGGCAATGGCGGGCTGGAAAACCTCTGACATGCTTTCCGGCATTGAGGGCATTATGAACCTTGCCGCCGCGTCCGGGGAGGACTTGGCAAGCACCTCGGACATCGTGACGGATGCCCTGACGGCCTTTGGTCTCACCGCCGCCGATTCCGGGCATTTTGCGGATATACTGGCGGCGGCCAGTTCCAATGCGAACACCAATGTATCCATGATGGGTGAGACTTTCAAATACTGTGCGCCCATTGCCGGTGCGCTGGGCTTCTCGGCAGAGGATACCGCAGAGGCGATCGGCCTGATGGGCAATGCAGGCATTAAGTCCTCGCAGGCAGGTACGTCACTGCGCACGATCATGAGCAACCTTTCCGGTGAAGTGAAGATTTGCGGCTCTAATATCGGTGAGGTCACCATTGCCACAACCAATGCGGATGGGAGCATGAGGAATCTGAGCGCTATACTTGCAGACTGTCGGACTGCTTTCGGCGGCCTGTCAGAATCGGAAAAGGCTGCGGCGGCAGAGGCGCTTGTTGGCAAAAATGCCATGTCCGGTTTTCTTGCCCTGATGAATGCGGCCCCGGCGGATATTGAAAAACTGAGCAGCGCCATAGAAAGCTGTGACGGGAAATCCGCAGAGATGGCGGCCACCATGCAGGATAACCTTGCAGGGCAGCTCACTATCTTAAAAAGCCAGCTTCAGGAGCTGGCGATCTCTTTCGGGGAAATCCTGATGCCTGCCATCCGCCAGATCGTCACATGGGTACAGAACTTTGTTGACAAGTTAAACGGCATGGACGAAGGGACAAAGAATACCATTGTCACGATCGGCCTGCTTGCCGCCGCCATAGGCCCGGTGCTTATTTTTATCGGGAAGATCATTTCTGCGGTGGGAAGCATCATGACCTTTATCCCTACGCTGGTGGGCGGCATTTCCAGTATCGGCGGCGGGCTCAGCGCCCTGTGGGGCATCATGGCCGCGAATCCGGTAACGCTGGTGATCGCTGCCATTGCCGCCCTGATCGCTATTTTCGTGGCCCTGTGGAATAACTGCGAGGGCTTCCGGGAATTTTGGATCAACCTGTGGAACGTCATAAAAGAGGCCGCCGTTGCGGTATGGAATGGACTGAAAGACTTCTTCTCTAATATCTGGAACGCGATCACCGGGGCAGCGCAGTCCATCTGGAACGGCTTAAAAGATTTTTTTAGTGGCCTGTGGGAAGGAATCAAAAATATCTTCCAGACGGTGCTGGATGTGATACAGGCGCTCATTGTGGCGCGGTTCGAGTTCTATAAGACTATTATCACAACCGTGCTGAACGTGATACAGACGGTGGTCTCCACGGTATGGAATGCCATAAAGTCCGTGATAGAGACTGTGACAAATGCCATAGGCTCCTTCCTTTCCGGCGCATGGGAAGCCATCAAAAATACTGTTACCACGGTAATGGAAGCGATCAGAAATGTCATTACCACGGTGTGGGAGGCGATCAAGTCCGCAGTAACGGCGGTGCTTTCCGCCATTAAGGACGTGGTGGTTTCCGCATGGGAGGCAATTAAGAACGCCATTTCCACAGCTATGGAGGCAATCAGATCAGCGGTCACGGCGGCATGGGAAGCCATAAAGAACGCGGTCTCCTCTGCGATAGAAGAAATCAAAAATGTGGCTGTTGCGGCTTGGGAGGCAATCAAGTCGGCCATCATTTCCATTATGGAGGCAATCAAGGCTGCCATTACTGCCGCATGGGAAGCTGTAAAATCCGCAGTGACTTCCGTGGTAAATGCCATAAAAGAGGTTATTACTTCCGTCTGGAATGCCATCAAGTCCACGGTCACAGGTATCGTAAGCGGCCTCAAAGATGCAGTGGTGAATATCTTTAACAGCCTGCTCTCCGGTATCAAAAATGCCATGAGCGGGATCACGAATGCAGTTAAGAGTGGATTTGACGGTGCCATTAACTTTATCAAGGGCCTGCCCTCGCAGGCATTGCAGTGGGGGAAGGATATCATAGGCGGCCTGATAGACGGGATCAAGTCGAAGATCAGCGGCCTTGTGGACAGCGTGAAGGATGTGGCAGGGACGATCGCCTCCTTCCTGCATTTTTCCGAGCCGGACGAGGGGCCGCTTTCCAACTTCCACACCTTTATGCCGGATATGATCGGCCTGCTGGGTAAGGGGATAAAAGACAATCTCGGCAAGCTGACCGGCCCCATGAAGGCGCTGGCAGGCACCCTTATCCCGGCGACAGGGGAAATGCTGCAGACAGACGGCTCCGACGGGGCAGCTTCGCTGGCGGCAAAGCTGGACGCCATGTACGGGGTGCTGACAAAATATCTGCCGAGGCTGGCTAACAGTCAGGTGGTGCTGGATTCCGGCGCACTGGTCGGGGAATTATCTGACGGGCTGAACAGGCAGCTCGGAAAGGCGTATTTATGATAAGGAGATTCAGGCTTATAAACGGGGAGGGCGGCTCATGGGATTTGAACGCCAGAGCCTCCTTCCTCCATTCCATAGGGGGATTTGGTTATAAGGACGGGACGCAGTATGAGCAGATCGGGACAGACTTCATCCCCTTGGAGGAATTATTCTCTCAGGGTGTGATGACCGGGAAGATATTCTTCGGGGGAAAAAGCGCCTATCAGAACTACCGGGCATTCTCACGATTCGTCCGGGCGGTTCCGCTCACCCTTGTGTATGAAATGGACGAGGCTTACCGGGTGCCGGTTCGCCTTACGGAGCTTTCCAAAAGCGAGCTTTTAGAAGGCGGCACCGGGCTCGACTGTGACGTTGCCTTTACGGCTACGGGGCTGTTCTATAAGAATGTATCCAAGCACAGCGACACTTTTGCCATAGGCGGGAAAATCTACCCGTATGAGTACAGCTATTCCTATGCGGATGTATCGCAGAACACTATCCTGATCGAGAGCGACAGCTACGGGGACAGCCCATGTAAGATAACGATCTGCGGCCCATGCACGAACCCGGTATGGAAGCACTATGTGGATAACGTGCTTTATGAGACAGGGCGGTATGACGGGACGATCCCGGCAGACCATAAGCTGGTGGTGGATACGACGCAGATGCCTTACAGTATCACGGAGCGGGGCGTTGGCGACGAGGTGGTGGCAGACCGCTACCAGATGTGCGATTTTACCACGGAGCGGTTCTTTCACCTGCAGCATGGCAGCAACCGCATTTCCGCCTCCCATGACGGGCTCAATATCCTAAATGTGATCGTGGAGGGAAAGATCAGCTATGAAACCGTATAACGTGGAGATATTTACGCAGGATTTTGAAATGGTAGGGAATACAAATGTGAATGAGATCACCTATAAAGAGGATTACCTTTCTTCTGACGATAATACGGTGACGGTGCTTGCCCTGCCCGGTGTGGAGAAGCAGGAGTATATCCGCATCAGCAGGGGGCAGGAGGAATATGCCGGTATCATTACAGAGATTGAATACGGCACGGACAAATCCAAAAAGTTACAGAGCATTTCCTATAAGCCTCTCATGGAGCTTCTGAACACAGATATCCTGTTTGATGTGGATGCGCAGGGGCAGGGGACTATGGAGGAATTTATCTGCGGGCATATCAGGGAAATGTTCATAGACAATGCGGATGAAAAGCAGAACATCCGGGGGCTTTCCGTCACGGCCTCCACCAAAACGACGGGCTGGGGCCTGCACATCACACCCTCACAGAAGGGCGGACATTACAATATCGTGAACCTCATTGATTCGGTCATCATCCCTGCCATGGAAAAGTACGGCATCCTTGTAAAGGCGGAGCTGGATATCCAGCACCGGGCCGTGCATATGAGCGTGGGGAAGGCGTCGGCGGGGATCATCACCATTGAGAGCGACCTCCCTAACATCATCAAAAAGAGCGTCACCATCAAGCAGGTGAGTGCGGATGTAAATAAGCTGGTTTTATTTGACCCGCAGGATTACAGCAGGACGAGGACTTATTACCTGCACCCTGACCTTGGGTATGATACCAAAGACCGGGACAGGATCGTACCGGTGGTCTGTGAGATGCAGGCGGTCTCCTATGATGAGGGCGGCAGTTTTGAGAGCGCCGCCATGGAGGCCGCTTATAACAAGTTTGCAAACCTTTCTTATTCCAACCTGATAGAGCTTACCATGATGAACGGGGATTCGTTAGTCAGGCCGGACGAGATGGAGTTCGGGCAGGTGGTGAACATCATTTCCGACGGCGTTTCCTATGAGAGCATCCTGACCGGGCGGGAGAGGGGAAAGAACACAAAGCTGGTATTTGGCACGGTAAGGCTTGACCTAACAAAGATTTTAAGGAGGCAGGAAAATGGCTGACAATATCGTACTCAAAACATACAAGGGCGGCAATGTGACGCCGCAGGATGATGCCATTATTTATGAAACGGCAGTTCCCGGCAGCGGTATCTTCAAAGGCTGTGAAGTGACTTACGCGAGGGGGAACGTCCTCCATATCTCGCAGGGCTTTGGCATGATACGGGGGCGGTTTTTTGAGGTATATGAAACGGAGATTGATGTGCGGCTGGCGGATGTAGGAGAAACACTGGACGGCAGGGTATACATCCATCTGGATTTATCCAATGCAGATGAACCGATCAAGATACTGGCGCAGACTGCGGCAGAGCTTCCGCCGCTGGATGCGGACGTGAACATCAACTACAACAATTCTTCTTATGACTTGGAGCTTGCTGTTTTCACTGTATCTTCGGCGGAGCTTAATAACCTGACTAAAGTATTCCCCACACTGAAAGCCGGGGGCGGAGGTGGAGGCGGCGGAGGGGAGACCCTTACCCGCGCCACGGCCTACTCTGTAGGTGATGCGGTGACAGCGGTGGGCGCTCCGGGCTGGGCCACGCTTGTCTGCACACAGGCAGGCACCACAGCCGCCTATGAGCCTTCCGGGTATTCGCGGATCACGAAGGCCGGGGATAAGGTGCTGGACGGAACCGCAGTCTTTACGGCGAGGAATATCATCGGGGAGCTTGACAGCATGATATCCGCAGTTGGGGGCTTGGAAGGTTCGGTGAAAACGCTGGATTCTAAAGTGGCGGAAATGATGAGCAGTACCGGGCTTGTGATGAAGCTGCTCAGCTTTGAAGAATACGGGAAGCTGGAAAGCTATAGTGCCAGTACCATTTATCTGTGCTATGAGGATACGGAGACAAAGCGCGTGACGCGGATCTTCGTGGGCGAGGACAGGGTGTATGCCGCAGGTATCAAAGTGACTTATCAGATAGACAGTGGCTATGCTCTGGAACGGGTGGTGCCGGACAGGGAGGACGCCATTGCCGCCGCGCCGGACGCTTCCTTGGAGGGCTATTCTTTTGTAGGTTGGCGGCAGGATGATCTGGCGGAGAAAAAGGTACTTTCGGAATATATCATCAGTACCGAGGAGCCGGTCACGCTCTATGCGGTATTCAAAAAGCAGATGACCATAGGGCTGATGCCTAACGGCGGCACCCTTGCAGAGACTGGGGCCAAGGAGAGCTTCACTGCCTACTGCTATTACAATAACGGGAATGCACAGAGCGAGCCGACCACGGTTCCGGCGAGCCCTTATACAAGAAAAAATATGTCCTTCTGTGGGTGGAGCGTGGATTCCCTTTCAACACCTTCCTATAAGCCGGGAGAGAATGGCGTATTCCCCGCCGGGGCAACGCTCTATGCCATGTGGGTGACTACGGAATATGACTTTGTCTATACCGGGAATTATGTTCAGTTTACTATCCCGCAGGACGGTATCTATGAATTTGAGGTGTGGGGAGCCTCTGGCGCTGATGCGAAAGTGGATTCCCTTGTGGCAGAGGGAGGTCTTGGCGGACATTCCAAAGGTTATAAAAAGATGAAAAAGGGTGAGGTGCTTTATGTCTATAACGGCGGGACAACGGGTGTGAATGGCGGAGGCAGCGGTTACAATTATACCAGCGGCAAGCAGTATGGTGCGACAGGTGGAGGTTCCACTCATGTGGCAACAAAGTCCGGCGGATTGGGGGTGGCGTACAGCAACAGCAGCGGCCCAAGCTATAATAACAGGGACTGTGTCCTGATCGTTGCAGGTGGCGGCGGTGGTGGTGGGATAGACAACGGAACTGTTCATAAAGGTGGTGATGGCGGAGGTGAACGTGGTGGCAATGGTTCCGGCGGCGCATTGGGCGGGCGGCAGATTTCCACGGGAAGCAGTCCCTCTGACAATTTCGGAAAAGCACCGTATTATTCAGGAAGCAATACCGCAGAATCTGGAGGCGGCGGAGGATGGTTCGCTGGAAATTATGGCCTGCGCGGGGAATCCGGCGCAGGAGGCTCCGGCTATGTGGATGGAGTCGCTTCATTCACCCATAATGGGAAATATTACCCGGCAGAAACAGAGGCAGGGATAAACAAAGGACACGGAAAAGCATTTATCCGATATGTGGAATGCGCTTAAGCGGGAACCGGCACCTGAATGGTGCTTTTTTTAATGGAAAAAAAGGAGGCAGAACATGAGAGAGATTGTAAACGGGATGCAGTACGCATTCGCAGCACTTGGAGGGGCGTTGGGGGCTGTCCTTGGAGGATGGGACGGCTTCCTTTACGGCCTGATCGTATTTGTGGTGGTGGATTACCTGACCGGGCTTATGGCGGCGGCCATGGAGAAAAAGCTGTCAAGCGAGGTGGGCTTCCATGGAATCATCAAGAAGGTTGTCATTTTCAGCCTTGTGGCGGTGGGGCATATCATAGATGCCTATGTGATACAGAACGGGAGTGTCCTTCGGACGGCGGTTATCTTTTTTTACCTGTCTAACGAAGGAATCTCCATCTTGGAGAACGCTTCCCGCATCGGGATTCCGGTGCCGGAGAAGCTAAAAGCGGTGTTGGAGCAGTTACAGAAGAAAGATTGAATGTGGATTTTGACAGGCGGCATCAGTGGAAGCTGGTGCCTTTTTTCTTGCACAAAAAATGGAAAGAGAGGGATTTTCAATGAATTTGATTCAGAATTATCTTACACAGTCCGGCTGCTACAGGGCAGGCCGCACGATCTCCGTAAAGGGGCTTATGATCCATTCCGTGGGATGCCCGCAGCCCAAGGCATCTGCATTTATAAACAACTGGAATAAGCCGGAGGCAAAAGCCTGCGTCCATGCGATAGTGGAGCCGGGCGGCAATGTATACCAGACGCTTCCGTGGAACCACAGGGGCTGGCATTGCGGTGGTGACGGGAACAACACCCATATCGGCGTGGAAATGACGGAGCCTGCCACGATCCGGTATACCGGCGGGGCAAACTGGACGGAGACCGGGGACGGCAGTAATACAAGGGAGCATGTGCTTGCCACCTATCAGAACGCGGTGGAACTGTTCGCATACCTCTGCTTACAGTATGGCCTTAACCCTCTGGCAGATGGCGTGGTCATCAGCCATAGCGAGGGGCATAAGAGGGGCCTTGCCAGCAACCACGGGGATGTGGAGCATCTCTGGTCTAAGTTCGGCCTTTCCATGGCACAGTTCCGCAGGGACATTCAGGCGGCAATGGTGGCGGGGGAAGATAGCGCCCCGGCATCCGGCACACAGAAATTTACAGCGGTCATGGGAAAGGCGGCGGCAGGTATCCGGCAGATGGCGGCTTATCTGAAAGAGAAAAATCCGTCCGTGGAAAAATCCGTTCTGGATATGCTCCCATTCTATCTGTCGGAGGGAGAGGCCGAGGGTGTGCGTGGTGACATTGCCTTTGCACAGTCCTGTCTGGAAACCGGGAACTTTACCTTTTCCGGTTCCGCCGTAACACTTGGCCAGAATAATTTCTGCGGCATGGGTGTCACGGGTAACGGCATGAAGGGCAGTTCCTTTGACACGCCCCAGCTCGGCATCCGGGCGCAGGTACAGCACTTAAAAGCGTATGCGTCCACGGAGGCGCTTCAAAATCCCTGCATTGATCCACGCTTTCCATATGTAATGCGCGGCTGTGCGCCTTATGTGGAATGGCTGGGGATACAGGAGAACCCGCAGGGCAGGGGCTGGGCCGCCGGTGCCGGATATGGCAGGAAGATTCTTTCTATATTAGATGAGGTCTTAGGGATGCCGGATACAGAAAAGGAGGCTCCAACCTATACAGTCAAAAGGAATGATACCCTGTGGAGCATTGCGGCAGGCCAGCTTGGCAATGGCCGCAGGTATAAGGAGATCAAGGAGCTGAACGGGCTTGCTTCGGACGTGATATTTGCCGGGCAGGTCTTGAAGCTGCCGGACTGATGGCAGGAGGCGGGAAACATGATGACGGATGCACAGAAAGAAAAAATCCGGTACTGGCGCATGGAGGGCCTTGGCTATGGCGGGATCGCCGCCCGGCTGGGGATTCCTGAAAATACGGTCAAGAGCTTCTGCAGGCGGAACGACCTGACAGGGACAGCCACAATAGAGGCATCTATGGCCTGCCGCCATTGCGGCCAGCCCCTTTCGGGATCGCCGGGGAGGAAAGGGAGAAAGTTCTGCTGTGAAGCCTGCCGCCGGGCATGGTGGAAAGCCAACCCGGAGCTTGTAGACAGGAGGGCATTTTACCGTCTGGCCTGCGCCCGCTGTGGGAAGGAGTTTGAAAGCTATGGAAATAAGGGCAGGAAATATTGTTCCCATGCCTGTTATATCGCGGCGCGGTTCGGGGAAGGAGGCAGCCATGACGAAGGAGCAGTTTGAGAGGGAGAAAAAGTATCAGGCGGCCCTTGCCGTGGCCCGCTCCATGCTCCGGCAGGGGGTGATAAATGAAGGCGACCTGCGGAGCATAGAAGCCCGGTTAAAAGAAAAGTTCAAGCCGGTTTTGGGTGGATTTTTATTTTGAAAATCCTTTCTTTTCCGGTTCGCTTCCTATAACATCAGTGACCAGAAAGGAGGGCGTATTTATGGGACGCACAATACAGAGAGTCAATTTTACGGCGATACAGCAGGCATCGAAACAGAAGCGCGTGGCCGCATATGCGCGGGTGTCGAATGGCAAGGAAACAATGCTCCATTCCCTGTCGGCGCAGGTGAGCTATTACAGCAGCCTGATCCAGAAAACGCCGGGCTGGGATTACGCTGGTGTTTATGCGGATGAAGCCATATCCGGTACGAAGAATACACGGGGAGAATTTCAAAGGATGCTGGCAGACTGCCGGGCCGGTAAGATTGATATGATATTCACCAAGTCCATTTCCCGGTTTGCCCGCAATACGGTCACGACCCTGCAGGCGATCCGGGAGCTGCGGCTGATCGGCGTGGACGTGTACTTTGAAGAACAGAATATCCATACTTTAGGCGAGGAGGGCGAGTTTATTCTTACCCTCCTCGCTGCATATGCGGAGGAGGAAGCCCGCTCGGCATCAGAAAACCAGAGGTGGCGCATCCAGAAGCAGTTCCAGCAGGGCAGGCCGACTTCGATAGATATGTTTGGCTTCCGCTTTGAGAATGGCAGGCTGGAAATCATACCGGAGGAAGCAGCACTTTTGCGCCGGGCCGCTGAAATGTATCTGGATGGGGCTTCGCAGGATGATCTGGCGGCTATGTTCAGGGAAGCCGGGGCTGTTGGCAGGCATGGGGCAGCCATTTCCGGTTATGGCATTTTGGCACTTTTGTGCAACGAGAAGATTGTTGGGAATCTGCTTCTGCAGAAAACACACTGCATAGACCCGATCAGCAAAATCCATAAGACCAATCATGGGGAATGGCCGCAGTATTTTGTAGAGGGGAGCCATGAAGGGATTCTGGATAAAGAGACCTATGAGCGGGTTTTAGCCGAGCGGGCGCGGCGGGTAAAAACGCTTAACATGGAGGACAGGGATTGCAGCAGAAAACACAGGCCATTTTCCAGCCGCATTATATGTGGTAAGTGTGGGAAGCACTTTTTCCAGCGTACATGGGAGACGAAGAAAAGGGGGACGAGGGCTGTATGGGTATGCAAGACCCACCATAGGAAAAGCAGTGTTTGTGAGATAGAGGCTATCCCGGAGCCATTGCTGGAAAAGCTGGCCGCAGAGGCTATGGGCCGCAGGAGCTTTGAGGCAGAATATTTCCGGCAGAAGATAAGGGAGATTCAGGTGCCGGAGAATGGGAAGGTTATTTTTATATTCACGGACGGACATACGGTGGAAAAATGCCATAGCTTTGAATGGCCGAAGGAAGGGAGGTCTGGTGTATGCAGGCAGTAGCAGCAAAGGTTACAGTCATTCCGGCAAAGAAGAACCACCTGCCGCTTGACATTGTAAATAATGAAGTGCGTAAGCTCCGGGTGGCGGCCTATGCCCGTGTATCCACAAACCTTGAAGAACAGCTTACCAGCTATGAGGCGCAGGTGGATTATTATACAAGATATATTCAGGCAAAAGAGGAGTGGGATTTCGTGGAGGTCTATACTGACGAAGGGATATCTGCGACCAATACCAAGAAGCGTGACGGCTTTAACCGCATGGTGGCGGATGCGCTGGCGGGTAAGATAGACCTTATCATTACCAAGTCGATCAGCCGGTTTGCCAGAAATACGGTGGATACCCTGACCACAGTAAGGAAGCTGAAAGAAAAGGGGATCGAGGTTTTCTTTGAAAAAGAGAATATCCGCACCCTTGACGGTAAGGGTGAACTGCTCATTACCATTATGTCTTCGCTGGCGCAGGAAGAAAGCCGCTCCATTTCCGAGAACGTAACATGGGGACAGCGGAAACGCTTTGCAGACGGCAAGGTGAGCCTTCCTTACGGGCATTTCCTCGGCTATCAGAAAGGCCCGGATAACCTGCCGGAGATCGTGGAGGAGGAGGCTGTCATTGTACGGCTCATTTACCGTATGTTCCTCTATGGGAAGTCTCCTTCGGCCATTGCCAGCCACCTTACCGACGAGGGCATACCTACGCCGGGCGGGAAAGCAGTCTGGCGGGCCAAGGTGATAGAAAACATCCTTACCAATGAAAAATATAAGGGTGACGCATTACTGCAGAAACGCTACACGGTAGACTTCCTTACAAAGAAGCAGAAGGTCAACGAGGGCGAGGTTCCGCAGTATTATGTAGCGAACAGCCACCCGGCCATTATTGAGCCAGAGATATTTGACCTTGTGCAGTATGAATTGAAACGCCGTAAGAAGGACGGCAGGTGGACGAGCAGCACATATCCTTTTTCCGGGAAGATTATCTGCGGAGAATGCGGCGGCATATATGGCAGTAAGGTGTGGCATTCCAACACTCCGAACCGGACTATGGTATGGCAGTGTAATGAAAAGCACCGGGGCCAGCATTGCAAAACGCCGCATCTTACCGACGCAGATATCCAGAACGCTTTCCTTGCCGCTTTCAATAAGATACTTGGAAACAGGGAAGAAATCATGGAAGCATACCGGGAGATCATGGAGGCGCTTACGGATACCCATGATCTGGATACCGAGCAGGAGCAGCTTGAAAGCGAGAGCGAGGTTACAATGGAGCTGATCCGTAAGGTTATTGAAGATAATGCACAGAAGGCCATGGATCAGGGAGAATATGAGCGAAAGTATACCGGATACTGTGAACGGTATGAGGCGGCAAGGAAGCGACTGGCGGAGATCGGGGAGTTTCGGTTAGAACGCAATGCCAAGCACACAAAAATCGCCATGTTCCTCGAGAGGCTGGCGGAAAGCACCGAGCTGGTAACAGAATTTGACGAGGAGCTTTGGTATGCTACTGTGGATTTTGTGACGGTATATGAAGATATGCGGATGGTATTCACTTTCCGAGACGGGAATACAGTTGAGATAAAGAAACGCGAATGGAGGGCGGCATAATGAGAACAGAAGATAAAAAGATACGGGTAGCAATATACTGCCGGATGGGTACTGATCCAGATAGAAAGCGAGGGCGGGATATACAGAAAGAGTGGCGTATCCCGCAGTGCAATCCGCCAGCAGTCTATCCTCAAATAGAGCAGGTCTTTGAATGTAGGCACATAGTATAATATGAGATAATGTAAGCCTGCCGGTTCCGATATGAGAGCCTGCGGGCATACACAAAAGGAAGCCTTTTCAGACTTCCTTTTAAGTATCAATCAGTTTGTTCCGACTTGCCAAAAAAACTCTTTTACCTGCCGCCTTTATAGTCCATATAAGCGCGATTATTTTTATCTGTATGAACATTGGAAATATTACCATCATTATCTTTATCGTAGGAAAGATGTCTGTTCTCTGTAGTACTATAAACGGAATAGTGAGTCGATCCATCTGCATTAGTTTTTTTACTAACGTCACCGCCATTTGACACAATGGAATTAGTCACAGCCTCAATATTGATTGTACCAGCATTATATTTGTCTGCCATAGTTATCATCTTCCTTTCATAAAATTATTTTTGATTATATTACATAAATAATTATATAATTTAGCTGAAAAGGTTGTCAAGATAAAAAGTTTTTGTTATTTATAGGATACTTACAGGCCGTAAGGGGTATCTGTTTTTAGGGTATAAAAGTATAAGATATTATTGCTCTGACAGAGAAAAAGGAAAAATGAAACGATATCTTGTATTTACCTGCTTTTTGAGTATCCGTCAAATTGTATTAAAGTTTGTCCCTGAATATGGACGCAATTTAGCGAAAAAGATAGTGAAAAGGAGCCTTGAATGTGCTATAATAAATGTAGGCATATCAAGGCTCTTTCCGACACGGAAAGGAGCAAAAACAATGTCGGAGAAAAGACGTGATAATAGAAACCGCATTTTGCGTTCGGGAGAGAGCCAGAGAAAAGACGGG
>JAETRI010000184.1 GCA_021770245.1 Lachnospiraceae bacterium
GAGGAAAATATGCTCGCGCTGCTGTACCTTGCGTCCATACTTTTCCGCCGCTCCATTTCCTCCTGCACCAGCTCCCATGTTTCGGGAGGGATGATCGCCTCGTGGTTCCCCTCCACATAATACTGCGGAATCTCCCCCTGGTTCTTCTTCCGTTTCTTCGTAAGGAAGTCCGCCGTGTACTGCTTCTGCAGGAGCGCGTCCCCTTTGTACTTTTCGTTAGTCAGGATGCTCTTGACGGAACTCTGGTGCCAGGTGTCCTTCCCTGCGGGGCTCTTGATGCCAAGCCCCGTCAGCTTCTTACCGATGGCATATGGGCTCAATCCCTGCAGGAACAACTGGTATATCAGCTTTACCGTTTCCGCCTGCTCCGGGTTCACTCTCAGGCTGCCGTCTCCCCCTTTCTCGTATCCAAGGAAAGTGCTGTAGGCAAGGCTGCCTTTGCCGTCCGCGAACTGCTTCCGCTTGCCCCATGTGGTGTTCTCCGAAATGCTCCGTGATTCCTCCTGTGCAAGGGAGCTCATGATGGTGATGAGCAGCTCCCCCTTGGAGTCCAGCGTGTAGATGTTCTCCTTTTCAAAGTAGACCTCGATGCCCTTCTCCTTCAGCTTCCTTACCGTGGTGAGGGAATCCACCGTGTTCCTCGCAAACCGGCTGACCGATTTCGTGATGATGAGGTCAATCTTCCCCGCCAGCGCGTCCGCGATCATCTGTTTAAATCCGTCGCGCTTTTTCGTGTCCGTTGCGGAAATGCCTTCGTCCGTATACACCCCGGCAAACTCCCAGTCCTCCCGGCCGTTTATGTACCGGGTATAATAATCGACCTGCGCCTCATAGCTTGTCGCCTGTTCCTCGGAATCCGTGGATACCCTCGCATACCCCGCCGTCTTCCGCTTTTTCGCCGCCGCAATCGGCCTGGAGTCAAACCGGTTCAGCGTGGCGGGTATGGTTGTTACTCTCTTTGCCATTCTGCCACCTCCCCATCTGTAAAGTGAAATTCAAACCTGTCCTCGTATGCCGTCACGCCTGCAACCTCCTTCACAAAACGGGGTTCGCAATCCTCCCGCCCCAGGACTTCCGCCACCGCTCCCCGGAAATCATCATCCAGCAGCCTGCGGAAGGAGCATCCCCGGCACACCCACACCTTATATTTTTTCTTCTGCCCTTTCGGGCCCATCTTCCAGTAATCGCATTCCAGTTTCCTGCCGCAGCACCCGCAGGTGATTTTCTGCGAAAAGGCGCTGCGGCCCCTTTGGTACGCCCGCATGACCTCTTTTGCCTTTCCGTTTTTCATTCGGAATTCAATACGGTCTGCATTTATGACAATCCGGCTGGCCTCCCTTCTGACGGCATCCCCGTCAAAGGCGGCAAGCCCCAGCGCGGCGGCCGCCGCCTGCTCCAGTTCGGTTTCATATATTGGCCGGAAACCGCACACGTCTTTCCCCTTGCGTTCCCTGGTATTGCAGTTCCATTTCTTGCCATACTTCGTGGTGCGCCTGCTGGCCGAGCAGCCGCATTCCCCGCACCTCACCAGTCCGGAAAAAGCCGTGAGCGTGGGGTTTTTATTGGCGGCGGCATCTGCCCGCTGTTTCCGTATAAGCTGTGCCTTTTCAAAATCTGCCTGCGGGATAAGCGGCTCAAACATCCCTTCCACCATGTACATGGGCAGTTCGCCCTTATTCCTTTTCCTCGTATGCCCCTCGGAAATAAAATTCTTCTGCAGGAGCATGGAGCCCGTGTAGGAAGGGTTTGTGAGAATGAACTTGATGGTGGAGTCGTCCATCGGCACGCCTTTCTGCC
>JAETRI010000185.1 GCA_021770245.1 Lachnospiraceae bacterium
TGCTCCATCGCATAGGCCACATACCCGTCCGTGCATTCCTCCATCTCGTCACAGTGGTAATCCGACACTGGGCGTTTTGACCGCCTTTTCAATGCCTTTTTCAGCTTATGCTCCGCAAGGGCATGGGCGGCGGTGCCTTCCTCGGCATAGACGCTGCCGCCCGCTTCATCCTGAAACTGCTCCTCCAGCCTTGCGGAAGGCGTGCAGGAAAGCCACCGCTTGGAGGAAGATGCGGAAAGAAGTGCGTGTTTCCCCATCACAGCACCTGCGCTTCCTGCATCAGCGCCGGGTAGTCCTCCGGCTTCACCGCCGAGAGCTTCGCCGCACCGTACTTCTGCAAAAGTTCCTTGATCTCCTTCGACTTGCCCTCCTGGGTCTTCTGTGCCATCAGTGCGCGGATGCCCTCCAGCGTGGCAGGATTCTCCTGCTGTACCTCTGTCTTTTCCGGCTGTGCCTGTTTCTGTTCTTTCACAGATTTATCTTTCGCGCTTCCTCCCTCCGCTTTGGCAAGGCCGCGCAGACCTTCCGCAACGATGGAGAAACCTTCTGCAATCCTCAATAATTCACTTCCCATTTACATTCCCTCCGTTTCCTTAAAAATGACTTTCTTTCCCTGCTCTGTGGCATAGGCGATCTCCGCCGCCATCCCTTCGGTGGCTTCCCCGAACACCCACACCTCGTCACACAGGGCGAGCAGCTCCATCCCCATAGTGATGCCGAGCCGCCTTTCTTCCTCAATGCCCTCATTCAAGAACTGAGAGAACAGAAGGTGCGGCGCGATAGGGAGATGCCCTTCCTCACACGCCATGCGGCTGTAGACCGCTGCCTTTTTTGCATTCCCTTCCATGTCGCCGCGGAAAGGGCTACAGATAAAAACCTTCTTACGCATCCGTCCCTACCTCCTTCACCGAAAGTTCCTCTACGCTGCCTCCGGGGACAATGATCGTCACCCGGCGCATCTCACCGAACAGACGCCGGAGCAGGCGCTCGCGTAAAGGTACAGTCCTGCACCAGACGATGCCGCCGGAATCCGGCTCTTTGGTATAGCTGATCTTCAAGCTGTGTTTCATCTACCTTTCACCTCTTTCTAAGGGCGCTCATTTTTATTGCCCTCACTATTAGGTCACGGGAAAGGCAAAAGTCAGGGGTCTAATTCAAATTTTTTTCAAGTTTTTTTAAAGCCCGTTGCACCCGCTCATGGACGGACTGCTTGGACACACCTTCCTCATGGGCAATATCCGTAATCTTCCGTTCTTCAAAATAGACTTTCTCCACCAGCTCCCTTTGGGATGGGGATAATACCTCCATAGCGGAAAACAGCCGCGCCATATCCTCCCGGCGCTCCGCCTCCCCTTCCGTATCCTCCGCCGAGGCAAACAGCTCCCCTTCGTAGTGCATGCCGTCAAGGGAAACATGGCGGCGGGTCTCCTTCTGGTCGTTGTTGTACTGCTGGCGGTCTAAATCCAGCAGCATCCCTCCGAGATGCTCGTCCACCTCCACCTCGGAGACTTCCCCTGTCACAAATTCATAGGTGATCTTCATTCAGCCCTCCTGCCGGAACCCGGCAGGACGCAGAATGTTTTGATTTTTCCAGACATAAAGCGTTCCTTTCTTTACACCTTCGTAAAGCCAGAAACGCTATATTTTTGATATGAAACTACCTAAGAAACGTAAAAAAGGCCGGAGTAAGCTAAGGTATTGGTCTCTAGCTTTACTCCGGCCCTTCGCAGCTCGTCACTTGGCCGCTCGCACAATCGAGTA
>JAETRI010000186.1 GCA_021770245.1 Lachnospiraceae bacterium
CTGTTTGCATCCCCGCGTTCTGCATATCCGGCAAGCGTCATCACATCCCAGTCTTCATGATCCTTCCCGGATGCAAAATAATTGCGGTACGGCCTGTAAAACCGGTTGTTATGCCGGGTATATGGTTTCTTTCTGCCCAGCCCTATACAGTGCGCGGCCAGATCCACATAGCGGTTTTTCCCGTCTGTCATTTGTTTCCAATCCTCTCCTCCTCATACCTTCATGCTCATCTGCCGCTCCGGCTGTTCAAAATTCATCCACAATGTTTCCACCCTCCTGTCGTTGCTCTGCGTCCTTGCCGCTGTCTGCACTTTCCGCCATCCGCCCAGATACTCCCTGTACAATTCACAGTCATAGCCTGACAGCATTACCTTCGCCCGGCTGCGGCATAACGCTTCCAGCAATTCCCTGTGATCCTCATCCGTCATCTCGTACCGGTACTGTCTCCGGCTTCGGGTAGAAAGCACATAAGGCGGATCGGCGTATATCAGCACATTATCGTGGTTAAATGCTTTTATCAGCTCCAGCGCCGGCCGGTTTTCGATCTGCACCTGCTTAAGGCGGCCGGCTATCTCCCCGAGTGATTCCGGGAGACGGTTCCAGTTATGGAGCGCATAGGCCGCTTCCCGGCCGTGGACGTCCTTTTTCCACCCGCAGTTTTCGTTCAGCCGGAACCCGTGGCTCTGCATGGACCGGACCGCAAAATACCCGGCCCGCTCTATCCCATCCCGCGGCGGCTGCTTAAAAGTCTCCTCATACGCCTCCCGGGCATACGGTGTATACCTCAGCCAGTCCACGAGCTTCCTCCGACTTCCTTCATCCCGAACCACCCGAAAAAAATTCACCACATCCCCGTCCAGGTCATTTATTGTTTCGATGGGCGCCGCGGGCTTTTCAAACAAAACCGCCCCGCCGCCGAAATACGGCTCCAGGTAGCTGTGATGCTCCGGCATCCGGGACACGATCCAAAAGGCCAGCCGTCTCTTCCCTCCCGGGTATTGCAGCAATGTCTTCATCCCTCCCCCAGTATCCTTTCCACGTCTTTTAAAATCTCCCTGTATCTCACCAATAGCTTCCCCCTGCTTCCCATCTCCCGTTTTATCTCCCTGGCTACCGTATTGAGCCTGGATAACTCCCTCCGGCCTTCCTTCAGGCTGCCATTTTCAGATACCTTGCGCCGGGCTGCGGTGTAATCCTCCTGCAAAGCCCTGATCTCATCCTGGACGCCGGCAGCCGTTTCGCTAAGCCACCGGGCCAGTTCTCCGTATTCCCTGCCGCCGCTCCCGGACTCCCGGTACATTTTAAGCATCCTGCGGATCTGGCTCCTGCGCGCCTCCCGGAAAAAGACAGCGGCCTCAACCGTCATTTCCCCGCCGGGGGTATGAAACCTGATTTCCATCCCGTACCCTCCTTATCCTCGCCTTCAGGCTTTCCATGACCCAGTTCTGTACATCGTCCTTACGCTGCAGGGCCTGCATCACATCCTCGTCCCTCGTACCGGCACAGACCAGGTGGTGGATGATCACCTTATCTGTCTGCCCCTGCCGGTGCAGCCTTTTGTTAGCCTGCGTGTACAGCTCATAATTCCACGTGAGCCCGAACCACACCACATGGTTTCCTCCCTGCTGCAGGTTCAGGCCGTAAGCGCTGCTGGCCGGGTGCGCCAGGAGAATATCCGT
>JAETRI010000187.1 GCA_021770245.1 Lachnospiraceae bacterium
TCGGATTTGTGCGCACCCTCCACGCCGGAATTGTCCTTTTCCACGGAATGTACCTTGTTATGGACGAAAATACCCGCTTCCTGCGCGGGGCGGGATAACGGGTTTTTATGTGCCTTATTGCCGTTCATGGGCTTTTCCCGTTCTTGAAAGTGCAGGCGGGTCTTGCCTTTCCCGGTGGCTTCGTCAAAAGTACGCTCCTTGACAAGTTTCTTTTCCTTTGGGATTTTCGCCCTTGCTTCGTCCAGCTTATCAGCGGCTTTGTCGGATTTCTTGATATATTTTTCAAGCTCCGGCGTTGCCCGTTCTTCCTCGGTGAATTGCAGCCGGGAAGTGTGGGCGCGGGCTTCGGCTTCTGCCTGTGCTTTCCTTGCCGCCTTTTTGCTGGCTTTCCGGGTGTGCGCCCCGTCGATATGCTCATAGACACGCTCGGCGGTTCCCGTGTCCTGTCCCGGCTCCGTCCCCGGCGCATGGGGCAGGGGCGGCGCGTTAGGGGAAATATCCGGGGCTGTGCTGCCCGGTGTGGGTGGTAGTGCCTGTATATCCTGCGCCGCCTGTTGCTCCGGGGTTCTGTTAAGGGCAGCTTCCCGCGCCCGTTTGCTGATACGCTTTTTCGTGCCTTTGGTTTCGTTGACTTCCATAGCCCCGTCCCGGCTCATTTTAAGCGTGATCTTATCACGGGCTTTGTACTGCTTCATGGTCTGTCACCTCCTTAATTCTTTGGATTGCGGTATTGTAATAACCGCTGTTAATTTCGGAACCAAGAAACCTGCGCCCCGTCCGTATTGCGGCGGCTGCGGTGCTTCCGCTTCCCATAAAACCGTCAAATACCAAATCCTCCGGCTGGCTTGAAATCTGTATCAGCCAAGAAAGAAATTCCACGTTCTTGATCGTCGGGTGGTAAATGCCGTGCTGTTTCTGCCACCCGGAATTATAGGTTGCCTTTGGGTATTCCGAACCGAACCAGCAGGAATTAAACCTTGTTTTGTACTTCCGGCTGGGTTCCCTGCCCTTGTGAAACCGGCTCCCGGCTTTTGCCTTGTTCTGCAGCAATGTTGTACGCTGGAATGCCCGCCGCCCTTTATGGCAGAAAATAAGCCATTCCGCATTGTTCGCATAGCTGCCTTTCAAGTCGCCAATGCCGCCGATATTGCCTTTTTCAATCACCATGCAGTTTTTAACGGTAAATCCCGCCCGCTGTAAATACAGGTAGTGGTAAGGGTAACAGTCGAAACGGGTAAAAAAATAGGCATGGGAATTTTCTTTCAGTACCCGGAAGCTCTCACGGGCGAAACGGTCATAATCTATGCCGTCGTCGCCCGCAAGTACCGGGTATTCCCTGCCTGTAAAATGGTTTTGGTATGCGATCCCATAAGGCGGGTCGGTCAGTATCAGAGAAATACAGTTATCCGGCAACTGTGAAAGCAGCTCCAAACAGTCCATGCAATAAATCTGATTGACCGATAATGCCTTTTGGGATTTTTCCGTGTTTATCATGCGCCGCCCACTTCCTCCGGCTTCGTCGTCATTACCCGGTAAAGCTCCGTATCTTTCGGGAAACGGTCTACAAAGGGCAGAATGACGTTGCCATAGAACAAAAGCCCCTCGCCCGCTTCGGAATGGGTGACGTAAGACATTTGCTGCGGGGAGATATTGAGCTGCTTCGCAAG
>JAETRI010000188.1 GCA_021770245.1 Lachnospiraceae bacterium
ATATCAATTTCGATAGACTTCAATTCCACCAGCTCCTTTCACCGCCTTAAGGGCGGCAGGGAAAAGGCAGACGCCCCTCCCCGCCACCCGGCAGTATATCCCCGCTATGCCGTCAGGAGAGGAAATCCTCCTCGTCCCCGGCTTCATCCGCAAAGTCATCCTCCGCACGGGAACGCCCGCCAAGCGGCTCCCCGTCACGGATTTTCTGTAAATTGTTCAGCCCGCAGGCGATACCCTTATTCCCGTTGGAATTGAAGGCATAGAAATTGATGCTCGCCCTGCCGTATACGCCGCTGTACACCTCGGAATGGTCCAGGATCGGCTGCCGGTCCGCGTCCACGATTCCCGGAGCCGTGGAGCTGTTGGCATTGACGAAATACGAATCCGCATAAGCTTCATCATCCGGGCGCTCCACGTCCCCGTCACGCAGCGGGGTCTTCAAAACGGAAAGGGCAGGGACGCTCCTGCCGTTTCCCTTCAGCTTCGCCTCGCCCTCGCGGTACGCCGCCTTGATTGCTTCCTCGATCCTGGCAATGGTCTTCTTATCCGACTTCGGGATGATGAGCGACACGGAGAACTTCGGCGTGCCGCCGTTGATTGCCTTCGCTTCCCATGCGTTGCAGTAGCTCCACCGGGTGTTCGGCCCGGTGATTACTTTTGTTGGATTGTTGGCTGTGTTTGACATATGATTTTCCTCCTAAATTTCATTCAGTTTTGCATATTCGCCAAAATAACTCTTTGCCGCCTCGTTATACGCGAGGGCGGCTTCCTCTTCTGTACCGTAAAGGCCGATGTGTTTCTCCCTGCCGCCTATCATGATCCTGCTGCGCCATTTATGCTTATCCCTCATATACGAAACGCCCTTGAACCGGGATGTGCCGTTTTCCACCCGGTGCTTGCGTGTATTGAACGCATTCTGCTGGTGCGTGACAAACCGGAGGTTGCCCCTCCTGTTATCCAGCCTGTTCCCGTTAATATGGTCAACGACAAACCCCCGCGGCGGCTTTCCAAGTATTGCGTGGTGCATTTTCAGATACACCATTTTCCCATTCTCCCGGAATCCCCGCATTGCATAGCCGGCTTTGCTGCAGCTCCAGTGGTGGATGCCCAGCCTTTCATAATCCGCATCATCCACAATTGCCGCCTTCCCCTTTGCCAGCGGTATCTCCCTCACTTCTCTTCCTCACGGAAATCCTGCTCTGCCGTGTTCATTTCCGGGCGCTTATCCGTCTCAAGCACAAGGACGGGCTTGCCCTGCGGTTTCTCCACAAGGCCCTTCAAAATCTCCGCAAACTTCTTCTTGCCCAGCAGCTTCTCCATGGCCGTGATGCCTAAGAGCTTCGGCTCATACGGGTCGAAGCCAGCCTTCTTCACGGTATCCGCAACGGCATCCTCGTCCGTGTACTTCCGGTTCGACCTCCCGGCTACCACCTTGAACCCGGCATACTTCACGCCAGAGAGCGCCTGCTGCAAAGCGAACTCCTTCACATCCGCCGCCCATGCCGCCAGCTCATCCGCTTTCACGAGGATTGCCGCAATCTCGTCATCCTCCAGCGTGGCGGGCATCTCGAAGTCATACTTCGCAAGCTCCAGGTTGTATTCCGCCCGTTTCCTGCAGACCGCCTTCGCCTTGCAGAATTTGCAGTG
>JAETRI010000079.1 GCA_021770245.1 Lachnospiraceae bacterium
CTCCCTGTTCTCCAGGGGCAACTATCTGAAGCGGAAAAAGCAGCTTTCCAAAGCTTTGCTTTCCGCTGATTTTACCATTACGGACAGACGGTATATCGGGCATGAGGACGATACCGGCTACCACCACTACGCCATTGACGTGGCGAAAACCTATGAAACGGAGGAATGAGATATGGCTACCATTGGCCTTGATAAACTTTTCTATTCAAAAATCACGGAAGATGAGGATGGCAACGAGACCTACGCCACTCCGGCATCCCTTGCGAAAGCCATGACCGCAGAGCTTTCCGTGGAGCTTGCTGAGGCGACGCTGTATGCGGACGATGGCGCTGCGGAGGTGGTGAAGGAGTTCCAGAGCGGCACCCTCACCCTTGGCGTGGACGATATCGGCGCAGCCGCTGCGTCTGACCTGACAGGAGCGGTAATCGACCAGAACGGCGTTATCATCTCCGCCAGTGAGGACGGCGGCGCACCTGTCGCCATTGGTTTTCGTGCAAAGAAAGCAAACGGCAAGTACCGCTATTTCTGGCTGTACAAGGTGAAGTTCGGCATCCCTGCCACCAACCTGACCACCAAGGGCGAGAGCATTGAATTCTCCACGCCTACTATCGAGGGAACAGTCATGCGCCGCAACAAGGTGGACGGCCAGGGCAAGCACCCCTGGAAGGCTGAGGTCACCGAGGGGGACGCCGGCGTGTCTCCCACGGTTATCACGGGCTGGTACGATGAGGTCTATGAGCCGTCCTATGCGGATCAGACGTCGGGCGCAGGCGGCGAAGGGTAATAGGAGGTTTGGAGATATGGATGAAAGAACAGCTACTGTCAATATCGGCGGGCAGGAATACGAAATGCTCCTGACCACCAGGGCGACCAAGGCCATCGCCGGACGCTACGGGGGCTTAGAGAACCTGGGCGAGAAGCTGATGAAAGCGGAAAATTTTGAGATGGCTCTGGACGAGATCGTGTGGCTGATCACCCTTCTGTGCAACCAGCCTATCCTCGTCCATAACCTGAAACACCCGGAGGACAAAAAGCCGGAGCTGACTGCCGATGAGGTGGAGCTTCTCACCTCCCCGATGGAGCTGACGGATTACAAGGACGCCATCATGGAGGCAATGTACCGGGGTACCAAGCGGAACGTGGAAAGTGAGCCGGAGGGAAAAAACACGGCGGCCGGGTAAGCGATGAAGAATTGTTTACCCGGCTTTTGTATTACGGCATGGCCCATCTGAGTCTCTCGCAGGATGAAGTGTGGCTCATGCCGTTTGGCCTGCTTATGGACCTCTGGGAATGCCATAAGCAGTTTATGGGGATCGCAAGACCGAAGCAGGTGCTGACCATTGACGATGTGATTCCCTATGGAATTTAAGGAGAGGAGGTGCAGCCCGTGGCGGATAATTTCGGTCTGAAGATCGGCATTGAGGGCGAGAAGGAATTTAAAAAGGCCTTGTCCGAGATCAACCAGTCCTTCAAGGTGCTTGGCTCTGAAATGAAGCTGGTGTCCTCACAGTTTGACAAAAACGATAAGTCCGTGCAGGCGCTTTCCGCAAGGAACACTGTGCTGAATAAGGAAATCGAAGCACAGAAAAACAAGGTGGAAACCCTGCGGGCCGCCCTCCGGAACGCCGCAGATTCCTTTGGGGAGAACGACCGCCGCACGCAGAACTGGCAGATCCAGCTCAATAACGCAGAAGCCGCCTTAAACAGCATGGAGCGGGAGCTTTCCGATAATGAGCAGGGATGAAGCGCGCCTATTCCAATGCCGTGCTGCAGTACGGTAAAGGCTCCAGTGAGGCAAAGGAACTGGAAGGACGCATCTCCCGGCTTTCCGTGGAACTTCGGGAAAACCGGGAGCGGATGAAGGACGCCGGGGATGTGGCGGAGGATCTTGGCGATTCGCTGGAGGATGCCTCTGAAGGGGCGGATAAATTAGGCTCCGGCTTTTCGGTAGCCACGGTGGCGATGGGCAACCTCATCTCCTCCGGTATCCAGGCGGCATTAAACGGTATCAAGGAGCTTGGCAGCGCCATCTGGAACTTGGACGAAGCCACGGAGGAATACCGGGTAGCCCAGGGCAAGCTGACCACCGCCTTTGAGGCGGCCGGCTACAGCGGCGAGGCGGCGCAGAAATCTTACAACGAGTTTTACAAAATCCTGGGCGATACGGACACGGCCACGGAAGCGTCACAGCTGTTGGCGCAGCTTGCCCAAAATGAGCAGGACATCACCAAGTGGACGAACATTGCCGCAGGCGTTTACGGCACTTTCGGCGACGCCCTCCCCATCGAGGGCATGATCGAGTCGGCAAACGAGACTGCCAAGGTGGGACAGGTCACGGGTTCCCTGGCGGACGCCTTAAACTGGGTAGGTATCAGCGAGGACGAATTCAACGAGAAGCTGGCGGCCTGCTCGGATGAGAGCGAACGGAACCGTCTCATCATGGAGACCCTCTCCGGGGCGTATGACGAGGCAAGCGGCGCGTTTTACCGCAACAATGAGGCGCTGGTGGCTTCCAGGGAGGGACAGGCCCAGTTGGATGAGACGCTGGCGGGGCTTGGGGAGACCATCTCCAATGTGAAGAACAGCCTGCGGGCGGAGTTCCTTCCCGCCATTTCTGAGGTCATCTCTGCCTTTACCGATATGATAAACGGTGTGGACGGTGCGGATGAAGCCTTTGCGGGAGCCATCACGGGGCTTGTGAATACGGCGGTTTCCATGCTGCCGCAGTTTGTGGACACCGGGATGCAGATATTGACCTCGCTTCTTTCTGGCATCATCCAGAGCCTTCCTGTCGTGGTGGAGGGCGCGGCGCAGATCATTGTTACATTGGCGCAGGGCATTGCCGAGGCGGTTCCTACTCTGATTCCGCAGATCGTCCTTGTGGTGACGCAGATCGTGCAGACGCTGATTGAAAATCTGCCCATGATTTTAGACGCTGCCCTGCAGCTGATTCTGGGACTGGCACAGGGGCTTTTAGACGCTATCCCTTATAACGGCCATTGTGGCGGCAATCCCACAGATCATCGATGGGCTGGTGACGGCGATCCTTGGCAGTATCCCGCAGATTATTGACGCCGGAGTAAACCTGCTGATTTCCCTGATTCAGAACCTGCCCACCATTATCACTACCATTGTAGGGGCGATTCCGCAGATCATCACAAGCATCATCAACGCCCTTGTCGGGAACATCGACAAGATCATCCTGGCCGGCGTACAGCTTTTTGTGGCCCTGATCACCAATCTTCCGAAAATCATCGTGGAAATCGTAAAGGCGGTGCCGCAGATTATCTCCGCTATCGTGAAGGGCTTTGCCGGCGGTGTGTCCCAGATGGCAAACATTGGCCTGAATCTTATCAAGGGCATCTGGAACGGCATCGGGAATGCGGCAAGCTGGCTGTGGAACAAGGTCAGCGGCTTCTGCTCGAACCTGCTCAGTAAAATCAAGGGCTTCTTCGGCATTTCCTCCCCGTCCAGAGAAATGGCGTGGGTGGGCGATATGCTGACCCAGGGACTTGCAGGCGGTATCGAGGATGGCGCAGGCGCAGCTATCAGTGCCGCAGAGGACTTAAACAACGGCATCCTTGGCGTGATGAACGGGCTGGCAGCAGATATGCAATCGGCGGTTCCATCAAACTTTGCCTTTGACGCAAGCGGGACGGTCGGCTCTGTTTCCGGCAGCATGGGAGGCGTGGGTAGTTCCTCCTTTGGAACCCTCATCACCATCCAGCAGATGATTGTCCGCAGTGAGGACGATATCCGCAGGATTTCCCAGGAGCTTTACAACCTGATCCAGACCGGTTCCCGCGCCCAGGGACGGTTCAGTACGGCATAAAGGAGGGATATGCTTTGGGCTTTTCATACAATGACGTCACTTCAAAGAGCATGGGGCTGAAAGCAAGGCTGACCTCCTGGCAGGTTTGCGGTCGGCTCCGAAACTTTACCACCACCGTCCCCGGAAAGTATGGAGTTACCGACTTTGGGGCGGACTTTGACTATCGGGAGATCGTGGTCTCCTGCAGCATCTTCCCAAGGCACAGCTTTCCCGCCCTGGTTTCCACGCTGGACGATATCGCTGCGTGGCTTGACCCGGTGGGCGGCTTGAAGCAGCTCATCCTGGACGATGTGCCGGACCGATATTTTATGGCGAGGCTGAACGCGGCGGTGGAGTGCGAACGGCTCCTGCGCTCCTCCGGCAGCTTTGATTTGACCTTTTTCTGCCCTGACCCCTTTGGCTACGCCATCGAGGATGAAAACTTTTCTGTCACGGCGGAGGGCAGTCACTCCATAACCCGTCATACCGGGAACATGGAGTCCAATCCCATCTACCGCATTGAGGGAGAAATTACCTCCGCAGCAGGAAACTATATCAGCATCACCACCAACGGGCAGGAACTAAAAATCGTTAATGCCTCCCTTGCGGCGGGCGAAACGCTGGTGGTGGATACCGACCGCATGACTGCCTATGTGGAGGATGAAAACGGTACTACAGTGCGAAACGGGCTGCCCTATCTGGAGGAGCTGAATTTTCCCACGCTTTCTGTGGGCGGCAATACAGTCTCTGTGGCAGCGGCAAACGCTGTATTTGCGGGGCTGGAAATACAGGCAAGGAGCAGATGGAGGTGAGCGGCGATGGCATTAAAGGCGATACTGAATAAACAGACGGACTTTACCGGGGAGTTCCCGGCCGAGTGGGCAAAGGGCGGCCTTTGGCGGATGAATGAGTCTGCTCCCGATGAAAACAACAATCTCCTGGATTCCTCCGGTGCGGAAAGACCCGCTTTCATTAACAACTGGAGCGGAACCACCGCATCGATGCGGAGCGGGCAGAAAGGCAATTACTTCCGTTTTAACATCAATAATCCTTCCACAGAGCAGACCTATCTGAAGGTTACCAATGACGGCACCATTTTTGCAGAGCTTGGGGAGCGCATCCTCTGCGGCGGCTGGATGTCGCCGACCACTTATTCTGTGGGAAACACCTACTGCCCAATCTTCAACACAAGATACGGTCCGGGGCAGCCGATTTTCTACCTGTCCCTTATCCGTGGCAGGCCGAGGATCATGCTCTATGACGATACCGGCTCCCTGATTCTGGATGAGTCGGTCACGCCGTCCTTTTCTCTGGTAAACGGCGGCTGGTACTTTATCGCCTGTCTTATTGAGCCGGATAACAAGACGGCACAGTATGTGGTGGGCGACCGCGACAGCGGCACGGTGTGGGCATCGGAGAAGCTCTCTTTTACCGGGGAACTGAACCGTTCCTGCACAGCCGACCTGATCCTTGGAATGCACGCCGATTCCTACTGGTATGCCGGAGGGCTGGACGACTGGTTTTTAGACTGCGACACCCAGCTTACCGCAGAGGATTTGATGGACTATTTCCGCTCCTCCCTGATGGCGAATGCCGGGGATACCTCCGGGAGCGTGGACGGTATCACCGAGCCGGGAGCAGTCACGCTCCGGGCATCCGGCGGTGTGTACCCGTCCGAGGGCGTGCTGACCACAGCGGCGGCTAACTGCAATCTCTCCGGCACGGGACGTGTGTCTGTGACCAACGAGTATATTTCCGGCACAACAGCGGTTTCCCTTGTGGAGACATCAACCAGTGACGACCTCACCGATTGGAGCGATTGGGCGGCAGTCCCGGCAGACGGGCGGCTGACTTCTCCCAACCGCACATATATCCGTTTCCGGGTAACGCTCACGACTTCCGATACTTCCCGGACGCCAAAGCTCATCGATATCCGGCTCTACGACATCCCGAAAGCGCCATATGAGAAGATCGGCTACGCAAGGCCGGTGGTGCTGGACAGGAACGGCGCCTGGGAGGCAGTGCTGGAGAATGCCTACGACATCATTGTCACGGGCGAGATCAACGGCGAGGACACCCTTTCCTTTAAAATTCCTTACCGAGATGGCAAGCGGGGGTATATCGATAGCGAAAAGAAGATCCAGATCGTGGACGATATGTACAAGGTCAGGACGGTCACCGATACCAGGGATACGGACGGCAGCGCCGTGACCGAGGTGTATGCGGAGGCGGAGTTCTATGACCTGACATTCTCTGTCCGCAAAGAAGAAAGAACCTTTGAAGCGGAATACCCGGAGACCGCAATGGCCTACGCCTTAGAGGGCACCGAGTGGAGCGTTGGCACGGTGACGGTGCGGACAAAGCGCACCTGGACCAGTACGGAAAAGAATGCCCTGTCCATCCTCAGAAATACAGCAGACCTCCACGGCGGCGACCTGGTCTTTGACTGTCCCAACCGTCTGGTGCATCTGCTGACGGTAAACGGCAGGGACAGCGGCGCGCTGTTTGCCTACAGGAAGAACATGAAATCCATCCAGCGTGTGGTGGATACCAGGGAGCTTGTGACAAGGCTCTACGCTGTGGGCGCGGAAGGGATGACCTTTGCGGACATCAATGGTGGAAAAGCCTATGTGGAGGATTTCACTTATACCAATGAAATCCGTATCTCTACCCTGGACTGCTCCTCCTTCACGAATCCCTATCAGATGAAAGAGTATGCTGAAATGCGGCTGGCGGATTATGCAAAACCCACTATCTCTTATGTGCTGAATGCGATGGACTTATCCGTGCTGACAGGCTACGAGCATGAAGCTTGGGAGCTTGGGGATTATGTCCGTGTGGAGGATAAGGAGTTGGGGCTTTCGGTTACTACCCGTATCGTCCGCAGGGAATACAATCTGCAGGAGCCGTGGAACACGGTGCTGGAACTTTCCACCACGCTGAAGAACCTGGGCAGCTCCGCCAGCCAGTGGGACAATGCGGCGGATTCCCTGGAAGGCACCAGCATGGTGTCGAACAACGATATCCGGGAAATGGTTCCTTTCAATCTGCTTAGAAACTCCCGCGCCGATGACGGGCTTGCCTACTGGGTCAGTTCCGGCTTTGAGGCGGACAGTGAAAACGGCGCGTCCGGCACGGCGTCTTTCAAAGCGGAGGGCGTGGCGGGCATGACCAAAAGCCTGTCCCAGACCGTCTATCCCGCCAACCGCTCCAGCTACACCCTGTCGGCGCAGATCGGCTCGGAAAATCTGGAGAAGCTGAGTGACGATGCCCAGGTGGGCATTGAAGTGGTGATTGAGTATGAGGACGGCAGCACGGAGCGCCGATTCATTGATTTGTATTAGGAGGCAGCTATGGCATATTTATCATCTACCTCCGCTAAAATCACGCCGGAGAATTATTCCTCCAGGGTCAAGTCCATCACGGTGCGGGTGTGCATCACCAACTGCACCGGGACGCTTTATATCACGGACATCCTCCTGCAGGCAGGGGCGGTGGCCACGGGATGGGTAGGCCATCCTTGTGAGATGAAGTGGACGCTGGATGGGTAAAATCGCTTTTATCCGGCTGGCGGAGGTTATCAACCGGAAACAGGATATGCGCGTCGTGAGCGTTACCGTGAAGCCTACCATTGCGGACTGCTCCGGCACGATCTATTTTACTGACCTGATGCTCCAGGAAGGTCCTGCGCTGACGGGATACACGCCCCATACCGAACCGTTCCTTAAAAAGCTGCGTGTGGACGGCGAGGTCAAGCCTCCTGTCTGGTTCAATGGCGTGGTGCGGGGCGAGGAAACGGTCATCCTCTTTAACCTTGGGGAGACTTCCGCTGGGCTGGATGTGCATTTGTATCCGAAGTCCGACCTGGAAGCGAGGGCGGTTTCCCTTTGCCAGGGCGTGGGCGGCCAGAAGGTATCCTTTCCTAACGCTGTCCCCGCCGAAGCAGACCTCGCCCTGCTTGCCAGCACACGGCAGTGTACAAAGAACGGCAGCCCGGAGAAAAAGGAGGGCTTTTACCAGTACAGCGCCGCCTGGGATTCCAAGCATAAGGTGACGCTCCCGGAAGGGAAAACGGCGCGGGTGCTGTTTGAGATGCAGGAAATGCAGGATGGAGGTGAGCCGATCTGATGGACACACTGAAAGGCAAACAGATCATGGTATGGACGTTCATGGGCAATGCCCGGATGTACGAAGCCCTCCGGGACTACGGCGACCGCATCAGCCAGATCGGGCTGTTCTCCTTTAAGGTGCGGGCCACCGGGGAGATTTACGAGAACGGCGTGGCGATTTCGGATATGCTCACCTACATCAACAAGTGGCCCCATATCAAGTGGCTGCTGACGGTGGCAAACGACGGGGCGAACAGCATCTTCCGCGCCCTGCGGGACAACACAAACGGGGCGCAGGAGATGTTCCTTTCGGAGATCATCCGCATCATGGAGAAGTATCCCTGGTGTGACGGCATCGACATCGACCTGGAACGCGGGGACGGCTATTCCACCCATGCCGCGTCAACCGCCATGTTCCAGAACATCTACAATACGGTAAAGAATTACGATGCCACGAAGCACATGAACATCTGCCTGCCGGGGATGACTTCCGTTAATGGCTCGGTGGGCGGCGAGAACTGGTGTGTCTACGGGGATCTCGATGCCTACTGTGACGCGGCGTCTATTATGAGCTACGGCATGGCCTGGGCAGGCTCCGCGCCGGGGCCGGTTTCTCCGAGAAGCTGGCTGGAGGGCATTTACGATTACGCCACCCAGGTCATGGACCCGGACAAGATTTTCCTGGGGATGCCGGCCTACGGCTGGAACTGGCAAATCTATGACACGCCGGAGAACCTGGGCGAGACCTACCGGGGCGTTTCCAACACCTACTACGCCGCGAGGTACTGGATGACGGGAGCGTACAACTTCACAGGTGACGCGCCGCCCCAGCCCTTTCTCCCTATCGTGGCCTATTGGGATGATTATGACAAGGTGCCTTACGCCTTTCCCCATGTCTACGATTACATGGAAGGAGCGGACGCAGTTTCCCGCGAGTACCCTCAGCTTGCGGACACATACAACCGCAGGCGATACCTGACCGCCTATGGCAAGGAGCAGAAGACGGAGTTCGGGAACATCCTCATCGACCGGGATGCCAGCGATTACTCCAGTGCGTCCGGTATTGTCTCCATTGAAAATGGCGTGGCGACACTGGGGGATAACGGCTCGGTGACCTACAGTTTTACGGTGAACGCAGCGGGAACTTACGATGTGGCGGTGCGGCTCTGTTATCCTTTCTGGGACAAGAACGGCATCTATGTGGCGCTGGACGGCAGCACAAAGCACTTCACGGAAAGCCGCCTGTGGTGGCCGTACTGGCGGAGTACCTTCTGGGCGTCCCTCGCAAGCAGCGTAACGCTTTCGGCCGGGACACACACCATTACCATTTCGGTGGATGCCAAAGGCGTCCAGTTTTACGGCTTCCGCGTCTGCTCGGCTTTTTCCGAGGAACCTACCGCCGGGGAGGCTGCCTTTGCCCTTGCGCCCAGGAGTTTTAAGGATGTGGACGGCAATATGGCTGTACCCGATAAGGGCTTTAAGCTGACGCTGGAGATGCTCCGAAGGAAGCCGGACTCGGCGCTCATCTGGTATGAGGACTTCCAGGATTACGGCGTGCTGGAGACGGACTACTGGACGGTGCGTTCCGGCTCCTTCGAGGTGTGGCGGTCGGATGAATATTCGATGGAGCGTGTCTACTCCCAGCTTGAAGGGCATGGGGAGCTTGCGTGGCAGTATGACGGTTTTTCAGAGCTGCACCTGCGGGCAAGGCTGGCTTTCCCGGCAAACGGCAGCGGGCGGGCCGGCGTATTCTGCGGCAGCCTGTTCTGCTGCTTAAACTACGACACCCAGGCGGTGGAGTTATACAATGGTTCCACGCTCCTTGGCAGCTACAGCCAGGAGATCGCAAGGACTTCATCGGCAGACCTACGGGCCAATCCCTCCATGTACACAGTGGAGATGCGCGTCCGTGGGAACCGAGTGAGGGTGTATTCCGGTTCTTCCTACACCCTGCGCTTCACGGCGGCAACCAGCGGCTTTTCCGGGGGCTACGCCGGGTACCGCTCGGACAACACCACGGTCTGTGAACTTCTGCGTCTGGGAGACGCCTGGACCTACGAGCCGTATGAGCGGTTTGATGTGGAGATGCCGGACGGCAGCTTTAAAAGCTACGGAAGGATATCCCGCACGAACTGCACCTGGGATGAGGAGTTCCAGGTATTCACGCTGACCTCCGATGTGGAGGAAACCTCCACCCGGAGCGAGGACATCTCCCTGGATTATGATTTCTTTCACTCCGACCTGCTGGAGATTTCCTGCGGCGGGAACTACACGGCAAAGGTCATACCGAAGGACATCAACATCTGGATATCCCGGCTGTTCCTTGGAGACGCGGACGGCTTTTCCATCCTCTACTACCAGGACGTGGATTCCCTGGTCTACTGGGCAAACCAGGCGGCATACCGCTGGAAGCTCCGGGGGATGTGTATGTGGTCTTTGGGGCAGGAGGATATGCGATTATGGGAATGGCTGCCGAAACAGATTTGACAATTTAATCTTTTGGGAATCAGCGACTGCTTTTCGGAGCGGCCGCTTTTTTCATACACAAAACCATTTCAAGAAACGGAGGTATCAACATGAAGGAACTTTGGAACACGGCGCAGGTGATCTTTGCGGCCATCGGCGGGTGGCTGGGCTATTTCCTGGGCGGCTGCGACGGGCTGCTCATCGCACTGGTGGTGTTCGTGGCAGTGGATTACGTCACGGGCGTGATGTGTGCCATCTCGGACAAGAAGCTGTCCAGTGAAGTGGGCTTTAAGGGCATCTGCCGGAAGGTGCTGATCTTCCTGCTGGTGGGGATCGCCAACATCCTGGATGTACAGGTGATCGGCACAGGCAGCGTCCTTCGCACGGCGGTTATTTTCTTTTACCTCTCCAACGAGGGCGTGAGCCTTCTGGAGAACGCGGCGCACCTGGGGCTTCCCGTGCCGGAGAAGATGAAGGAAATCCTGGAACAGCTCCATGACCGGGCGGAAAAGGAGGAAAATTAAATGGCTTATACAAACAGTTCACTGGTATCTTACACGAAACTCAGCCCCAACCACTCCGGGCAGCGGACACACGGCATCGACCGCATTACGCCCCACTGCGTGGTGGGGCAATGCTCGGTGGAGACGCTGGGAAATATCTTCCTGCCGACTTCCAGGCAGGCAAGCTGTAACTACGGCATCGGCGTGGACGGCCGTGTGGGAATGTATGTGGAGGAGAAAAACCGTTCCTGGTGTTCCTCCTCCAGCGCCAACGACCAGCGGGCGGTCACTATCGAGTGCGCGTCTGACACCACGGAGCCGTATGCCTTTAAGGATGTGGTCTATCAGACGCTGATCACACTCTGCACGGACATCTGTAAGCGCAACGGCAAGAGCAAGCTCCTCTGGCTGGGTGATAAGGACAAGACACTCAGTTATGAGCCGAAGTCTGATGAGATGGTGCTGACTGTCCATCGCTGGTTTGCCAATAAGTCCTGTCCGGGCAGTTGGATGTATGCCAGGATGGGTGATCTTGCGGAGAAGGTTACGGCGCAGCTTGGCAGTGGGACATCCGGGGACACAGAGGCTGAGTATCCTGAAAAGCTGACAGAGGGCTATTACCGTGTCCGCAAGACATGGTCTGACAGCAAACCGCAGAAAGGCGCATACAAACTCCTCTCTAATGCTAAGAAGTGCGCTGATGCCAATCCGGGATATAGCGTGTTCGATAATAACGGTGTGAACATCTACACACCGAACACATCAACGCAGGCGGCACCGGATGTGCCGTTTACCGTCAAAGTCAGCATCTCCGATCTGAACATCCGCAAAGGGCCGGGGGCGGACTATGCCAAGACCGGGAAGTTTACCGGCAAGGGCGTGTTTACCATTGTGGAGGTCCAGTCCGGCCAGGGGTCCTCTGCTGGCTGGGGACGGCTGAAGTCCGGCGCTGGCTGGATTTCGCTTGACTACGCAGCTAAAATCAAATAACTTAACCTGCTGAATGCCCACCTGACCATAACGGTTCGGTGGGCATATTTTTTTCGGCCAAAACAGGCTCCCATGTCCAGATGGGTCATTGAGGGAAACCCTCGGAACGGAGGAACCACAATGACAAATCAGCAAAAAGAACAGATTACCGTCCTACGCTCACAGGGCTATGGATACGCCACCATTGCCAATGCGGTGGGACTGAAGAAAGATAACGTTGTCGCATTCTGCCGTAAGATGGGGCTGACCGGCACGAAGGCTGCGGATAACAGCCGCATTGAACTGGACGCCAGATTCTGCCTGCAGTGCGGCGCTTTGCTTACGCAGACTCCCGGCAGAAAGCGAATCAAGTTCTGCTCGGATAACTGCCGTACCATCTGGTGGAATGCACACCCGGAAAAGGTCAACCGCAGGGCTGTATACCACTTCACCTGCGCTCACTGCGGAAAGACCTTCACCGCCTACGGCAACGCAAAAAGAAAATACTGCTCTCACGCCTGCTATATCGCAGACCGTTACAAAGGCGGTGACGGGCATGAGTGAGGACAAATTCCGCTCTGAAATGAGCTACCTTGCCGCCCTCTCCATCGTAAAGAATCTCCGTGAAAAGGGGCTTCTGAGCGAGGAGGAATATGCCGTAATTGATACAAATCTGAGGGCTGCGTTCTCGCCATCTTTGGGTACATTATTATCGGAAAATGACTTGATATAATCGGCATTCAGAGTGATATATAGTGTCGGAAAGGAGTGATTTCATGCGGATCGTAAATAAAATCGAAGCGAAAACACCGCAGATGCCGCGCCGCAAAAGGGTCGCTGCCTACGCAAGAGTCTCAATGGAGTCCGAGCGGTTGCAGCACTCCCTTTCGGCACAGATCAGCTTTTACAGCAGCTTGATACAGAGCAATCCCGCCTGGGAATATGTGGGCGTATACGCCGACAACGGGATAACCGGCACCAAAGCCGATGCCCGCGAAGAGTTCAATCGGATGATTGCCGACTGCGAAGCCGGAAAAATCGACATTGTTCTGACAAAGAGCATTTCCCGTTTCGCGCGCAACACCGTTGATCTGTTAAATACGGTGCGCAGGCTCAAGGAGCTGGGCGTTTCCGTGCAGTTTGAAAAGGAGCGCATCGACTCCCTCACCGAGGACGGCGAGTTGATGCTGACCCTCCTGGCGTCCTTTGCCCAGGAAGAGAGCCGGAGCATTTCGGACAACGTCAAATGGGGTACCCGGAAACGGTTTGAAAAAGGCATCCCCAACGGCCGCTTTCAAATCTACGGCTACCGCTGGGAGAGCGATCATCTGGTCATCCATGAGGAGGAAGCCAAAATTGTCCGGCTCATCTATGACAATTACCTGAATGGCTTATCGGCGGAAACCACAGAAAAGCAGCTTGCCGAGATGGGTGTGAAATCCTACAAGGGACAACACTTTGGTAATTCCTCCATCCGGCAGATTCTCGGCAACATCACTTATACGGGCAATCTTCTATTCCAAAAGGAATATGTGGCGGATCCCATCAGCAAGAAAAGCAAAATCAACCGTGGAGAGCTGCCGCAGTATTTCGTGGAGAACACGCACGAGGCCATCATCCCGATGGAGGTCTACCAGGCGGTGCAGGCCGAAAAAGCGCGTCGCCGGGAGCTTGGCGCATTGGCAAACTGGAGCATCAATACCTCCTGCTTTACCAGCAAGATCAAGTGCGGTCGGTGCGGAAAGAGCTATCAGCGGTCTAACCGCAAGGGGCGAAAAGACCCAGACGCCAACTACACCATCTGGATTTGCGGAACCCGAAGAAAGACCGGGAATGCCCAATGCCAAAACAAGGATATCCCGGAACAGATGCTCAAGGAAGCCTGCGCTGAGGTCTTGGGACTGGATACGTTTGACGAGATCATCTTTTCAGAGCAGATCGATTGCATTGAGATTCCTGCTCCGAATGAGATGGTCTTCTATTTTAAGGACGGCCGCATCGTGCCGCACCACTGGGAGTCCACCATGCGAAAGGACTGCTGGACAGATGAGCGCAGAGCCGCAAAAGGCCGGTATGTGCAGGAGCATCAGCTCGGCCCCAACAGTTCCTGCTTCACCAGCCGTATTCGCTGCGACAGCTGTGGCGAGAACTACCGCAGGCAGCGGTCACGGCATAAAGACGGCAGCTTTGATCCCGTATGGCGGTGCGCGTCCAGCGGAAAATGCCAAAGCCCCAGCATCAAGGAAGAAGTCCTCAAAAAGCTGTGTGCTGAGGCTATGGGGCTGGAGTCATTTGACGAGATGGCTTTCCGTGAACAGATTGCCTGCATTCACATCACGGCTCCGTTCCAGCTTTCCATCCGATTCTTTGACGGTCACACCTTTGAAGCGGCATGGGAAAACAAACGGAATATGCCCAGGCACACGGAGCAGCGCAAGCAACATATGCGGAAAGTAATGATACAGAGATGGAGGGAAAAACGTGGCGAAAGTAACGACGATACCGGCGACAATCAGTCGCTTCACTGCAACGCCGATCAATGAAAAGAAAAAGCGCCGCACCGCCGCCTATGCCCGTGTCTCCACGGACAGCGAGGAGCAGCTCACCAGCTACAGCGCCCAGGTGGACTATTACACCAACTATATCAAAAGCCGGGACGATTGGGAGTTTGTTTCCGTGTATACGGACGAAGGCATAACAGGTACGAATACCAAGCACCGCGAGGGCTTCAAACGTATGGTGGCGGATGCGCTTGCGGGCAAAATAGACCTTATCGTCACCAAGTCGGTCAGCCGCTTTGCCCGAAATACGGTAGACAGCCTGACCACGGTGCGCCAGCTCAAGGAAAAAGGCGTGGAGATCTATTTTGAAAAGGAAAATATCTGGACGCTGGACAGCAAGGGCGAACTGCTTATTACCATTATGTCCTCACTGGCGCAGGAGGAAAGCCGGAGCATTTCCGAGAACTGCACCTGGGGACAGAGAAAACGGTTTGCAGACGGAAAGGTCACCGTGCCCTTCAAGCGGTTCCTCGGCTACGACCGGGGTCCTGACGGCAATCTGGTTCTGAATAAGGACGAGGCGGTCATCATCCGCCGCATCTACAGTATGTTCCTGCAGGGCATGACGCCGCACGGCATCGCCGCCAGGCTGACCGCCGACAGCATCAAATCGCCGGGCGGCAAGGACAAATGGAACGCAGGAGCAGTTCGCAGCATCCTCACCAACGAGAAGTACAAAGGCGATGCACTTCTCCAAAAGAGCTACACGGTGGATTTCCTCACCAAAAAGAAAAAGGTCAACGAGGGAGAGATTCCGCAGTACTACGTGGAGGGCAACCACGAAGCCATCATCCAGCCGGAGGTGTTTGAACTGGTGCAGCAGGAAATGGAGCGCAGGAAAACCAGCGGCGGCAGGCATAGCGGTGTCCACCTTTTTTCCGGCAAGATACACTGCGGACAATGCGGCGAGTGGTACGGTTCAAAGGTCTGGCATTCCAACAGCAAATACCGCCGAGTAATCTGGCAGTGCAATCACAAGTAGCATCTACGAAAACGCTCATATGGCACTCGACCAGACGGAATATCAGAAACGCTATGACAGTCTCACCGCCCGATTCGACACCGCAAAAGCACGGCTGGAGGAAATTGAAGCCGCCATTGCAGACAAGAAATCCAGACGGGCGGCAATCGAAGCCTTTCTGGACACGCTGGCGCAAGCTGACCTGATGGATAAATTTGACCCTGCCCTCTGGTGCGGGCTGGTGGATTATGTAACAGTCTATGCCAGAGATGATGTGCGGTTTGCTTTTAAGGATGGGCAAGAAATTCGAGCATAAACAGAAAATCTCCTCATTGCCAACTACGGCAGTGAGGGGTATCTTTTTGCAAAAAATAACCGGGCAGTTACAGTGCCTATTTTACACTGCAAGCCCGATTTTTACACCGCAAAAGCACACTTTTTAATTATTCCTCTGCTTTGTATCAAACTCGGTATGATTATTTCTTTCTGTACAGATACCGAAAGGCATCCGTTGCCGCCCGCCATAGTGGGCAGCCGCCGCTGCAACGATACAGCGCATATCGTGCTTTCAGGATCCGTCTCTTATTCCCATATTTCAGCGCCAGCTGATACCGGCGCCTCATCTTCCAGCAGAGGATTCTTTTTTTGTCCGTCTCTTCGGTAATACCGCATATCTGCGCGATTTCATCAATCAACATTTCATAATTCAGATATTTCCCTTCATCCTCCTCCTGTGACAGTATCCTGCGCGAATGGCTGCCCCTCCGGCAGCGTACGCCATACAGTTCCTCCTGTATGGTGGGACATTTGTGAAAAAAAAGAAACGGCAGCAACATTTGAAAGTTCTGTCCCACGTCATATTCCGGGATATGCCGGTTTGGGTAAATTTCAAAAAAACGCTCCGATTTCAGCATATAGCAGCCGCAGCAGACATAGGTTCTGCCCTCCAGCATCTCCCAGAACAGGTCTTCTCTCGCCAAGTCTCCGCTCTTTTCTTCCCGTTCAGACTCTGTCCCGTCTTCTGCGCGGAAATAATAGGCTGTGCTCCTAACGCATTGGTAGGCCGGATTTTCCTCTAAAAATTCCACTCTTCTTTTGACGGACTCCGGTTCCAGTATGTCGTCACTGTCAGGCCAGATCAGATATTCGCCCGTCACATAGGGCAGGCCCCGGTTCAGCGCGGCTGAAGCGTTCCGGTGTTCTGCCCGGACGATACGAAAGTCAAAACCTCTGGCAGCGAATTTGTCACGATAGGCCTCCGCCGCAATAACCGTCCGATCCGTGGAGCCGTCGTCAACCAGAATCATTTCCATCTGCCCATAGGTTTGATTCAGGACGGAATCCAGCATTTTAGGCAGATATGCTTCGCAATTATAAACCGGAGTTACGACGGAAACCAGCCCTTTTCTGAATTCACATGCCATCAATCATCACCCCCGAAATACTCCAAGCCGGGATCCTATTTTACACGTTCTCTACACCCTATCATGCAGCCCGCCAGATTTAAGAAAATGGAAAAAGGTAAAACTTTGTACAGATTCATCAGAAGTCCCCGTCCCTTTGCCACCTCGGTAGGCGTCATCAGGCGGGGTTGGAGGATTTCTTCCCTTTTACAGGAAAACCAGCGGGTCTGATCTTTGATATCGTCCCATATTTCCTTCGCCCGTCTTGTGTGGAGAATCACCATGGAAGTTCCCATTCCATCATCCATGTCTTTCCTGACCCGTTCGATCCCCCAAAAATCGCCCAACGTAAAATCGCTGCTTCGCTCTGTCCTGCAAAATCCGCAATGATGGCAGGAAGGACGCAGGATATAGTTTTTAAAGTACATCATACAGTAAATATCCTTATACAAAGAACCCGCGTATGAAACATCGTCGATCCGATAGGAGCGTCCATGCCCATTATCCCGCATTCCTTTGTCCCGAAAGGAAAAGTACTGCATCCTGCCGCCGCGTTTTTCTTCCAGATATCTCACATAGGATGCCCAAATGCCGGGAGACGGCACGCCGTAGCATACCAGATCGACGATCACGAGCCGGGGATATACCTTCTTCAGATAAAGCCTCAGGGCAGAACCCTGGCAGGGGGTACCGCAAAACAGAACCCAGCGTTCCTTTTGCAGCTGTCCTTCTATTTCACGGTAGACTCCATCCAAGCTGCTTTGTACATATTTGGTCCGCCGGATTGCATCGAGCTGTTCCATATTGTCGGCCCGCATGTGGCGCACTTCCATCCTCCTGTCATATGCCGCTCCGTACACGATTCCCCGATGTCTGAAAATATACTGCGCCAAAACAGAAAACATTCCGCCCGATGAGCTCGCGAAACGAAACACATCTTCCTTGGCCTGGACTCCCAGATAAATCTTGCCCTCCTGGCTATGCCCTTCGTCGTTTCCGATGGGGCAGACCTCCACGCAGCGCCCACAGCCCGTGCATACCGTCTGGTCAACCTGCGGATATGCAAAGCCCTCTTCGTCCTTCTCCATCCGGATCGCGTCTTCCGGACAGGCATCCGCGCAGGCACCGCAGCCACAGCAGGCATTTTTGTCCGAAAACAGTTTCATAGCTTTAGTCACCCTTCGACAGCATCGGAAGATTCTCCTTTAAAAAAGCTTCTGAGAACCGGATATGCCCTTTCATTTTCCGCTTTACCTCTTCCCAATCAATCCGGGCATCGATTTGCCCGTCCTTGTCTTTTTCATACAGCCTGTTTTCCAGGCCGGATACTCTAAGAAGATTTTTAACCCTGGCTCCGCTTCCGCTATATAAATAGGCCAGGAATTTTTTTTCAAAGATAATGCTGAAGGACACCGCATGAAAGGAATTTGTCACTACATAGGATGCCTCCCGGATGTATCCCAGAAATTCTGCAGGCCCGACGGCAAAATCGGACAGGAATCCGTTTCCGGTTTTTCCCGCACCGGTTTGCAGCTCCAATACGGGCAGGCTGGTTTCCTTTGCCAGAGAGCATACATATCGGACTAATTCCCGATTCTGTTCCGTCTGGTATACCAGAATATAGTTTTTTCTGCCCGGACTTTTTGCCAAATCCTCCCAGCACTTCCGGACCGGTAGAAAGACCGGATCCAAAACCGCTGTCACCTTTTCCCGTCGAAATCTTTGGACATAGGGAACCGCATCCGCTTCCCTGAGAGAAACCGCATCCACATATGGAAGCAGCCGGGAAAACCGTTTTTCGTATTGATCCGGCAGGACTTCCCCGCCTAGGCTCGCCCCATAAGCGACTACTTTTTTCTTATGCCTGCTTGGAAAGGCGCCAAAATATACGGCCCTTAACCCGAGCGTAATATTCGGATTCCAGATCTGATCGCTTCCGACAATATAATATCGGAAAGGAAGCCGGCGAAACTGACGAGAGAACAGCAGCTTCCCGTATCCCTTTTCGATCAGGTATTCCTTTCTGAAAGCTCTCATTTTCTTTCGCAGCCGAAAAAAACAGGCTCCCGCCCTTATATGGGCTTTCCAGCCTCTTAAACTCATCCCCATGCGCCGCTTCATTCTGCCTATCGGGATATAAGGGAGCCACCAATGTCTGCCTGTCATAAAAAAGGGTTCATAACGGACGATATGGACCTGCACTCCCGCATCGGATAAGTATCTTTTCAGGCCGTAAGCCTGGAGCATCGCGCCGTAATTATCCGCACAATGGAACGTGATGATTCCCACGGAGCGTTCTCCCTTTTCCTTTACCGGTAAATGTTTGAATTTGTTAAATGCAGTCGCCATTTTTACTCCCCAAAATGATCCTGATCTGTTTATTGACGAGAATTCAGATCAATTCGGATGTGTTGCAGAACCTTAGAGCTTCTCCTCCAGAATATCCTTATACCCCTCCCCATAGATCTCCGTCGCGCCGGAAACGATCATGAAAGCCAGGGGATCTTCCTCCTTCACGATCTCCTCGGCGCCGGGAGCCATGGTATTGCGCATCACACACATGATCACATCCTTGGAACGGCTGCTGTATCCCCCTCTGCCCTGCAGGAAGGTGACGCCGATGTCCAGATCCCGCATCAGGCGGTCGGCGATGCTGTCAGCCCGGTCGCTGATGATATAAATGAGCCTGGCTTCGTCTCCTCCATAGAGAACAATATCGAATACCCGGCTGTTTACCATGACCGCGATCATGGCATACATGGCGGTGTTCACATCGTGAAAGACCAGGAGAGAGGCGGCTACCACCAGGGCGTCCGTCGCCAGGAAAAGCTTTCCCGTTTTCAAATGCTTATACCTCAGGCGGAGAAATTTGACGATGATGTCCGTCCCTCCGGTGGTGGCCCCGGCCCTAAAAACCATCCCCAGGCCGATACCCAAAAGGCCGCCTCCGGCCAGGGCTGCAAGAAGAGGCTCTCCGGTCACCTCGCCGAAGCCCGAAAACAGATTGATAAAGGCGGAACACAGGAAAGTGGCATAGATGGTGGAAACGAGGAATCTCAGGCCGAATTTCCACAATCCTGCCGCCAGTATGGGAATGTTGATCAGAAGCATCCCCGTTCCGGTGGACAGACCGGTAAGGCGGTTTGCTATAATGGCAATGCCGGTCACGCCTCCCGGCGCCAGATTATTGGGATCCAGGAAAAGGCTGATGCTGATTCCGTAGATACATGCTCCTGCCGTAATCATCAGATATTCCCTGATTCTCTTACGAAACGGCTTTTTCCCCCTTTCCTGCATTCCGATTCCTCCTTTCCGCAAACCGGGTACCCTTTCTCCCCGATGCGCCTTCCTTATATATTCGTCCTTGCGATCTTGGGCCGGTAACCGGCCTGTTCCAGGGCAGCAATGATCTGTCCCTTATGTTCCGTGCCGAAGGCCTCCATGGTGATGCGAAGTTCCACCGCCGCATTTCTGTTTATGGAGACAAACTGGTTATGCTCCAGCTTGATCACGTTCCCGCTTTCCCTGGCGATCACCTCCGATACCCGGGTCAGTTCACCCGGCTTATCCGGAAGCAGGACGGAGACGGTAAAAATCCGGTCGCGGAAAATCAGGCCGTGCTGAACCACGGAGGACATGGTAATCACGTCCATATTTCCGCCGCTCAAAATGGAAACCACCCTTTTGCCCGTCACGTCCAGATGCTTGAGGCCGGCCACCGTGAGCAGGCCCGAGTTTTCCACCACCATTTTGTGGTTTTCCACCATATCCAGAAAGGCGGTGACCAGTTCCTCGTCTTCCACAGTGATCACATCGTCCATGTTCTCCTGTATGTAGGGGAAGATCACATCGCCCGGCGTCTTTACCGCGGTACCGTCTGCAATGGTATTCACCCGATCCAACGTGACCACCTTGCCCGCTTTCAGGGAGGCCTGCATACAGTTGGCTCCCGCAGGCTCCACGCCGATCACATGGATTTTAGGATTCAAAAGCTTTGCCAGGGTGGAAACGCCCGTCGCCAGCCCGCCTCCGCCTATGGGCACCAGGATATAATCCACCAAAGGCAGCTCCTTAAAGATTTCCATCATAATGGTACCCTGGCCTGTGGCGATGGCCGTATCGTTAAAAGGATGGATAAAGGTGTATCCCGCCTCCTCGGCCAGCTCATAGGCCCGGGCACAGGCTTCGTCGTACACATCTCCGTAAAGGACCACCTCCGCCCCATAGCTTTTGGTGCGGTTCACCTTCATGAGCGGTGTGGTGGTGGGCATGACGATTACCGACTTGCAGCCGTAGGCCTTTGCCGCGTAGGCCACGCCCTGGGCATGGTTTCCGGCGGAGGCGGTGATCAGCCCTCTACTGCGTTCTTCCTCCGTTAAAGTGCTGATCTTATAATAGGCCCCTCTCAGCTTGTAGGCACCGGTGAGCTGCATGTTTTCCGGTTTGAAATATACCCGGTTTCCGGACTGCCTGCTGAAATATTCGCTGTATACCAGCTTGGTTTCCTGGGTCACCCTTTTTACCGTTTCGGAAGCTTCTTCGAATTTTTCCAGGGTGAGCATCTCTTTATCTGCCATGGTAGCTCCTTTACTCTCAGGCCTGCTCCGGTTTTACGTCGAACAGGGCATTCACAAATTCGTCCGCGTTGAATTTCTGCAGATCTTCCATATCTTCCCCTACGCCGATATACTTCACCGGCACATTCAATTCGGACTGGATAGCCACAGCGATCCCGCCTTTGGCCGTGCCGTCCATTTTGGTCAAAATAATTCCCGTCAGATTTGCGGCGGAACCGAATTCCCTTGCCTGCAAAAGGGCGTTCTGCCCTGTGGTGGAATCCAACACCACCAGATTCTCCCGGTGGGCTTCCGGGAATTCTCTGCTGATGATCCGATCCATCTTTTTCAGTTCTTCCATCAGATTCTTCTTGTTATGGAGCCTTCCGGCCGTATCGCAGAGCAGCACATCCACATGCCTGGCCTTGGCGGCATTCACCGCATCGAATACCACGCTGGCCGGATCGGAGCCTTCCGCCCCTCCGATCATGTCCACCCCTGCCCTGCTGGCCCAGCCCGCGAGCTGTTCCCCGGCAGCTGCCCGGAATGTATCCGCTGCTGCAATCAAAACCTTACGTCCTTCCGACTTTAAAATTCCCGCCAGCTTTCCCACGGAAGTGGTCTTTCCTACGCCGTTCACGCCGATCACCAGGATGATGGACTGCTTTTTCTCAAATTCATAAGCCGTTTCTCCCACGGCCATCTGTTCCCGGATGCTGTCGATCAGAAGTTGTTTACACTCAGACGGCTCCCTGAGGTGTTGTTCCTTCACCTGTGCTTTCAACCGTTCCAGAATATCCGATGTGGCATTGACACCGATATCCCCCATGATAAGGATTTCCTCCAATTCCTCATAGAAGTCGTCGTCAATGGATGAAAATCCGTTGAATACGGAATCGATGCCGCTTACAATATTATTCCTCGTTTTGTTCAGTCCATCCTTCAGCCTGGCAAAAAAACCTTTCTTTTCCTCGCTCACGCAAGACTCCCCTCTGCCGCCATAAGGCGGCTCTCAATTCAGAGGGAACTTTGTGCGGCAGCACAAATTCCCGGTTGAAAATGACCGCAGGTCATTTTCAACCTACTCCCCTCTGCCTGCTTCAGCAGGCATTTAATCAGGATCATGAAATCGCAGATTTCATGTTACTCCCCTCTGCCTGCTTCAGCAGGCATTTAATCAGGATCATGAAATCGCAGA
>JAETRI010000189.1 GCA_021770245.1 Lachnospiraceae bacterium
CAGGCACTATATGGCCGTGATGGATATTGACCGGGTATTTTTCTGCTGTCTGTACGGCAACACGGAAGATGAGGTCATTATCCGGGAACTCCGCAGAGACATGGCCTATGAGGAAGAGATGATATTCCTGGAACAGGAATTCTGGAACAGCCATGTGCAGAAACAGGTTCCTCCGCCTTATCTGGAAGACGGGGATGTGATCCTTGCAAGCGCCAGGCAGTATTGCGGACGGGCGGACAAGGATGCGGAAACGGTTGTCCTGAGCGGAGCCATGCCCTCTACATTAAAGCGTTACATGCAGCCTCAGGAGCAAAAGAAACAGTCGGATACCTGTTCGAAAAAGCTGGAGGCTGATATCCGGCGGCTGAAAGCGATCATGGCTGCGGAAATGGGAACAAGCTGTAAAGCTGTCTGCGATATGGGCGGGAACCATTATATGGTAACGTATAACCCTGTCCGGAACCCATCGTTGATAAAGATAACCTGCTCCGCCTGAAACTGCAGTATCCGGAGATTTGACAAGAGGCGGTATAAGGACTACCTGATCCGTTTTACCGCTGTCGGCTATGAGATCCCCATGACGGACGCCGTGGAGCCGGAACTGGAAGGGGAATGGGTAAACGGAAAATACGGCATGCAGCTCCGGGTGGAGCAGTGGCGTGAGATCGTACCAAAAACAAGGAAGGGCGTGCTGGGCTACCTGGGTTCCGGCCTGATCAAAGGGATCGGGGAAAAGACCGCCGCCAAGATCGTGGCGAAGTTCGGTACGGGCACGCTGGACATACTGGAAAACCACCCGGAACGGCTTCTGGAGGTCCGGGGGATAACAGAAAACAAGCTGGAGGATATCCGGACTTCTTTTGCGGAGAGCCGGATGTTACGGGATATCATGACGCTTCTTGCGCCCTTTAAGCTGACGCCGAAGACGGCGCTTAAAATTTACCAGCATTTCGGGCCGGCCTGTCGGGATCTTTTGAAAAAAAGCCCCTTTGAGCTGTGCCAGATACCGGGGTTTGGATTCCGCAGGGTGGATGCCATTGTAAGGAAGACTGATACCCGTCCCCGTGACCCCATGCGGATCAGAGGGGCGCTCCACTGCACACTGGATGAGGCAAAAGGAAAACAGGGGCATCTGTTCCTGGGAAGAGAGGAACTGTGCAGAACAGCATTTAAGCTGCTGAACGAAAAAATCCCGCTCCCGGAATTGCGCGTAAAGACGGAAGAAGTGGAAAGGGAACTGGACGCCATGATATTAAGCGGCGCTGTGGTCTCCATGAGGGACAATATCTACCATCCCGCCGCATTTGCACAGGAGGATGAGACCGCCAGCCGGATCGCAAGGCTTCTGGCAGAGGAAAGGCCGCCGGTGAAAGATATTTCTGCTGTTATTGAGGCAGTCAGGGAAGAACAGGGGCTTCGGACTTCCGGGAAACAGGAATCCGCGGTCCGGACAGCATTTTTATACAACCTGTCTGTGATCACCGGCTCCCCTGGTACAGGCAAAACGACGGTGTTGAAGATCATTCTGGAAACTTACCGCAGGCTTTATCCTGACAGGAAAATAATGCTCATGGCTCCTACGGGCCGTGCAAGCCGGAGGATGGCGGAAAGCACCGG
>JAETRI010000190.1 GCA_021770245.1 Lachnospiraceae bacterium
GTACTTTCAGGAGGCGGTGCTGCCGGTGGACCCGGCGCTGGAATCTGCCATTACTGGCGAGGACACTTCCCTGAAACAGAAAACATGCCCGGTCTGTGGGAAAGCCTATCTGCCTACCACCAGCCAGGCGTATTGTTCGGATTCCTGCCGCGCCTTTGCCAGACGGAAATCCGAGCGGGAACGCAAGCGCCGGAGCAGAAAAAATTAAGGGTAATATGTCCGCAACTTAACCAAAATGAGGCTTGATTTTCAAGGCTTTCGGGGCCCGGTTTGAGGGGCGGCTGTATTAGAATACTCTGACGCCCCGAAACGGGTCTAAGCTGCGGATAAATCAATGGATGGGAGGGATGCGGATAGAAAAGACAGCGATTACAAAAGAACTCATGCGGATTGATACCAGGAGGCGGATGATCGATATGCAGCAGATTGATAACCGGCGCTTTATGTATAACCCCAAAACAGGCATATTGGTCTTAGGCTATCAGTATGCAGCTACAAGCATATTGATTTCCAGCCATGCCAACGAACTGACCGATGCCGGGATCATAAAAGGCTATGATGATTTTGTCCGGGGCTGGATCGGCACCGGAGGCAATTACCCGGTGGGCGTGATCCATTTTGCGCCCAGCGTGGATGCAAGGAACATAGAACTGTTTGACCGGGCTTTTGATACACTGGAAATGTTTAAGAATAACGGTGCGCTGGCGGGCACGGTGGTCCGTGGCTTCGGGGAACGCTGGGAGCAGCCATTATCCGATATTTTTACGGATATACGGGAACCGGAGCAGAAACCCTCTGTCCGTAAGCAGTTAAAGAAACAGCCGATGGCAAAAGCCATCCGGCAGAAAACCAATCATCAACAGGAACGATAGGAGGCAATTTTTTGAATATCAATACGATTACAACCGATGACCTGCGGCACATGGATGGCAAAGACGGCCTGATCCTGCAGGGATGCGGCGGGGATTTGAAGGAATGGGTGGACGGAATCAATGAGCTGTTCACCGAGGCGGGCATTTTGAAGGACGGCAGCAAATTTGAGGATGTTTCCGCTTTCCAGTATGGGGAGCTCACCTGTCTGCTTTATCACTTCGAGGACGTAAAGCTGGACATTAGGAAACTTGCTATGTGGCGTTTACAAACCCATGAAAATTTTGGCGGTACCTGGCTGTCCGATTTTGTACCGAACCGTCTGGGCGGTTTTATTGGGGAGCCTTCGCCGGAACCGGAAAAACCGGATTGTGTGCTGATCGGCCAGGACGGTAATATCTTCAATCTGGTAGGCATTGCGGCCCGTACCCTGCGGGAGCACGACCTGAAGGAGCAGGCAAAGGAAATGAAGGACCGGGTGTTTGCTTCCGGCAGTTACGGGGAGGCGCTTTGTATCATTGGCGAGTATGTCAATATCACGGACTCTGAAACGGAGCCGGAGCACAGACCTTCTCTCCGGCAACAGATCAAAGACACAAAGCAGACGGAGACGCCCCAAAAACAGAAACCATCAAAACAGCAGGAACGATAAGGAGGATCAGAATGGGAAAAGAAACAACCTACGGCGTATGGGCGGTGCGCAGCGGCGCTTCCATCTTCGGCCATGCCGAGGCGTGGTGCAA
>JAETRI010000080.1 GCA_021770245.1 Lachnospiraceae bacterium
TTAAGGCCATGGGCGCTCCCTGCCGGACGCCCGAGGCTGCAGGCGGGAGAGCGCCCGAGGTCTTAAGTTGACCACATTGCGCTAAGTGCCGGCGTTTTTGGATGGTCCCCGATGGATCACCATGCGCCGCGGGTCCGGGCAGGGGGTGGCGGAGGGGCCATAGGGCCATTCAGGCGTTTGTCCTGTTCGCAGGGGACGGGGAGCCGGTTTGTATGCGCGCCAAAGCGTGCAGATGGGAGTAAATATGGAAGAATACAAAGTTCCGCTCAAGAGGCTGTATGACGGGGATACGATTCCGGCGATCGGAATGGGAACTTTCGGTTCCGATAAATATGGGCCTGAGCAGGTGGCGCAGGCCGTTTACGGCGGGGTCCGGGCGGGCTACCGTCTGATCGACTGCGCGGCGGTCTATCAGAATGAGGAGGAAATCGGAAAGGCGCTGGAACGGGTGCTTACGGAAGGAAGCGTAAAACGCGGAGAGCTTTTTATCGCCTCCAAGGTGTGGAATGACATGCATAAAGAAGGGAGGGTGGCCATATCCTGCGAAAAGAGCCTGCACGATCTGCGGCTTTCCTACCTCGACCTGTATTTCGTCCACTGGCCCTTTCCCAATTATCATGCGCCGGGATGTGACGGAGACTCCCGGAATCCGGATTCCAGGCCGTTTTCCGTGGAGGAATTCATGGTTACCTGGAGGCAGTGCGAGCGGCTTGTGGAGGAAGGGAAGGTGCGTCATATCGGTATGTCCAATATGACCGTGAAAAAAATGGAAGCGGTGCTGCCCCACTGCCGGATCCGCCCGGCGGCCCTGGAGATGGAGCTTCATCCCGGTTTTCAGCAGCCGGAGCTGTTCGCGTATGCCTTAGAGCACGATATCGTCCCCATCGGATACTGCCCTTTAGGATCCCCTTCCAGGCCGGAACGGGATCGGACGCCGGAGGATGTGACGGACATGGAGATGCCGGAAATCGTGGAGATCGCAGGGCGCCACGGGATCCATCCCGCCCTGGTATGCCTGAAATGGGCGGCCGCAAGAGGACAGGTGCCGATTCCCTTTTCGGTGGACGAAAAACAGTATGTGGAGAATCTACGATGTATCACACAGGATCCCCTGACGGAAGAAGAGATGGAACGAATCCGCAGGGCGGACCGGGACTGCCGGCTGATCAAGGGGCAGGTATTTCTATGGCCGGGAGCGAAAAGATGGGAAGAACTGTGGGATATGGAGTGATTTTCAGAGGGGAGAAAAAAAGATGTTAAAGGGAATACCGAAAATTTTATCGCCAATGCTTTTGAAGGTGCTGTGCGAAATGGGCCATGGGGACAGGCTGGTGATCGCGGACGGTAATTTTCCGGCGGAGTCCATGGGAAAAGACGCTATCGTGATCCGGATGGACGGATTGGGGGTGCCCGAGATCCTGGACGCCGTCCTTCGCGTCTTTCCTCTGGACAGCTATGTGGAGAAGCCTTTCTGCCTGATGGAGGTGATGCCCGGCGATCCCGTGGAGACGCCCATCTGGGAGGTTTACGGGCAGATCGAAGAGAAGTATGAAAGCCGCGGCAGGCAGGCCATCGGACAGATCGAGCGTTTTGCCTTCTATGAGGAGGCGAAGAAGGCCTATGCCATTATCGCGACAGGGGAGACGGCTTTGTATGCCAACATCCTGCTTCAGAAAGGGGTTGTGACGGACTGATGAGGGATTTGCAAAAAGATTTGGAGCAAATTGATGAGGTGATTGCGGCCGGGCCCTATGGGGCGGACTGGGAAAGCCTCGGCGGACATGGTGTGCCGCGGTGGTTTCGGGACGCTAAATTCGGTATTTTCATCCACTGGGGCGTATACAGCGTGCCCGCATTCGGAAGCGAGTGGTATCCCAGAAACATGTATATCCAGGGTTCGCCGGAATATGAACATCATATCAAAACCTATGGGCCGCAGAAGGATTTCGGGTATAAGGATTTCATCCCACAGTTTCGGGCGGAGCGCTTTGATGCGCATTCCTGGATCGATCTGTTTAAACGTTCGGGAGCAAAATATGTGGTTCCCGTGGCGGAGCATCACGACGGTTTCCAGATGTATCGAAGCGGGATTTCCCATTGGAATGCTTTCGAAATGGGGCCGAAGCGGGATACTCTGGGAGAACTATGTGATGCGATGGAAGAATGCGGCTTGGTTGGCGGAGCCTCCTCCCATCGGGCGGAACACTGGTTTTTCATGGGAGGTGGCAGAGAATTTGACAGCGATGTAAAGGAGTCCCTGCAGCGCGGGGATCTTTACTGGCCCGCCATGCCGGAAGGGGACCCTCAGGATCTGTATAGCGTTCCGGAGCCTTCGGCAGAGTTCCTGCAGGACTGGCTGGTGCGGACCTGCGAGATAATAGACAGATACCGTCCGAAGCTTCTGTATTTTGACTGGTGGATCCAGCATAACAGTATGAAGCCTTACCTGAAAAAAGCGGCCGCCTATTACTATAACCGGGCGGAAGAATGGGGAGAAGAGGTGCTGATCGCTTATAAGCATGATGCGTTTATGTTCGGGACCGCGGTGGTGGATATCGAGCGGGGGCAGTTCGCGGATGCAAAACCCTATCCCTGGCAGACAGATACGGCGGTGGCACTGAATTCCTGGTGTTATACGGAAAAGAATGAGTACAGATCCGCGGCGGATCTCATCTGCGACCTGGTGGATATCGTCAGCAAAAACGGGAACCTGCTTCTGAATATCGGCCCGAAGGCGGACGGAACCATTCCCCGGGAGGATGAGGCCATTCTTCTGCAAATCGGCCGGTGGCTGGAGCGAAACGGGGAGGCCGTCTATGGCTCCCGCGTATGGAGGACGTATGGGGAAGGCCCGACCCGGGTGACGGAAGGGGCGTTTTCCGACGGGATCAAAAAAGAATTTACCCCACAGGATGTCCGTTATACCTGCAAGAAAGACAGCGTATATGCCATTGCACTGCAGTGCGCCCCGGACGGCCTGTATTGCTTTCCCGCGCTGGGTGAGCCGGATCCTTCCGGGGGAACCGTTTTCCACGGGATAATAAAGACGGTGGATGTCCTTGGCTTCTCGGAAGGCTGCAGCTGGCAGCAGGATGAAAGAGGGCTGCATGTGCGGGCAGAGAAAATTGTGAGCGATGAGCCGGTGGTGTTCCGGGTGAGGATGGCGTAGGAGGACGGATCGAGCGGGGACGGACAGGGGCGGCCCCTGCGCCATTCATGCGTTTGGCGTGTTTCCTCATTGCATTTCCCTCCCCCCAAGCGTATAATGCCTGTAAGGCCAAAGCCTTCACAGGCCGCAGACAAGCCGGGAAAGGACGAAATGCGATGTATAAGCTGATCCTGCTGGATCTGGACGGTACGCTGCTGCGTTCGGACAAGACGATCTCGGGCCGCACGGTATCCGCCCTGTCAGAATGCAGGAAAAGGGGATATCTCGTAGGGGTATCCACCGCAAGGGGAGAATCCAACGCCTCACAATATATCGGGCAGATCGTTCCCGAACTGGTCATATCCAGCGGAGGGGCGCTGGTCCGCTTCGGAGAAGACATCCTGTATTGCGCCGCATTCGGTCCGGAAGAAACCAGGAAAATCATCGATGCCGGTTTTGAACTAACCCAGGGACAGTGCGAGATCACCGTGGATACATTGGACGCCCATTATTGGAATTATAAGGAAGACCCCCACATTCTGTCGCCGGACTGGGGGGATGTTCGGTATACCGACTACAAGGATTTTTCTCTGCCGTCTTTGAAAATCAGTATAGAGCTTCCGGGAAAAGATCTGGCCGAAGAAATAGCCCGGCGTGCGGACTGTGACTGGGCACGTTTTTCCGACGGAAACTGGTATAAATTCTCCAGGAGGGACGCCACCAAGGAAAAAGCGATCGGGCAGATCACGGCTGCACTGGGGATATCCGCGGACGAAATTCTGGCCTTCGGAGACGATTACGTGGATCTGGGTATGCTCGCCGTGAGCGGAACGGGAGTCGCCATGGGGAATGCCATCCCGGAGGTGAAGCAGGCGGCGGATGCCGTGACCGGATCCAACGATGAAGACGGAGTCGCCGTTTACCTGGAAGAAAACCTCCTGTAGAAGGGCCGGGGCGGATACCTGCCAAACGAAGGGAAAGGCCCTGCGGCCCGCCCGGGCGGCACCCTGGCCGATGTCGGCGGCCCGTGATGATCCATCGGAGACCCGCTTTCGCTCAGCCAAAAACGCAGCGGTACATAGGGCAGCAAAAAACGCTGCCCAAGAACCGGCGTTTTTGGATGGTCTCCTCTGTGATCATCACGGGCCGCCGGTATCGGCCAGGGCAGCGTCCGGGCGGCAGATTGGAATCACTCTGATTGGTGCGCGCGTTCGAGTGCAGATGGGAGCCAAAGATGGAACGAAAAAAGTATGAAGCCCTGCTTCTGGATATGGACGGAACCTTTCTGGATTTTGAAGCCTCACAGAAGCAGGCGTTCACAAAGGCCATGGGACGTTACGGCTATCCGGCAGGAGAAGAGGAGTATGCGGCTTACTGCCGGATCAATCATGGGCTGTGGGAAGCCTTTGAAAGAGGAGAAATCGATAAACCCACTCTGCTTTCCACACGATTTGTCCGACTGTTTGGCGCCCTGGGGATCGACGGGGACGGGGCGGCTTTTGAGAAAGAGTATCAGAGCCTTTTGGGAATGGGGCATGATCTGGTGGAGGGCGCCTTTGAAGTTTTGGAAGCGCTTTCCGACCGGTATCTGTTGTATGTGGTAACCAACGGCGTGGAATCCACCCAGCGAAACCGCCTCCGCCTGTCCGGAATCGAACGGTTTATGACCGGAATTTTTATCTCCGAAACCGTCGGATATCAGAAACCGCAGAAGGAATTTTTCGATTACTGCTTTTCCCGCATAAAAAGGGACAGAAGCCGGATGATCATCATAGGGGATTCCTTAACCTCCGACATCCGGGGCGGAGTCAATGCGGGAATCGATACCTGCTGGTTCAACCCTTCCGGGAAAAGCCGGCCGGACTGGTGGCCGCGCAGGAACGGGACTTCCCGGCCGGGCTTCCGGGATCTGGAGATCCGAAGTCTGAGGGAGCTTCCGGAGCTTCTGTGAGACTGTAATTTTTTCAGAAACTGCAGGAACATCCCGGCTGCGGCGGACAGCCGGGCGTTTTATACAGGAGACGCCCGGCTTCCGTGAGCCGGATCTTTCGCGCCCCCCTTTCAAAGAGCACGCAGCCCAGTTCTTCCTCCAACAGTTTCATCTGTCCGTTCCGATAAGGCTGACGTCTGCTTTATACGGAAAAAATATTCTTTCCATATAAATATTATAATTTTCATATGGTTAAATCTATGATATCCTATAAAAAGGTTTTTGGCGATCCAGGAATCTTGTACGCGCGCCCAAACGCGCAGATGGGAGTGAAACTGTGAAAAAACTGCTGATCTATCTGAAGGACTACAAAAAAGAAACCGTCCTGGCCCCGCTTTTCAAGCTTCTGGAGGCCTCTTTTGAACTTTTCGTCCCCCTGGTCATGGCGGCGATTATCGATACCGGCATCGCCCGCGGGGATAGAGGATACATCCTCCGGATGTGTTTTGTGCTGATCGCTTTGGGCCTGATCGGACTGGTATGTTCCATCACCGCCCAGTATTTCGCAGCGCGGGCGGCGGTGGGCTTTGCGGCCGGGATGAAACATGCTCTGTTTGCCCACATCCAGGGCCTTTCCTTTACGGAAATGGATACCATCGGGACGTCCACCCTGATTACGCGTATGACCAGCGATGCGAACCAGGTACAGAACGGAGTGAACATGGTGCTGCGTCTGTTCCTACGCTCGCCCTTTATCGTATTCGGCGCCATGGTGATGGCTTTTACCATCGATACGAAGGCGGCGCTCGTCTTCGTGGTGACCATCCCGCTCCTGTCCGTCGTGGTGTTCGGCATCATGATGCTGACCATGCCCTTGTATAAAAAGGTACAGGGAGGCCTGGACAGGATTCTGGGGATCACCAGGGAAAATCTCACCGGGGTGCGTGTGCTGCGCGCGTTCAATAAAGAAGAGAGCGAAATCGGCCGCTTTGAAGAAAGCAACGACGGACTGGCCGCTTGGCAGAAGCATGTGGGAAAACTGTCCGCCCTGATGAATCCCGTCACTTATATCATCATCAACGGAGGAATCATCGCGCTGGTGTGGACCGGCGCCTGGCGGGTGGAGGGCGGCGCGATCACCCAGGGGGAAGTGGTGGCATTGGTGAACTACATGTCCCAAATCCTGGTGGAACTGATCAAGCTGGCTAATCTGATCATCACCATCACCAAGGCCATTGCCTGCGGGAACCGGATCCAGAGTGTATTCGAGGTGCGCTCCAGCCTGGAGGAAAAGGAGTTGTCCGAAGCAAAAGCAGATTCCCTTCGAAATGATCCGCCGCAGGGGAAAAAACGCTCCGATGCCGCTGTCGTCGAAACGGATCACATAGAGGAGAACGTACAGGAGGCAGACAGCGCTTCGCCCAGGATCGTTTTCGATCATGTGTGCTTAACCTATAAAAACGCGGGAGCGGAATCCTTAACGGATATTGATTTTACGGCGTTCTCCGGACAGACCATCGGAATCATCGGCGGCACCGGTTCCGGGAAATCCTCCCTGGTGAATCTGATCCCCCGGTTTTATGACGCCACGAAGGGACGCGTGCTGGTGGACGGCCGTGACGTGAGGGAATACCCCCTGGAGGAGCTGCGGGGAAAAATCGGTATGGTGCTCCAGAAAGCGGTGCTGTTTGCGGGGACCATCCGGGAAAACCTGCAGTGGGGGAAGGAAGACGCCACGGAGGAAGAGATGTACCGGGCGCTGGAAACCGCCCAGGCCAGGGAGTTCGTGGACGAAAGGGAGGGCGGCCTGGATGCTCCCGTCTCCCAGGGAGGGAAAAACCTTTCCGGCGGCCAGAGACAGCGCCTCACCATCGCCCGGGCGCTGGTGCGCAGGCCCTCCGTACTGATCCTGGACGACAGCGCTTCCGCCCTGGATCTGGCTACGGACGCCAGGCTGCGTAAGGCCATCCGCGAGATGGAGGACGGGCCGGTGGTTTTCATCGTCTCCCAGCGCGCTTCTTCTATCCGGCATGCGGATCAGATCATCGTCATGGAGGACGGAGAGATGGCGGGGATCGGGACCCACGAGGAGCTGCTTTCCGGCTGTCCGGCCTATCAGGAAATCTACTATTCCCAGTTTGAAAAACCGATGGCAAAGGAGGCGTAGGGACCAAAGGGTTCCAAAAAGAATATGAAAAAAGAAAAAACAGATCGGGCAAAACAGAAAACCACGCTGATGAAGGTGTTGAGATATATGCGCCCCTATTGGTTCTATCTGGCCGTTTCCCTGCTTCTGGCGGGGATAACGGTGGCCTTAACCTTGTATCTGCCCAAACTGACGGGGCGGGCCATCGACCATATCGTCGCCCGGGGCGCGGTGGATTTCCCCGGGATTTTTGCTATCCTGCGGCTGATGGGGGTGGTAATCCTGATTACGGCCCTGGCCCAGTGGATCATGAATATCTGCAACAACAAGATGACCTATGAGATCGTCCGCGATATCCGCAACGAGGCGTTTCGGAAGATAGAGATCCTTCCTCTGAAATATGTGGACGGCCATTCCTACGGAGAAATCGTCAGCCGTGTGATCGCGGACGTGGATCAGTTCGCGGACGGGCTGCTGATGGGCTTTACCCAGCTTTTTACCGGGGTGATGACTATTCTGGGGACGCTTTTGTTCATGCTGACCACCAATGTGGGAATCACGCTGGTGGTGGTGCTGATTACGCCCTTGTCTTTTTTTGTGGCAGGCTTTATCGCTAAGAAGACCTTTACCATGTTCCGGCTGCAGTCGGAAACCAGAGGGGAGCAGACCGCTCTGATCGACGAAATGGTGGGAAATCAGAAAGTGGTACAGGCCTTCAGCCATGAAAAAAAGGCCATGGAACGTTTCGACGAGATCAACGACAGGCTCCAAGCCTGTTCCCTGCGCGCCATATTCTATTCCTCCATCACCAATCCGGCGACCCGTTTCGTCAACAACGTGGTCTATGCGGGCGTGGGTCTGGTGGGGGCTCTCTCCGCGGTTGCGGGACAAATCAGCGTGGGAGACCTGTCCTGCCTTTTGAGTTATGCCAACCAGTATACCAAACCCTTTAACGAGATCTCCGGCGTGGTGACGGAGCTGCAGAATGCCCTGGCCTGTGCGGGGCGGATTTTTGAGCTGATCGAGGAGGAACCCCAGATACCGGAAAAAGAGGGAGCGCAGGTCCTTTCGGATATTCACGGAAACGTGGAGCTGGAGCATGTATCCTTTTCTTACGAACCGGACCGGAAGCTGATCGAGGATTTCAACCTGTCGGTGAAGCCGGGACAACGCGTGGCTATCGTGGGACCCACGGGCTGCGGAAAGACCACCATGATCAATCTGCTGATGCGCTTCTATGACGTGACGGACGGACGGATCCGGGTGGAAGGCTGCGACGTGCGGGATATGACCAGGAAGAGCCTGCGGGCGGGCTTCGGCATGGTGCTCCAGGATACCTGGCTGAAAACAGGAACCATCCGGGAAAACATCTGTATGGGGAAGCCGGACGCCACCGAGGAGGAAATCGTGGCGGCGGCCAAGGCCTCCCACGCCCACAGCTTTATCAAGCGTCTGCCTGCCGGCTATGATACCGTGATTACCGAGGAGGGAGGCGGCCTTTCCCAGGGACAGAAGCAGCTTTTGTGCATCACCCGGGTTATGCTGTGCCTGCCGCCCATGCTGATTCTGGACGAAGCCACATCCTCCATCGATACCAGGACCGAAATGAAGATCCAGGAGGCTTTTGCCAGGATGATGGAGGGGCGCACCAGCTTCATCGTGGCCCACCGGCTGTCCACCATCCGGGAGGCGGACGTGATTCTGGTGATGAAAGGCGGCGCGATCATCGAGCAGGGAAAACACGAGGAACTGTTACGGAAAAAGGGCTTTTACGCGCAGCTGTATAACAGCCAGTTTGCGGTCTGAGGAAAGCCGGCGCGGCGGAAAGAAAATGTGAGGATGTCCGAATGGAAGAGACCAGGGTTGTTCTTGAAGACGGAACAGGAATGCGCGAAATCCGGGTAAGACAGGGAGAATCCCTGATGCAGGCAATGCGCCGGACAGGCTGCCCCGGAAATGCCGTCTGCGGAGGAAACGGCAGATGCGGCAAGTGTGGGGTCCGGATATCGGAAGGCGACGCCGCGGTTTCCGTCCAGGACAGACAGTTTTTTCGAAAGGAGGAGCTGGAAGTCGGCTGGCGGCTGGCGTGCACGCTATTCCCCACAGAAGATCTGCGTCTGTCCCGGGGACAGGCGGCGGATCCGTCCTTTGAAATTCTGGCGGAGTTTTGCGAAAACGCAGAAGAGGAGCGTCGGGTCGGAGAGGACGGTCCAGGGCCGGACGGAGAAGCGGGCACATTCTGTATTGCGGTGGATATCGGGACGACCACCCTGGCCCTGGCTCTGCTGAAGGAGGGCAGGACGGCTGCGGACGACGGCACGCCCGAAAGGCCCCTTTGTGTGGTCACGCTTTTAAACAGCCAGAGGAGCTATGGGGCGGATGTGATCGCAAGGATACAGCATTCCACAGCCGGACAGAAGCAGGCTCTGCAGGCGTGTATCCAAAAGGATTTACGGCAGGGGCTTGGGCAGCTGGCCGAAGAATACGGGATCCCTTTGGATGCGGTGCGCCGGATTGCCGTTTGTGCCAATACGGCCATGATCCATCTGTTACTGGGCTATGACTGCGGCTCCCTGGGGGTATATCCTTTTACCCCGGTAAATATAGGGCCGGTTCATGGGGACGGGCGGATCCTGGCAGGAGAGGAAGCGCATACGGACGGGAAAATGACAGCCGAAGGAGAAGAATGCTGTGGGAATGGCGTACCGGTTAAGACGGCAGGATCCGGGGAAAGGGGACGGAAGAAGAGCCTTATATCCTGGGAAAAAATAAGGGTGGAGCTCCTTCCGGGAATCTCCGCCTTTGTGGGAGCGGATATCGTGGCGGGTATGTCGGCCTGCGGCTTTCCGGAGTCCGAGGAAATCTGTCTTTTGGTGGATCTGGGAACCAATGGGGAAATGGCCCTGGGGAACCGGAAGCGGATCCTGGCTGCTTCCACGGCCGCCGGACCTGCCTTTGAGGGCGGGAATATTGCCTGGGGGACGGGAAGCGTGAGGGGGGCCGTCTGTTCCGTGGCCATAGAAGAAGGCAGGGCCGCGGTGCGCACCATACAGGATGCTCCCCCGGTGGGAATCTGCGGCACCGGGGTGGTGGAAACCGTTGCGGAGCTGCTGCGCAACGGCCTGGTGGACGAAACGGGGCTGCTGGCGGACGCCTATTTCGAAGAAGGTTTCCCCCTGGCAGAGACGGCGGAAGGGAAACGGATCCTGTTTACGCAAAAGGATGTGCGGGAGATCCAGCTGGCCAAGGCTGCCGTCCGGGCCGGAATCGAGACGCTGCTTGCCCGCTACGGAATCGATGCGGGGCAGGTGGCCAGGATCTATCTGGCCGGCGGATTCGGCTATCGGCTGGATTGGCGGAAAGCCATGGCGATCGGGATGTTTCCGGACGGATTCTCGGGCCGTATCCAAGCCGTGGGAAACGCTGCCCTGGCCGGCACGGCGGGATATCTGCGAAGCCCGGATGAGGAAATGCGCATCCTGGCCCTGTCCGGAATCTGCGAAGAAGTGCCGTTGGCTGCGGACGCCGGTTTCAACGAACTCTATCTGCGTTATATGACGTTTTAGTTTAAGATACCGGCCGCCGGAGGGCCCTGCGCCCAGGCGGCCCACAGCGGCCCGGCGGCCCCGCCCCTGCTCCATCCCCGTCCGGAGCCGACCGTTCTTCTGCCGGATTCCTGAGCAGGGACTTCCGCCTCCTGACCTGGTTAACGCTGTTTTTCCTTTATCTTTTCGTTGATCGCCTCCGCCTCTTTTTTATAATAGAGCAGATAGCCGCCCCAGATAATAAAGACGACGGCAAGCATTCCCAGGATGACGAGCGCGACGGCTCCCGGTCCCAGGGAAAAGGGGATCCAGCCCACGAGGAAGGAGACGAGGAGCATGAGAATGCTGCCGCATCCGAGGTGGATCAGGGATGCCGTCAGGAGGGAAAATCGTTCGTCCGAGTAGACGAAGGTGGGGATCGAATATCCCATGCCCACCACCATGCCTCCCAATGCCATGCGGGTATAGGACCAATCTGTCAGCTCAAAGGATCCTCCGTTTAAAATGTCGAACAGAATGCCGAACAGGGTGAACACGGTGCATCCGATGGAGAGGCCTAGCAGCGCATTGTGAAATATTTTTTTTGTCATATTTGCTCCTTTCTGCCGCCTCAGGCGGCTTCGATTTTCGTAATAACCGCAGGCAGCCGTTTCCTTCGGCTGCGTCCGCCGGTCATATTCCCAGATATTTTTTAAATGCAGGCAGATACTTTCTGGAAATATAGTCTTTGCAGCCGTTTTTCAGGCGAAGGTGCATCATGCCGTTGAAGGACGGCTCCACGCTGTCGATAAAGCTGAGATTGACCAGCGTGGATTTGGAGATGCGCATGAATCCGCCTCCCAGCTGCTCTTCATAGGAATAAAGTCTTTTGCCGGAGATATACCGCTTTTCCGAGATCCGGATCTCCACTTTCATGCTCTTCTTTCCCTCCTTTCCGGTTGACTTGGGAAACGTGAACGCCGCCCGGGCTTCGGCAGAGCGAAGCGGGCGTCGTATCCTGCGTCCGCCGTATCCGATGATAGATCTATCATACACGAAAAGGAGGAATAAAACAGGAAAATCGGGGCGAGTGGACGTTATTTTACGGTGAAATGCACGATCACATTGGGAAGGCCTGTGCATCGCGGTGTAGACTGCCGGAAGGCCCCGTTTTACCCCGGCTGGGATAAAGTAAACAAAAACAAGTACAGATTTTAGGAAAAACAGTAAAAAGTTACAAGTGAATTGACAGAAAGGGGGTCCCGATGATAAGCTTTTAATAACGTTTTGACGAGAATGCGTAATTGGATAGGAAGGGAGTTATGGCATTCTGCCCGGAGGGAAGCAAAACATTAATTTATTATGTGGAAGGAGATATACTATGGCAAGTGACATCTCAAAGTACCAACAGCTCTGACGCTTAAAAATTTTTCGCAAAAAAACCTCCCATTTTATGGGAAAATGCGGGATAATAGAAGTGACAAAACAAACTATTTCTTCGCACACCCATAAAAGAGAGGAGGT
>JAETRI010000191.1 GCA_021770245.1 Lachnospiraceae bacterium
AACTCCTCGCCCCGCTCGTCGGACAACGCCGCATTCGCAAGGAAGCCGCTCCCATCGGCTTAAGAAGCAGCACCAAAGCGGCAGATGGCTTCCGTCGGGATCCTTTCCTGTGCGTCCCGGCGTCCGGGAGCCTGCGGGGTGGCTGAACTGTTACGGATATTTGTCGCAAAACCGCGAAATCTGGAACCGTTACGTTTAACCTGTTACCGGATATTTTATCATACAAGACTGAGGATTGAAAGTAATATTAAAACGGGTATAATAAAAAGCATAACAGGTTCCCGGACATTGGGGCGCACAGGAAGGATCCCGGCAAAAGCCCGCTGTCCCTTTGGGCTGCCTTTAAAACAGCCGCGTTCCGGGGTGCCTGATCCGGCAGCAAAAGTCTTACGAGAATAAAAAGGAAGACGGAGGAGAAGAAATGTACGATCTGATCATCATTGGTTCCGGCCCGGCGGGCCTGAGTGCAGCGGTTTACGGAAGACGGGCGGGATTGTCCACCCTGGTGATAGAAAAGAACCCCATGAGCGGCGGCCAGGTGCTCAATACCTATGAGGTGGATAATTACCTTGGACTTCCCGGCATCAACGGATTCGATATGGGAATGAAGTTCCGGGAACATGCGGAAAAGATGGAGGCGGAGTTCATGGAAGCGGATGTGGAAGGGATTGAGGACTGTGGAGAATACAAAGCGGTCCTCACGGCAGAGGGGCCCCGGAAGGCGAGGACCGTGATCATTGCGTCCGGAGCCACGCACAGCCATTTGGGCGTGCCCGGGGAAGAGGAGCTGAGCGGAATGGGCGTATCCTATTGCGCCACCTGCGACGGCGCCTTCTTCCGGGAGAAAACGGTTGCGGTGGTCGGAGGAGGGGACGTGGCGGTTGAAGACGCCGTATTTCTGGCCCGTACCTGCAGGAAAGTCTACTTAATTCACCGCAGGGACAGCCTGCGGGCGGCTCATTCGCTGCAGAAATCCATGATGGCGTTGGAAAACGTGGAAATTTGCTGGAACAGCGTGGTAGAGCGTATCAACGGGGAAGAAAATGTGAAGAGCGTGACCGTATCCGGAAGGGACGGCACCAGGAGGGAACTGGATGTCCAGGGGGTTTTCATCGCCGTGGGCATCCGGCCTAATTCGGACTGCTTTATCGGAAACATCGCCGCCGACGAGAAGGGATATCTCATCGCGGAGGAGGACTGTGCCACCAGTATGCCCGGGGTTTTTGCGGCCGGGGATATCAGGACGAAAAAGCTGCGTCAGATCGTCACTGCGGTGGCGGACGGAGCCAACGCGGTGGCGGGAGTGCAGGAATATTTAATGGGAAGATGAACGCCGGAAGCACGGGCCATGGAAGTATCATAGGGCCCGTGCTTTTGCATTTGCAGGGAAGCCGATTCCGTCGGAAGCAGCACCAAAGGCCGGATAGCTTCCAAGGCAGGCTCCCTTCCTGCGCCACCCCTGCCCGGCCCCGCGGCGTGTGATGATCACAGAGGGGACCCGCTCCCGCTCAGCCAAAAACGCAGCGGTACTAAGCTCGCAAGGGGCGCGCTCGCTAAGTGCCGGCGTTTTTGGATGGTCCCCTCTGTGATCATCA
>JAETRI010000081.1 GCA_021770245.1 Lachnospiraceae bacterium
CCAGGGGCGCAGGGGTGTTCATACGTTTGTTTTGCTGCGTAACAGAAATCTTATTCCGGTTTATCCGTATCGGATTTCTCCTCCCGCTCGTCCTTTTCCTCCGAATCCTCCTCCTGAGGCTCGGGCAGGGTCATCAGCACCGAGGTGATCCGGTTGTGCTGCACGTTCTCCACGCGGAGGGTGATCCCGTCCGCTGTGGTTACCTCATCCCCTGGGACCGGCATCCGATCCAGGATCCCGATGATGATGCCGCCGATGGAATCGTAATCCTCGCTGTCCAGGCAGGTTCCCAGGGCGTCGTTCACATCGTCCAGCTTCATGCCGCCCTCCACCCGGTACTGCCGTTCTCCTGTTTCCTGGATCAGTTCATCCTCGTCCGCATCGTATTCGTCCCGGATCTCGCCTACGATCTCTTCCAGCAAATCCTCCAGAGTGATCATCCCTTCGCAGGAGCCGTATTCGTTCAGCACAAAGGCCACATTGTGGCGCTTTTCGCGCATTTCCATCATCAGGTCCGCTGTTTTCTTGTATTCATAGGTGTAATAGGCATCGCGCAGGATGTCCTTTATATGGAAATTTTCCCGCTCCTCTATGAGAATCAGGTCCTTTACGTTCACCATACCGATAATATTGTCGTTTTCTTCCTGATAGACCGGAATACGGGTGTACATGGATTCCTTGAACAGAGCCAGCAGCTCTTCATACCCGGCATCCACGTTGACGGAACACATATCGATACGGGGAATCATGATGTCCTTGGCGAGGGCATCGCTGAAATCGAATACGTTGTAGATCATCTCCCTCTCTTCGGATTCGATCACACCGTCCTCATGGCTCACGTCCACATAGGTCTTTAACTCGGATTCCGTGATCTGATCCTTTTTCTTATTGGGATCCATGTGCAGAAGGAGCATGATACCGAGGGAGACTTTGTCCACCAGGAAAATAACGGGGGTGAGGACCTTCATCAGAAAGAGGATGATCCTGGCGTAAGACAGGGAAATTTTCTCCGCACTGAGGGTGGCGGCATTTTTGGGAACGATTTCGCCGAAGAGGAGTACGGCCAGGGTCAGTGCGCCTGTGGCGATGCTGACGGCATAATTTCCCCACAGCTTCAGTGCAAGGGTGGTGGTAAGGGAAGAGGCATACAGATTGACCACGTTGTTGCCTACCAGAATGGCGGAAAGCATTTTGCTGTAGTTATCCAGTACCTTCTGGAGGATCATGGCCCGCTTGTTCCCTTCCTCGATCAGGGTACGCACCCGCACCCGGTTCACGGTGGTGAGGGCGGTTTCCGCAGAAGAAAAGAATGCCGAGAGGGCGAGCAGAACGAACAGAACAACAAGTTGTAGGACTGACGATGAATCCACTTTAAATTTTCACTCCTTTATGATACGCAGCCGTATCCGATGGACTCTCTATTAATATGTACATTTATAGGAATCTTACAAAAAAGAGAAAGAAATGTCAAGTTAATTGACCGTAAAGAATATACATGTTGTGAAAGGAAGGCCGGAGCCGGCCCGCCCGACAGGGCCCGGCCTGCGATGACGGCCGCCGCGGCGCAAGCCGCGGAAGCAAATGGTTTCAGGAGGATGTGGCAATGGATAAAAGGTTGATCGGAAGCTCCACGGTATTGTTCCTGTTGAAGTGTCTGCTGGCGGCGTATATCTTAACCGGGGGATGCCTGATGTTGTTAGCCCTGCTTTTGTACCGGTTCCGGCTCTCGGAACAGGTAGTGTCCATAGGAATTATCGTGATCTATGTGGCGGCGGTATTCTTGGCGGGCTTTATAGCGGGAAAACGGATGGGAAGCAGGAAATTCCTATGGGGGCTGGCGATGGGGTTGGCCTATTTCGGGATCATGGTACTCATATCCATGGCAGCAAACCACGGGCTGAAGGGATTTGACACCCACTTCTTTTCCATACTGGCCATCTGCGGCGCCGGAGGGATGCTGGGGGGAATGCTCAGCTGAGGGAAAGAAATTTCGCAGGACAAACGCATGAACGGCCCTGCGGCCTCTGTGCCATCCCTGCCCGGCCCTGCGCAGAGGCCGCAGGGCCGTTCATGCGTTTGTCCCGGAAATTTCGAGAAAACACTTTCCTAAAAGAAAAATGTATGTTATACTACCATCCATAGCGACCCAACGAAGGAGGATATGGAAGATGAAGCATATTAAGACTCTGAGCACCAGGGATTATAAGGAATCTATGAAGAAGGGCGGATGCGGGGAATGCCAGACTTCCTGCCAGTCTGCCTGCAAGACATCCTGTACGGTAGGAAACCAGAGCTGCGAGAAGATGAAGTGAGATCTGCCGCAGGAATCGGGGGTTTGACGGGAAACAGAATATAAGGACTATAAGCAGCGATTTGGAAAATAAAAATCGCTGCTTATTATGCGTAAAGGGGCGGCCGGATGGCCGCTGCCGGGGCGGAAAGGAAGGCTCTACATTGATACACCAGTTTAAGAATAACGGCTATCATATCGTGATGGATGTGAACAGCGGAAGCATCCATGTGGTGGATGCATGTGCCTACGACGTGCTGCCCCGGGTGGAAAAGCATTTTCAGGCCGGACAGACAGACCGGCAGCAGGTCGCGCGGTCGGTGGCAGAGGAGTGGGAAGGCGTCTGTCCCTATGATGCGGCGGAGGTGTCGGAGGCGGTGGAAGAAATCCTGACGCTGGCGGACGCGGGGCAGCTGTTTACGGAGGATATTTACGAAAGCTATGTGGGGGACTTCAAGAACCGCCCGACGGTGGTAAAGGCGCTCTGCCTGCATATCGCCCATGACTGCAATCTGGCCTGCAGGTACTGCTTTGCCGAAGAGGGAGAATACCACGGCCGCCGGGCTCTCATGAGCCTGGAGGTGGGAAAGAAGGCCTTGGATTTCCTGGTGGCCAATTCGGGGAGCCGGGTGAACCTGGAGGTGGATTTCTTCGGCGGGGAGCCGCTGTTAAACTGGCAGGTGGTCAAGGACCTGGTGGCCTACGGCAGGAGCCTGGAGGAAGCCAATCATAAGAAATTCCGCTTTACTTTAACCACCAACGGGGTGCTGCTGGACGACGAGGTGCAGGAATTCGTGAACCGGGAAATGGCGAATGTGGTGCTGAGCATCGACGGCCGTAAGGAGGTACACGACCGGATGCGTCCCTTCCGGGGCGGGCAGGGCAGTTATGAGCGGATCGTGCCCCGTTTCCGTAAGCTGGCCGAGAGCCGGAACCAGACGGATTATTATGTACGCGGGACCTTTACCCATCATAACCTGGATTTTTCCCGGGATGTGGAACATCTGGCCGACCTGGGTTTCGAGCAGATTTCCGTGGAGCCCGTGGTGGCGGAACCCTCCGAAGATTATGCATTGCGGGAGGAAGACGTGCCGCAGCTTTTGGAGGAATACGACAGGCTGGCGGCGGATCTGCTGCGGCGCCGCAGGGAAGGGAAGGGCGTCAATTTCTTCCACTTCATGATTGATCTGGACGGCGGCCCCTGTGTGGCAAAGCGGATGGCGGGCTGCGGTTCCGGGACGGAGTATCTGGCGGTTACGCCCTGGGGGGATTTATACCCCTGCCATCAGTTCGTGGGGAAGGAAGAATTCCTGATGGGAAATGTGTATGAGGGCATTACAAGAGGCGACATCAGGGACGAATTCAAAGGCTGCAACGTGTATGCGAAGGAGAAATGCAGGGATTGCTTTGCAAAATTCTACTGCAGCGGCGGGTGTGCCGCCAATTCCTACAATTTTTCCGGCAGGATAAACGGGGCCTATGAGATCGGATGCGAGCTGCAGAAAAAACGGGTCGAATGCGCGATCATGATAAAGGCCGCACTGGCCGATCCGGTTCAAAACGAGCCGGGCGGGGAAGCGGATCCGCAGGAAGCCTGAGCGGCGGCCGCCGGAATGCAAAGCCGCCGGAGGCGGCAGAATGAGAGGAAAAAGAATTGAATAAGAACAAAGCAATAACAACCCTGGCCGTTTTTTTGATCCTGCTCTTGGGCCTGGGGTATGTGTCCGTCTTCGGGGTAGGGGAAGAGCGCTCCGGTTCCGCATCCAGCGTCAAGCAGGGGCTTGACCTGGCGGGCGGCGTGAGCATCACCTATCAGGTAGTGGGGGAAGAGGCCCCCGACCGGGACGACATGAACGATACCATCTATAAGCTGCAGCAGCGTGTGGAGGGATATTCCACGGAGGCGCAGGTTTACCAGGAGGGGACCGACCGGATCAACATCGAGATCCCCGGCGTGTCCGACGCCAATGCCGTGCTGCAGGAGCTGGGCAGGCCCGGTTCCCTCATCTTCCAGGACAGCAGCGGCAATACGGTTCTGGAGGGGACGGATGTGGCGGACGCCCAGGCGGGATATTATACCAATTCCATGCAGAACCAGGAGCCCGTGGTGGAGCTGACTCTGACAGAAGCGGGCCGGGAAAAATTTGCACAAGCCACCCAAAAAGCGGCTCCCACCAGGGACATTATTTACATCATCTTTGACAATGAGGTGGTGAGCGCCCCTTCCGTGAACGCGGAGATTACGGACGGGCAGGCGATCATTACGGGAAGCGCTTCCTTTGAGGAAGCCGAAAGGCTGGCTTCCATCATCAGGATCGGCGGGCTGAAGCTGGAGTTAGAGGAACTGCGGTCCAACGTGGTGGGCGCACAGCTGGGTTCTGCCGCCATTGAAACGAGCCTGAAAGCCGGCGCCATCGGCATGGCCATCGTTATTGTGTTCATGATCGCAGTCTACTGGATCCCGGGCCTGGCCAGCGCTTTGGCATTGTGCATGTATGTGGTGCTGATGATCCTTCTGCTCAACGGTTTTGACATCACGCTGACGCTGCCCGGCATTGCCGGTATCATCCTTTCGATCGGTATGGCGGTGGATGCCAATGTGATCATCTTTGCCCGTATTCGGGAGGAGATTGCCACCGGGAAAACGGTGCGCTCTGCCATCAAGATCGGTTTCCAGAAGGCGTTGTCCGCCATCCTGGACGGCAATATCACCACCCTGATCGCCGCAGGAGTGCTGGGCGTCATGGGCTCCGGCACGGTGAAGGGATTCGCCTATACCCTGGCTTTGGGTATCGTGGTATCCATGTTCACGGCGCTGGTGGTGACTAGGCTGCTTCTGAACGCGTTCTTCGCGCTGGGCTTCCGGGACGAGAAATTCTACGGGAAGGCCAGGGAGACGAAGGCGGTAGGGCTGCTTTCCAAAAGGGTGTTGTTCTTTACCGTTTCCCTTGTGCTGATCGCTGCGGGCTTTGTGTTCATGGGGATCCACCACGCGGGAAGCGGGCAGGCGCTCAACTACAGCCTGGAGTTCGTGGGAGGCACCTCCACCAACGTGACTTTCGCGGAGGATATGTCCATTGAGACGATCGATGCCCAGGTGGTGCCGCAGATCGAGAAGATCACCGGGGACGGAAATGTGCAGACCACCAAGGTGCAGGGGACGAATGAAGTGATTTTCAAAACCCGCATCATGAATGTGGAGGAAAGGCAGGAAATGGCCTCCATGCTTTCCGAGGATTTCGGCGCGGATCCGGAGAAGATTACGGCGGAGACCATCAGCTCCACCATCAGCGGTGAGATGCGGCGGCAGTCGGTGATCGCCGTGGCCGTGGCCGCGGTCTGTATGCTCATCTACATCTGGTTCCGTTTCAAGGATATCCGCTTCGGCGCCAGCGCCGTGGCGGCCCTGATCCATGACGTGCTGGTGGTGTTGACCTTCTATGCGGCGGCCCGGGTATCGGTGAGTTCCACTTTCATCGCCTGTATGCTGACTATCGTGGGTTATTCCATCAATGCCACGATTGTCATCTTTGACAGGATCCGTGAAAATATGAAGCAGGAGGGAACGGAGCATCTGGAGGAGCTGGTGGACCGCAGTATCACCCAAACCCTGTCCCGGAGTATCTTCACCTCCCTGACCACCTTTGTGATGGTGGCCGTACTGTTCATCCTGGGTGTGAGCTCCATCCGCGAATTCGCCCTGCCTCTGATGGTGGGCATTGTGTGCGGTACCTATTCCTCCGTCTGCGTCACAGGGGCGCTCTGGTACGTGCTTCGGACGAAGTTTGAGGGGAAGAAGAAAGCTTAATGCTTCTGCCCTTTCCATAGATGATGCAGAATCGTAACCGATATCATGCATCGAAGGGCGGGCCTGCGACAGATAAGGATATGAGTTGAAAACCGCTCAAGGGTGCGGTATCGCAGGCGCGGCCTGCATGAAGGGGCGCTCCGCCTGCAGGATGGGGCGCCCCTTTGCCCATGCAAAAACAGGGGGCGGTCCGGTTCCCTTCCGGCCGGGGTTTAGGCGGAGCGTGCGGACGGGTATAAGATTGAAAATTAAAATTTTCAATCTTACGGATTTGAGCCTATCCCGTTTTGGGAAGATCCAAAACGGGATAGGCATGGGTATAAGTATGAAAGAAGTACGCTTTCATACTATTGAATTTGTGCCCGCTTTAGCGGGCATGGGGTATAAGATTGAAAATCAAAATTTTCAATCTTACGGATTTGGGCCTATTCCCGTTTTGGGAAGAACCAAAACGGGAAAGGCATGGGTATAGACATGGCAAAATGGTATGTGGCCGCCAAAAAGGCGGATTTTCAGGGCATCGGAGAAAAATTCGGAATCAGCCCGGTGACCGCCCGCATCATCCGGAACCGGGGTATGGTGGAGGAAGAGGAGATCCGGAAATTCCTGGAAGGAGGGATGGAGGATCTCTATGATCCGCCCCTCCTTAAGGGGATGGAAGAGGCGGTGGGACTGCTGCAAAAGAAGATCAGGGAAAAGCGGCCCATGCGGATCATCGGGGATTACGATGTGGACGGGGTCTGCTCCGCCTTTATCCTGCATCAGGGCCTCCTTGGGGCGGGGGCTGTGGCGGATACCGCGATCCCGCACCGGATTCGGGACGGCTACGGGCTGAACGACCATCTGGTGGAAGATGCCTTTGCGGCGGGAATCGATACCCTTCTCACCTGTGACAACGGGATCGCGGCCGCGCCTCAGGTGGCGCTGGCCAGGGGGAAGGGAATGACGGTGATCGTCACCGATCACCATGAGGTCCCCTATGAGGAACGGGAGGGGGAAAGACGGTATCTCCTGCCGCCCGCGGACGCGGTGGTGGATCCCAAACAGAAGGGGGACGATTATCCGTTTAAGGGAATCTGCGGCGGAGTGGTGGCTTATAAGCTGATCTGCAGACTGTATGAAGCGATGGGGCTTTCGGAGGAAAAGGAAGAGCTGCTGGGAGAGTTCCTGGAAGCGGCGGCTTTTGCCACGGTATGCGATGTGATGGAGCTGCTGGACGAAAACCGTATCATCGTTAAAGAGGGCCTGAAAAATATGAAGCATACCCGAAACGAAGGCCTTCGTGCGCTAATGGAGGTAAACGGGATAGATCGGGAAAAGCTGTCGGCCCATACCGTCGGCTTCGTGCTGGGCCCCTGCCTGAATGCCACGGGGCGTCTGGACACGGCCACGAGGGCCCTTCAGCTTCTGGAAACCAGGGACCGGGGGGAGGCGATACGGGTCGCAAGCGAATTAAAGCAGCTCAACGACAGCCGTAAGGCGATGACGGAGGAATACGTGAAGCAGGCCGTGCGGTCTGTGGAAGAGGGGCCGATCGGAGGCGACAGGGTTTTGGTGATCTTCCTGCCGGACTGCCACGAGAGCATTGCGGGCATCATTGCCGGGCGCGTGAAGGAAAAGTACCACAGGCCGGTTTTCGTGCTTACCCAGGGAGAAGAGGGGGTAAAAGGAAGCGGCAGATCCATCGAAAGCTACCACATGTATGAGGAAATGACCAAGGTCAATCATTTTTTTACTAAATATGGCGGACATAAGATGGCGGCGGGCCTGTCCATGGAGGAAAAGGATGTGGAGGGCTTCCGTCGGGAAATCAATGTACTCTGCCGCCTGACACCGGAGGATATGGAGGAAAAGGTTCACATTGATGTCCCCATGCCCGTTTCCTACGTATCCTGGCCGCTGGTGGAGGAGCTGGAACGGCTGGAGCCCTTCGGAAACGGGAATCCTGCGCCTCTGTTTGCCCAAAAGGATCTGGAATTCCTTTCAGCCAGGGTAATGGGCAGAAACCGCAACGCGGTGCGTTTTACCGTGCTGGACGACGCAGGAAAGCGCTGGGAGATGATGGCCTTCGGGGATCCGGAGCCCCTGGATACCTATCTGGTACAGCGCTTCGGGCAGGCTGCAGTGGACGGACTGTACCGGGGAAGGGGAGAGGGGGTCCGTCTGTCGGTGGCCTACTACCCGTCCGTCAATACCTGGCAGGGGAATGCGAAGCTGCAGCTGGTCATGAAACATTATCAATAGACGTCCGGGAGAAAAGCAGGAATGCTGCGCCGCCCCTTGTCTTTTCCGACAACAGGGCCGTGGCATTCCCACGTTTCGCTCATCGGGCTTTCAAGGGAACAATAGCCGCTGCCGCGGCGGAATGGGAGGAAATATGATCTTAACAGTGACGTTGAATCCGGCGGTGGATAAGACATACCGGACGGGAGAACTGCTTTGCGGAAGGGTGAACCGGATGCGCTGCGTGACCAATATCCCTGGAGGGAAGGGAATCAATGTGAGCCGTATGCTCAGCCAGTATGGCTATGAGGTGGCGGCAACGGGATTCCTGGGCGGTTTTCCCGGCAAATGGATCGAAACCAGGCTGCAGAAGGCGGGGATTCGAAGCGAATTCATAGAGATTGACGGGGAAACGAGGAGCAGTATGAACATCGTGGCGGATAACGGCTTTGTCACGGAGATCCTGGAGCCCGGCCCCCACATCAGTGAAGCGCAGCTTGGGGCTTTCCTGGAGCGTTTCGGACGGCTGGTGCAGGACTGCCGCATGGTGGTGCTGTCCGGGAGCGCGGCCCCGGGAATCCCGGAAGATATCTACGCCAGGCTGATAGAGACCGCGGCGCAGGCGGGAAAGGAAACGATTCTGGACACCAGCGGGGAACTGCTGCGGAAGGGGATCCGGGCGTGTCCCACCATCATCAAACCGAACCGGAAAGAACTAGAATATCTCATCGGCCATCGGCTGAGGGACAGGGAGGATCTGAAGGAAGCCGCCGGCGTGATTCGGAAAAACGGCGTGCCTCTGGTGGCGGTTTCCCTGGGGGCGAAGGGGCTTATGCTGGCCGGCCGTTCCGGCTGCCTGTATGCCAAAACGCCGCAGGTGAAAGCCGAGAATACGGTGGGGTGCGGGGACAGCGTGGTGGCAGCCCTGGTCATGCAGCGGATTGCCGGTGCCGGTGAGGAAGAGATGATACGCCATGCGGCCGCCCTGTCAGCGGCCAATGCCACCACCTTTGAAAACGGGGATATCCCTCTTTCACTGGAGGAGGAATTGTATCAGGATATCGTGGTGGAAAGGCTGTAAACACTATGGATAAGGGAAAACTGAGGGAGCGGTGGAAGGGAAGATATGCCGGCTATGTGATGATCTTTTTTTTCACCTATATCATGGTGGGGGCCCTGGCCTCCGTGCTTTCGGTATATCTGACGGGGATCGGGAAATCCGTTTCGCAGATGTCTCTGATCGTCTCCGCCTCCGGCATATTCGGGCTGGGCGTGGTCCCGCTCGCAGGGTATCTGTGTGACCGGCTGCGCAGGCCCCGCCTGGTCTGCATCGTCCTGCTGGCCGGCGTGGGCAGCCTGGCGCTGGTATTTCCCCGCTGCCGAGCGGTGTGGGCGTTATTTTTGCTGCAGGGGATCCTGGGCTCCTTCCTGAATGCCACGCTGCCCGTGTCCGAACAGCTCGCGGCGTCCGGCCCCTATCGATACGGGATCCTGCGCGTCTGGGGAACCTTGGGCTTTGCGCTGGGGGCTCAGGCAGCGGGCATTGCAGTGGAGCATTTCCCGCCCGAGGCGTTATTTGTGATGATCGCCCTGTCCGGCCTTCCGGCCATGGCAGGCTATGCGGCGGCGGAAAATGCCGGGAATGGCCGGAAGGCGGAGGATGTATCCGCGCCCTCCCGCGCTTTGCTCCTTCGCAGCCCATCCTTTGTCCTTTATCTGGCGATTACCTTTCTCCTGTCCGGCTGTGCCGGCTTAAACACCAGCTGCGTCCCTCTGATGCTTACGGGCTTCGGCATCCCGATGGGGGCCGTGGGAACCGTTCTGTCCGTGAGCACCCTGGTGGAGATACCGATGCTTTTGTTCTCCAATCGGTTTATGGACTCCTTCTCCGCCAAAAGCCTGATGGTGCTCACCACGATCATTTTTATGGTGCAGTTTACGATTTATGCGCTGGCGGTTTCCCCCTGGCCGGCGGTATCCACCGTCATCCTCTTAAAAGCGGTGGCCTCCACCCTCATGATGATGGTGAACCTAAAGACTGTCCGGAACCTGCTTCCGCCCCAAGCGGCCACCCTGGGACTGTCCGTGGTCAGCGCCTCCAGCAGCCTGGGAGTTATTGTGATACAGAATCTGGGCGGCCACATTATGGAAGCCTTCCGGATCCGTACCCTTTATGTGGTTATGGCTGCGGTCACCGCCTTCGTCCTGGTGCTGACGGTCCCCCTGCGGGTGGACAACAGGGAGAAAGTGTTCGGGTAAGCAGAACCGTTAAGAATATCGCGGGACCGGCCTGATACCCCGTGAATACGAAAAACCCCCGCTGTCCGCGAGGGCTTTCCGTACTTATGAGGGGGGAGATAGTTTTGAGTTGTTCCACTATCCGATTCTTATAGTAAAAGAAAAATGTGACAGGAATGTGTCTGATTCGAAAAAAGAAAATAAAAAGTCTTAAGGCTTTCTTTAGAAAAACGAAAAAAAACGGGAGGATGCCACGGCGGTGAGGGAAAACCATACGGACGGTAAAAGCAGACGGCAGGGGAAGAGACGATTCGGCCGGATAACGGAAGAGATCTACGGGAGGAATGCCTTTCTCCTGCTTTCCGTCTGCCTGTTCTATCTTTGCACCACGTTGTGGTGGGGAGCGCTGAAGCCGGTATATCTGTCGGATGTCCGCCTGTATCTGGACAGCGGGGGGATGAAAAGGCTGGCCTGGGCGGCTTTCCTCTTAAACTGCGGGGGATTCTGCCTTTTGGAACGCGGCCCCAGATCCCTGCCGAATCTTGTCCAGACGGTGCTTTTCCCTCTTCTGGCCTGTCATGTCCTGCAGAAGCTGGCGTGGGATGCTCACGGAGCCGGCCCCATACTGCTCCTTTCGTGCCTGTCTGTCGGCTGCGCGGCGTGGCTGGCAGGAGAGGCGGGAAAGGGGAAAAAGCGGAAAGGGCAGGCCTTCGACACCGGGGAGGGCGGACAGACCGGGAGAAAAAGGCGGCGAAAGTTCCCTTCGGGCCGCATCTGCAGGGACTGCGTCGGAAAGGGCAGGGTATTCGCAACCCTATCCCTGCTGCTATTCTGGGCCCTTTCCGCCGGGCTGCAGACAAGAAACCGGACAATGGAATTCCGGGAGGAGGGCAACGTCCGGGAAGCGGACGTTCTGTGGAGCCAGAATAGGGACCTTCTTTCCCTGCTTTCGGAGGAGACCTTTTGTGGTTTGACGCCGGAGGAAAAGCTTCGGGCCATGCAGGGCATCGTGGAGCTGGAGATGATTTCCTTCGGAATCGACAGAGTCTCCCTGCTGGCCGTTCCCATGGAAAACGAGAACGAAGCGGGATATTTCGACGTGGGAGGCTCCACGATTTACATCAGTGACAGGCTGTTCGGGGAAGGAACCGGTGCACAGGATTGTCTGAACACCGTGCTGCATGAATGCTACCATGCCTATGAACTCTCCTGTATCAGAGAGCTCGGCCGCCGAAAGTGGGGATGGGAGCTTCGGCTTTATGAGAAGGCGCTCTCCTGGCAGAAGGATATCCTATCCTACCAAACGGTGGGAGATGCGCCCTCCTGGGAGGAATATGCCGCCTACTACGGACAGTCGGTGGAAGAGGATGCCAGGATGTATGCGGCAGAGCGCGGGAGCGCCTATCTGGAATACATAGAAGGAGAGGAAAAATAGCGCCTCTTCCGGGACAAACGCATGAACGGCCCTGCGGCCCCTGTGACACCCCTGCCCGGCCCCGCGGCGTGTGATGATCACAGAGGGGACCCGCTCTCGCTCAGCCAAAAACGCAGCGGTACTAAGCTCGCAAGG
>JAETRI010000192.1 GCA_021770245.1 Lachnospiraceae bacterium
GCTGGTAGGAGCATTCGTCAAAATAATCCATGCCGAGCATCTGCGCCAGATATCTCGCCACCGCCACATATTCCTCCGGGGACACGTCCCTTGCCAGCGGGAACACAAGGCGCACCCTCGGTTCTTCCGCCGTATGGCTGTGGGTGCTGTAAAGCACGGAGGCATACGGGGCATCGTTTTCATAGCCCGCCAGGAACTCCGGGCCGATGCGGTCGCCGTCCAAAGCCACCATGGAACGGGATTCCACCGTGTCGATCTTCCGCCTGCCGCCCGCTAACACCCCGGCCACAAAACCGCCGTGGTCTTTAGCCGCATCCTTTTTCGATTTCGGGAAACGGGCGTATTCCTCCGCTGATTCCGATGTGCGGATTGTCACTTTCAGGCGTTCCTTTAGATCTTCAAACCGTATCGTCTTGTTCGACCACTGCTTCGCGCTGCGGCTGTTCCCGTATGCAATGCTCAGCTCACGCATGGCACTCCCTCCTTATTTCCGGCGTTTTCCCATGTTCAAACCGCGCCTGCCTTGCAAGGCGGTACGCCCGCTCCGTTGCCCTGCGGTCCATGAAGCGTCTGTTATATTCCTCCGCCTGCCCGAACAGCTCCAGATACCCCTCGCGGTTGACGCCGGGGAAAGCCGTGCAGTCCATACCGTCAACCGTTCCGAAATTGAATGCCCGTGCTGCCCACTGGAACGGCCTGCTGCTTTCCGCATCCACGCATGACCGCATCTCATCCAGCGTTGCCCCTGGCGGGATATCCCCCAGAACTAAAACAGGCGTATCCGATATGGCAGGCAGACCATCTGCAAGCCCGGCTTTATAGAACGCCAGTATCTTTTCAGAATCCGCCTGCGTCATCTGCCCCTTCACTTCAACATAAAGGCTGCGTATTTCTGAAAACTCACTGCCGGAGCCATAGCCGCCAAACTGCACCTTATGGAGCAGGAAATCCGGCAGGTAATGGATGCCGTTCCCAAGGTCATACCCTTCCGGCTCATATTCCCAATCCACACCGCAGGCATCAAAGAACACCGCCCACCTTGCCTCCAGCCGGGATCGGAATAAATACCCCTTGTATTCTGTCTGTATAGGTTTCATTTTCCCCATCAGCCGCCAACCTCCTCGCAGTTTTCTGTAAAGTAACGGATAGCCATATCCCTCTTTTCTGCCTTTTCAATTTCTGCCGCCATCCCCGTGGATATGGTACCGCCGAACACCCACAACTGCTCACACTTTCCTAAAAGCACCATGCCCATGAACATCCCGATTGCCCGCTCCGCAGGCTTCCCGTCATCCAGGAACTGCGGAAAGAGCAGGTGCGGGGCGAACGGGATCGCGCCGTTCTTCACCGCAAACCTGCTGTACCACCTCGCCTTCTGCGTGTTGCCTTCCGTGTCCCCGGCAAACGGGGAGCATATATAGACAAGCGGCCGGTATGCCCGCTTCGCCGCCTTTTCCTCCTTCCTGATCCCCGATAACGCCGCATGGCTCGTCGGGTCGCTGTATCCCTCGCTGTTATATCTGCTGATTCCCATCAACCATACCTCCATTCTGCCTGCGCCGGCCTTCCCGGACTGTGTCCGCAG
>JAETRI010000082.1 GCA_021770245.1 Lachnospiraceae bacterium
ATTACTGTTTATTTGTCAAGGTCCTTTGTTGCTTCCCGGCCTCTCGGCCTTCGGCCTGCTTCCCGCCGCAACAGATGATATGTTATCATATCTTTGCGGCTTCGTCAAGCACTTTTGGAATTTTTTCATCCGCACTGAAATTGCAGCGCACATCTCACAGCCACACACTCATGCGGTGGAGTTAGTATAGCACTAACTTTCTCTCTGTGTCAACATATTTTCTGAAATTATTTCAAATTTATACCATCTCCAGTAACAGTTCAGACACCCCACAGGCTCCCGGACGCCGGGGCGCAAAGGAACCTGTGGGGTGTCTGAACTGTTACCGGCTTCATGTAATGGTTCGGTCTCTTCAGGACAAACGCACGGACGGCTCCGCATCCCTGCGGCGGTCCGGCCTGATCCCCGCAAAGCGAAGTGACCGCAGGGGGGCCATCCAAAAACGGCGGCACTGAGCGAGCGCAGCGGGGAAGCTCGGCGAAGCAGAAAACGGCGCCGATCATGTCCGCTTTAGAAAACCCGCGAAGTCGAAGCTGCTATTTGTGAGGATATCGAACTCCACCGGAAGCTTCATCAGGTAATTGGCCTGATACAGTTTTGTCAGCCATTCGTTTTCATTGGTCCACTTCATAATCTGTGTCCCGAAGTCTCCCGTGGGAAGGTATTGTACGATGCAGTACAAAATCCACGCTGCCATAACGGCTTCGGCCACGCCCACCGCTATTCCCAGTACCGCATTGGCCAGGTTGATGAGGGGAAGGGCCGCAATCGCCTTGGCCGCTTTCAAAAGGACTCCCAGTATATGTAGCGCAAGTCCAATCATCGTCAGCAGAATAACCGCAATGATACCGTTTTTGTTATCATGGTTTCTGAAGCTGAGAAAAGCCACATATCCCAGCACCAATACAAAAGCCGCCGCCAGCAATGAAATCATCTGGTTCAGCTCCTCCACCATGCCTTTTCTGAAGCCGCACCATGCGCGCCATATGCCGAACGCCGCCAACAGGATCAATAAGATGTTAATGTTCATTCGTATACCCTTGCATCTCGCAGGCTTTTCTGCGAGATTGACACCAATAAGGAGTTTAAAACAAAGTTCCAGACTTTATACCCCATGCCCGCTAAAGCGGGCACAAATTCAATAGTATGAAAGCGCACTTCTTTCATACTTAGTTATTGCATTTCAATGATGTCAATGCTTTCCTTGCTGACCGCCATATAACGTTTTCCGCTGATCGGGGAAAAAAGGAGGCACGGTTTTTCAAATTCTCCCTGGAAACGTTTTTCTCCATCCAGATTGGCGAGTATACACTGCGTTTCGTTGTATATGATAATGCCCCCCTTCCATATGATGATATCCTTGTAATCCAGATCGAAGGATAAGGTGGTCTCCACCAGTCCGGAGGTATTATACAGGTTCAGTTTGTATTTTCCCCCGCCTGATCTGTCGAGGAATACCAGCCCAATATAGTTTTCGTTATAAAATACGCTTTGTATTTCCTCCTCCAGGAATACCTCTGCCGAGCTCCTGGGACGCTGGTCTCCGCTGTATATAATCAGCCGGTTATCCGCGACCGCAAAAGCGGTATCGTTATTCAAAAAAGCCAGCGTAGGAATCACGGAATCCGCATAGTCCGCCCCGCTGACAAAATTATCCACATAGTTCTGTCCCACGGAGCTGAAATTATAAAAGGCCACACTGCTTTTCATAGATCCGCTTCCCACGGATAAATAGGAAACCGCGAGAAGACTCCCGCTTGGCGATAAAGCCAGGGCCAGGGGATATCCGCTTTTCTGCATGGTGGTTCTCAGATAGGCATATGCGATTTTTTCCCCCTTGCCGTCATACAGGTAAATCCAGGCGGTATCCGTATCCTCCAGTACGGCCGCAACCATCCCGCTTTCGGAGACGGCCAGATCGCGTATGGGAAGATTCGTATCTATTTCCGCGGAATTGCCGTTGCGCGCAATGCTGTGGATAATATGCCCGTTATAGTCGGCCACCGCCACGCGGCCGCCCGCAATCCGAACCAACGGATTCTGCATCTCAAAGGTCTGATTCCACATGGCATTTCCTTTAGAATCCGTATAGCTGATGCCGTCTTTGCTGTAGGTGAGGAAACCGTCCGCATAGTCCAGGCAGATGGATCCCTCATACTGCTGCTTCTCTATCGTGGATACCGCGGTATAGCTGGTATAGATCTGATTTTTAAGCTGTATATAAATCAGCACCCCTATCCCCGCCGCAAATGCCAGACAAAACAGGATTCTGGAAAACACGACAAATCTATGTTTCAGGATCAGTGTGCTGTAACTCGGATTTTTTGTGTTTTTTTCGTCCCGTTCCGCTTTTTTTCGCAGATAGTCTCGTACATTCGACATGAAAGTCCCCAAATCTGTATGATAAAGTGTCGGTTTCAAGGCAAGGTAGACAAAAAGCCTCGCTGATATAACGGGGCTTTTAGGAACGGCCCAGCCGGGCCGGTGTCAGGCCTGAGGCCATTATAACACAAATCTCTAATCAGGTAACAATATTTTTTGTCCGGGTTCCAAATGGTTGGGATCGGGAAGATCGTTCAGAGAGATCACCTCTTCCACCCGGTCCGTGTTTCCGTACTGGCGGCGGCAGATGAGCGCAATGCTGTCTCCCTTTTGTACCGTATAGCTGACCGGGCCGGACGCCACGGCCTCCTGCGCGGGCGGCTGTGTCTCCTCCTGCGTGTCTCCGGTCTCCGGTGCCGCCTCCTGCGGCTGCCCGGTTCCTTCCGCTTCCTCCGAAGCGGCCTCCGGTTCCTTCACGGCTTCTTGATTCTCCTTTTCCTGCGATGATTCCTCCTGTTCGCTTTCCTGCGTTTTCTCTTCCTCGGCCTTCTCTCCGTCCGCCTCCGTCTCCACAGGAGCGAATACCGGGAATAGCTGGTCAGGCGATGTGGGCTCCACCAAAGACAGCTGCTTTTCTTCGATCACAATCCCGTCCGATTCGCCGTCCCCCGCATTGTCAGGATCCGCCCCTTTTTCGTCCTCCCCGTTTTCTCCAAGTCCTCTGACCGTCTGGGCAAAGAAATTCCCTACCTCCTTCATATCCTGATAACCGTTGACGGAGCCGATGCCGATGACGCATAAGACCAACAGCAGAATAAGACTCGCCGCCCTGCCGGGAAAGGGGATCGGGGACTTCTGCCCTCTCTCTCCGGCACGCAGCTGGGCTGCATGCATGACCTTTTCCCGGTTTCCTTCCTTCTGTTTCAAATCATAATCCAAGGGCATACGACGGATCCGGCGCGGCTGCGGCTCCGCTTTGGGCATGTCCTCCTTTCTCTCCTCCGCTCTTCTTCCGGCCCGTCCCCTCTCCGCGTTCTTTCCCCGCATATAGGCCTCTTCCAGACGACGGATATCCGTCTGCCGGCCCGGCCGCGTCTCTGCTTCCGCAGCCTCCCGGCGCCGATCGTCCATACGCGTTCCTGCCGCCCTGGGACGCACCTCCACCGTTTTTTCGCCGGGCCGGTTCTGATGCATGGCGATCAGATAGGACTGCATGTCCTCATTCTGCTCGTAAAAAATAAAATACCCGTCCAGGGAAGTCGCATAGCCGTCCTCAAAGAAAAGCCAGATCTCCTCTTTGTCGCAGGAGGCCTCTCCCACGCTCCTGCTTCCGGCAAAGTATCTGCTCTTCATCGTCTCCCAGCCCGCTTCTTCTTTTACCGCGCCGTATATAAAATAATAGGAAATCCCTTCTTCCTGTGCGCTCCTTCCATACAGGCAGAAGTCAGCCGAATCAGCCCGGTATTGTGTCAGAAAGGTATGGACGTAATCTTCTATGTATATTTTGTGGCAGGGATCCACTTCCCCTGCCTGTACCACATGTTTAGGAATCTGCATACTGCCACCGCCTTTTTTTCTTTTAATATAGCAAAAAGAAGGGACATATTTTATCGGACTGCGCGGCGGCTGCAGATATTTTTTCGACAAAAAGCGAATCCGGCCGCAGAAATGCATATTCGGATTCGCTTTTTTCATCTTTAGATTCTTTTCGTTCTATTCTTTACCTAAAATGGCGGTCAGGTTTTATTTAAATCGGAAGACCGTAACGGTATGGTAGGCTCTGTGTGGACCGAAGATGGCGGAGGGAAAATCCGGCTCATTGACCGTATCCGGATAGTACTGCGTCTCCAGGCAGAATGCCCCTCTCTTTTCATAGAGAGCGCCGTTCTTCCCCGTATGGGATTGAATGGCGTTTCCCGCATAGAACTGTACACCGGGCAGATCCGTATAAACCTCCATGCATCTGCTTCCGGAAGCGTTGGTAACGCTTGCTATCAGGCGCACGTCCCCGTTAAAATCGTTCAGGCACCAGTTATGATCGTAGCCTCCCACCAGCCGAAGCTGTTCCCACGCCTCGTCGATCTCCTCCCCAATCCGTTTGGGCGTCCGGAAGTCCATGGGCGTCCCCTCCACGGGCATCAGCCGGCCGGTGGGGATGGCCCCGGGAAGGATTTCCGTGAAAGATGCCGCATGGAGCGTCAGCACATGATCCTCCATGTTCCCCGCATCATGGCCGTCCAGGTTGAAGTAGCTGTGATTCGTCATATTGATCGGCGTATTCTTGTCGCTGCTGCCGTCGTATTCCAGCCTCAGTTCGTTTTCCTCCGTTAAGGTATAACGTACACGCAGCTCCTTATTTCCGGGGAACCCCATGTCCCCGTCGGACAGCCTGAGGGAAAACGTTACGCTCTCCTCCCCTTCCTCCGCTTCCCAAATCCTTTTATGGACGCCGGCTTCGGCATCGCTGTGCAGGTTATTGGGGCCGTCGTTTGCGGCCAGCCTATATTCCACGTTATCCAGCGTAAACCTTGCGTTTGCGATCCTGTTGGCGTTGGGCCCGATCACCGCCCCAAAGAAGCTCCTATTTGCGAAGTAGTCCTCCGCCCTGTCATATCCCATCACGATGTCCGCACAGTTCCCGTCCCTGTCGGGCACAAACAGGTTCACCAGAATGGCGCCGTAGTTCATCACCTTCGCTTTTATCCCTTTTGCATTTTCCAACGTATAGAGGAAGATCTCTTCCCCGTCTCCGGTTTTCCCGAAAAGTTCTTTTTTCATCCCCGCATCCTCCTTTATTTACATTTCCACCCGCCCCTCCAAGGCCCGCAGAAGCGTTACCTCGTCGATATATTCCAGATCTCCCCCCACGGGAACGCCGCTGGCAATCCGTGTCACCCTGATTCCGGTGGGCTTGATCAGCTTGCTTATGTACATGGCCGTCGTTTCCCCCTCCAGGCTGGAATTGGTCGCTATGATCACTTCCCTGACGTCCCCTTTCAGACGGTGCATCAGTTCCTTTAATTTAATGTCGTTGGGCCCGATTCCCAGCATGGGAGAGATGGCCCCGTGGAGCACATGGTAGACCCCCTCAAATTTGCCGATTTTCTCATAGGCCGCCAAATCCCTGGTGTTTTCCACCACCATGATAAGAGAGTGATCCCTCTGCGCGTTAGCGCAGACAGGGCACAGATCCGTGTCCGTCAGGGTAAAACATTCCCGGCAGTACCGCACGTGCTCCTTGGCATCCGCAATGGCCGCCGACAGCCGCTCCACCCGCGCCTTCGGCATATTGATGATATGAAAGGCCAGTCTCTGCGCCGATTTATTTCCGATCCCGGGCAGCCCGGCCAGTTCGTCTATCAGTTTGTTAATATAACCGCTGTACAGATCCATCAGAACGGGAAACCTCCGCCCAGCCCACCGGCCATCTTGTTCATCACCTCTGCATTGGCTTCCTCTGCCATGCGCAGCGCCTCGTTTATTGCAGCCCGCACCAGATCCTCCAGCATCTCGATGTCCTCCGGATCCACCACTTCCTCCGTAAGCTTCACCTTGGTTACTTCCTTCTTTCCGGTCACGGTCACTTCCACCGCACCGCCCCCGGCTTTAGCCGTGAACTCCTTCGTCGCCAGCTCCTTCTGGCTTTCCTCCATCTGGCGCTGCATCCGCTGCGCCTGTTTCATCAAATTATTCATGTTTCCGGGCATTCCGCCGCCCGGAAAACCGCCTCTCTTCGCCATTTCTTCCTCTTTTCCGCCCCGAAGGGCACTCGGCCTCTGCCATTCTTCACTCTTCCTCTATCTCCATATGGATGATCTGAGAAAGATCCACATGGTTTTCCTGGAAATCCCTTTCCTCCTTGTACGCCGAAACGGTAATCTCCACCGTTTTCTCCAGAAAGGCGGAAAGCATTTTTTCCAGTTCTTCCTTATTCCCTTCCTGTTTCAGGAAATAGTCCGATGCCAGGCCGTCTTCCACCGCCACCACCAGTCTGTTGTCCCCGCCCAGGCTGAGGCGCGCCTTTTTCAGATACTGTTTCATGGGCATGGCCGTCCGTCCTGCCAGGCTCGGCCAGTTTTCCACGATTCGCCGGATATCTTCCGGGATCGCCGCCGGAAGCGGGGCCTTTCTGTCCGGCTCCTTCGTCGGCGCCGCCGCTGCCTGCGGCAGGTCTGCCGACACATGGAAAATTCCTTTTTCCAGCTTTTCCTCTATTGCGCGGATCCGGTCGAGGAGGGAACCCGTATCCACCTCCATCTGAGGCCTGCACAAACGGATCAGGGCTATTTCGATCTGAATGCGCTTCTGCCCCGCGTAGCGGAGCTTTCCGGACAGGTCAGACATCTCCCTGATAAAACGCATGACGGCATCCGTCTCCACAGTCTGCGCCTCTTCCTTCAGCCGCGCCAGATTGTCCCGGGAAATGTCGATGACTTCTTCAATCGATTCCTCCTCCGAAGTTTTCACCAACAAAAGGGACCGCAAATACCAGGTAAAATCGGAGACAAACTGGGTCAGCTCCCGACCCTGCATCACGACCTCGTCCAGAATTTGGATGCATCCTGACACGCTGCGTTCCAAAACGGAGCGCAGAAGCGCACTGAACACCCGGGTATCCACCGCGCCCAGCACATCCAGCGCATTTTCATAGGTCAGTTCCTTCCCATAATGAAAGGCGATGCACTGGTCCAGCAGACTCAGGGCATCCCGCATGGAGCCGTCCGCCGCCCGGGCAATATACTGCAGCGCCCGTTCCTCCACCTGCTGCCCTTCCGTATCCATTAATTCCCGCATTCTTTCCGCGATCGTATCGACGGAAATGCGCTTAAAGTCGTATCTCTGGCACCTGGAAAGGATGGTTACGGGAATTTTATGCACCTCCGTGGTGGCCAGGATGAAAATCACATAGGAGGGCGGTTCCTCCAGCGTCTTCAACAGGGCATTGAAAGCCCCTATGGAAAGCATATGCACCTCGTCGATGATGTACACCTTATACTTTCCCTCTGCCGGGGAATAGGATACCTCGTCCACGATTTCGCGGATATTGTCCACGCCGTTGTTGGAAGCGGCGTCGATCTCTATCACGTTCATGCCTGCGCCCGCAGCAATGGTCCGGCAGCTCCTGCATTCCCCGCAGGGAGAGCCGTCAACCGGATTCTCACAGTTGACGGCCTTCGCGAATATTTTCGCTATAGTGGTCTTACCTGTTCCCCTTGTCCCACAGAACAGATAGGCGTGTCCGATCCTTTCGGCCGTAATTTGATTCTTCAGTGTGGTGACAATGGCATCCTGCCCCTTCACATCTTCAAATCGTTCCGGACGGAATTTACGGTAAAGCGCTGTATATGACATGGAGCCCCCCGCCTTTAATCGCCGAAGCTGATTCCCAGCAGCTTGGCTTCTTTTACAATGGAGGACTTGGGATCCACCATTTTCAGTTTTCCTGCCACATCCTCCAGCGGCACCTTGACGATCTCACGATTTTTGTAGCCGACCATGAAGCCATATTCCCCTTTCAGGATCAGCTTGCCCGCTTCGGAGCCCAGACGGCTTGCGAACACTCTGTCATAAGGACAGGGGCCCCCGCCTCTCTGGGTATGTCCGGGTACGGTCACGCGCACCTCCATGCCGCTCTTCTTCTCGATCCGTGCCGCGATTTCGTAGGATACGGAGGGATAAATGGAATTCTCCAGTTTTTTCTTATATTCTTTCTTAGACAGCTTGGCATCTTCCTTGGAAATCGCGCCCTCCGCCACCGCCAGAATCGTAAACCGGCTTCCTCTGTCATGGCGAAGCTTGATGGCATCCACGATTTTGTCGATATCATAAGGAATCTCAGGGAGCAGAATGATATCCGCGCCGCCGGCGATCCCTGCGTTCAGCGTCAGGAAGCCCACTTTATGCCCCATCACCTCCACGATGAATACGCGTCCGTGGGAAGCGGCCGTGGTATGAATCTTATCGATGGCGTCCGTGGCGATATCCACCGCGCTCTGGAAGCCGAAAGTCATATCGGTTCCCCACAGATCGTTATCTATGGTTTTGGGAAGCGTGATCACATTCAATCCCTCGTCCTTCAGAAGGTTCGCCGTTTTATGCGTTCCGTTGCCGCCCAGAATTACCAGACAGTCGAGCTGGAGCTTATAGTAGTTCTGCTTCATAGCCTCCACTTTATTCAGCCCGTTTTCATCCGGATCACGCATCAGTTTAAACGGCGTACGGCTGCTGCCAAGGATCGTGCCGCCCTTGGTGAGGATTCCCGAGAAATCAGCCGTGGTAAGCATACGGAATTTCCCGTATATCAATCCTCTGTAGCCGTCCAGGAAGCCGTAAATTTCCACATCCTCCTTTGCGTTGAACAGAGTCTTTGCGACGCCTCTCATCGCCGCATTCAGAGCCTGGCAGTCGCCGCCGCTGGTCAGCATTCCGATTCGCTTCATAGATAGAACCTCCTTTTGTCTCTCGTTGTCCCGGTTATGTGCCCATCCTGTTTTCGGGCGGGTATACAACGGATTCTTACCAGAATTATATAATATTTATTCGGGAATGTACAACCTTTTCCTGTTTTTTCGCCAATTTTAAATTCTCCCTTGCTAAAATCCGAAACTTACTATAAAATATAGATGTTGCCATCTCACTTTCAGGAGACGTATCGAAGCGGCCATAACGAGCTTGACTCGAAATCAAGTTGTCGGGTAACCGGCACGTGGGTTCGAATCCCACCGTCTCCGTTTATCTTTGCAGCGATTCATGGTGAAATACCGTACGGGAGTGCGGTATTTTGCTTTTCAACGGAATTGCCGTCCAGCGGCGGAATGTGTGGAGAAATGGATATCGATCGGCTTTTGGAAAAACAACGCAGCTTTTTTGAAAGCGGCAGGACTCTTCCTGTCGCCTTCCGGATACGGATGCTGCAGCGGCTGTATGATGCGGTGAAACGGTATGAGCCCCAAATCGGCCGGGCTCTGGCCTCTGATCTGGGAAAAAGCGATTTTGAGGGTTTTCTGTGTGAAACCGGGCTCGTACTTTCGGAAATCGGTTATATGATCCGGCATACGCCTCGTTTCGCCCGGGAGGAAACCGTCCGCACGCCCCTGTCCCAATTCGCCGCCAGAAGCTTCCGCAAACCGTCTCCCTACGGCAGCGTACTCATCCTGAGCCCCTGGAACTATCCGTTCCTGTTAACGCTCGATCCTCTTGCGGATGCCATTGCTGCGGGGAACACCGCTGTCGTAAAGCCCAGCGCCTATTCTCCTGCCACCAGTGCGGTCATTGCCAGACTGATCGGCGAATGTTTTCCGCCCTCCTATGTGGCAGTCGTCACCGGCGGAAGACGCGAGAACACCGAACTGCTTCGGAAAAAATTTGACTTCGTGTTCTTCACCGGAAGCCAGGCCGTGGGAAAGGAAGTGCTGCGCCATACCGCGGAGACGCTCACGCCGGCCGTTCTGGAACTGGGCGGAAAGAGCCCTTGTATCGTCGATGAGACCGCCGGCCTTTATCTTGCAGCCAAACGGATCGTTTTCGGCAAATACCTAAACTGCGGCCAGACCTGCGTGGCCCCGGATTACATCCTCTGTCACAGCAGCGTGAAAGAGCGGCTGGTGGAAGAGCTGGCCCGTCAGATCGAAAGGCAATACGGCAGACGGCCTCTGGAAAATCCGGATTACGGACGGATCGTGAATGAAAAGCATTTTGACCGGCTGATGGGTTTGATGGAGGGAGCCAGAATCGCGGCAGGCGGCGAGGCAGACCGGGATACGCTCCGGATCGCTCCCACCGTAATGGATCAGGTCTCCTGGAACGATGCGGTGATGCAGGAAGAGATCTTCGGCCCTCTTCTTCCCGTCCTCACCTTTGAGCGGTGGGAAGAAATCTATCACCTCCTTGCCAGGAGGCCGAAGCCCCTGGCTCTCTATCTGTTTACTCGGAATAAGAGGCGTGCCCGGGAGGCCGTTACGCGGCTTTCCTTCGGCGGCGGATGCATCAACGACGTGGTCATCCATCTCGCCACCAGCGAAATGGGCTTTGGCGGCGTAGGGGAAAGCGGAATGGGCGCGTATCACGGCCGGGACGGCTTCCGTGCCTTCTCTCACACCAAAAGCATTGTGGATAAGAAAACGTGGCCGGACCTGCCCGTCCGATATCAGCCCTACCAAAAAGGCGTGTATGGCGGGCTGCTGCATCTGCTTTTGAAATGACCGGCCCGCCGTTACGGCGCTTTGCTTTGCAGCGGCCCCTGATTCGGCCGTCCGCAAAAACGAGTATATAGGACAGGACAAACGCATGAACGGCCCTGCGGCCTCTGCGCATCCCTGCCCGGCCCCGCGGCGCGTGGTGATCACAGAGGGGACCATCCAAAAACGCCGGCACTTAGCGAGCGCGCTCTACGCGAGCTTAGTACCGCTGCGTTTTTGGCTGAGCGAAAGCGGGTCCCCTCTGTGATCACCACGCGCCGCAGGGCCGGGCAGGGATGCGCAGAGGCCGCAGGGCCGTTCATGCGTTTGTCCTGGTATATAGGAGCAATATGAAAAGGAACCGGCTCCATCATGGCAGCCGGTTCCTCTGTTATTCTTATTATTCTTATTATTCTTTTATTCCTTTGTCCCCTGAAGGTTAGTTTGCGGCCTTCACAGAAGTAATATGAGGGTTCACTCCTTCGTACCAGTAGAGGAAGCCTTCCATATCGATGGTATCGCCGATATTCAGGGCCTTGACGGCGGCATATACGTCGGTGGTATTGTCACACAAATAGGATTCCACCGTAAAGGTATAGGTATTGCCGTTCAGGGATACGTTGAAGTACAGATCATCCCCATCCTGGCCGGAGCCGTCCCATTTATACAGATACGCCACGTCATTTCCGTCCGCATCCTGTCCGGCGGCCTCCACGGTCATTCCTTTAAAGGCCACGAATTTATTCTGATGGTTAATCAGCTCATCGGAAGAAAGAAGAGAGGTTACATCCTCGGCCTCTGCCACATAATTCCCCTTTTCGATCTCAAAAGTTGCGTCGATGATTTCCACTTCTCCGGACCACTCCGCCTTAAAGCCGGTCACTTTAATTTTGGTTCCGGGGGTCAGCTTCTCATAGTCCTCCTGGGAGCAGGGCATATCATATATGAAGTAGGCGCCTTCCTTATCCTGGGTATAAAGGGTAGCCTTATCCTCCCACCAGGACTGCTTTGCCTGGACATAGGTCTCAATCACCACCTCGGAATCCAGCGGCGCCGCCACATATTCCGCATAGGTCATAACGCCTTCGGACTTCACGTCCGCATCGTCCTTGCCGGACGAACCACAGCCGGCACACGTAAATAAAAGTGTGAAGGCCAGAAGTAACGAGATTACTTTTTTCATTTCTCCTCCCATTCTGCCGCTTCGGGCGGCTTTCCGATCGATCGGAAATCTCCAAATCATACCCCGGCCGCAATCTATGCCGAGGGTGAGCATTTTCGGCCATGCTCCGGCAAACTTCGACATAATTATACCCGAAATTTTCGATATGTCAACAATCTTGTGCCTTCTTCCACGACAATCCACGTCCAAAGCATGAATGCCCTGCGGCTCCGGCGACGCCCCTGCCCGGCCCTGCGGAGCGTGACGGTCCATCGGGGACCATCCAAAAACGCCGGCACTTAGCGCAATGTGGTCAACTTAAGACCTCGGGCGCTCTCCCGCCTGCAGCCTCGGGCGTCCGGCAGGGAGCGCCCATGGCCTTAA
>JAETRI010000083.1 GCA_021770245.1 Lachnospiraceae bacterium
GGATCAAACTCTCTTGTTTAATCGTTTCGCCAGGAATCACACCGGTATCTCTTACCGTGTTCGTTTCCTTCTGCTTTACTGTCTTTGGGTCGCCCGGATTCCTCCGGACCGTTCTTACTTGAATAATTCTTCTCTTGAATTTTCAGGGTTGCATTACTGTTTATTTGTCAAGGTTCCCACAGCGTGTCCTTTAACGCCGTGAACGGAGAAGGAGGGATTTGAACCCTCGCGCCGCTATTAACGACCTGCACCCTTTCCAGGGGTGTCCCTTCGACCTCTTGGGTACTTCTCCAAGTAAGTTGAATCCAATCTCGATCTTATATGAAAAGGCGTATCTTTGTAATATCGCCAGCGGAGAGGGTGGGATTCGAACCCACGCGCCCTTGCGGACAAACGGTTTTCAAGACCGCCTCGTTATGACCACTTCGATACCTCTCCCTTTGTTTTCCCTTCTTAGTCATAGAAAACAAATTTATTCGTAACCTCAGCAGTGCAAAAGTTATTATAGCGAAAAAGGCCTGCGGTGTCAACCGGTTTTTTCATAATTTTTCCGATAATTTTTCCGATAATTTGTAGCCGTTCAGCCACCCCGCAGGCTCCCGGACACCGGGACGCAAAGGGAAGGATCCCGACGGAAGCCCGCCGCCGCTTTGGGCTGCTTCTAAAGCCGCCGTTCCCGGCTTCGGACCTTGCGAATGCGGCTAAACTTCTCGCTGCGCTCGTCGAACAACGCCGCATTCGCAAGGAAGCCGCTCCCATCGGCTTAAGAAGCAGCACCAAAGCGGCAGATGGCTTCCGTCGGGATCCTTCCCTTTGCGTCCCGGTGTCCGGGAGCCTGCGGGGTGGCTGAACGGTTACGATAATTTTTCCGATCGGTTTTTCCGATGATGCAGGAACCCTTCTGCCGTAACCAGATCCTCCGGCGTGGTGATTTTAATATTTTCATAGGAGGCGGGGAAGAGCTTCACGCGCCGGTTCATCAATGTCTCCACCACCATGGCATCATCGGTCACACGGACGCCCTCCGCCAGCAGGCGGTCTTTTTCTCTCTCCAGCTTTTGATAAGCCGCCCTGATCAGGGACGCTTCAAAGACTTGGGGGGTCTGCATCATCCAAACCCGGTCCCGCCTGGGGGTGGAGACGGCAAATCCCTCCTCGTCCGCGATCTTAATCGTGTCTTTTACGGGCATGGCCGCCACGCAGGCCCCGAAACGGCGCACATTTTCCAGGCCGTCGTCCAGGATCCGGCGGTTCACAAAGGGTCTGGCCCCGTCGTGGATGAAAATATAGGCGCTGTCCGAAGAAACGCAGGCCAGACCCCTGGCCACGGAATCATAACGTTCGCTTCCGCCTGCCGTAACGGCTCTCACTTTGGTAAACCCGTAAGCCTGCACGATTTCGTCTCTCACGAACGTCTCTTCGCCCTGATTTGTCACGAGGATCATTTCATCGATAAAACTGTCCTGGAATGCCTTCAGCGCATACCAGATCACCGGTTTCCCGTCGAGAATCATATACTGTTTGGGGACATCGCTTCTCATCCTCGTCCCCTTTCCTGCGGCCAGCACCACCGCGGATGTCTTTTCCTTCATGCCCGATCCCCTCTTTCCGTTTTCATACGGGCTCTCCTTCTACCCTTTTGCAGGTCTTTCCCCAAATGCTGTCATACTCCGAAATCCGGCCCGTTCCGGTCAGTACGGAAGCGGAAAGCCTTCCCCGTATCCCTTCTCCGGGCGGGAAGATTCAAACGCGTTCTCCCAGTTTCAAATTCGGCACCGCGTTCAGATCCCATCCATGCCGTACGCCCCGGATGTATTCATAGTACCCGGCCGTCCCGATCATAGCCGCGTTGTCGGTACAGTAAACGGGAGAGGGATGGTAAAAATCGATTCCCCGTTCCAGGCAGGCTTTGGAAAACGCTTTCCGCAGGGAGGAATTGGACGCCACGCCCCCGGCAATAGCAAACCTGCCGGTTCCGAACCGGGAGACGGCATCCATGGAGTGCTCCACCAAGACGTCGATTACCGCCTTTTGAAAAGAAGCCGCCACGTCCGCCCGATTCACGGGTATTTTCTTCATTTCACAGGAATTCAAATAGTTCAGCACCGCAGATTTCAAACCGCTGAAGCTGAAATCGTAAGCGCTGTCTCCCACCTTTGCCCTGGGAAAAGGAATGGCATCCGGATTGCCCTCCCCGGAGAGCCTGTCGATCTTCGGCCCGCCCGGATACCCCAGGCCGATGGCTCGGGCCACCTTGTCGAAGGCTTCTCCCGCCGCATCGTCCCTGGTCCTTCCGATAATCTCATATTCCCCGTAATCTTTCACCAGTACGAGGTGGGAATGCCCGCCGGATACCACCAGGCAGAGGAAGGGAGGCTCCAGATCCGGGTTCTCTATATAATTCGCGCTGATATGCCCTTCGATATGGTGTACGCCCACCAGGGGTTTTCCGGCGGCGAAAGCCAAAGCCTTTGCCGCGGAAACGCCTACCAGGAGCGCTCCCACCAGACCGGGGCCATAGGTCACCGCCACGGCGTCCGCCTCCGAAAGGGGAAGACCGGCATCCGCCAGCGCCCTTTCGATTACCTGATTGATTTTCTCTATGTGCTTCCTGGATGCGATTTCCGGAACCACCCCTCCATAGATCGTATGGAGGTCGATTTGGGAATAGATCACATTGGACAGCACTTCCCTGCCGTTTCGCACCACGGCCGCCGCCGTCTCGTCACAGGAGCTTTCCACCGCCAGAATATAAACGTCTTTTTCCATGGCTCAATCCTCTTCAAAGAGCAGATCCACACTCTTTCCGTCCTTTCCCGCCACGGCCGCCGGAAAAATCCTGCGCACGCCGTCCATATAATCCTCCGGCCGCACCAACGAAGGGCTGTAATGGGTCAGCCACAGCTGCTTCACGCCGGCCCGCCGCGCCATGTCGGCCGCCTCCAGGAAAGTCATATGCTTGTATTCCCTGGCCTTCTCCTTCTTTTCAGGCTCTCCGTACATGCCCTCGCAGATAAAAAGATCCGCCTCCCGGGCGTTTTTCACGATCCCTTCCGTGGGCCGCGTATCCGTACAGTAGGTCAGCTTGATCCCCTTTCTCGGCGGGCCGAGCACCAGGTCCGGGGTATAGACGCCCTCCGGTGTCTCGATCGTCTCTCCCTTCTGCAGCCTGCTCCAATACTGCTTCGGTATTCCGCGTTCCAGGGCTTTTTCCAGCTGAAAACGTCCCGCACGCTCCACCACGATATTGTATCCGTAGCAGATAACGTTGTGGTTCACACGGAATGCTTCGATCCGAAAGCCGTCAAAGGAAAAGCTCTGCTCGGCTTCCGTTATTTCATTATATACAATAGGAAAGGGAAGCTCCGGCGCAATCACCCGCAGCGCGTTCACCACCCTCCCCAGACCCTTCGGCCCGTACAGTAGCAGCGGCTCGGTCCGTTCCGCATTTCCCATGGTGAGAAGCAGACCCGGCAGGCCGCTGATATGGTCCGCATGGTAATGGGTAAAACACATGATGTCCACCGGTTTCGGGCTCCAACCCTTCTCCTTCATGGCGATCTGCGTCCCCTCCCCGCAGTCGATCATAATACTCTTTCCGTTATAACGGGCCACCAGGGAGGTCAGCCACCTGTAGGGCAGGGGCATCATCCCTCCGGTTCCCAGCAAACACACGTCCAGCATTTTCATCCTCCATGCCGATCCTGCGCGGCGGCATGCCAAACAACATGCCGATCCTGCGCGGCAGCGCGATGCGAAATTCGCGCAGGCGGCCAACATGCCGCGTCCTGCGCGGCAGCGCAACATGAATCTTCGATTCATGTCTGGAAAACCGCGTATGCAATTTCCCGTCTGCGCTTCGGATTCGGGCCGCCTGCGGCACGAATTGACACTACAGAAGTTCCCGCTCCTGCGTGACTTCGGCAGGCTGCCGGAACTTCGCCAGCAGCCCGTCAAAACATGCCTCACATAAATCAAAACGATATCTGTCCCCGTCCTTTTCGCTGAAATAACCGAAGGTCTGGTCGCCCATAAAGCACCCCTCCCGCAGGATGCCGTTCTCCACCTTCAGTTCCTTTCCGCAGCAGTTACAGATCACTTTCTCCAGTTTCGAACCGTACTCTTTCCGATAAATGCGCATGTAAGATCCGCCTTTCTTTGTTATTTCACACTAACTCCCATCTGCCCGCCTCGGCGGGCAGACAAATCAGGATCGTGAAATCGAAGATTTCACGCTATCTTGACACAATTTTCATTATATCGGATTTTTTCGTCGAAAAAAAGCGGGAATCATTCCATGCTTTTCCTTCCTTTTCCACCCGCTTCGGCATGAAAACAATCAGGCGGCCTTCCATACTGCGGGAGGACGGAAATTCCCCATCATCGTCCTCCTTTCCCTCCTGAGGATTCCATCTGCGGGGCGGACGGAGCGCCCCTCCACATGATCAAGGCATTTTCCCGGGGATTGTCATAAAAATTCTTCCGAATCCCTTCCGTTACAAACCCCAGGGATTCATAGAGCCGGATGGCAGGCAGGTTCCCTTCCCGGACCTCCAGGGTGAATCTTTGTACTCCCCGTTCTCCGGCCCGCACGAATAGTTCCTCCAATAGCCTGCGGGCACAGCCCTCCCGGCGGCGGTCTCTTCGCACCGCCACATTCATGACCTCCCCGTCCTCAAAGGACTGCCAGACCCCGCAGTATCCGAGCAGCTCTCCGCTCTCCTCAGCGGCCAGATACAGAGCGTTGGGATCCCGCAGCGCCGCAGCCAGCGAATCGGCGGACCAGGCCGCCTTCCCGAAGCAGGCTTGCTCCAGCAGGGCCGCCTGCCCCAGGTCACATTCCCCCATCGTGCGGATCAGCATCCCTTTTCCTCCCTCTCCCTTTCCGCCTGGGAAGGACGCAGATATTCCGGGACATGATCCCCGGCCGGCTCCGTTTTCCCCATTGCCGCATATTCCCGGGCCAGCAGCGCGACCGACGCCGCCCGCTGCCGGTTGCAGGTAGCGGGAGCGAAGCTATAAGGGCGTTCCATCAGCTTGGCAAGCCGCCCGGCAAACACCGGAACTCCGTCTCCCAGGAAGATCACCCTCTGTTTTCCCGGAACCGCGTTTAATTCCTCCGCTATCGCCTCTATCGGCAAAGCGCATTGAGGCTTACGGACGTTCAGTCGGAAGCATTCCTCCAACGGGCTCCCCCCTGCCTGAGCCGAAACCGGTTCAAAGGTATAGATCCCCGTATAAACCTGGCTGCGCCTGGCGTCCATCAGCGGACAGACCAGGCCGTCCGTCCCGTACAGGTTCATGGCCAAAGCGTCTACCGTGGGCACGCCGACCAGCGGTTTGTCCAGAGCCAGCCCCAGCCCCTTTGCCGTGGCCGACCCGATCCGCAGCCCGGTAAAGGAACCCGGCCCGGCCGCCACCGCAATAACATCCACCGTGGACAGATCCAGTTCGATCATGCGTTTCACCTCATCCAGCATGGGAAGAAGCGTCTGAGAATGGGTTTTCTTATAATTGGTGGTATATTCCGCCACCAGCACATCGTCCTGAAGTACCGCCACGCCGGCCACCAGGCCGGAGCTGTCAATTGCGAGTATTTTCATAACTGCTCCCATCTGCGCGCTCTGGCGCGCGTACCAGCTTGGCTCCCATCTGCGTCACGGTAATCCTGCGATAATCAAATCCCTTCTCCAAATCCTTCTCGATCCGCACCCGGATGTGATCCGGCGGGAGGATCTCTTCCACCAGGTCGGCCCATTCCACCAGGCACAGCCCCTCTCCCTCAAAACAGTCCTCATAGCCGATCTCGTCCATCTCCGACACGTCTCCGATCCGGTATACATCGAAATGGTAAAAAGGCATCCGCCCGCCTTCGTAGACCTGCACAATGGTAAAAGTAGGGCTGTTCACCGGCTCCGTAATCCCCAGGCCATGCGCCACGCCCTGGGTAAACACCGTTTTCCCCACGCCCAGATCCCCGATCAGCGTATAGACCTGCCCCGGCTTGGCCTGTTTGCCGATCCGTTCTCCCAGCGCAAAGGTGTCCTCCGCCGAAAAACTCTCTATTTCCATCACCCGATCCGTCCCTTCTTTCCCGATCATCCGCCCGCTTCCCCTCACATCCTGATATTCACCTTCTTCGCAGGCATATGGGTGGAAATCATCTCCACCACCCCGGGGAGCCGGTCCCCCAGCTCCCTGCGCGGGAAAATACTGGCGTTGACGCGGCCGGTATAGAGAACGATGCTCCGGCCCGTGGACACCGCCTTCACCATGTCCTCCCATTTCTGGAATTCATGCGCCTCCCCCTGGGATACCTCCACGCCCTCATCGCTCAGCTTATAGTGCAGGGGCTGCCTGAAAGCCGGATTGGCCAGCGCCTGCTGCTTCGATTTCAAATAAAGGCTTCCGGGCTGATAGACCAGGATAATCGCCCCGGCAATCAGATAAAGGACATGTCCGCCCAGGACAAAACCCAGGATCATCAGGGCGCCCACCGCAGTACCCAGGATCCCCGCAAAACCGGTATAGGTATGGTGCAGCATATAATCGTAAAGGATCCCCGCATCAATTTTTACGTCAAATTCCATTTCCATCTTCGTTCTCCCGTCTGTCGAAAGCCGGCCGCTTTCCGTCCGCATACCCGTCCGGCGCAGGGAATCCGGCTGTACGTCCCGCATAGACGCCTGCGCCGCCGCTGCTGTTCTTCATTGTATCACATGCAGGATCAATTGACAATCGGTCGTTGGACCGGGCCAGGACAAACGCATAAACGCCCCTGCGGCCTCTGCGCCGCCCCGGCGTCCGGGAGCCTGCGGGGCGGCGCAGAGGATACAGGGGCGTTTATGCGTTCGTCCCGGGACAGGCCGCAAAAGGGGCCGCCGCAATCCACCGCAGGTCCGCAATCCGGCAGCGGTATCCCCGGATACCACGCCGATGGGAGCCTGCCGTTTTGCAACAGCCCCTGATCTTCGTTCTCTTTTCATAAAAGACGATGCAGGCATGCCGAAACAATGTGCCGTCCGAAGGCCATGGCCCCGCCGGGAATGTAAAGCCTCCGCAGCCGCATATGCGAAAGCCTTCCCGCCTATTCGTGCCGCAGCGCTTCGATCGGGCTGAGCTTCGCCGCCTTCCTGGCCGGATAGATACCGAAGAAAATCCCCACTCCGGCGGAGAAAACAGAGGCGATCAGCACCGTCCCTACCTGTATCCTGGCCGTAAAACCGATCATTCCCCCCACCACGCCGGCTCCTGCCACACCCAGGATGATGCCTATGATCCCGCCCATCAGAGTGATAATGGCGGATTCCGACAGGAACTGCAGCAGGATGGAACCTGTCCTGGCGCCCAGGGATTTGCGGATCCCGATTTCCCGGGTCCGTTCCGTCACGGATACCAGCATGATGTTCATAACGCCAATTCCTCCCACCAGGAGGGAGATGGCCGCCACCACCACCACGAACATGGAGATCATGCCCAGAACCGAATTAATCTCGGAGATCTGATCCTGCATGCTCTGTACCATGATCACCCCCTGGCCCCGGACATTATGCCGGGCTTCCATCAGGTTCACCACGCCCTGGGCCACGGAGACGGACTGGGCCGCAGACTCCGAAATGACGTAAAAGGAGGTGAGTTCGCCCAGGTATACGCCATAGGCCGAACTGAGCATGTTCAGCGGGGCTTCGATGTTGATCATGTCGCCGTACATGCTGAACATGGACGCGGTGCTGTCCTTCCGGATGCCCACGATCTTCAGGTCCTGAGCCGTCCCCCACATGGTAACCTCGATGGACAGCCCGATCACATCGGTGGTTCCGAACAGTTTCTTCGCCGCCTGCTCCGTGACCACGCATACCCTGTTGCCCGAATAATAATCGCTTGCTGTAAAATATCTTCCCGCCACGATCGGTTCGCTCTGATAATATTCCATATCCTGGGACCCGCCGGACAGATATGCCGTAAATTCTCCTTTTTTCCCGATTACGCCCCCGTAGAAGGTCCATACATCGGTCACACCCTTGACGCCGGGCACCTTTTCCCGGATCGCCTCCAGGTCGTCTTCCGTAAAATAAATCTCTTCGTCGCTGTGCTCATTATTCGCGGAGATCCCGATCAGCCCTCCCGCCATGGCATCCAGTTCGTCGCTGACCTGTCCCTTTACCCCGTCACCGATGGAAATGATCATGATAACGGAGGTAATGCCGATGATGATCCCCAGCATCGTCAGGACGGACCGGCCTTTGTTGCTCCTGATGTTCATCAGGGCAATCTTAATATATTCCCAAGCCTGTGTCACTTATCCGCTCCTCCTCTTACTCGGAAGCTTCTCCGGCCGTCGTCCCGGTGTCCTCTTCTCCTTCACCGTCCTGCGTCCCGGCCTCTTCTCCGGCTGCGGTATCCTCCTGCGTCCCGGCCTCTTCTCCGGCCCCGGTATCCTCCTGCATGCCGGGATCGGTACCCTCTCCGGCAGCGCCGCCGTCCATGGGAACCGCCGTCACGGCCATTCCTTCCATAATCATGCCCGAGGTGTCATACACCACCTGATCGCCCGCCTTTAATCCTTCCTTCACCTCGATCATGCTGTCAGAGGAAATGCCTGTCACCAGCCTCCTCATGGCCACCACGCCGTTTTCCACCACATAGCAGAAATCTCCCTGCTTATCCGCGTTCACGATTTCCACCGGAAGGGTAATGACGTTTTGGGCAGAAGCCGTATGGATCGTCACCTTGGCTTCCACGCCCAGATAAATATTGGAATCCGGTTTTAAAATATGTATTTCGGCACGGACCACAGGCGTTCCCTGGCTGTTCTGCTGTGCCACCCTGTTGATTTTGGATACCTCGCCCTCATAAACCACACCGGCGATTTCCAGATCGGCCTTCTGTCCCACCGCTATTTTGGCCAGGTCATATTTGGTCACGTCGATGTCTACCTTGACCGACTGATTGCTCTCGATGGTAAAGAGCTCCGTCCCTTCCGACACGACCGCCCCTTCCAGAACCGAGCCCGATCCGTTGGCAGTGGCGCCGAGTTTGGTTACAATCCCCGAGAATTCCGCTTTGACGCCCTCCTGGGCCGTCTCCAGCTCCGTCCGGGCTTCTCCGGCCGTGAGCTGGGCGCTCTGTACGTTATCGGCCTGCTGCTGCTTCGCATAAGGGTCTGTGATACCTGCTTCAGAGGAGGATTCCTCCCCCTCACGCCTGCTGATTTCTTCCTGCATGTCCTCCAGCTTCTTCTTCTCCGCATCGATGAGCCGCTGTTTTTCCTTCAGGCCTTCCGACATGCTAAGGTCGCTGATCTGGTCGCTCACGTCGCGGATCTGCTGGTTGAGGTTGCGGATGACATCCTGGATTTCCCCCTGCCTTTCCTCTCCCCGTGCGTCCGCCAGTTTATTGTTCTGTATTTCCAGCTCCTGGGAGAGCTTTCCGTACCACTGCTGCAGCTGCTCCTTCTCCTTCTGCCGTTCGTCCTCCATCTGGTAGGTCAAGCCCTGTACATACTGCTCCTGCAGCTCCGCCATGTTTTTCAGTTCCTCCAGCCCGACCGTAGCCTCGTTATATTCGGACTGGTTCTTATTGCTCTGATACTGGGTGCTCCTGTAGCCGTTCGCCGTCGCGGAGGCATCCAGTTCCGCCTTCCTCTTCTTGCTTTCCAGGTCGGAGGTATCGAACACCACCAGCTGCTGTCCCTCCGCCACTTCGTCGCCCAGGGAAATGTCCATTTCCGCAATAGCGGCTCCCACAGGCGCGTAGTAGGTCTTGCTCTCCTCACTGCTCACCGTCCCGCTGGTGGAAAGGGTTTCCTCCACGTCGCCCTCCGTTGCTTCCATACACATGACCTGCATGGGCGCATTCTTGGCCAGAGAACTGGAAACCACGGAGTAGCCGATGAACACGGCCACAAGAAGCAGCGCTGCCACGACGGCGATCCGTTTCTTCTTTTTCCCCTTTTTTGCGCTGCCCCCGGCCATCTTCGCCTCCCGTTTTTCCTGGGCCCGCTTCTCCTTCGCTTCCGCCTTTTCGCGTTTTTTCCTCTCTTTGTCCGTCTCCTGAAAAACCGTCTTTTCCCCGGAGCTCTTTACCTGCTCATCCATGCTGCCTTTTCCTGCCTTTCCGGCCCGTGGATACGGGCCTGCTGTTTTCCGTCTATTTCCAAGCCGTAAGGCCTATTCCACGTCCTGTACGTAGTCCGCCTCCACATGTCCGTCCTTGATCCGGATCACCCGCCTCGCCTGGGCGGCAATCTCATTGTCATGGGTGATGATGATCACCGTCCTGCCTTCCTTATGCAGCCCTTTTAAAATCCCCATGATTTCGGTGGTGGAATTGGAATCCAAATTGCCGGTGGGCTCGTCGGCCAGAATCACCGGCGGCGCCTGGGCGATTGCCCTTGCGATGGCCACACGCTGCTGCTGACCTCCCGACATCTCCGAAGGCTTGTGATCCATCCTCTCCGCCAGGCCCACCTTCATCAGCGCCTTCCGGGACAGTTCCATGCGCTCCCGCCTCCCCACGCCCCGGTAGATCAGCGGCAGTTCCACATTCTCCAGGGCCGTTAAATTCTGGATCAGATTGAAGCCCTGAAAGATGAAGCCGATCTCCCGGTTCCTGATATCGGAAAGCTCATTGTCGCTCATCCTGGACACGTCCTGGTCGTGCAGCAGGTAGGTGCCGCTGGTGGGCACATCCAGACAGCCCAGCATATTCATCAGGGTAGATTTCCCGGAGCCGGAATGCCCTATGATCGCCACAAATTCGTTCTCCTCAATGGAAACATTCACGTGATCCAGGGCCCGTACCTCGTTTTCCCCCGGATTGTAGACCTTGCACATATCCCGTACTTCCACCAAAGCGCTCATAACCTAATCCTCTTTCCCTGCGGCGAAGGGCTCCTGCCCGTGCGGCTGCACCGGCTGCCGGAAAGGTCTGTTCTGACCTCGGCCCATCGATCCGTCCATCTGTATCGCTACAATAATACAATAATATATTATACTTGTCAAGCGCATCATCCCTGCCGCAAGGCCATTCATGCGTTTGTCCTGCCCTGCCGCGTCCTGCGCGGCCGCGCGATGAGAAACCGCAAATGCGATCTCCTATCTGCGATCCCATTTGAGCCGCCGGCGGCACAAACGGCGATTGAAAAATAAGCCGTCAGGCTTATTATACTTGAGTAATCATACTATAGAAATCCGAGAAAAGTCCATGGAGTTCCTTTAAAATTTCCTTAAGATTTTCTAAACCCGTAACAGACGGCCATCAAGGCTCCACGTGCCAGGAAGCGGGCGCACCCGCAGACACGGGGATGGCATCCTATCGGAAACCATCCCCGTGTCCGCTCCGTCAAACCCGGAAGGCAAAACGGAGGATTCATTTTTTAGCCGCAAAAGCTTCACAATTTCTTCAAAAATCCATCATGATTCTTACATACTTGAATGGTATCTTATAACCATAGCAAGCAAACAAGAGTTTTTTCATAGATTTCTTTTTCATAACTTGCCGGCACCCGAAACGGTGCCGGCCCTCCCTCGACAAAAAGGGGTTGTCGGAAAATAACGATTTATGCCCCTGATATATAAAAAAGATAAGACAGTCCGATAAAAATTCAGGCTCTTTCAAGACACTGGATTTTTACCGGACTGTCTCCTTCTTTTAACATCATGCGTTTGTCGTGATCTCCGACTCAAAATCCTCCATGCTTTCCACAGAGGCCGCCAGCTTCAGCCAGCCTCTCAGGATCTGGAAATCATTCTCCTCCTGCAGGCGCTTTATCACCCGCCCAGGAATGTTTCCGTGCCTTTCCAGCAAATCCTGTATGGCCTGGCGGAACCCCTCTTCTCTTCCTTTTTCTCTTCCTTCTTCTCTTCCCTCTTCCTTCCATTCCTCCACATACTCTTCCCACAGCATATAGCTTCGTCTCACCTCCGGTCGTATCTTGATCCGCTCCGTGTAACCGTGCACCCTCTTCGTCGCCTCGTCCGTCGCATTCTC
>JAETRI010000084.1 GCA_021770245.1 Lachnospiraceae bacterium
ACTTCGATGAGATCAATGCTGACCCGATTGTCTATCATTGGACATATAAAATGGACGAAATTGATCCTGATGAAGCGGAATCTATTTAAACTATCAATAACTTAATATTTGCTATAATAGTTTTTTAAGCAGCCTGCCGCAAAACAATGTTATTAAATAAAACAGCAAAACGTAAATCAGATCGGCACAGATAGAAACATACTGCTGATTTATGAAAGATGTGGGGACTAACATCCGCTGGAAATTTATCAGCAGATTATCTGTCACAATAGTAAGTACAAAACCAATTATGCCCATACAGACATTCTGGGCAGCGGTATCCCGACAGGCAGTCAATCCATAAATACAAATTGCTACCGGAATACTGAACAGACCATACGGTATACAGGACAGAAGCGTTACAGGCATTACGGCAAGCAACATCAGGATATAAAGAAAGATAAATGCTTGGAGGCTCATGCGTTTTGGCCACATGTTGCGAATACCAAGGGAAAACTGAAAAACGGATAACAACATTTCTATAAGATTCCTTTTTGATTTTTACTTCCCTAATTATACTTTATATCATTCTTTGTATCAATCACCGCCTTGCGAAAATGACGAATAAATGCGTGTCCTGTAAGAAGAAGAACGCACTTATTTACGAATTTGGATATTTTATGACTGTTTTGAAAGAATTGTTGTTTTCTCTGATATACTATCCTGCGGTAAATAAATTTATGAGAGGCGGTGAAGACAAAATGAAGAAGAAAATTAGTTACAGTATAGCGATTGTGAGCTGCTTCATAGCTGTCATGACAGGGTGTGGAAAAGCTACGGTTGATGTTGACATGGCGTTGGTACAAACTGATATAGGCGCGATTACCGTTCCGGAAGATGTGCTGGTGGTGGGGCTGGGCGAAGCCAGCCACGGCGTGAAAGAGTACCAGGAAATGAAGGCGGAAGTGTTTCAGGCACTCGTTGAGAATAATGGATGCCGGACTTTTGTTATAGAAGGCGATTTTGGGGGTGCTTTGAAGGCCGATGACTTTATTCATGGCGGGGAAGGTACTGCGAAGGAAGCCGCTGCCTGGATTGGGTTTCGTATCTACCGCACGGAGGAGATGGAGGCGCTGATTGAGTGGATGCGCGCTTACAATGAAACTGCCGGGGAGGGTGCAGATCTGCATTTTTATGGCATGGATATGCAGAGGGCTGACAGCAGCAAGGAGTATGTATTTCGTGTACTGGAACAGGTTTCACCGGGCTGCAGTGCAAAGTACAGGGAGGCGTTAGCTTTCCTGAATGACGATGAGATGTATGATATCAGTGCAGAGGCATTTGAACAGGGAATGCCTGTTGCGGATGAGTTGATTCAGGAAGTGGACAGCATGGAGGATAGCATTGTGGAAATGCTGGGAAACGTCATTTTCATCAATGGGCATAACGGACATATTGGGAAGGTTAATTCTACAAGCTATGACTGTCTCGGCAAGCTGTTGACACAGAGGCTGGGGAACGGCTACTTTGCCATAGGAACGGACGCAGAAGTAACTTCTTTCAATTCCCAGACGGATGACGGGTTTGAGAAATTGATGGTGAAAAACCGGAATGCTTTGACTGCACCGGCTGCAAATACGGAACAGAATTTTTACTATATTGATTTCGGGACGGCAGCTACGGATAACGGCTGGAATCGCATATTGTCAGAAAAGCAGGGGATGACTTCATTAAATGTGACGGTGGTGACGACTATGAAGGCATTTTATACCATACAGGCCGTACCCGGTGATTTGTACGACGCGATGATTGTCTTTGGCGAAGTTTCGCCTACGACGATTGTTCCGTGAGTATAGGACTATGGCGAAAACGAAGGTAATGGCGGGGCAGAGAGAGCATCTGTGTAAACCGTACGCATGAACAGGGATAAAACAGAAGGCAGGTAAGATCAGGAGAAATTGCTTTGGGGATAAGTGTATAGAAAAATCCGGACGGGTGCCGCAGAGGCCGCTGGGTCATTCATGCGTTTGCCGTGATTCGATTGTATACAAATGTTGCGGTACTTCTGGGAGTATGCTAGAATAGAGCACAGCAGATAAGAAGTTTGCACGAAAAAGGCAGGAGCAGAACGTCTGCAAAAGAAAGGGGCCAAGGCAATGATCGATAAACTGATGGAGAAAATCAAAAAGACCGGCGCGCCTGTGGTGGTGGGGCTGGATCCCATGCTGAAATATATCCCGGGACAGATTCAGGAGAAGGCTTTCGGGGAATACGGTGAGACGCTGGAGGGAGCCGGAGAGGCAATCTGGCAGTATAACAAGGGCATCGTGGATGCGGTCTGCGATCTGATCCCCGCCGTGAAGCCTCAGATCGCCATGTATGAGCAGTTCGGAATAGAGGGCCTCAAAGCCTATTGCAGGACGGTGGACTACTGTAAGGAAAAGGGGCTGGTGGTGATCGGCGATATCAAGCGGGGGGATATCGGTTCCACCTCCGAGGCCTATGCGGTGGGGCATCTGGGCCGGGTCCGGGTGGGCGGCAGCAGCTTTTCCGGGTTCGGAGAGGATTTTGCCACGGTGAACCCCTATCTGGGCTCCGACGGCGTGAAGCCCTTCATTGAGGTATGTAAAAAGGAGAAAAAAGGAATTTTCGTGCTGGTGAAGACCTCCAATCCCAGCAGCGGAGAGTTCCAGGACCGGCTGGCCGACGGAAGGCCCCTGTATGAATGGGTGGGAGAAAAAGTGGCCCAGTGGGGGGAGGAAGCCATGGGGAGCGCCTATAGCTATGTGGGCGCCGTTGTGGGGGCCACCTACCCGGAGATGGGCGCCGTCCTGCGGCGGATCATGCCCAGAGCCTGTATTCTTGTGCCCGGTTACGGCGCACAGGGAGGGACGGGCAGGGATCTTCTGCCCTTCTTCAATGAGGACGGCCTGGGGGCCATCGTGAATTCCTCCAGGGGGATCATCGCCGCCTGGCAGCAGGAAAAATATGCCCGGTTCGGCCCCGAATGCTACGCGGACGCTTCCAGGCAGGCGGTAAGGGATATGATCAACGATATCGCGTCGGCTCTGGAAGGCAGGTAAAGGGCTCCAGGCAGCGCAGGATGGCATCTCTGGACTGATCATGGCAGACGATGTGGGCGACGGTTTTGGGAATTTCCTGCAGGCCGATTTCCCGCTCCCTGGAATCGATGTTTTCGTCCAAAACCCGTTGGATATTGTATTGCAGCCATTCCAGCCTTCCGCAGCAGCCGTCATAATAGACCTCCCAGTCTTCGGGGAGCAGCCCGCCTTCCTGCCGGTAGGCGGATAGGAAATCCTCCATCAGACGAGGATCGATGCAGTCCTGTTCATAACCGGACCAGTACAGCGCGGTTTCAAACAGCTCGGCAAAGGGGCTGCTCCGGGAAAGACACTCCAGGTCGATGATGCGGCAGCTGCTGCCGTTCCATAAAATGTTCTTATAATCCAGGTCATTGTGGCAGATCGTCCGCAGGGAAGAGAATTTCCCGATGGCCTGGTTCCCTTTTGCCTGGCTTTCGTACAGAAGCGCCCGATTGTGCGCCAGAAGCAGAGAAAGATCCCTATGAACTCCTTCCAGCCTTTCGATATAGGTATCCCACGGAATAGAAATATTCTGTGCAGGGGAAGAGGGCTCTTCCTGTTTTACCGCCTGCTGATCACAGGCACAGGAACGGTCCGATTGATCCTGATGCCCGGGAGAAGAAGCCGTTTCCCTTCCCCGGATGGAGGAACGATTCGGCCCGTCCTCATACCCGGCGGCATGAATGGCCGCCAGAAGCCTGCCTACCGTACGGCAGTGGCTTTCCGAGATCTCCTCGGGCTTCAGAGCTCTTCCCTTGTACCAGGGAAACAGATAATAAAACTGGCCGTCGGTTTCCTGCATCTTTTCTCCCCCAAAGGCAATGGCGCCGAGAACCGGGACGGATTTTTCCTCCAGTCTGCGTTCCAGCTCCTCCGCCCCGGCATAATTTTCCCTCGCCGCCTTTCCGGCCATAATGGCGGGATTGAGCAGCTTGAGGGCGTAACGGCCCCCGGAGGTATGCAGATCATACATCCGATGCAGCAGCCCGCCGGACACGGGAACCGGCGGAGATAAAAACGCCCCGAGCCCCAACTGATAACGGATTTTCTCAAACAAAGCCTCCATAACCTTCCCCTCCCGGATGCTCCTTTTGACGGGCAAAGGCCGCATTCGCATCCTCCGACAGCATATATGGCCAAACGCATGAACGGCCCTGCGGCCCCTGCGCCACCCCTGCCCTGCCCGCAGGGCCGTTCATGCGTTTGCCCTGGACAGCATATTCTTTCCTCCGCCCGGCCAGGCCGTTTTAGCCTCTCTTTTTCGATTATAATCGAATCATGCCCGAATGTCGATAAAAAATCCCGGGGATGTGACAGACACGGAAACGGTCGCCGGGCGGCAGACGGAGGGCCGGGAGGCCGACGGACGTTTTTGTATTCATCCCCGTACCCGCCAATCCCCGTACCCGCCCGGAAATTTTCTTGTAACCCGATTTTTTTTATGATAAACTAGACTATGTTTGAAAACCGCGGGAAAGATACTTTCTAAAGGAATGTTCCGACGCGTCCCGGACCGGCATCTGTTGCCGGATTTCGGTGAAAGGTCTTCCGTGTGACTGCCCATGAGGGCAGGATGAGAGGGATTATGCGACGAAATTACCGAATCATTCTGGCATCCAGCATCCTGTTGCTGCTGGCCGCCCTCTGGTGGCTGCCGAAGCTGGAAGAAGAGGAGAATATAACCGATATGGCCGGCCTGGCGTCCCTGCGGGTGGAGACGGAAAAGGGAGAGTCCCTTACTCTGTGGAGACTTTCCTCAAAGGAAGAGGAAGAAAACGCCTATTCCCTTTTCCTCCCCTCCTACGCGGCGTCCTCCGGGGTCCGATGGAAGATGGGAGCGGACCGGAGGCTGCTGCTGGAGGGCGAGTGGGTAAGGGACGGCGGCCGTCTGATCGGTACGGAGGCGGGCCGGGTATATTCCGTCGCTCTGTACGATTCGGAAAGCCGGCTGTTGGAGGAAGGAAAGCTGACGGTTTATCAGAGCCGCAGCCTGCCGACGATCCACCTGGCCACGCGGAGCGGTTCTATGGACCTTGTGCATGCGGATCAGGAAAACAGCGAAGCCGGATATATGCGGGTCCTGTCGGAAGAAGGGACGGAATTATATGCGGGAAAATTCGACAGGCTGAAGGGGAGGGGAAACACTTCCTGGGATGCTGCGAAGAAGTCCTATCTGTTGGAATTGGAAAGCAGGGCGGGCCTGCTCGGTATGGACGCGGCGAAAAAGTGGGTGCTCTCCGCCAATTATTATGACGGCGCCTATGTCAGGAATGCGGTGGGATATGATCTGGCCCGGGCAGCGGGGCTTTCCTTTACTCCGGACAGCCGGTTTGCCGATCTGTATATCGACGGCATATATTACGGCCTTTATCAGCTGACCGAAAGGGTGGAGGCCGGAACGGGCCGCATGGAGATCGGGAACGGTTATCTGCTGGAGCTGGATTATCCGGAACGGGCCGTCCTGGAGGATTCCGTCCTATATCTCGATAACGCTCAGCCGGTGGTGGTTCATCATCCCGGGAAGGTGACGGAGGAAGGAGCGGCATTTCTGCAGGGTTGGTTTTCGCGGATGCAGGAGGCACTGTATGCAGCGGATTATTGGAATGCGGAGGATGAAAAGGGGATCTTTTCCTATCTGGATCAGGAATCCTTTGCGGCCATGTACCTGATGGAAGAAGTGCTTATGGATCTGGACATGGGAGTGACGAGCTGTTATCTGTATATGGAGGAAGGCGAAAAAGATCTGATGCACAGCGGGCCCGTCTGGGACCTGGACAACACGATGGGACGCGGAGGGTATGAGAGACGGGATATCCTCTTTGCGAACGATCTGAATCCATCCACCAATCAGATGAGCAGGTGGTATGCCAGACTGTGCGGAAACGAGGAATTCCGCAGGCAGGTATATCTGACATGGCAAAACCGTCTTTATCCCGCCCTCTGCGGGGCAGCGGAGGAAATCGACGGATGGATGGCCCTCCTGGAACCATCCATACGGATGGATCAGGCGCGCTGGCCCGGGCCGAGAAGCGTGTTTATGCCGGACGCTTCTCTGGAAGAGAACGTGGATTATCTGAAGGACTATCTTCGGGAAAGGACGGATTTTCTCCAGGGATGTTTTACCGGCGGGAGAGAGGAAACCGAAAGAAGCATGAAGCAGCGCGCCGCAGGCCTTCCGGAATTGGAGACCGTGGAGAGCCAGGAGGTGCAGGAAGAGGAAGAAGAAGAAGCTCCTTCGGCTCCAACGGGGCTGATGAGTATGGCTGCGCAGAACCATGGCGCCATACTGGCGGGGATGGCGCTTCTGTTTCTGGTTGTCCTGCTGTGGCTCGACAGCCAAAGAAACGCGCATGGCGTGCGTTCGACCGGCACTCATGCGGGGAGGAAATGAACAGGGTATCATTCCCGATTGAAACGCCCGTCAAAGCGGGCAGAGGGGAGCCGGATATGATGCAGGCCCAGGGCGGCAGATACCGTTATGAATTAAAATACGTCTGTTCGGATCTCCAGCTTGCGCAGATGGAGGAACGGCTGAAAAAAATCCTGAAACCGGATTCCCATGCGGACGGCGGAGGGTTCTATACGATCCGGAGCCTGTATTTCGACGACTATTATGATACTGCGCTCCGGGAAAAGGAAGACGGCGTGAACCTGCGGGAGAAATACCGACTGCGGTATTACAACCGGGATGTGAACCTGGTTCGCCTGGAAATCAAGCAGAAGGCCGGAAGTAAGATCCGGAAGGAATCCTGCCGCGTGACAAAAGAAGAAGCCGACGGGATGATCGAAGGAAACTGGTATCAGGCGGCGCAGAGCGGGGACCGTGTGGCAGGGCGGCTGTTTTTAAAGGGCGCGCTCTGCCTGATGCAGCCGAAAGTCATTGTGGAGTACGACCGGTTTCCCTATGTATGCGAAGAGGGGAATGTCAGGATCACCTTCGATAAAAACATCCGCTCCGCGTCAGGCCTGGAGGATTTCTGGCGGGACCGGCTGCACACAAGGCCCGTCATGCCCGCGGGATGGCATCTGCTGGAGGTGAAATTCGACGAGTTCCTGCCGGATCATATCTACAGGACACTTCAGATGGAGCATCTGACGCAGACCGCCTTTTCCAAATATGCCCTGTGCAGGCGGTATGCCCTGGGAGCTTTGCCCGGAGCGGACGGCCTTTTTGGCTGAAAAGGCCCGGAAGACGCAGTAGGTGGGATAAGGAGACGAGAGCTTCTTGGAAAGCGAGAGTTTCTTAGGAAACAAGAATTTATTAGGAAACGGGAGTTTCCAGGAAACGAATGTTTTCAGGAAACGCAAGTTTCCTTATCCTGATTTGTGGAAATTAGAAGGAAAAGAGGGAGATTATGGGATTTCAGGATATTTTCAGAAAATCGTTTTTAGAGGGTTTCTCCGGGATGGAAATGGGATTTTGGGAAATTTTAACGGTGTTTCTCATCACTTCCTGCCTGGCTCTCTATATTTTCCTGGTATACCGGGTGGTCACCAGGCGAACCTTTTATTCCAAGAATTTTAATATTTCCCTTGCCATGCTGTGCCTGATCACGGCAGGCATCATTCTGGCGATCCAGTTCAGCATCGTGATTTCCCTGGGTATGGTGGGCGCCCTTTCCATCGTCCGCTTCCGGACGGCTATCAAGGATCCCATGGATCTGGTATTCCTTTTCTGGTCCATCGGCGTGGGGATCATCTGCGGGGCGGGCCTGGCGGAGATTGCCGTGGTATTGTCCCTCCTGATCACCGTGGGCATCCTGGTTCTGGATCGGTTCCCGGCGGTTACGGTGCCCATGCTCCTCGTGGTCAACGCAGAGGATAACGACATGGAGGAGCAGGTGGTGGGTGTGGTAAAACGCTACTGCAGATATTGTAAAGTCAAATCCAGAAATATGACGGGAGACCGGATGAATATGATCATTGAACTGCGCACCAAACAGGAAAGCGAGCTGATCAAAGAGGTGGGCCGTCTGGAGCACATCAGTTCCGTATCGCTTCTGTCCCATGACGGGGAGGCCACCTACTGATCCCCTGTGGCGGATCCGAGGCGGTCAGCTTAAGACGATGACCGTCCCTGTCGTCAGGCGTTCCCCGGGATCCAGGCGGGAACGGCATGCCTCTGCCTGGTTCGGGACGGGAAAGCGCAGCCCCCAAGCGCCGGATCAGAAGGTCACTTCCCCATCGTGATTCATTAAAGAGACGCTGGATACGTCCGGCAGGGCAGCCAGCTTCTCTACCAGCTCCTCTTCTTCCTTTACCCACAGCTCAATAACCAGATCCAGCCTGCCGTCCGTGATATTTCTGGATTTTACCTTATAGTATCTGCCGTATTGTTTCACCAGATCCATGATGGCTCCGGACAGTTCCCTGTCCGATTTGGCGTTGATGATGAGTATCATGGCCGCTTTCGCCATAGGAAGGCGGTCCAGCACAAAGATGACCAACGTGAGGATCAGGGAACCGATGGCCGCGATTTCCAGCATCCCGGCCCCGCAGGCAATTCCCACGCTGATGGACCAGAACAGGAAGACCAGATCCATGGGATCCTTGATGGCCGTCCGGAAACGGACGATGGAGAGGGCGCCCACCATGCCCAGGGAAAGGACGATGTTGGACTGTACCGTCAGGATGACAATGGCCGTGATGATGGCCAGGGCCGCCAGGGAAATATTAAAGTTTTTGGAGTAAAAGGTTTTCCTGGTGATCACCCGGTAGACCGCGAAAATATACAGGGCGATCACGCAGGTTAAAAGCAGGCAGATACCCACCTGGCTGGCCGAAACTTCATTTTCCGCGAATACTTCCAAAAAAGAATTTCTGAAGATGTCTCTGAAGCTCATTTGTATTCTCCTTTTTACATGTGGTATTTTCTGCACAGATAATATTTGGAAAAGGGAATCCGCTGCATGTTGGAAAGGGACAGGGCATGATAAATGGGATCCGGCAGGTATTCGTCGTATTTGACTTCCAGCAGCTGCCGCCCGACGGGCAGGATCTGCCGCCTGGGGATGTCCGGATCAAAAAAACGTTCCACGCATCGGCCGGAGCAGATATTCCGGTCAAAGGTTACCCTTACATTTCCGTTTTTGTACACATAGGGCGTCCGTTCGTAACAGACGATGACCTTCGGTTTCATGCCCCTTGTCTTGCAAAGGATCAGAAGCCGTCTGGCCAGGGGAGGAAGCTCTCGTTCGTCGGCATTCCCCTTGCCGAAGGCGAGAAGGGAAAACTGATCGTCGTTTAAAAGGCAGCTTTGTTTATGTACCTTGTCGTTTTCCTTCCGCTTGCATTCCAGGCTGATGCGGTCCCGGCTGTTGTTATAGATCCGGATCCGGTATTTTTCCCTGGGGTCGCAGCCGTCCTCATTTTCATAATAACAGATGTCGTCCACGTCGTCAAAATACAGGCTTCTGATCAGATAGCTTCCCGACGCCCCGGCATGGCGGTCCGGCGGCATCATGCCGCGCAGCCTGACCTTCAAAATGGCGAGCTGCGCTTCGGTGCAAAGATATTTGAATTCATGGCGGTATGCCTCGCCCTGCGTCCGGCTAGTTGTTTTCATTCGATGGAATCCTCTTCTCCCTTACCGTAATCTCCCGTGTGACCGGTGTCTGTGTCGTCAGCATCCGGCCGGTATCCGTGATGACCCAGCCGCCGAATTCCGCCGCATCCATTCTGCCCTCCGGCAGCCTTTGGATACATTCCCCGGCCTTTACTCCCAGGCAACGGTTCCCTTCCCCGTTCTCGTCCTGGAAATGCACCATATAGACCGGCGCATCCTGCAGCCATATTTCATCCAGGAAAGCCTTCCTCTCCCGGATAAATTCCTTCACATATCCTGCCTGGGCCCGGTAATCCATGGCCGAAGCCCCGTAACCGGAATAGACATGGGCGAAACGGGCCCGATCCAGCACGGCTGCGGCCTCGATCCGTTCCAGATATTCATCCGCCTTCTGATCAGCCATCAACGCAAGATAATCCGAAAATTTTTCCCGGTATTCCCTCTTCACCGCTTCCACGAATTCCTCATGCCGATATAAATAATAAAACCAGCTGGTGTATTCCAGATGCAGGGTCATAAATCCCAGGTCCCGCGGATTTTCGTTATATCCGGCCACCCGTCCGTAGGCCTTATCATAGTTCCAGACAGGCCCCCCGAACACCTTCTCACTGACGGAGTCGGTGGGTTTATAGAAATAGGAGCTGGTGCTCCCGCCGCCGTTATTGCGGGTGAATTCCTCCACAATATACTTGTCGGCCCAGGATTCCAGGTCTATGTATTGGGTAAAATGCTTCCCCGTGACCGGATGACAGCCGTCCGGCGAGCGGATGGCAGCCTCGATTTCCTGCATCAGGCCGCTGATATAGGCCACCTCTTCCCGGGAAGCGTGCGCCGGATTCTGCAGGGAAAAATGTTCTTCCGTATCCGTTATGAATCCGCTGACCGATTCGTCATATTTTTCCCCGTAATCATGCTCGATCAGGTATCCTCCCGTAATATCCTCCGGGATGCGGGAAAGGACGGTCCCCTTTTGACGTCCGTCGGCTGACAGAAAGCGTTCGTTGTAATCCAGCACTTTTCCGTTCAGCTCCCGGTTTTGCGCCTCCAGATCCGGGATTTCCAGACGGTTTTCCCCGATCTGGATTTTCTCTGTCAGCTGATATAAGCCCGCATATGCGTTGTCAAAATAGACATCCACGTATTCGGACCGGGGACTGCCCGGCATCCCGGCCTGCAGCGCCAGATCGTAGGTCAGCTTATTCCTGATATAGGCCGGATCGTATACGTTGCACAAAAGGATCCATTTATCCCCTTTTCCCATTCCGAGGAAATCTTCGGGCTTTTTCAGGTTGATCTGATAGGACTTTTTTTCAAAAGAAAAGGTATGATTGCCTCTTCCCGAGATGGTTTTCAGATCATCCGCATAAAGGACTTTCCCCGTCTCGTCCAGGAATTCCAGGAAGGCCTTTTCCTTATAGTTTTTGTCGGCATTCAGGCTTTCCATGCTGCCGGTTCTCGTGGTGATATACATGGTGGGCATGCCGCCTGACTTTAAGAACACGATGGACTTCTTCCCGATCTGTCTTCCGAAGGAATTATAGAAACGGGCTTCATAGGCGGTCCCTGTTTCAAAGCAGCATACGGAATGCTCGGAAGACTTTACCGTAATGATCGTATCCTGTTTCACGAAATCCACCCGGCAGGCCGCCGTATCCACGCCGATCTGCTCCATATCCGCATAAGAGGGAAAGAAGACATAGCTTGTCCCTTCCGGATCGGACGGATTTTCCGTATAGCACCGGACGGTGCGGTTCCCGGTATAGGTGAACGTGAGGCTGCCCTCAAGCCTGTCTTTTCGGAGCATACCGGCGATTTTCATGTCATTCAGAAGCTGTGGGAGGAAATACAACGGCGCCAGGACGACGCAAAAGACCAGAAGCCAGCGGAGGAGAATTAATTTTTGATGTTCAATAACCATTGGGTATTCATTTCCTTTTTGCTGCTGCGGAGTGAAAGATTTTAGTACAGTATAATCGCATTTGCCGGGAAATTCAATATGCAGTTGCCATAAAATCACGTCAAACGTAGCAGTTCAGCCACCCCGCAGGCTCCCGGACGCCGGGGCGCACAGGGAAGGATCCCTCCGGAAGCCCGCCGCCCCTTTGGGCTGCTTCTAAAGCCGCTGCTCCCGGCTTCGGACCTTGCGAATGCGACTAAACTCCTCGCTTTGCTCGTCGGACAACGCCGCATTCGCAAGGAAGCCGATCCCATCGGCTTAAGAAGCAGCACCAAAGCGGCAGATGGCTTCCGGCAGGATCCTTCCCTGTGC
>JAETRI010000085.1 GCA_021770245.1 Lachnospiraceae bacterium
GTCAGAAATCCGTAAGACATTTCATAAATCGTTTATCTCCCGGACAATCTTTTATCACATTTCCCCTGTATAGTAATCTTCAACAGGGACAATCCTTTTACATAAACTTTTTCAGACCTATGCCGGCCGGGAGAAAACCTGGCCGGCGCCTCCTTTATTACACCTCTTACTTTCATCCAATGCCGCCGGATTTTACGATTTCAATGGCATCATCCAGCAATACAAGCGGATTAACTTCTCCCTGCTCATACATCGAATTTACTTCCAATTGCTCCATAACCCTACCCACATTATAGGCGGAAGGCTGTCTGTCAAAATCCTCAAGCGTTACAATTGCCCCAAGATTATTTTTTCTTGAGCCTTCTACATCTAATCCGAGGTATTCAATAAACGCGTCGGCATCAATCAATCTCATTCTCCCTTACCTCTTTCCACCTCTCCGCAAACTGTTTCTCTCCCGTCTGCCAGTGCGGCTTCAGTTTTTTTTCTGTGTAAGGAAAATTATCACCCTTATCAAACGGAAGTTTCACCCAAATTAACATCAATAACGCAAACAAGACAAAGATATATTGATACATTTCAACTTCTCCGTCTATCAAAACAGATGTGCCGCACAAAAGCCACGGCAGACAATTCCAATGCTGCCAGAATATGTGTTTTATTTTCTTTCTCATTTAATCACCGCCCCTCTCATATTCTTCCAACTCCTGTATATACTGCAGTTTTTTTTATTAACAGTCCAGCTTATCCAAATATGCAAAAATGCAGTTGCCGCATCCGACCTCACAAAATCCAACATATTCTTTTTGCTTTGATTGCCTCAAGTATGCAGTTTGGCTAATACTCATGCGATACTATTTCAAATTTCTTTGGCATATCCCATCCAGGCCCCCCCTTACGCTCCCTGTCCTGCCTTCTTCTCTGTCTCACCAGCGCTCAGAAAAACCCTGTCTTCCGGGAATAGGTACACATTAACGCCGCTCTCCTCCATGCTGTCATCACACATCTCCTGAAGCTGTCTGCCAAAATCGTTTTCCAAACCCGAATATTCGGGGCATACAATCACATACCCGTTACATGCGGCCATGAATAAAAAACCGCTGCAATCCTCCTCTTCACCGATGCAATAAACCGTATCCCCCGGTTTCACATTGTCAAATTTACCCATCTTTTCTCTCCCTTCCTACGCCGCCCCGCATCCCGTCAAAAATAGCGGTAAGAAACTCTCTTCGGCTTCTGCTCCGGTTCCTGTTTTTGATTCCCGCATGTATATTTAAGCTCTATGGCTTTTATGCCGCCCCCATCGTCTGTATGGACCTTCATTTCCGCCAGATCCATTTTATCCAGCGCCTCCTTCAGAGGCAGGTTATATAATTCATTTAGTTTCATCCTCTCCTCCTCAGAGCCCCAGGCTCATCTGCTGATCCGTCTGCTCAAAATTCAGCCACAGCATTTCCACCCTCTCTGCATTGCCCTGCGTCCTCGCCGCCGTCTGTACTTTCCGCCACCCGCCCAGGTACTCCCTGTACAGCCCACAGTCATAGCCTGACAGCATTACCTTCGCCCGGCTGCGGCACAGCTCCTCCAGCAGCTCCCTGTGATCCTCATCCGTCATCTCATACCGGTACTGCTTCCGGCTGCGGGTAGAGAGTACATAGGGCGGATCGGCGTATATCAGCACATTTTCGTGGTTAAATGCTTTTATCAGCCCCAGCGCCGGCCGGTTTTCGATCTGCACCTGCTTAAGGCGGCCGGCTATCTCCCCGAGTGATTCCGGGAGACAGTTCCAGTACCGGACTGCGTATCCCGCTTCCCGGCCGTGGACGTCCTTTTTCCACCCGCAGTCTTCGTTCAGCCGGAACCCGTGGCTCTGCATGGACCGGACTGCAAAATACCCGGCGCGCTCAACCACATCCCGCGGCGGCCGCTTAAAACTCTCCTCATACGCCTCCCGGGCATAGGGTGTATACCGCAGCCAGTCCACAAGCTTTTTTCGGCTCCCCTCATCCCGGATCACCCGGAAGAAATTCACCACATCCCCGTCCAGGTCATTCACAGTTTCAATGGGCACCGCGGGCTTTGCAAACAACACCGCCCCGCCGCCGAAATACGGCTCCAGGTAGCTGTGATGCGCCGGCATCCGGGACACGATCCAGGAGGCAAGCCGTTTTTTCCCTCCCGGGTATTGCAGCAATGTCTTCATTCCTCCCCGGCCTCCTCCCCGCCAAGTTTCCCGATGGCCCATTCAAGCGCCTCTGTATCCCGCGCCCAGATCTCCTCCCCATACGCCGCCATGTGACGGCATTCAGCGAGAAGGTTCTTAAGCTGGGCAAGATACCTCGTTTCTGTCCCCGTCATCCGTCTCCGGCCTCCTTTCCCCAATCTTCCCCTTTATCCAGATACGCTGCATCACAGTTTTTCCGTTCTTCGCATCCTGGCCCTCATCCGTTCATCAAGCTCAATTTCCAGCCTCACTATCGCTTCGCTGAGAAACGGATATTTTTCCTGCAATGCCAGCGAATGATCATGGCACCTGCTCCAGCCCTCTGAATCATCCGCCTCCGGCATGTGGTTCCGGTATTCCCTCCAAAAGCCATTGTATACCTCGTCAAACCCGGACTGTATGTACCGATCCGTCATAAGCTCTGTACCTTCACGTAAATACCGGGGATGTCTGCCCAGTATTTTTCAACCACCTCGCTGGCCACCTGGGCATCGTCTTTCCAGAAATGCAGCTCTGTCATGACATCTTTAACAGCTTCACCAGGTTATCCGTATCCGGCCGGCTCGTTTTGTATTCCCCGTCCCTGTGCCCGCCTTTTACCGGGAAACACCACCAGGTTGTCAGCCTTACCGCCCCTTCATATGGCTCTGGAGGCGTGTGCCCTGCCAGGTGGGCGCGGAGTTTCTGTCTCGCCGTTTTTACTTCCTGCGGCTCATAAAATACAGGCTTTCCCCGGAGCACATGGACCTGTTTTTCCTGATGGGTGGCGGTCGGCGGCTCCATTGGCATAAAGAAATCAATTGCCACGGTAGTCCACCCCCTGCCATTTCCCTGTCCCGGGATCGTACCGGATCACCTTGTTGTTCTGGGCCATGTTAAATATCTTCTGGATAACGTCCGGCCGGGACGCGAGCCATGCCGCCGCCTCGCTCCGGCTGATGTCATATTCCTCCCCGGGAATGGAATGCCTGAGCGGTGGCATCGTCCTGGCACATTCCAGGAAGCTGTAATCCAACTTTTTCATTTGCTTCACCTCACTAAATTGATAAACTGTCTCAAAGAGAAAAAATCATTTTGTCAAAGGACAGGGGAAGGAAGAAGGAAGGCGGGAGCTTACGCCTTCTTTCTTTCCCCCTTTGACCGTCAGGGAAAACGGAAAAAGTATATAAAATATATATAGCGTTTCCTTCCCTCGGAAAATCACGGCGTTTTCCGGGTTTTTCCCTCCCAGGGAAAATTACGGTATTGTCCGGGTTTTTCCCTCTGGAGGGAAATGGGGAAATTACCGTGTTTTTCCTTCCGGGGGGAAATGTTTCCTTTCCAGTTTTTCCTTTACTTTTTCCCCACATTCCCATCGTCAACCCAGAACCCGCCGTGTTCTTTAATCCGGTTCCGGACGGTTTTCTCTGTTGTCCCCATGCTTTCCGCCAGCTCTTTTAGCGTCACTTTCCCGTCCTGGTGAAAGCTCCTCAGCGACTCAAACTGTTCCTCCAGGCTGTCCATGCGTTCCTTTTTAGCTTCCTCCGGCGTCTTCTTTTTCTTAAAATTCTTTTTCCAGGAGGGCTGTTCTGACTCCGGCTGGATGTCCCCCAGCACGCCTGCGTCGTCTACCCGGTGCGTCGGGTAATCAAACCACATATTAACCGCGCCAAATTTGGGGAATTCCCGCAGCGTCCCTTCGATCCTCCATGCCGTCAGGGCCCGCGTTTTTTCCCTGGCCGCCCCCAGCGCTGTCTGTAACGCGTCAAACTGGGCTGTACCCAGCCTGTTCTCGCAGTAGTTAAGCATCTGGTAGCTGCTGCATAAATCATCCTGGGAAAGGTCGTCTTCCCACTTAAAATGCGCATCCAGGTACTGCCTGCAGGCGGCGCAGACCGCTTTATTTTCCTCCTGCTTTAAGACATCCTCAGACAGCTCCAGCTCAATCATGTCCAGCATTGCGTCCGGATCCCTTGCAAATACGCCGGAACCCGACGCCCGGTCCATGGATTTTTTCCCTCCCTGGCTGCCTTTGCTGTGGTGATGGCAATAGATGACCGCCACTCCCAGCTCGGTACATACACGGTCAAACTGGTTGCAGAAATTCGCCATCTGATCCGCGCTGTTCTCATCCCCGGTGATAACTTTGTAAATCGGGTCAATAATAATGGCAATATAATTCTTTTTTGCCGCCCGGCGTATCAGCATCGGCGCAAGCTTATCCATGGGCCTGGACTTCCCGCGCAGGTTCCAGATGTCAATATTCCCCAGGTTCTCCGGGCGCATCCCCTGCGCCTGGTATACGTCCCTGAAGCGGTGCAGGCAGCTTGCCCGGTCAAGCTCCAGGTTGACGTACATCACCTTCCCCTTTGTACATTGCCAGGACAGCCATTTCCGCCCCTCGGCTATGGCGATGCATAATTCTATCAGGGCAAAGGATTTGCCGGCTTTAGACGGCCCTGCTATGAGCATCTTATGTCCCTGCCGCAGCACCCCGTCGATCAGGGGCGGGGACAGCTCCGGAAGGCAGTCCCAGACCGCTTCCAGGCTTTCCGGGTCAGGGAGATCGTCGCGGACGCTTTCAATCCACTCCTTCCAGTCTTTAAAGCTTTCCCGGCCTATATGCGTGCCTGCCAGGAACTGTTTCCTCCCGTCCCGCAGCACGCCCGGCATCCGTGAAAGCCTGGACGGGTTTCGGTTCTGTTTATCTATGCTGAGCCCGCTTTTCCTGCAGATATCATAGAGGAAATCCACGCGTTTCCGGTACTCCGCATGGTTCCCGGCGTCGATATGGACAATCGCATGCAGGCTCTTTTTTCCGGAATGCACCAGGCACGCCACCGGGAGCTCCAGCCTTTTTATAACCTCATACTGCTCATTAATCCCCATGCTGTCGGATTCTACAAGGGCATAGCGGAAGTCTGTAACATTCTCATCCTTACACCCTTTGCCGTCCAGGGGGTTGAACCGGATCCAGGCCCCGACTTTCGGGTTATAGTCCCCGAATACCTCGCCGATGCCGCCCCTGTAATGGGAGAGCTCCTCAATCAGTTTCCCGGCCGTCCGGTCACAGTTCCCCCTGTTCGGCGTATACCTCCCGTCCCGTTCAAAGCATGTGGTGACATACCCCACATTATCCGTCGAATCAAACAGCGTCTCCAGGTAAGTGATTAAATCAGCGGCCGGATCCCATTCATCACCGGGCTCCTTAATCCCTGCCCGGCAACAGCCTGCGCCGCCCCCTTCCCATGAAATGGGATCATCCCAGCCCAGGTCCCCGTCCGGGGACGCAGGCGGGACCCATCCCTGCATCCTGGCAAGCTGTACGATCGTGCCGCCTGTTACAGGGGACTGCGCGCGGCCGCTAAAACCGGCCCATTTACGTTCACATTCCCCCGCATGGTAGCGGCTGGCGTCGCGCCGGCTCCACTCATCCCATATCCTGACGCTGTAGCCTTCATACTGGAGCGCCATGCCGACATTCAGCCAGTCCTGGTAGTCTAAAAGCGCCGGTTCTGTCCTTTCAAGTATCTCCAAAAGGTTATACTGTTTCTGCTCCATCATTCACTGCTCCTTATTTCTCCGGCACATAGTCCCTGGGGTTGATTCCCCGCGGTATGCTGTTCCAGCCGGCCGCGGCAATCCGGTCTATCATGTTTTTTGCCGCATGGAAGCTCCATGTGCCCACATGCCGGAACCCGTACCTCTCCAGGCAGCGGATCTGCTTTGGCGTAGAAAGCCCCTCCATTTTCCTCATGTTCAGGCGGTCTAACATTTTCGCCGCCTTCCCGGCGCTGTCTATCCCGTCCGGGAGGATCCCGAGCTTCTCCAGGGAAGCTTTCTGCTTTTCCGTAGGGGGAGCCATTTCCCAGCCAAACGCCGGGACATACCCGGCCAGATCCTCTGCCTGGATGCTCATTTCAAACTGGATGGGATCCACCAGCTTCTTTTTCTTATGGCGCATTTCCTCAAGCTGCCTGGCCAGAGATTCCTCCCGCTCGGCGATTACCTCTTCCGAAGCCTTCTTTTCTGCCTGTTCAATATCCACCGGGCAGCCTGCCGCCTGTTCCAGATCCGCTGTCATCCTCTGTGCAACTTCTTTTTTGGTGCAGATGATGTCTGCCGGGTGGCAAAGCTCATGCCGTTCCGTATGCCACAGAAAATCAAGGAGGAGGAGATGTTCCTTTCCCGGGTGCAGTCTTGTCCCCCTGCCGACCATCTGGCTGTACAGGCTGCGCACCCGGGTCGGGCGCAGCACTACAACGCAGTCCACGGACGGGCAGTCCCAGCCTTCGGTCAGGAGCATGGAATTGCACAGGACGTTATATTCCCCTTTATCAAATGCCTCCAGGACTTCTTCCCGGTCCCTGCTTCCCCCATTGACCTCAGCCGCTCTAAACCCCCGTTCGGTGAGGATGTCCCTGAATTTCCGGCTTGTCTTTACCAGGGGCAGGAATACGACTGTTTTCCGGTCTGCACAATATTTCTTCATCTCATCTGCGATCTGGTGCAGATATGGATCCAGCGCTGTTGCAACATCCCCGGCCTTCAAATCCCCGGACTGGATAGAAACTCCTGACAGATCCAGCTTTAAGGGGATGGTCAGCGCTTTAATCGGGGATAAATATCCCTCTTTTATGGCTTTGGGCAGCGTATACTCATAAGCCAGGCTGCCAAATACCTCCCCCAGGTTCTGCATATCCCCCCGGTCGGGGGTCGCGGTGACGCCTAATAGCTTTGCCTGTCCAAAATGGCTTATAATCTTCCGGTAACTGTCTGAAATGCAGTGGTGGGCTTCATCAATGATGATCGTCTGGAAATAATCTGACGGGAACCGGGCCAGCCGTTTCTCCCGCATCAGGGTCTGCACAGAGCCCACTGCTACGCGGAACCAGTCTCCCAGGCAGGTTTTCTCCGCTTTCTCCATTGCGCACATAAGCCCGGTTGCCGTACGGATTTTGTCTGCAGCCTGCTCAAGGAGCTCCCCCCTGTGGGCCAGGATCAGGATCCGCTCCCCTTTCCTTACCTGATCCTCCGTTATCTTTGCAAACACGACTGTTTTCCCGCATCCGGTCGGAAGGACCAGGAGCGTCTTTTGTACCCCTTTCTCCCATTCCCCCTCAACGGCTGCCCTGGCTTCCTCCTGGTACGGCCTCAGCTCCATCATCAGAAGCTTCCCGCCGTGAATTTTTTCGGCTCATACGGGAGATATTTAGAAACCCGGTTGTTTTTCTTCGGGTTCCCGTTTTTATCTGTATAGCTGTTAATTATCAGCTCCACTTTCCCCTGGGAGCATGGGACCTCATTCCAGTTGGGCGTCAGGGGCACGCCCGTTTTCTTCTGGCCGATGCACAGGAAAAACTGGCTCAGCTTCCACTCCGCCTTTTTGTGGAGGTAAAGGCTGTCAAATACATGGCGTTCCTTCCCTTCCGCGTCCTCAACCACAAGATCCAGGCTTGCCATATTGCAGGGGCCCATCTTTTCACTGCCTGCAAACCTGGCCCGCTCCATGGAATGCACTTTGAATGTGTAAACGCCGGGAGGAAGAGGCTCGTAATCCTGCCGTTCCTCGCTGATTTCTTCGTCCCAGCCAATCTCCCTGTTATCCAAAGCACTCATCTGTGTCTCCTCCTTTAATTAAAAACCAGGCCGTCGTTCTGTTTCATTTCACGTATCATTTTAAATACCTTATCCCAGGCCCCGATCAGGCACCCGTCCACAAAGTCAGCCGGGTAGTCCCGGACCGGCATGTCGGCCGGGAAATATCCCCTGGCTCCCACTACGTTCTGGATATCCCATTCATCTACTTCATTCACCGCCATTAATTCCCTCAGCTTCTTCGGGATGCGGGGATCAATTCTCTGCCCCGCAGGGCCCTCCTTTATATTTTCTGGCTGTCCCGGTACAGATGGCGGTTCTTCCTTCGCTTTTTCAGGCTCCTCATTGCTTTTATCTGCATAGCCCGGAAGATCCGGCGTGAGCTCCATCCTCCCCTGTACCGGCTTTCCCGAAAAGGCGGACGGCTCCGGGTCCGCGGGCATTTCTTTTCTCTCCCTGCCCCCATTCCCCTCCAGGATATGTGATATTACAGCATAGTCAAACGGCGCCTCTTCCGGCAGCCCGTAGCGGTTCTTTGCATCCCAGCAGCAATGATGGGACGTATACATCATACGCTTCCCTCCCTGCGCTTTGTTTTTCCCCCTCTGCGCCCCCTGGCCGTCTACATTAAAGACGACTGTTTTATAGTTACAGAACAGGAGCATGTCCGTCCATTCCTTCACCATGGGGGCGACACCCTTGCTGAGCTTCATTTCCCAGCGGTCATATGCCCCCATCTCATCCGGCTGTTCAAATTTGCGCATTTTCGCGTGGGCATTTAAAACAACATGCACGCCCGTTTTCTCCACCAGTTCCGTCAGAAGGTTTAAGAGCTTCCCAAATTCCTCCTGGAGGAATGTATATCCCTTCCCATAGCCGAAATCTTCAATCCCCGCCTTCATGTATTTTGCGCATATCTCTGCCACGCAGAGCTGCTCCGCCCAGTCCGCCGTGTCAATGACCAGGGTTTTTAACAGTTCCGGGTGCGCGGTAAAATACTTTACCTGCTCCATAAGCATGGCCCAGCTCCCCGGCGGCTCGGTCCTCGCCACGTCCATATCCTTTGTGCTGCCTTCCGTATCGATAAATACCGGATCCGGAAAACGGGAGGCAAACGTGCTTTTCCCGATCCCTTCCGGGCCGTACACCACAACCTTCTTTGCCCCTGCGATTTTCCCCCGTATAATCTTCATTAAAATACACCTGCTTTCCATCCTTTTGCATCAGCCGCTACAGGCGGGTGATCCTGCCCGGCCGCATACCCGTCTTCAATAATGATGCTGCACTCCTCACCTGTGGACACCCTTGTCGCGATTGCCTGGAGCCCTTCCGCCTCCAGCCAGCGGCCGAATTCTTCCAGCGTATCCCGGTCCATCTGCTCCAGCTTGTCCAGGAGGACAAAGCCGCATCGGGGGTTCAGTTTCCGGACAATGGCCGTCGCTACCTTAAGCCGGTCGGAACCGGACATATTGTCCCACTGCTGCCCCCTGTAAACCAATTCCCCGTCCTCCACGGCCAGCTCCGGCAGGGGCAGTTCCGCGTTCTCAAGCAGGGCCCTTTTTGCCTTTGCCGTCTCCTCAATCCCGCTGGTCAGCTCCTGGTATTGGCGGCGGTATTCCTGCGCGTCATCCTCTGCGCGTTCCTTATCCAGGTTCGCCCGTACCTTGCGGTTAATCTCCTCAATCTCCGCGATGTTCTCTTCCAGTTGCGCTGTGGAACGGTCCTCAAGCCCCTCCGCACATTCCCTGGCAATCTTCAAATCGCCTTCTACCCGGGCCTGCCGGTTCAGGAGCTCCTGAATCTGTTCCGTCAAATCCTGGTATTCCTGTTCCAGTTTATGGCGCTGCTCCCTCTTCCTCCGGTTTTCCCCGTTCTGCAGAAGAATCTCCTGCTGCTGCCGGATTAATTCGGACGCTGAAACCGGCTGCTCCGGCACATCCGGGTAATATACCTGTTCCTTCGCATACTTTTCTTTCTGATCCGCAATCCTGCCAATGGCCTGCCTCTCGCTCCACTGCTCCTTTTCCTTCTTCTCCAGGGCTGCAAACTGTTCCCCGACTCCGATGATGCGCAGGAGTGTCTGCGCCTTTTCCCTTCCCGATGCATCCATAAATTTGGGTAAATCCAGCGCCAACTGCTCCACAAATTCATTTAAGAGCTGCTGCCCGCCCTTTTTCCCATCCGGGTCCATTACCTTTAATGAGCTGTTTTTACCTTTCCGCTCCACCACAAGGCCATTGTTCATTACAATATGTAGATTCGGGGGGATTACGGACTGTTCGCGCTGCGCTTTTGACGGGCGGTATTTATCTCCCCCAAGGGCCCAGGCGATCGCGTCCAGGATGGATGTCTTCCCCTGGTTGTTATTGCCCCCGATGATTGTGAGGCCGTTCTGTGACGGCTCCAGCTTTACTGCCTTCACCCTTTTGACATTTTCAATCTCCAGCCTGTTTATTTTTATTGCCATATCTCGACATTCCTCCTTTAAATGTTTTATACTGAGTGTGTGGTATATTAATGTCTGGATCGGTCCCGTGCCCGCGGGGCGAATCCTTTTCATTTTCCCGGTGATACAAAAAGCGCCGGGCGGTTTGTTTTTCTTTATTTCTGTCATTGGATCCTCAGCCGCTCCTTCTGCGGCTCTAAATGGGCCCAGCTTACTTTTTCCTTTGCCAGGAAGGCCCTTATCGCTTCATGATCCGGCTTTGGGGGCTGGGAGATTAAGTATTCCCCCGGTATCCTGCTTAGCGGCGCGTCAATCACCAGCCTGTCCATGCCCCCGGTTAGCCGGAGGCTGAAATTAAAAGCGGCTGTCCTGAATTTCAGTTTCCCTGCCGCGCGCATGCTTCTTTCCAGATCCTCTTTAAGCCCCTGCATGCGCTTCTCCAGCATCCGCCGCCTGGCCGCCATCCGCCGCTCCTCCGCCCGTAAGGCTTCAATGTCCGCCTTCATCTCCATGATAATCCTGGCATAACCGTCCGCTTTGTCCTCGATCTCTCCCCAGACGGCCTCCATCGTATCGCGGAGGACCTGACTGCCCACATCCGGGTCATAGCACATCCGCTGCAGGTCTGCGTATTGTTCCGCCAGCTCATACAGCCCTGTCACAAGCCCCACCCCCTCAAGTACAAGGTCGTAATCAGCACGCCCGTTGCAAGCCCGGCCATCAGCGCCGATGCAATGGCAAGTTTGCATATGCTCCACACCAGCTCCCACGCCCGGACGTTTTCCCGGCGCAGGGCTTCGATCGGGTGATCCGGCCGGCTGCGCTGGGGCGGGCATTCAATGACTTTATGGTTGTCCTTCACTTTGTTTTCCTCCTTCTGAATCACTTTCCCTTCGTAGGCCGGAGTGCGTTTTACCTGCCCCGGCCATAACCCGGCATTGCTTCATATTCCCTTTTGGCCTCCTCATAAAGCGACTGCACTTTAAGGATATTGGCCCCGCTTGTCACGAACGGATCCGCCCTCATATTTGATACGGTCTGGGCGGAAATCCCCAGACGCTTTGCAAGGTCTTCATCCGTCCAGTTTTTGTACTGCAAAAGCCCGTACAGCTTAATCCGGAAATCGATCACTTCCGCGGGCGGCTTTGCTTTTAACCGTGGCATTCGTTCTACCTCCCTCTTTTCATTTCAGCGTTTCCTGCGCCTTCCTGTGATTTTATACGCGCATATCGATTCGCGTTGGTACACATCCCGGAAGAGGATAACGAAATCGACATAAGGACGCTTTGCTAAATTTCTCTCCTCCGGGATTCCTTTTGTAACACTTCAATGGTATCCCGGAGGATTTTCTCGGCTTTTTCAAAAGTAAGCCTTTGTTCCTTTCCTTTAAGGAATGTAACGATTTCCTTAGCCAGTGTTTTTTTTGTGCTCCATGTGCGCTTTTAAATCCTGCTCCATTTTCTGATTTCCCATATGAAAAACTCCTTCACCTCCGTATCCCATTATCCATGTGCTGAATGCCGTTTTCCTATCTCGTACCCATGTCAAATAAATTCATCTGTTCATAGGCCGGCACTTTTACAAAATCATCCGGCAACTGGATCCCGAACTGCTCCGAAACCATTTTAAAAGCCTCTGCGATTTTATGAGGG
>JAETRI010000086.1 GCA_021770245.1 Lachnospiraceae bacterium
AGCGGTACTAAGCTCGCCAAGGACGGGCTCGCTAAGTGCCGGCGTTTTTGGATGGTCCCCTCTGCGATCACCACGCGCCGCGGGGCCGTCAGGATGGCAGCAAGGGCGCAGGGGCGTTCATGCGTTTGTCCTTCCTTAGCCCTTAAGGATTTCCGTCCACTACTGTATCACACCGCAGGCAATCTTTTTACCTGCATCCCCGGACGGCTGGGAAAAGTAATCATCCGACAGGCGATGGATAATCACCGTTTTTCCTTTCACTTCCCAGGGGGTAAACCGCTCCGTATAAAAGGCCATCCAGGCTTTTCCACGATATCCGATCAGGACAGGCATATCCCCTGCGTGTTCCGGATGCGGACAATCGTCCGGGTTGAAGTGTCCTCCCGCATCCGCAAAAGGGTCCTCCGCATTTCCGCTGCAGGATCCCCCTTCATGGATGTGAAAACCGAAAAATCCGCCGGAGCACTTATTCTCTTCCCAGGGCAGGCCGCAGATATCCGCCATGACGATCGTCCCTCCCTGGAAATCATAGAAGGTTACCAGGCCTCCCACCAGCGGATATCTGCCGGATCCCTTCATTTCGGCATAGGATACCGGTTGGTAGGACAAAAACTGCAGGATCGATTCCGTTAATAATGTAACCATATTTTGCTCCCATCTGCGTGTTTTGACGCGCATACCCCAAAATTCGAATGTTCCCTTTCAAATTTTCGGTTCGCGTCATGCGGTCTTTATACAGTTTACGCACCTTCCCGGGCGAAAATACCGCCGTTTCTCCCTTTCGGATATCCTTTTCACACAATTTAAGTTCCGTGCCGCTTTGTTTTTCCGATCGAAACAGACCGTAACCGCGTACCACGGCCAAAACGTACCCCGTTTTCTTCTTCCTGCCTTGCTTCGATTTTAAAAATAAAACACCCTCCTACATGATAGAAGGAGAGTGTAAATCGGAAAATCTCAAGAGAGGCATTTTATTTGAGAGGGGCCGTGGCTTTAGCGCCTCCCGCCTAAAACCGTGTCGGCTTCATCCGATTTTTCTGCTTCCCCTCGATTTTTCATATCTGCCGTCCCTGTTTCGGCGTCCGAATCCGCTTTGGTCGAAATTTTTCCCTCTTCCGGCATCCTTCCTGCCGGCAAACCCCTTTTGCCCAAAGCCGTTCCTCCCGTCGCTGCCGGTTTTTGGGATAAAATTCTCCCCTCGGCCGTAACCGGTTTTCCGGACGGTATCCTCTCTCCATCCCCGGGCCTTTCTCCGGCCCGTTTCTTCTCTTTTGCCGCTGTTTTCCTTTCTGCCGCTCTTGTATCCGTTCCTTCTTTTCTCCGGAAGGACCTCGGGTATCTCCTGTGGTGCTTCTCCCATGGACAGTTTCAGGAAGGCTGCCGCCAGCTGGGCCGCGCTCCACTGTCCGTCGGAAAGCTTCTGTTCCACCTTACGGGTAAGCATCTCCACGTCTGAGCTCTCCAGCACGTCCATAGCCTCTCCCAGCGCCTTTTCCGTCTTAACGGAAAGGATATCGGAAACCGAAGGGATCCTGCGCTCCTCAATGGTCGTCCTGCATGTCCTCTCAATCTCCCTCAACCGATACATTTCCCGGTTGGATACGAAGGTAAAGGATTTTCCCTGCTTTCCCGCCCTGCCGGTCCTTCCGATCCTGTGCACATAATATTCGATATCCTGGGGCAGGTCATAATTGATAACCGCCTCCACATCATCCACATCGATTCCCCGGGCCGCCACATCCGTTGCGATCAGGATCTTAAGCTTCCCTCCCCGGAAACGGTTCATCACCGTATCCCTCTGATTCTGGGAAAGATCGCCGTGCAGCCCCTCCGCCGCATAACCCCTGTTTTTCAAATTCTCGGAAAGCTCATCCACCATTCGTTTGGTATTGCAGAAAATCAGGCAGCGCTTTATCCCATAGAAATCCAGCAGCCTCCCCGCCACCTCCGCTTTTGTCCGGCTCATCACGCGATAGAAGGTCTGTTCCACCAGCGGAATGGTCAGCTCCTTCTCGGTCACCTTCAAATATTCTGCATCCCTCTGGTAGGTATGGGTGATTTCCAGAATCGGCTGCGGCATGGTCGCGGAAAACAGTGCCGTCTGGTGTTCTGACGGAATCCCCTGCAGGATGGTTTCTATATCCTCACGGAATCCCATATTCAGCATCTCGTCCGCTTCATCCAGCACCACCATATTCACCCGGTCCATTTTCAAGGTATGTCTGCGCATGTGATCCATCACGCGCCCCGGTGTCCCCACGATAATCTGCACGCCCCCCTTCAAGGCTCTGATCTGACGGCCGATATCCTGTCCTCCATAAATGGGAAGAATCCGGATCCCATGCGTATACTTTGCGAAACGATGCATCTCCTCCGCAGCCTGAATCGCCAGCTCCCTTGTGGGACACAGGATCACGGCCTGCAGCGCGCGGTCCGCCGGATCCGTGTTCTGTATCACCGGGATCCCGAAAGCGGCTGTTTTTCCCGTTCCGGTCTGCGCCTGCCCGATCACGTCCCGGCGTTCCAGCAGCACCGGGATGGCCTGCTCCTGAATCGGCGTCATCTGTTCAAATCCCATTTCCTCCACGGCCCGGAGAATGCGGGAGTCTATCTCTGCATCCTGATATCTCATAAACGGCTCCTATCTGCGCGCCAAAGCGCGCTCTCTAATCAAGGGAGAGAAAGCTTTTTCTCCCTTGGCACCTGCCTGCGCGCCACGGCGCGCGTTTTACTCAAGGGGAAGGCATCCTCCATTGCCGGGATCGATTTCCACATCCCCACAGGGATGCTTCCTGCCGGAAACACGCCGGCCTTCTCCTCACACAAAAAGACAACACCCGTGTTAAGGGTGCTGCCTTCCTCCTACGAATCTTTGTTATTATACTGTAGCATACGGCGTATGTCAAGGCCTTTTTCCGAAAAAACATGCTAAACGCATGAATGGGTCTGTGGCTCTGTGCATCCCTTCCCGGCCCCGCGGCGCGTGGTAATCACAGAGGGGACCATCCAAAAAAACCGGCTCTACTTCAGCACGTCCGACCTGACATACCCGGTCTCGCCCTGGAAACTTACCCGGGTCCATCCGTCGGCCTGTTTCATCAGGATTTCCAGGCTTTCTCCGGGATAGCACACACCCACCTTGTCCGCGTTCTCACTGGCAATTTTCCGTATATTGACCGTATCCGACACCGTAAATTCTCCGCTGTTGGGCACGCTGGCGGTTCCTCCCGCCGGCGCAGAAGAACCGCCTCCGGAGCCGCCTGACGCCGGCTTCGCGGCAGCCTGCTGCGCTTCCCTTTCCCGGGCGGCCTGCTGGGCCGCCTCTTCTTCCAACGCTTCTCCCACCGCGGCTTTCATGTTGGGCATGTATTCCTGCATATACGCGGACAGGCTTTCATCCTGTTCCAGCCTCCGGCGGTATTCCTCTCCCACCCAGGTATAGAGCTGTTCCACGTCCTCTTCCGCCGCTATCTGGCTGATATATTCCGCCACCGCCTGATCCCGGTAAAAATCATAAAAATAATAGGCTCCCGCTTCGTTTTTTCGCACATACAGCGGGGTCAGGCCCGGAAGCAGCGTATCGATTCCCTCGAACTTCACCTCATAATGGGCGAACACCACATAGGAATCCGCCTCCATGCCGGATTTGGTATAGCAGGAAAGGTTGTTATAGGACTCGATATGGTTGCTGTTCTCCTGCATACGGAAAAGCTCTTTATTCTCCGTATTATCCCGCATCGTACGCAAAACCGCTTCGTCTCCCTGCTGAAGCGCCGTAAAATATCTGGAAACCAGTTCGTTCACCTCAGGCTGTGCATCCTTTTCCAACGGTTCCGTGGTATCGATGGGCTCTCCGGCCACATCCGTCACCGTTTGTACTCCGTCGCGCATGTTTTCCGCCGAACGGCTTTTCACCAGGGCCCATGCCGCACAGGCCACGCTTCCGGCAGCCAGCACGCATCCTAAGATAATCATCGTTTCTTTTCTCTGCCGCCCGATCAGCCTCAGAACCCTTCTGCCAAAAAGAGCGGCCGTACCGCGGCTTTTTCTTTTATCCCTTCGTATTTCTCTATCCATCCGTCCTCCTTGGCAGGCCGGCATCCGTTTTACAGACTAATCCTCCATGCCGCGCCCTTCGCGGCAGCGCAACATGAATCTTCGATTCATGTCTGAGATCCCATTTGGGCCGCCCGCGGCCCAAATGCCGGTTGAAAAAAGGCCGTCAGGCCTTTTTTCAACCTATCACCTCACGGTATACTCTCAGTACGTTTCCATACAGGATTTTATCGATCTGCGTGCCCGTAAAGCCCGCTTTCCCAAACGCATCCGCCAGAAGCGGCATACAGGAAGCGTCCGGAAGCTCTTCATGGGTACTGATCCCGTCGAAATCGCTGCCCAGCCCCAGGCATTCCGAACCGCCCACATTTATGATATGCCTGGCATGCTCCACAACGGCGGCAATGGTCCCGCGTACGTGTTCCCCCTCCGCCGCCTCCGTCAGAAAGTCAGGGCAGTAATTCAGCCCCATAACGCCGCCCTTTTGCGCGAGCTGCCGGATCATGTCGTCATCCATGTTCCGGCACCATCCGCAGACGGTCCTGGCGTCGGAATGACTCGCTACAAACGGTTTCTTCGACACCCTGGCCACATCATAGAACCCCGCATCCGACAAATGGGACACATCCACGACCATCCCCAGCCGTTCCATCTCTTCCACGAACGCAAACCCGGTTTCGGTCAGCCCCTGGCTGCGGTTCGCCTTTCTGAAATCCGGAACAAAGTCTTTTCCGTCCTTTTCCCCGGGCTGCTCCAGGTTCGGCCAGCCCAGCTCGTTGGGAAAATTCCAGGTCAGTGTCAGCATGCGCACGCCTAACCGGTACAGCGTACGCAGGAAAGCCGGATTGCCCTTGCACACTCCGCCTTCCTCCACGGTCAGCATAGCGGACATTCTTCCCTCGTTCCGGTTGCGCTCCACGTCCTCCCAGCAGGTTACCGGACGGATCAGATCCGCATTTTTTTCCATCTCCTGATAATACAGATCTGCCATTTCCAGCACACCCTCCAGAGGATTTTCAAACGAAGGAAGATGGACGAACAGGGCGAAATTCTGAAGCAGATAACCTCCCCGCTTCATTTTCTCCAGATCCATATGCAGTCCGTTTTCCCGCAGGCTGCCCGCCCTGCCTTCCTTCTTCATCTTATATAAAGCGGAAATGGTATCGCAATGCATATCCACGATATTCATAAGCTTCCTGCCTCCCTTTCCGGGGTATCCTCCCCCCGCTCTGCCTCCAGGGCACGACCGTCTTCTCCTGTCATGAAAGCGCGTATACCCCGGGATGCCAGCCTGCGGGAGCCCCAGACCAGGAGGATCCCCGCCGCCAGAGTGAAAATCGCGATAAACTGAGACGTGGAAAATCCTCCCACGCTCCCTCTCTCCATATCGCCGCGGAAATACTCCAGAAAAAACCGCCCCACGCTGTAAAAAATAAGATAACAGCCCGCGATCTGCCCCTCCGCCTTTTTCTTCTTTGAAAGCCACAGCAGCACAAAAAAGTTAAGGAAATTCAGCGCACTCGATATCAGCTGCGTGGGGATCAACGGTACCCCGTTTGGCGCATAGGCAGAATCGGTGAAAACCACGTGAAATGGGCTCTCCGTCTGCCGCCCGTAGCAGCAGCCTGCCAAGAAGCAGCCGATCCGCCCGAAAGCCTGGGCCAACGCCACGGAAGGGAGGGCCAGGTCAAAATAAGCCATAAAGTTCACCTTCCGGAAACGGCAGTACAGATATCCGCCCAAGATACCGCCCAGCAGCCCGCCGTATACCACCCAGCCGCTCTGGATGGAACGCAGAAAATAGGCAGGATCCTCCAGCAGCCTGTCGAATACCGTAATACAGAAGAGAATCTTGGAGCCTATATATCCGCTCACCAGGCACCAGATCACCAGGCCGAATATTTTATCCGGATCCAGCTTCAGCTTCCTCGCCCGGTACTCCGCCGTCATATAAGCCGCAACCACACCGATTCCGATCATCAGGCCGTATCCATAGACGGTAAACGGCCCGACGGAAAATAATTCATTCCTCATTCTTATACCCCTGCATAGCGCAGGCCGTGCCTGCGATACTGCTGCCAATAAAGAGTTTAAAGCCCCATCTCTTCCCCATGCCGGATATTCTACCACGCCGGCTAGGGCATTGCAATATAAATCACTATAACGCATAGCATGATCTGAATGATTGCGAAACGGAAGACCGTCTGTGTATTGGACCACGCCCAGACCTTTCTTGCCTGGTCGTGCAGCGGGGTACGCACCTTCGTTAAAACATGGATATGCAAAAAGCGCAGCAAAGATACCTTAATCAGTCCCAGCCCGCCGTCCAGAATCAGCACCAGCGCAGCCGGAATATATAAAAAAGGGCTCCCCGTCTTCAATATGGCGACGCTGATGAACAGCCCCATGGCCCTGGAGCCCGCGTCCCCCATCATCAACCGGCTCGGGGCGGCATTAAACCAGAGATAACCCAGGATGCATACGCAGAAAACGAGGATCAGATAAGAGAACTCTCCCCCCGGCCTTTTTATGAGATCCACCAGATAAATGGTCATCAGCGTAATGATCGTCAGCGTGCCGGAAAGCCCGTCCACCCCGTCCGAGCAGTTCGTTACGTTGATGGATACCCACACCAAAATGACGGCCAGCACCCCGAATACCACCGGCGGGATCTCCAGCATCCTTTTGGCCAGGAGCAGTTCCACCTGGCTGCTGTTAAAATTCAGGAACGTAACCGCCGCCAGCACGGCAATGACCAGATCCAGAAAGCCCTTCTTATACTCCCCCCAGGGAGTCACAGAGCAATCGTCCAGGAAACCCGTCAGCATGGCCGCTGCCGTGAGGAGAAGATAGATGACTAACTCCCTGTCCATCCTGCCGAACAGCAGGGATGCGGCGATAAACACCAGAACAAACAGAAAACCCGCGCCGCGCGGTTTCCCGGCCGATTTCTTCCCGTCCACGGCAAACGCCCTCCCGTGGTCCTGCGGAAGGATCCCCTCTCCCAGCTTCATCACGATACAGGTTACGGCAAAGGCCGCCAAAATTCCGATAAATGCCAACGTCCTTGACCCTTGTACACCAATCATATTGTTTATCATCTGCACGATCCTCTCCTTCTTTTACGGACACTTTCATTCTAACATTAACATGCCCAAAAAGAAACGATAAATTTATTTTCCGTGCCGCATTTCCGGTTCAGCCCCCGCAGGCTTCCGGACGCCAGGCGCACAGGAAGCCTGCGGAGGGTCGAAACTGTTACCTTTTCCATACAATTTCCAGCAGAAATTTCCCTTTTTCCCTTTTCAAAAGAGATAAAAGAGGCTAAAATAAAAAAAGGCTAAAAATACGGAAAGGCACGGGTATTCAAATGAAGATAGATATGCACTGCCATGTAAAAGAAGGTTCCATCGACAGCAGAATTCCCCTGGAAGAATATATTCAGATCCTGCAGTCCAGAGGCTTCGGGGGAATGGTCGTCTCCGATCATGACACCTATAACGGATACCGCCATTGGAAGAAAAACATCAAAGGGAAAAAATATCAGGACTTCAAAGTTTTCAAAGGCATCGAATACGATACCATGGGAGCCGGACATTTCCTGATCATCGTGCCGGAAACCGTAAAGCTTAAGATCCTGGAGCTGCGGGGTCTGCCCATCAATATCCTGATCTCCATCGTCCATCTCTACGGAGGCGTCCTGGGTCCCGCCCACCCCTGCGGAGAGAAATATATGAGTTTTCGGAATACGCGGACTTACCGGAGGGATCCGAAAATCGTGGAGCAGTTCGACTTTATAGAGGCCTTTAACGCCTGTGAAGACGAAGAGTCCAACGCCACTGCCTGCAGGCTGGCGGCCAAATACGGAAAACCGGGCATCGGCGGCAGCGATTCCCATAAAACGGACTGCGTGGGCCTGGCCTATACCGAAATTCCCGACAGCGTCTGTACGGAAAGCGACCTGATCGCCTGCATCCGGGGCGGCGAAGTCATCGGCTGCGGCGGCACGCTCTATCATCGTACCACCAGGGAAAGGATCGGAAAAATCAATACCGTCCTCGTATACTCCTTCTGGTTCTACAATAAATTTTTCGGACTCATACGAACGCGGAAGCGCAACAGGAAGCTCCGGGACGAATATGCGGAGCGGGAAGCGCAGATATAGGCAAGCCTCCTTTGCGGAAATGAGCCTGCCTGCGTTCTTGCTGCGGCCATGACGGCTTCTGCGGAGCATGGCCGCAGCAAGAGCGCAGGCAGGTTCATGCATTTGTCCTGCTTCCCATCCCGATGCGGAAGATCTTCTGGGGCAGCTCATATACACATACGATTCCCAGCACAATGGCGGCCGCCGCCCTGACGGCGGCGAATCCTGCCTGAAAGGATTCCGCAAACTGTCCTGTTACCATGTAAAAGGCCGCCCAATAAATCCCGGCCCCGGGCACGAGAGGAATGATCCCGGAGATCAGGAAAATGGTCACCGGGCATTTTTTTCTCACCGCACACAATCGGGAAAGGAACATGACCAGGACAGCCGCGAAAAAGGTGGATTCCGCTGCCGTAAGGGCCGAAGAAGCCAGGCAGCAGAAAAGCCACCCCGTTCCTCCGATCAGCCCGCAATAGGGATAAAACCTGCGGGGTACGCCAAACAGCAGGGCAAAGGCGACAGTTCCCGCAAATGCCGCCGAAAACTGCAGCGCCATCATAACAGTATCCCTCCCGTCGCTCTGTGATAGACGGTGATCACCAGTCCCACCCCCGTCGCAATGCAGACAAACACCAAAAGCGCATCCATCAGACGGACCGATCCGGCGATGTAATCCCCGTCCGCAATATCCCTCACCCCGTTGGTAAACGCCACTCCGGGCACCAGAGGCATGATCGCGGCGCTGATCATAGGCGTAAGCGCATCTCCCAGCCCCAGACGGTACATTAAAATACACAGGACGGTAACCAGCGCTCCGCCGCCTATATTCCCGACGATCTTGGACAGGTGGGGTTCAAAGAAATACATCACGTACAAATATAAAAGCAGCCCTGCCGCAAAAGCGCACAGGCAGTCTGCCAGGCTCCCTCCAAACATCAGGCAGAAGCAGCCGCTGCCCGCCGCACAGGCCAGGGTCTTTCTCATTCCCGGACTGCCCGGCATCCTGTCTATCTCATCCAGACGTACCTTCACTTCCCCGATCGTACAGCGTCCTTCTTCGATTTCCCGGGACAGCTGGTTTACCGCATCCACCCGGTCCAGCCGCGCGCCGCTCACCGGAATATGCGCCACCCGGGCATAAGCAGGCTCCCTCTCGTTCCCTGCCGTCATGAAAATCCCGTTGCTCAGCACGAACGCTTTTTCCGATTCCACGCCAAAATGGCCGCAGATCCGCACGATGGTTTCTTCCACCCGGAAGATTTCGGCACCGCTGCGAAGCAGGATACTCCCCGCATGCATGGCGCACTCCAGTACCTGTGCCTGGTCTATGTCCTCCGCCAAGGCTTCCTGTGCCTTGGCGCATTCCTCCACAGGAGGATGTCCGCCGCCGGGACAGGGCTCCGTCCTATGCCTATCCCTCTTCATTGTGCGCCTACCCAGGCATCCAGCATGGCCTTCACCGACCGGGACATCTCCTCGCTGAACGCACAGTTCCATTTTCTCGTACAAAAGGCGCGCAGGCCGCCCTGCAGATCCTCTTTCCAGTCCCCCTTTTCCTCCAGCATCCCCATCATCCGGTCCGATTTGTCCAAGTCATACCGGTTTTCGTGGACAATGTCCTCCACCGGGAAGCGGGAAGTCTGCCTGCGCTCTCTCTGCTGCACGGTGGGATAGCCTCCCACCACCATGGCGACGGGAACCACATAGTCCGGAAGGCCGAGCAGTTCCCGATGTTTTTCATAATTTTCCAGGATATCCCCTATATAGCAGGTGCCCAGCCCCAACGCATCCGCCGCCGTCACGGCCGTCTGCGCCGCGATGAGGGCATCCGAAGCCGCCAGCATAAAGTCGCCGTAGGAGGGATGGCGTACCTCTTCCTCCACCTGCCGGAAAACCCGAATCCATCTGCGGTAATCCGCGCAGTAAACGAGCACCAGAGGGGCCGCGGCGATAAACGGCTGATGGTCGCAGGTCACGGCGAGCGTATCCTTCAGCGACTGTTCCGTCACGTCGATTACGGTATAGAGGGTCATGTTCCCGGCCGTAGCGGAACGCAGGGAGGCTTCCAGAATCTGCCTCTTTACCGCGGCCGGTACCTCCCGTTTTTCATAAACCCGCATCGATTTACGCTTCATTAATAAGTCGATGGTTTCGTTTTTTTCACACAGTCCCATGTCTTCTATGTACCCGTAAGCCTTCCCCATGCAGGCTCAGGAAGCCTGCATGTCTCCCAGAAGCTTTTCGATGCTAACGAGCTTCACGCATATCACAAAGAGCTCCGTGGCCTGAATCAGTTCCTCCAGCGGAGGGAAGGACGGAGCGATACGGATATTGCTGTCATGGGGATCCTTTCCGTAGGGATAGGTGGCTCCCGCACCGGTCATTACCACGCCGGCCTCCTTCGCCCTGGCCACAATCGCCTTCGCACAGCCGTCCAGGGAATCAAAGGAGATGAAATAGCCTCCCCTGGGTTTCAGCCAGGAGCCGATTTCCAGCCCTCCCAGCTCTCTTTCCAAAATTTCCAGCACCGCTTCGAATTTAGGCCGCATAATGGCGGCATGCTTCATCATATGCTGCTGTATTCCCGCCAGGTTTTTGAAAAAGCGCACATGGCGGAGCTGGTTCACCTTGTCGTGCCCGATGGTCTGGACGGACATCTGCTTTTTGATATCCTTCAGATTGCGGAGGGAAGCAGAAATCGCAGCCACACCGGATCCCGGGAAGCTGATCTTGGACGTGGAACTGAATTTATACACCAGATCCGGGTTCCCCGCCCTCTCACATTCCTCCAGGATCTCCAGGATCGTATCCTGCTCGTCCTCATACAGATGATGTACGTTATAGGCATTATCCCAATAGATCCGGAAATCCTCGGCTGCGGGCGAAAGGCGGGCAAAGCGGCGCACCGTTTCATCCGAATAGGTAATCCCCTGGGGATTGGAATACTTGGGAACGCACCAGATCCCTTTGACGGATGCATCCTCGCTAACCAGCCGTTCCACCAGATCCATATCCGGTCCGTCCGGCGTCATGGGTATGTTGATCATTTGAATCCCGAAATATTCCGTGATGGCGAAATGCCTGTCATATCCGGGAACCGGGCACAGGAACTTCACCTCCGGAAGCCTGCACCAGGGAGTGCTTCCGCAGACGCCATGGGTCATGGAGCGGGCAACGGTATCGTACATCACGTTCAGGCTGGAATTCCCGTAAATGATGATCTTGTCCGCAGGGACTTCGATCAGATCCGCCAAGAGCTCTTTGGCCTCCTGAATCCCGTCGATCACGCCGTAATTCCTGCAATCCACCCCTTCCCGGCATTTTAGCTGTGCGCTGCTGCTCAGCACATCCATCATGCCCATGGAAATGTCAAGCTGCTCGGCGGACGGTTTTCCCCTGGACATATCCAGCTTCAGGCCGCGTTCCTGAAATTTCTTATATTCCGCTTCCAGTTCTTCTTTCATGGCCAGCAGTTCTTCCCGGCTTCTTTCTCTGTATGTTTTCATCCTTGCTCCCACCTGCGTGCAAAGCACGCACTCAAATCAGGGAGGCTGAAAGTGTTCTTCTTTCAGCCTTGCTCCCACCTGCGTGCAAAGCACGCACTCAAATCAGGGAGGCTGAA
>JAETRI010000087.1 GCA_021770245.1 Lachnospiraceae bacterium
CGGCACTTAGCGAGCGCGCCCCTTGCGAGCTTAGTACCGCTGCGTTTTTGGCTGAGCGAAAGCGGGTCCCCGATGGATCATCACACGCTGCGGGAACGGGCAGGGGCGGCGCAGGGGCCGCAGGGCCATTCATGCGTTTGTCCTGTCCGGGGCACAAATCTGCGTATAACAAATAGGCTGCCCGTCAATTTGTCACACATATCTGTCCAAATTAAAATTTCCTCTTGACCGGTAGCTACTACCGGATGGTATGATGATATTGTAGCATCCCATACGTATATATACAATCCGAAACGGAGGACAAGAGCATGCAGCTTCATATGGACAATTTTGCTTCTGCAAAATACGATGTTTTTTCCATGTTTAATGACCGCTGGGCATTGTGCACCGCCGGGACTCCCGGCGAATTCAATACCATGACCATCGGCTGGGGAACCATGGGTACGATATGGGGAGCGCCCAGGCGCGGGAAGCAGGTCATTACGGTTTTTTTGCGCGAAAGCCGACGTACCAGTGATATCCTGCTTCAAAGCGATCACTTTACCGTGTGCTTTTTCCCTGAAGAGTATCGAAAGGATCTGGGTATCCTCGGTTCAAAATCCGGAAGGGACGTACCGGATAAGATCAGCCTTACGAAGCTTACGCCCAAACCTTTAGGCGATGCCGTCGGGTTTGAGGAAGCGGATCTGACCTTTGTATGCAAAAAAATCTATACCCATAAGATGCTCCTGGAAGAGCTGCCGGAGTTTGTGCGCGACACCCTTTATAAGGACGGCGATCTGCACTATATTTTCATGGGCGAAATCGAAGACGTTTCCGGATCTATCGGCTGAACAGGGATAAGGCATGATGTATGCCGGAATTGAGAGCCGCCTTGCGGCGGCAGAATGGAAGCCAGGTGAAAAAAGGGCCGACGGCCTTTTTCCCACCCGGCAATTTGTGCCGGAGCGTCACAAATTGCCATGATGGCAGCCGAGGATTCGTCTGCGCGGATTCTCGTCGCGAAAGCGCTCCGGAATGCGGGAATAAAATCATTTTTATACAGACAAGGAGGAGCTCTTATGGAATATAAAGTGTTATCAAACGGAATCAAAGTGCCCATGGAAGGCTTCGGCGTCTTTCAGGTACGGGACAAGGAGGAGTGTAAGCGCTCCGTGCTGGAAGCGATCCGCGCCGGATACCGCCTGATCGACACCGCCGCGTCCTACACAAACGAGGACGCCGTCGGCGAAGCGGTAAGAGAAGCCATCGCCGAAGGTATCTGCACCCGGGAGGAACTGTTCATTACCTCCAAAATGTGGGTACAGGATATGCAGAATTACGACATGGCCAAAAAAGCGATCGATACGTCTCTGCACACCCTGGGACTGGAATACCTCGATCTCTATCTGCTGCATCAGGCCATGAAGGACTACTTCAGCGCATGGCGCGCCATGGAGGACGCATACCGCGAAGGTAAACTGAGGGCGATAGGTGTTTCAAACTTCTACCCTCATATACTCACGAATTTCTGTGAGACCGTTGAGATCAGGCCAATGGTAAACCAGGTCGAGACCCATCCGTATTTTACGCAGGAACAGGCCCTTGCGACCATGAATTACTACGGCGTGGTACCGGAGGCCTGGGCGCCCCTCGGCGGCGGCAGATACAGTCCCTTTACCGACGAGATGCTTTTAGGGATAGCGGCCGCACACGGCAAGAGTGTAGGGCAGGTCATCCTTCGCTGGAACGTACAGCGCGGTGTCGTCGTCATCCCCAAGTCCACCCATAAGGAGCGGATCGAGGAGAACTTTCACATTTGGGATTTCACCCTTTCGGACGAAGATATGGCCAAGATCAGTTCCCTCGACATGGGCTATCAGGGTACGGCCGTCAAACACTTTGACCCTGAATTCATAAGAATGTGCACCGGCAGGAAGATCCACGATTAACAAAAAGGGGAGAAACATACCCCTGACTTGTATGCGCGCTAAAGCGCGCAGATGGGAGCCGATCATGTCCGTTATTACTCTTAATAATCAAGTCCAGATGCCACAGCTGGGCTTTGGCACTATTATGCAGTTTGGTAATCAGGTCATCGATAACGTTGTTTTTGCCCTCAACAACGGCTATAAGCTGATCGACACTGCAAACCGCTATGGGAACGAGGCCGAAGTGGGAGAAGGCCTCAAAAAGTCCGGTTTAAAGCGTGAAGAATATTTCCTTGAAACAAAGCTGGGGCCTACGCTCTATGAAAATGACAGCGCCGTTGACGGCACGCTCGAGCGTCTGGGCGTCGATTACATCGACCTGATGATCCTGCACCATCCCGTCAATAACTACATTTACGCTTATAAAATGCTGGAAAAGGCTTATAAAGAGGGAAAACTTCGTGCCATAGGCATCTCCAACTTCCCGGTGGATAAAATCCAGGAGATCCTGGACGGCTGTGAGGTCGTTCCTGCCGTTATGCAGGTGGAATGCCATCCATACTATCCTGCGGAAAAAGTAAAAGCCTTCTGCGATGAGAAAGGCATCAAACTCCAGTCCTGGTATCCTCTCGGCCACGGCAGCGCGGATCTGATAAACGACCCCGTATTTGTCTCCCTAGCCGAGAAGTATGGCAAAAACACCGTACAGATCATCCTTCGCTGGCACATCCAGATGGGCTTTGGCCTGGTTCCCGGCAGCAAGTCCCCTGACCACATAAGGGAGAATGCACAGATCTTCGACTTCTGCCTCGGCGATGACGAGATGGACCTCATCGCCTCCTTAAATAAGCATGAACCTTTCTATAAGGTAACGCCCGAATCTCTTCAGCGCCTTGCGGTCACCAAATGCAGCTTCGAAGAATAACCAGGGGGATTAGCAGATGAGAAATCGCATTCGCGATTTCTCAGACATGAATCGAAGATTCATGCTGCGCTGCCGCGCAGGACGCGGCATGTCGGTTGATATACCGCCCCAACCCTGACACCTTTAGAAATGAACGAGGAGGAATGAAAAATGAAAGCATTGCTTATCAACGGCAGCCCAAATGTCAGGGGCTGTACCTTTACCGCCCTCAACGAGGTCGCCGCTTCTCTCAACTCGGAAAATGTGGAAACCGAAATCATCCACGTCGGCAATAAGGACATCCGCGGCTGTATCGGCTGCCGTAAATGCAAGCAGACCGGGAAGTGTGTATTTGACGACCTGGTCAACGAGGTGGCGCCGAAGTTTGAGGAATGCGACGGCATCGTCATCGGCTCTCCCGTATACTTCGGCAGCGCCAACGGAGGCCTCATCTCCTTTGTTGACCGCCTGTTCTACAGCACTCCCGGCGATAAAAGATTCAAGGTCGGCGCCGCCGTGGTATCGGCCCGCCGCGCCGGCAATTCATCGACCTTTGACGAACTGAATAAATATTTTACCATTTCCCAGATGCCCGTGGCCTCCTCCGGTTATTGGAATCTGGTGCATGGCTACACTCCCGAGGATGTCTATGCGGACAAGGAAGGCATATGGACCATGCACACCCTGGGCAGGAACATGGCCTTTCTCATGAAGGGAATCGCCCTCGCCAAAGAAAAGTACGGCCTTCCCGAGACGGAAGAGAGGGAATTTACGAACTTTATCCGATAGTTTGTGCGCCATATCGGTTCATGTGATTTGCGCTGCCTGAAAGCCCGTTTTTCACGGCAAACGCAGGAACGGCCCAAGGCCCCTGTGGCACCCCTGGCCGGCCCCGCAGGCTCCCTGTGCGCCCCGGCATCCGGGAGCCTGCGGGGCCGTCCAGGGGTGCCACAGGGGCCTTGGGCCGTTCCAGCGTTTGTCGTGGCCGTTTTTTTCAAACGGTTGACTTCCCCTCCCGGAAAATGTATAGTAGGAATGAAACGGCCATGCGGCCCGGTCCGAGGCAGCCGTTGCGCGTAAGAAGAAAGGCAAAACATATGTGGCTTTTATTTGCTTCCGGTTCCGCTTTCTTTGCCGGTATCACGGCAATCCTGGCGAAATGCGGCATCAGGGAAACGGATTCCGATATTGCTACGGCACTACGAACCGTCATTGTTCTGGTTTTTTCCTGGCTGATGGTGTTCTTAACCGGCTCCCAGGGAGGCATTACGGCCATCCCGCCCTCCATTTGGTTCTTTCTGATCCTGTCCGGGCTGTCCACCGGCGCTTCCTGGCTCTGTTATTTCAGGGCCCTGCAGCTCGGCAGCATCAATAAGGTGGTCCCCATCGACAAATCCAGCATCGTTTTAACGATACTGCTGGCCTTTATTTTTCTCAGGGAACCTGTGAGCGCCTGGAAGCTGGCCGGCGTAGCGGCGATCTGCGCCGGAACCTGGATGATGATCCAGCGCAGGGAGGACGACCGGGAAACAAAAGGAAACGCCTGGTTCGTATATGCCGCCCTTTCCGCCCTGTTCGCCAGCCTGACTTCCATTTTCGGTAAAATCGGGATCGTGGGGGTGGAATCCAATTTAGGGACGGCACTGCGGACGGGCATCGTCCTTCTGATGGCCTGGCTCATCGTTTTTATCAAAAAAAAGCAGCGGCTTGTCGGACGGATTCCCCGCGGGGAGCTGATGTTTATCTGTTTGTCCGGCGTTGCCACGGGCGCCTCCTGGCTGTGCTATTACCGGGCGCTGCAGGACGGCCCCGCCAGTCTGATCGCCCCCATAGACAAGCTCAGCATTCTCATTACCGTCGCTTTTTCCCGGCTGGTTTTCGGCGAAAGGCTGTCCAAACGATCTGCAGCCGGATTGGCGGGGATTGTAGCCGGGACGCTTTTGATGCTCGCAGGCTGAGCCTCCCCGAAGGCCCGGTTTCTGATTGAACGGCCCGCCGAAGCGGGCAGAAAGGTTTCTCATGTTAAAGCAATTATCGATTTATGCGGAAAATCAAAAGGGGATCCTGCAGGATATTACCGCAATCCTGCAAAAGGAGGAGATCAATATCCTGGGTTCCGTAACCAATGACAGCGCGGAATACGGCATTATCCGTATGGTGGTATCCGCCCCCGAGAAGGCCATGCAGGCGCTGACCCAGGACGGTTATCTCTGCCGTCTCACCGACGTGACCGGTGTCGAGGTGGAGGATGAGGTGGGGAACTTAAACCGGCTCCTCCTGGCCTTAAAGGAGAGCAACATCAGCGTGGATTATATTTACCTTTCCTTTAACCGGGACTCCGGCAAGCCAATCATGATCTTCCATACCGAAGATATCTGTGAAGTGGAAGCCTGCCTGACCTCCAAAGGGTTTACCCTGCTTTAACGCCGGGGTACGGACCGGCAGCGGACAGGAACCCGGATTGAAGGCCGTCCTACGGCGGCAGAATGGCGGTTATTATGACGGAAAGACAGGAAAAATTACCGGCTCCCGACAGCCACTCCTTCCTCGAGACAGACGGCGATTTCCGGATGCGCGAGCTGGATCACAGCGACCTGGAACAGTTTAACGCCCTGCTCCAGTACGCTTTTCAGGTCACCTCCTACGAACTGCTCCAGACCGGCTGGAAGCAGGATGAAATCAAATCCGCCAAGCGGCCTATCCTGGAGGAGGCCTATGTGCTGGGCTGGTTTTACAAGGAACGGCTGGCATCCATGATCGTGGTCTACTCCATGAAGGTCAATATCCATAACAACATCATGGACATGGGCGGCATCACAGGTGTCGCCACCTATCCGGAGTATACGGGCAGGGGATTCATCCATTCCCTCGTCAAACGTGCCATCGATTATATGCACGCCAAAAACTTCCCCATTACTTTCCTGTATCCCTACTCCATCCCCTTCTATCGTAAAATGGGATGGGAAATCGTATCGGACAAGCTCTCCTTTACGGTCAGGGATACCCAGCTCCCCAAGGCCCGCCCCGTGGACGGCATGGTGGAACGGGTCAGCCTGGACTCCGAGGATTATCACAACGTCCACTCCTATTTTGCCCTCCAGCGCCACGGGGCGATGATCCGCGATCCCCTGGCCTGGGAGGAGTACTGGCGCTGGGAAAATGACGACATGATCGCCGCCGTCTATTATAACAAGGACCACAAGCCTTTGGGATATGTGGTCTACTACATCGCCAACGAAATTTTTCATATCAAAGAAATGGTCTATCTGAATATCGAGGCCAATAACGGACTGTGGAACTATATCAGCGCCCACTTTTCCATGATTACCCAGGTACAGGGGGACAATTATTCCGGCGAGCCCATGGCCTATCTCTTTGAGGACAGCGAAATCACGGAAACGATTTCTCCCTACATTATGGCACGGATTGTCGATGTGGCCGCCTTTCTGAACGGCTATCCCTTTCAGATCCAACCCGAGGAGCTGAAAATCCATTTCCGCGTAACGGATCCCCTCGCCTCCTGGAACCGGGGAGATTTTCTGCTCTCCTGGCACGACGGAGAAGCGCACTGCGAATCCGTGGAGGATAACCAGTCCATCAACGTCGTCGAACTCGATATCAATACCTTAACCACCATGCTCATGGGGTATAAACGCCCGACCTACCTCTATGACCATGAAAAAATCCATACGGAATACTATATGCTCACCTGGCTGGAACGGCTGATTCCGGTGGAAAAACCCTACTTTTCCGATTATTTTTAACCGGTTTATAAATCATGCGGATTTAAAATATATCACGTATTTCAATAATTATTTATTGAAAATCAATATGTTTTTATTGACTTCCAAGGCGAACCATCCTATAATTACGCTAAGAATTGTTTTCACGGCAGGCGCCTTCATATGTCCGCCTACGGCACATACGTTTTCGTAACGCAGAAAGGAAGTCAACCATGCGATTCATCAAAAAGCACCCCTATTTTTCCTCCCTGGCCGCATCCCTTTGCGGCGGTCTCCTCTACGCCCTGGCACGGCTGGTCTTAATGCAGTTCCCGGGATCCGGTTTCCGCCCCTATACCCTTACCTATGCCGCAGCCGCCGGCGCATGCGTCGGCATTTTCCTGATTTATCCCCTGATCCTTACCGGATTGAACCTCTTCTTTTTTCTGATTCCCGGCAGGGATACCCGTTTCGTGCGGACGGAGAAAATCTTTGAATATATCACTGTCTGCCTGGGCGCGCTCTATAGCTGCCTTGTCCTGATTTTCTATGATATCCAATTTCAGGCGGACTGGACGGAAACGCTGGTCAATGCCCAGGTCCATACGCCCATATGGACCGAAAGCTATCCCACGGTGATTCTTCTATCCTGCGTCGGCATCCTGGGCTATCTGGCGCTTTCCCTCATCCCGCTTTCCCAGATGCCTCCGCTCTGTGTCGTTTTTTCCATCAGCGCCATGTATCTGGGCGCCGCCCAGTGCGTGATGTGGATCGTCCAGATCCTTGACGCGCAGTATCTCATCCTCTGCCTCTTCCCCGCCAACTGCATCCTGATCGCCGCCAAAACCATCCGGGCCAAAATGCTGGAATATAACCGGCTCAAAGCCGCCGGGCAGGCCCTCCCGCCAAAGGAAGGTTCCCCGGAAGGAAATGCCGCGGCAGTAAATACCGCACCGACCCCCGGCCTGGATGACCCATCCGCAAAGGGGCTCTTTTGGTACCGCATCAACCGTCTTCTGCAGAATGCCTGCCTGTGGCCGGCCGCCGCTTTTCTCCTGATGTGGCCTCTGCTCGGAATCTGTATCGGGCTGCTGACCCTTTTCGGGCAGCGCCCCGACGCCCTGATCAGGGCATGGACGCAGACCAGCGACTGGAACCTGTCCGGGCAGACCGCCCCTCCCAATATTTACTATGACGAACATTACCTGTGCACGGTGGCTGCCGGAGGCCATCCGAAGGTAGTAAAACCCCTGCGGTCCGGTATGCGCCACGGCCATCGGGTCATTGTCAACCGCCAGCTTTGCGTAGCAAATGCTTTTGAACAGATTTTGGAGGAACGAACCCCCGGCCTGCACCGCCGCATCCGGCATCTTTACGACACCTGCGGTTATCCCATTGCCCGGAAAATCCGTTCCCCCTATATGGCAGACCTCGTTTATTATCTCATGAAGCCTCTGGAATATCTGTTCCTCATTGTCCTGTATAGCTGCGACGTCCGTCCGGAAGACCGCATTGCCGTACAGTATCCCCATTCCCTTCCTCCGGTCCCGTCCTGCCGGCGGGAAAACCGGCGGCACTGAGTTCAGGAGGCTCAGCCCAATACCCTTCCCAGGGTATCAAACAGGGTTTTAATATCAATGGGCTTGGCAATATGCCCGTTCATCCCGCACCGCAGGGCTTCCTGCCGGTCCTCTTCAAAGGCATTGGCCGTCATTGCCAGGATCGGTATGGAAGCCAGTTCCTCATTTTCCAGCCTGCGGATGATTTTAACCGCCTCATATCCGTCCATCACCGGCATCTGTACGTCCATCAGGATCAGCTGATAATAACCGGGTTCGGATTGCTTCAGCATATCCACGGCGATCTGTCCGTTCCCGGCGACCTCCGTCGTGAATCCTGCATCCTGCAGGATTTCCACGGCGATCTCCTGGTTCAGCTCATTGTCTTCTGCCAGCAGGATGCGCCCGGTGTGCAGACGCTTTGGGGCGTTTCCCCATTTTCTTCCTTCTTCCTCCGAATTGACGATAGAATACAGACAGCCGCGCAGCTCCGACAGGAACATCGGCTTACTGCAGAAGGTCGTAACGCCGGCTTCCCTGGCCTCTTCTTCAATATCCGACCAGTCATATGCGGTCAGGACGATGATCGGTACGCCTTCCCCGCTCTCCTTCCGGATTCTCCGGGCGACCTCCACCCCGTTCATATCCGGAAGCATCCAGTCGATGATATAAACGGCATAATCGTCCCCCCGCATCGCCGCCTGATGGGTACGCAGCACCGCTTCCTTTCCGGACAGGGTCCATTCTGCCCGAAGCCCGATCTGCTGAAGCATATAGGATACGCTGTCGCAGGTATTGAAATCGTCGTCCACCACCAAAGCTCTGCAGTTCTTCAGCTCCGGAATATCCTGGTTCCTCTTTTCTTCGCCGTTCAGGCGGAAGGTAAAGGAAACGGAAAACTCCGTGCCCACGCCCTGCTCGCTCTTCACCGAGATGGAACCGTTCATCATGTCCACGATATTTTGGGTAATCGCCATGCCGAGGCCGGTTCCCTGAATCCCGCTGATGGTGGAATTCTTTTCCCGCTCAAAGGGCTCGAAAATATGGCTGACGAATTCCTCGCTCATTCCGATGCCGGTATCCTTAATCACAAATTCATAATTCGCATAGCCCGCGGGCGCGCCCGGTTTTTCCGAAACCCGCACGCTGATCATACCGCCCGCCGTAGTATACTTCACCGAGTTGCTCAACAAATTCAACAGAACCTGATTCAGCCGCAGTTTATCACAGTAGATTTCTTCATTCACGATATCCACCGCGTCCATATACAGATCGAGCTGTTTGGCATAGACATCCGCCTGTACGATATTGCGCAGCGCATGAAGGACATCCGGAAGATGGCAGGGCTTCTCCTCCAGATGCATTTTCCCGCTTTCGATTCGGCTCATATCCAGCACGTCGTTAATGAGGCTGAGCAAATGGTTCCCTGAGGTCATAATCTTCTTCAGGTATTCTTCCACCTGCTCCCTGTTTTCGATATGGGTGAGTGCCAGCGCCGTGAAGCCCACAATCGCGTTCATCGGCGTCCGGATATCATGGGACATGTTGGATAAAAAGACGCTTTTCGCCTTATTCGCCCGATTCGCCTGATAGAGAGCGTCCTCCAGCAGATTCCTCTGCTCCATCTCATAACGGATCTCCTCATCCACACTCCGGCAGCCCAGAACGATGCTCGCCCCCTCTTCCCACGAACCCGCACGTACCGCCTTCATCTGGAAATACTTGGTTTCCCCGTCCTGCTGGATCCGATAACTGGCATAATGCAGCTTCGTTTCCGTCAGTTCTTTTTTCAGCCGTTCCAGGGAAAAGGCATCCCGCAGTGTTTCCCGGTCTTCCTCATATACGAGATCTTGTATGTAACGTCCCAGGCTCTCTTCCAGCGAAATTTCCCCCCGGAAGCATCCGCCGAACAGCCTGTCATCCTCATCTTCCAGCCGGAGGGCAGATCCTTTTCCCGTATCCAGGTCAAAGAAACAGATCAGGCTGTAGTCAATCCCCAGCGCCTGCATCAGTTCCATCTGATGCCTTTCCCGCTTCTTCTCCTGCAGCTTCTGCGCGGTAACATCCAGAAGGAAGCGCTGATAAAGCAGCTCACCGTTTTCCCGCAGAAGCTTCACGTTCCCCATCACGTGCAGGATTTCCCCGTTTTTATGGCGCACCCGATACTCCACGCTGATGCTGTCGCCCTCCTTGCGAAGCTCCTGGATTCGTTCCTGAAGCGCCTCCCGGTCCCCGTCCATCACGGAAGCGGCAACGGTATTGAATCCGTCCGCCAGCATTTCCTCCTGGGACTCATATCCGAGGATTTTCAGCGCTGCATGATTCACGGTGAGAATACGTTTCCCGTCCAAGGAATGGCACATTACACCGCACTCCATAGTGGTAAAAATCGTTTCCAATGCTTTGCTTTTCTGTATGATTTCCTGTTCGTAGGCCCGCTCCTGCGTCACGTCTATCGCCACGCCCACGGTTCCCATCACGCTGCCGTCCAGATCGTAAAGCGGAGACTTATAGGTAGTAAGCAGCTTAACCCCGTCCCCGGTCTGAACCATTTCCTCGGACACGCAGGTTTCTCTTCTGGCCATTACCTGACGTTCCGATTCGATACAGGCGGGATCGTCATGCTCCACATCCCAGATATAAGCGTGGCCCCGTCCCTCCACCTGTTTTTTCGTCTTATTAACGGTCCGACAGAAGCTGTCGTTCACCTTTTTATGGATGCCATTTTTATCCTTGAACCAGATCAGATTCGGAACATGATCAATGGCAGCCTCCAGATACTGGCTGGTCTGCCAGAAATCCTTTTCCGTCTTACAGGCCTGCTGCCATCTGAAGAAACGGAACCTCAGCTCCTCGTCCGACATGGGAAGCTTCCAGATATCCCTGATTTTTTCCATATATCCGGAAGAGATCCGAAAATCGCCCCGGCCCGTTAAGAGGATGAGCTGTGCATCCTTCGCCTTTCCGGAAAGCAGTGCCTCCACGCCGTCCTCATCCTGCAGACAGGCCAGGATCACATCCGCTTTCTTCACCAATGCATCATCCGGCCGTTCACTTTCCCAAAATTCATGGGTAAAATGTTCTAATGGGGACATCTCTTTTGCGATTTCAAACGCTCTGCAGCTTCGGCCTACTAAATAGAAGTGCAAATGGCAGTGATACATTCCGCTTTCCTCCTCACGCTCTATAGCCGCCCCGATCCGGCTTTCTACGGTAAATCTCCCACAGTTCCCCAATTCCGGGCAGATTCTGTTTTATTTTATCAAAGTAAACCGGGGTGTGTCAACAGTCAGAAAAAATCCTCAGGCCAAACGCACGAAGGGCCCTGAAGCCTCTGCACTGCCCCTGCCCGTTCCCGCAGCGTGTGATGATCCATCGGGGACCCGCTTTCGCTCAGCCAAAAACGCAACGGTACTAAGCTCGCAAGGGGCGCGCTCGCTAAGTGCCCAATGTGGTCAACTTAAGACCTCGGGCGCTCTCCCGCCTGCAGCCTCGGGCGCCCGGCAGGGAGCGCCCATGGCCTTA
>JAETRI010000193.1 GCA_021770245.1 Lachnospiraceae bacterium
TTTAATCTATAAAAGTAAAAATAGCAGGATACCTTCCTGCCATTCTTTCCCACTATGTATATTTATCTTTTTCCTTTCGGTTTCCAGTACACCTTTATTACCCTGCCGCAGTTAGGGCATTTCAGCGACACGATAATCCAGCCGGAACCCGTCTCCCCAATGTCACAGGCCTGTTTCTTGCACCATCTCTCCGGGCATTTCATTTTCCGTATAATACCACCTCCTCTCCCCCAAAATACATCTGTTGCTATCTCCCCGCACTGATATGGAACAAGGGAACCAGACATGAACACTTCACGTTTGGTTCCCTTTTATCGTTTGTGCTTTATGTAGTAAATCCGAATGGTCTATTTCTCCAGAAATCCTAAGAACTTCTTCCACTCCATGTAGCCCTTCAAATCTCCATATTGGTACTCGGACTGCATGATGTCATTCACGATTTTTACCCAATCCGTCTTTTCCGAAAAGCTCCATGAGCCCGCGCTTCTCTGCTCCGCATTCTTCACTGCTTTTGCGACTGCAGCTTTCAGGACGGTGTCCTCAAAGCTACCTTTCCCACTTTCCTTCAAATGGGCAGTATAGGCATACATTTCCGCCGTATCGCAGTTCTCCGGGTCTACTTTTGACACGTCCACCATCTGCTCCGTCACGTTCCCCGATTTATCCCATGTCTTGACTTTATACACGGGATTTGCCGCATCAAAGTCCTGCGTCTTATAGACGGAAATGGACGAGCCGCTCACAACATCCGCCCATGAGCTGATTGCGATATCACCGGAACCTTCCTCTGCACCGTGAAGGGTGGCTGTTGCCTGCGCCGCATCCGCCGCCTGTTCTGTAAATTTCCCTCCTGCCACATTCCTTTCCGTCCTTCTTGTTTCATACCCTGCCGCCGGGTATCCCGTTGCTCCTATTCCGTTTACATTCATTTTTCTTAATCTCCTCCATTATTTTTGTCAGCCCCTCTGTCGTTCAGAGCTGCTCCCGCTCCCTCGCAATAAGTCCGAGCGGTTCATTGTCTCCATGCAAATATACCTGTTAACCTCCCGGCCAAATTCCATACCGGCCTTCACCTCCTCTCACTGAGCGAGGCCGCTGGGGATGCTCGCCCTGTCCTGCGCGGCTTTGGCGACCTCGCTTTTGCGCAGGGCGAGGAACTTATTCCCCATATAGACATCCTGTTATCTTCTCCCGAAGGGAATCGGACAGCTTGGATGATGCCTTTTCCGTCTTTTGGATGCCCGCCCTGCCTTGTCCGGCTGTGGCTTATCGGGGATAAGAAACCACATACTTATAAAACTTTCCTGAACTGATATCTATACATATCAGAATACATATTGCCAGAGGACTGTGGTGTAAACCGGCCATCCAATGCGCCCATATCAACCGCAAAACCGCTGTCCGCCACGGAAAATGCCCCATCCTTGAACTGGAACTGTGAAGTGAAATCGGGAATCCCCAAGTCGCCGCTTATCCTGATCTTCCCTATGATATCCACCAGCGCATCCTTCATCCGTTCTATCTTGGCATT
>JAETRI010000194.1 GCA_021770245.1 Lachnospiraceae bacterium
ATGGTGAACATTGTGAGCAGCCGGTTCCGGCACGGACCAAAGACGGAGGAACGGGCGGTTGATGACGCCATGCTGAAGGTGATCTCCGAAAAATACATTACGCTGCCCCTTTATCTTATGGATCATAGCGGCCTTGCCATGCAGACCACAAGTTTCAATGATCCCTGGGACAGTGGACAGGTCGGATGGATTTATGTTTCCAAAGAGGATGTGCTAAAGGAATTTGGCGGCGAAAAAATGACCGGCGCCCTTCGGAAAAAGGCGGAGGATCTGATGCGTAGCGAAGTCGCCGCTTATGATTCCTACCTGCGGGGCGAGTGCTACGGATTTGAGCTTTACAAAAACGGTGAGCTCACGGATAGCTGCTGGGGCTTCATGGGCGACCTGGCCGATGTCTGTAAAGATATGGCTGAATATCTCCCGGAGGGCTGTAAGGATATGGTGGACCACCTAGAGGAACAGGATCACCCGGCGACCATCATCAAGACGCTTCTGAAACACGCCAAAATCCAGGTGGATCAGGCGGCAAAAGCCTTTGAGCACGCCCCGCGCCAGCAGGTGATCGGGGACGCCCGTTAAACAGTTATTTCCTATTTATAGTTACAGATTCTATCAGGAAGGAGGATGCTTATGCAGGAAGATTTGGAACAGCGGACCGTATCGGTCTCCATTCAGGCGGCAAAGCTGTCCGGACGGGTGCTGCGTTCTGCGATTGCCGCCGTGCTCCGTAAGATGGAGCAGGAACGCACTACCCCGAAAGTCGGCAGGAACAGCATGAAACGGCTGACCTATAAAGACCCAGGGGCCAATACCATTGAAGTGTCCGGCAGAATCCGCTCTTTTGAACGGTACGCCAGGAAACACCAGGTCCGTTACCATATTGAAAAAGAACTGGGGAGCGATCCCCCGAAGTGGACGGTCTATTTCAAGGCAAACCAGGCGGATGCTCTGACAGCAGCTTTTAAGGAATATACGAGAAAGGACCTTACCCGCAGCACCAGGCCGTCGCTTCTTTCGCAGCTTCATAAGTTCAAGGAGCTGGCGCAGGCGCTTGGCCGTGACCGGGTGAAAAACAAGGAGCATGGAGGGCCGGAACGATGAAGATAGATACCGATGCCCTGAAAAAGCAGGTGATCCTTCACCTGCCCTATCTTCTATTCCTTCTGGTATTTGCGAAACTGGGCGAGGCGGTGCGTCTTGCCCCTGGAGCAGACGCCTCACAGAAATTGTTAGGACTTTCCGAAGGCTTTTCACTGTCTTTTCAAAGCATGTGGCCGGGTGCGGCGCTGGACTGGCTGGTGGGATTATGCGGTGCGTTGATCGTGCGGCTGGCAGTCTATCTCAAAGGAAAGGACACGAAAAAATACCGCAAAAATGTGGAATATGGGAGCGCCCGCTGGGGCAACAAAACAGATATTGCCCCTTTTATGGACCCGAAACCGGAAAACAACATTATCCTGACGCAGACCGAGGGGCTTATGATGTCCGGCAGGCCGAAGAA
>JAETRI010000195.1 GCA_021770245.1 Lachnospiraceae bacterium
AAAATCTGCCCCTCCTGCAGTACGGGGAGGGAGGCATCCGTGTTCCCGTCATCCTCCGGCTTGAATTCTTTTAATCCCATGCGGTAGAGACATTCTACTTCCTTCCATCCGGCCTGCAATACGGTTTTTCCCTTTGCTGTAAAGGAATTACCCTGGCAGTCCAGAACCGCCGTCACCGCCTCGAACCGGTGCGCCTGAGCCGTGGCAGAGAGCAGCCTTGCGGCGATTAGCGTCAGGACATCCTGCTCCCCGGAAGGGAGCTCCGATAAATCCGTCCGGGCAATCTCCACCGTAGGGATAATCGCATGATGGTCGGTGACTTTGCTGCCGTCCGTTACACGGTCAATATCAGGTTCCCCGGCGCAGCCTTTCCCAAAGGGCATATGCTCCCGCAGCCAGAGAACCAGGGAAGCGGCGGTTGCCTGCATATCCTCGGTCAAATACTGGCTGTCCGTCCGGGGATAGGTCGCCAGCTTTTTCTCATAAAGGGACTGCATATAGTCAAGGGTCTGCTGGGCCGTATAGCCATAGATGCGGTTACATTCCCGCTGCAAAGTTGTCAGGTCATACAGGCGGGGCGGCTGCACCGTCTTGACCTGCTTCTCCACGGACAGCACAGAAACATCCTGCCCGTCACAATCCCTGCGGATTTTTTCAGCTTCATTTTTCCCGGACAGCTTTTCCCCGGAGGCAGTAAAGCCGCCGCAGGTGATCTCCGGCACATAAAAAGACTTGCTCGCAAATGCCTGAATATCTGCCTCCCGCTGTACCAGAAGGGCCAGCGTGGGTGACATGACGCGCCCCACATTGAGCGTGACGCCATACAGGACAGAAAAAAGCCGGGTGGCGTTAATGCCGATCAGCCAGTCGGCCCCGGCCCGGCAGACCGCCGCGTCATAGAGCTTATCGTAGTCGCTGCCAGGACGCAGGTGCTCAAACCCGTCACGGATCGCCGCGTCCTCCATACTGGAAATCCAGAGGCGTTCCATCGGTTTCTTACATCCGGCGTGCTCATAGACCAGACGGAAGATCAGTTCACCCTCACGCCCGGCGTCCGTAGCGCATACCACGGAATCCACCCGCTTGTCTTTCATCAGACGGCACAGAAGGTCGAGCTGCTTTTTCTTGTCCTTCGGCACCTCATATTTCCATGCTTCGGGCAGGATTGGAAGATCACAATAACGCCATTTGGCATACTGTTCCCCATATGCCTCCGGCTGCGCCAGTTCCAGAAGGTGCCCCACGCACCAGCTCACCAGATACCCGCCGCCCTCCAGGTAGCCGTCTTTTTTCTCATTCGCACCCAGAACCGCCGCCAGCGACATGGCGACGGAGGGCTTTTCCGCAATCACTAATTTCAATGTTCAGACCTCCTTTGCGTATCTTCAAATTCTTCGTCCGCCTGCTTTCCTGTCTGCAAAAGACACATCAGCACAACGCCGGCAGACATTCCTCCGGTGAATGTAAGAAAGTGTGTAATCATGTTCCACATAAAA
>JAETRI010000196.1 GCA_021770245.1 Lachnospiraceae bacterium
AGAATCAGATTCCCTGTGTGGAACTGGTGTGACGGCATCCTGCTATCACTGGCAGGGTGCGGAAAGTGCCGTAAAACGGGCATTTGTGGGGATAAGTGAGGATTTCAGGGTGTGTTTTTAGCACACCTTGTTTCAACTGTGGAGAGAGTAAAGTGTGTTTTTAGCACAGCAGATTTCAGGTAAGGAGGAAAGCAGAGAGTGAAGAGGAAGTTCTGGAACTGGATCAAAAACGATGCGGGAGGGGAGGAGGAGCGCACCCTTGTGCTGAACGGCGAGATTTCGGATGAGACGTGGTACGGGGATGAAGTGACGCCCGCCCTGTTCGCAAAAGAGCTGAATGCCGGGAGCGGCAACATTACCGTGTGGATCAATTCACCCGGAGGGGACGTATTCGCCGCGGCACAGATTTATAACATGCTCATGGAGTACAAAGGCGATGTGACCGTGAAGGTGGACGCACTGGCGGCTTCGGCGGCATCCGTTATCGCTATGGCGGGAACAACGGTGCTGATGTCCCCGGTGGCCATGATGATGATACACAATCCCATCACCGTGGCAATCGGTGATTCCAAAGAGATGCAGAAGGCGGGCGAGATGCTGGATGAAGTGAAGGAGGGCATCATGAACGCTTACGAGATCAAGACCGGAATGGACCGTAAGAAGATTTCGCACCTTATGGATGCGGAGAGCTGGTTCAATGCAAAGAAAGCCGTGGAGCTTGGTTTTGCGGACGGCATCCTGCATGAGGGGGAAGATACGGAAGAAGATGCAGAGGGATTGATGTTCTCACGGACAGCAGTGACCAATTCCCTGCTGACAAAACTGATTCCGAAAAAGCCGGAGGCAAAAGTACCCATAGAGCAACTGGAAAAGAGATTGAATCTATTAACACATTAAATTTATGGAGGGAAATGTTATGAGCAAGATTTTGGAACTGAGGGAGAAACGTGCAAAGGCATGGGAGGCGGCAAAGAAGTTCTTGGACAGCAAGCGCGGCGAGGATGGGCTGCTTTCCGCAGAGGACACCGCTGCCTATGAGAAGATGGAAAAAGAAGTGGTGGATCTGGGGAAGGAAATCGAGCGCCTGGAGCGGCAGGCCGCCATTGACGCGGAGCTGAACAAGCCTACCTCCGAGCCGATCACCAATAAGCCCAACAACCACCCGGACGGGGAGGAAAAGACGGGCCGGGCAACGGACAATTACAGGAGGACATTCTGGAATGCCATGCGCCGGAAGAATTTCTTCGATGTGGAGAACGCCCTGCAGGTGGGTACGGATTCCGAGGGCGGCTACCTTGTGCCGGATGAGTTCGAGCATACGCTGGTGGAGGCGCTGGAGGAAGAGAACTGTTTCCGCGGCCTTGCCACGGTGATCCAGACCTCCAGCGGCGACAGGAAGATTCCCGTGGTGGCGTCCAAAGGCGAGGCGGCATGGATTGACGAGGAAGGGGCATACCCGGAATCGGACGATTCCTTCGGGCAGGT
>JAETRI010000197.1 GCA_021770245.1 Lachnospiraceae bacterium
TCTCCTATGACATACCACGCCTTCTTATTCCCCGGCTCTATCACGCAGGCAATGAAATACCACCCGTTGTTCACAAAGGAAAAAGGCGGCGTCACCGACTCATCCAGTATCAGGGATCCTGCGGAATTATACAGCATGATCCTCGGCTTTCCCCGGATGAGGGAAAGGTAGAAAATCGGCTGCCCCGGCCCCTGCCTCGTGTTGAAGATCGGCGTGTAGGTGTTGCCGATGGAATAGGTGGTGGGGTTCATCCATCCGCCCACGATGATCCGCTCCCCAAGGTTCTGGAAGATGGAGCCGTCGTTCTCCACTTTCAGATATGTTTTCTCCGTGGCGGGATTTGTGATGTTGAAGCGGAAATAGTTCCCCCGAAACCCGGCGCGGAAAGAGGCTGTCGTACCGCTCCAGCCGGAAACAAACATCTTCCTGCCTCTGCCGGAGGAATCGGCAGCCATCGTGTCCGCATCCGGGGCGGAATCATTGAAACGCCACAATCCGTCCTTTGCATACTCCACTGGAAATTCCCCTGTGAAATCCGTCTGTGTATTCAAAATTACCTGCAAGCCCATAAAATGTCACCTCCAGCGGCTCTTTGCCTGTATTTCAAGTTCCGTAAATGTGGCGTTTGATGCCGCCACCTCCACCGTGTTCAGCCCCGCGTCAAGCGTGGGGAAGTTCAGTTCGCTGATATACGGCAGGGCATTGCGGAGCGTGTTCCCCTCCGTATCTTCCACCCATGCCGTCATTTTCGCTGTGTCAACCACCAGTGTTTCCGATGCAGATAAAACCGCATTTGATATTTTCAATTCCATGCCATTCGTGGTGATGCTGATATATCTGCCTGCCCCGGATGCCAGGATGCCTTTCAGCCGGTAGACAGGGCTGGAATATAAATTCCCAAGCCTCCGCCTCACCGTGTGGTTTCCCGCTGTCGTAATTTTAAAAACCTCATCCTCCGCAGCGTAGCCGAAAGGGTCCGGGCAGAAAAAAGTGAGGTCAAATGTCGCCGCAAGCCTCACCACCCGCTCAAAAGTTACGCCCGCCTGAAGCCTTGCGTAATACACCCGCCCCGGCTCCGTGTCAAGCATAAGCGCACACACGCCTTTATCCGGACTCAGCCAGCTTACGATTTCATCTTTGCACTGGAGCAGCTCCGCCGCCGTCCGCTTTTGAGGGATGAAGCAGGATATTTCTATCACCCGTTCGGAAAGGGACGCGCCCAGGTCAACCAGGCCGTCCCTGCCCGCCATGGAAATGGTGCGGTTCTTTAATTCCGGCACCCGGTTCTCCGTGGTCATGCGGCTTGCAATCCCCATGCTTTTTGATTGAATGTCGTCAAAAGAAAAACCCATCTGCCTGCCCCCTTCCTACGAATATCCGTTTGCCCGCCGCCCCTGCTGGAGCTGCCGGTAAAGCTGCTGTGAGATTTTGCGGATGTCCTCCTCGCTCCTCACGTTCATTTCCTTCACCTCGATCAGCG
>JAETRI010000088.1 GCA_021770245.1 Lachnospiraceae bacterium
ACAGAGGGAACTTTGTGCGATAGCACAAATTCCCGATAGAAAAATGACCGTAGGTCATTTTTCTATCTAGTACCGCTGCGTTTTTGGCTGAGCGAAAGCGGGTCCCCGATGGATCACCACGCGCCGCAGGTCCGGGCAGGGGGTGGCGGAGGGACCGCAGGGCCATTCATGCGTTTGTCCGGCCCTGCGAACCCGTACAGGCCATGGGGATATCCGGGAAATCCTGCGTTTATCCCATCTTCAGTCGAACACCACCGCAACCTTTCCGCAGCTGCCGCCGGCCATCAGCGCATACGCCTCCCCAGCCTTTTCCAGCGGAAATTCGTGAGTGATCAGATCCTCCGGATGGATGTTCCAGCGCACCAGGCGTTCCACCAATTCCTCCATCCGCCACAGAGATGTCACCCAGGAACCGTAAATAGTCTTCTGCCCGTGGATGATATCCGGACTGGGCGTGAAGCTGCAGGTTCCTCCCTCGCCCACGAAGGCGATCTTTCCCCACTCTCTGGTCGCCCGGATGGCGAGCTGCCTGCCCGGGTCGCTGGCACTGGCATCTATGGCACGCTCCACGCCTTTTCCGCTTGTCACTTTCATGATCCCCTCCATGGCCTCCTGGGGCGTAAACACATCGTCCGCCAGGTTCAGTCTTTTGGCCAGCTCTATACGATAGGGATTCGTCTCCACGCCGATGAGCCGGTTGGCGCCCATGGCCTTTGCCAGCATCAGGGCCGCCAGGCCCACCGGTCCGAGCCCCGTCACCAGGACCGCATCGTTCCCGCAGATCCCGATTTTTTCGATGGCCTCATAGACCGTACCTAAGCCGCAGGCCACCTGCGCGCCGTCCTTATAGGTCAGTTCGTCGGGCAGGGCCACCAGATCCTTTTCCTCCGCCAGGATGTAGGGCGCCATGCCGCCGTTTCGCTGCCAGCCGTAGGCCCGGCGGAAAGGGCTCTTGCAGGAAATATAATATCCCCTTCTGCAGTCGTTGCAGACCCCGCAGCCGGAGATATGGTACACGATTACCCGGTCTCCCTTCTTAAAGCGTCTCAGTCCTTCCCCTTCTTCCACGATCACGCCGCAGGGCTCGTGCCCGGCCACCATGCCGGGGATGTATCCCTCCGGCCCTTTTCCCACATGTTCCCGGTAGATGCAGCGGATATCGCTTCCACAGATCGTGGTCGCTTTTGTCTGGATCAGCACCTCCCCGTGCCCCGGTTTGGGAATTTCAAACTCCTTCATTTCCACCGTGCTGTTTCCCGGCAGCACGGCTCCCCGCATTCTCATTTTTTCCATATGGACTCCTATCCACCCGCTGTAGCGGGCATATAAACCACGGTTTCTTCTATAGCCTGATTATAGAATTTCTTACCCCTGAAATTAAGACAAAGTTTTGACCATTTCGCCTTTTTTATGTCGTGTTGGCGCAGGTTTCTTGACATTTTCCCCGACTTTGGATACAGTTAAAACATATCAATCTCCATTCCGGAGCGTTTACGCGACGGGTCATGCCATCACACTATACGTTCCAAACGACTTCTGCCCTGTCATGCGCCGTTTGGGAACGCCACGCCTCGCATGACAGTAAAAGGAGCCAGCCATGTGGAAAATTCAAAACGGCATCGACCTTCAGTTTACCATTGCCGACACCCGGTTCGACGCGCTGAATTTCGTCTACGAAGAGTTCCGGCGCTCCATCCCCCGGCATGTCCACGGCAGCGGAAGCTATGAAATCCATTATATTTCCCGGGGCTACGGCCAGGCGCTTATTCAGGGCCGTCCTTACGAGATCACTCCCAACACCCTCTTTGTAACCGGGCCCCATATCGAGCACGCCCAGACGCCCTGCCCGGACCGGCCCATGTGCGAATACTGTATTTATCTCAAGGCGGAGAAAAAACGCCGCAGCCGATCCTTCGGCGAAGAAGAATGCGCCCTCCTGGAAACGCTGGAACAGATGCCTTTCTGGTTCGGACAGGACACCCAGCGGACAGGGGCGCTCATTCTGGAGCTGTTCGAAGAATTGAAGGAAATGAAAACGGGCTGGCAGTTTCTGGCCGAGGCTCTTTTAAGGCAGCTGCCGGTCAGGCTCGCCCGCAATTATGAATATGCCGGGAAAAACCACACCAAAAGTACGGCTTCGGTTTCCCAAAACGATAAAACCTCCGTGCTCATAGAGGAATACTTCCTGTATCAGTATCACAGCCTGTCCCTAGAGGAGCTCGCCCGCCTTCTGCACCTGGGCACCCGCCAGACGGAACGTCTCCTGCAGCGGCAGTACGGAAAATCCTTTCTGCAGAAAAAAACGGAGGCGCGCATGTCTGCCGCCTCCATTCTGCTTTCCGACCCCGGGCGGAGCATCACCTCCGTTTCCGAGGCCCTGGGTTATTCCTCCGTGGAACACTTCTCTGCCGCGTTCCGCAAATACTATCGGATGAGCCCCAGACAGTACCGGAAAGAGATGACCGGCCACGGGCTCTGACCCTTTTCAGACGAATCATCCATGCCGCCTTGCGGCACAAATTGCGGTTGAAAAATAAGCCATCGGGCTTATTTTTCAACCTATGCCCTTTATCTGCATAGCCCGCATGGCGTTCAGAATGGCGATCACCGCCACGCCCACGTCCGCGAATACCGCCAGCCACATGTTAGCGATGCCGACCGCCGCCAACAGGAGCACCAGGACCTTTACGCCGATGGCAAATAGGATATTCTGCTTAACAATCCCCAGCGTTTTTCTGGAAATCCGCATGGCTGCCGCGATCTTGGAGGGTTCGTCGGTCATGATAACCACATCGGCCGCCTCAATGGCCGCATCGCTTCCCAGCCCGCCCATGGCGATACCGATATCCGCCCGGGCCAGCACGGGAGCATCGTTGATCCCGTCTCCCACAAAGGCCAGTTTCCCTTTAGGAGATTTGGAAGCGATCAGCTTCTCCACTTCCTCCACCTTATCGCCGGGCAGAAGGCCGGAGTGGACCTCCTTCAGCCCGATCTGCGCGGCCACGTGCTCCGCCGCTTCTTTCCGGTCCCCGGTGAGCATCACGACCCGCCTTACGCCCTGCTCCGCCAGGCCGCTGATACACGATGCCGCATCCTTCTTGATCTCATCCGCGATCAGAATATGCCCCAGATATCTGTTTTCTTCCGCCACATGCACGACGGTGCCCGCAGAAGCGGCATCCGTAACGGAAATTCCCTGCTGCGCCATCAGTTTTTCGTTTCCCACATAGACCGTTCTGCCGTCGATCTGCGCCGCCACGCCACGTCCGGCCAGCTCCTTCACCTCGCCCAGACGGGTTTTATCCGCATCCTTCCCCCAGGCCTTCCGAATAGAGAGGGAAATGGGATGTCCGGAATAGCTCTCGGCCAGTGCCGCCAGCTCCAGAAGCTCTTCCCTGCCGGTCTCTTTCCCCGCAGGTTTTACCTCCTGTACCGTAAAAGTACCCTTCGTCAGGGTGCCCGTTTTATCCATCACCACGATTTCCGTCTCCGCCAGAGCCTCCAGATAGTTGCTGCCCTTCACCAGCACGCCTGCCTTGCTGGCCCCGCCAAGCCCGCCGAAGAAGCTCAGGGGCACGCTGATCACCACCGCGCAGGGACACGACACCACCAAAAAGGTGAGCCCTCTGTAAATCCAGCCGGCCCATCCCCCCACAAACAGGGGCGGGACGACGGCCAGCGCAGCGGCGCAGCATACCACCACCGGCGTATAATATCTGGCAAAGCGGGTAATAAAATTCTCCGCCTGAGCCTTTTTGCTGCTGGCGTTCTCCACCAGGTCCAGAATCTTGCTCACAGTGGACTCCCCGTAGGGCTTCGTCACTTCCACCTCCAGCACGCCCGTCAAATTCACACAGCCGCTGATCACGTCTTCCCCGCAGCGCACCGTTCTGGGAACGCTTTCTCCGGTTAAGGCCACGGTATCCAGGCTGGAATCCCCCCGGATGACCCTTCCGTCCAAAGGGATCCGCTCCCCCGGCTTCACCAGGATGGTTTCCCCCACCGCCACCTCGTCCGGATCCACCTCTTCCTCCGTTCCTTCCCGCAGCACATTGGCATAATCCGGGCGGATATCCATCAGCTCCGCGATACTCTTCCGGGAACGGTTCACCGCATAGCTCTGGAACAGTTCCCCCACCTGATAAAACAGCATGACCGCCACGGCCTCCGGATAGTCGCCCACGAAAAAGGCCCCCACCGTGGCCAGCGCCATTAGGAAATTCTCGTCGAAAACCTGCCCGCGGCCGATGTTCGCCACCGCCAGCTTCACCACATCCCCGCCGATGATCACATAGGAAACCAGATAAACCGCCAGTATGGCGAATGGAGGGAGACTGCCCGCCAGCCGTTCCGCCATGACGGCCGCCGCCAGAAATACGCTCCCGATCAGAATCCGGTTCAACATCCTTCTCATTTTCTTCGTCATCAGTCCTCATCCTCCTGTATATGATCCATCCCCTGACTTAAAATCGTCTTGATATGCCCGTCCGCGAGGGAATAGACCACGCTCTTCCCGTCCCTGCGGCTCTTCACCAGATCCATCTTCTTCAACATCCGAAGCTGATGGGAAATGGCGGACTGGGTCATGTTCAGAATACGGGCCAGATCGCATACACACATTTCGGAACATAAAAGTACATACAGCATCTTGATCCTGGTAGTATCCCCGAAAATCTTAAAAAACTCCGCCAGATCGTCCAGGTCGTCTTCCTCCGGCATCTGTGCCGTCACCCGCTCCACCACTTCTTCATGTACATGGATAAACTCACAAACCTCCGCATGCTCATGGTTTCTTTTCATATATAAATCCTCCGTTCTCTCATACCCGCAAATCCAAAGGGTTATATTGTATTTATTACATCATATGATCATTTGTTCATATGTTTAATATTATTATAGCACTGTTTTTATAAAATGCAAGCCTTTTATGGACGGAATTTTCTGCCGGAAGCCGAATCGATACAGGCAGCACGCCAGACGAAACCGTTTCGAAAGCGTTCACTCCTCCTGCTCTATCCAGCACTGTTCCTTCCGTGCGTTTGCCTTGCTGTAAAAAGTGGAAACCGGCATGCCGCACAGGGAAGCGGCCTGTTTTCCGTCGATTTCCTTTGCCGTCCATTTGTCGTAAATCTGGGTGAAATTATCCGGCAGAGGATGGGCCGGCCTTCCGAACCGGACGCCGCGCTGTTTTGCCGCCTCGATCCCCTCTTTCTGCCTTTCCCGGATATTTTTGCGCTCGTTTTCCGCCACAAAGGACAGAAGCTGCAGCACCAGGTCGCTGATGAAGGTTCCCATGAGATCCTTTCCCCTTCTCGTATCCAGAAGCGGCATGTCGATGACCACGATGTCGATCTTCTTTTCCTTCGTGAGAACCCGCCACTGCTCCAGCACCTCTTCATAATTCCTGCCAAGCCTGTCAATGCTTTTGATGTAGAGCAGATCGTCAGGCTTCAATTTCCTGAGCATCCTCCGATACATAGGCCGGTTGAAATCCTTGCCGGACTGCTTATCCAGGTAGATGTTTTCCTTTGGGACTTCCGCCTTCCTCAAGGCCAAAAACTGTCTGTCCTCGTTCTGTTCCCTCGTACTGACGCGCACATAACCGTAAATTTCTCCCATAGCTGATACCCCTGCCTATACAAACCAATGCCGCGACGCCGCTTTTTCGTTAAGAAAAAGGGCCGGAAAATGAGATACTCTCCCGGCCCTTCACGCAGATTTCTATGAATGTCTTTTTGAATAGTTTCCTCTACATCAACCCGATCCCTTTCAGGATACTCCAGATATAGGGAGCGCCGAACATGCTCAGCTGTTTTGGCCCTCTGATCGGTTCTCCGGAATGCTCCGCCGTCCGGATCTTCTCATAGGCCCGCAGGATCGTGGCCTTTGTGATGGATTTTTCCTTCCGGTCGCAGAAAAGCTCCCCTCCCTTTATCGTATATGTAAACGGAAGTTTTTTGCTCGTGTAGAACTGCTGCCCCGCATAAAGCTCAATCGCTTTCCACAGCCTGTCTCCCAGCTCCTGTGTCCCGTCATATGTCCTGACAGCTTCCACCGCAGCGCTGCGCTCCTGCGCCAATGTTTTTTCCATAGGCCCCTTCCCCATATTCTGTCGTAAACCGTAACGATGTTTCTTCTTCATTATAACTGCCAATGGACGGTTCGCCAACCCATACGGGAAAATTTTTACAACTTTTTTGTAGTAGATCATTTCCGTTCGAACACCCGCAAGAGCCAGGACAAACGTATGAATGCCCCTTTGGCGCCGCATTCGCAGGGTCCGAAGCTTTATACGAACAACAGCTGAAGGAAATCAAAAATGCATTCTCTCCACACATTCCATTCGTGCGCCCCCATGTATTCCCTGCGCACGCATTGAATGCCGTATTCCTCACAGAATTCATCGTCGGCAGCGAATCTGTCCCAGAATTCGTCCTGCCGTCCCATTCCCCGGAAGAAAAGTTTCATCCGGCCGTTAAATGCGGGATCCTTCATCGTCTCCAAATGGCTGTTGTCCGGTGCATCGCCGATCACGTTATGCATAAAGCCGCTGAAAAGCCCGGCCCAGGCGAACAGCTCCGGATGTTTACCTACCAAAATACTCGTCTGCATGGATCCCATGGAAAGGCCGGCCATGGCACGGTGTTCTCTGTCTTTGATGACTCTGTACTTCTTCTCGATAAAAGGAATGATGTCTTCGGTCAGTTCCTCCGGGAATATCTGATGAACCAGACGCATCCCTCCTTCTTCGGCCTCTTCCAGGATCATACCGTTCGCCATAACGACCAGCATCGGCACCGCCTTTTTCTCTGCCAGCAGATTGTCCATGATATGGTTCAGCTTTCCCTGCCATACCCATCCCCTCTCGTTTTCCCCAAATCCGTGCTGGAGGTACAGGACGGGATATTCCTCCCGGGATTCCTCATAATATGGCGGGACGTAACAAATGCAGGTTTCCGTCCGGCCCGTCACCGTGGAGAAGTAGAATTCGTGGCGGATCGTTCCGTGGGGGACATCCTTCATCAGACAGAATTCTTCCATGGGGCCCACTTCGATATAGTTCACGGGCCTGCAGTGTCCGTATCCGATGGGAAGGAAAGGGCTGAGCACCAGGCAGTTATCCACATATAAATGAACATAATAAAAACCGGGATCCAGAGGGAGTTCCACCGTCCAGACATCTTTTTCCGTTTCCATAAACGGGTACATCGTCTCTCCCACCTGGATCTGCAGATTCATCGCATTGGGATAATGCAGTCTGATATAGGGCATCCCTTCCGCATGGTACATCAGCCCCTCACGTGAAGAGGCGGGCGCCAGACGGCTTGCCATATCCACCATGGCAGGAGCAGAGAACGAGCAGGATTGTTCCCGCACCGCCGGATTGTCCAGCCATTCCCTTCCCGCGTCCATCTGCTCGCGCAGTTCGACGGTCAGACCTTCCGTCACGGCCTCCGCATCCTTCAGCGTCTTCAGGACGCCGTCCAAGTAGCTTCCCAGCCTCTTACGGCTTTTGGCAAGTCCTTCCACAATAATATGTATTCTCCCGGCCGCCATGGTGAGAAAGTCATAGATGTCATCCAGCTCCTCTCCCTGCGAACAGGGGAGCTGAAGCTTCGTCTGCAGATACCGGTGCATCTCTTCTCTGGAATGGATTCCCGAAAAATTCAGTCTGATCATGTTCTCATTTCCTTTCTTTTGTATGGTTTCATAAATCTTTGCCGATGGCCTTCCGCAGCTTTCCTTTGATCCTTTGTAACGCGTTGTCCGTGCTCTTCCCGTCTTTTCCCAGCACTCTGGCGATCTGGGTATAGCTCATACCAGTCACATAAAGGTCAAGGACCTGTTTTTCAAAAACACTCAGCTCCTTTTCGATCACCTGCTCGAGATCCGAAACATTTTCCTGATCAATGACCATTTCCTCCGGACTCTTCGCTCCTCCTGAGGGCAGGACATTCATCAGTTCCGTATCCTCCGCTTCGTCTGTTTCCGTGCCGCCGTAAAGGGAGATATAGGTATTCAGCGGCATGTGTTTTTTTCGGGAGGAGGCTTGTACCGCTTTGTACATCTGCCTGGATACGCACAGCTCCGCAAAAGTGGCAAAGCTGGCATCCCTTCCGCTGTCATAATCGCGCACAGCCTTGAACAGGCCGACCATCCCCTCCTGGATCAGGTCGTCCGAATCACCGCCCAGCAGATACATGGATTTGGCTTTTGCCTTGACCATTCTTTTATATTTATCGCAGATATATTCCATGATATCCCCCTCCCCCTCCCGAAGGCGGAGAATCAGTTCTTCGTCGCCGCTGTCCCTGTAGGAACCTTTCATGCTAATCCTCCATGCCGCGTCCTTCGCGGCAGCGCAACATGAATCTTCGATTCATGTCTGAGAAACCGCGGATGCGGTTTCTCAGACAGCCATCAGCCTCCCTGTCGGACGGTATCCTCTCCCGAGGCGTATCTTTCCTCCAACAGGCGGATGATCTCCGCCGCCACATGCTCGCCCAGAATGCGGTATCCCTCCACATTGGGATGGACGCTGTCCGGCATCAGGTGGAGCGCGTTATCCTTGTCATGTCCGTCCAGGATATTGGAGTTATACAGATCGATCACTTCCATGTCATGCTCCGATGCCAGCTGCGTGATGACCTGCGCATATTTTTCCTGAGAAATCAGATAGGGATGATCCTTTTTCAGATAATCATGCAGGCCGTTGGGGAGCGGCGTTAGGAAAATCACCTCCGCATAGGGGTAATCCGCCGCAAGACCGTCCATGAGCTCATTAAGATCTCCCCAGAAGGTACGGCTTTTGCGCTCTGCAGGCGTACCGAATTCCACCATGCTGGCACAGAAACCGTCGTTCGTACCGCCCATGACCAGGATGAGGTCCGTATCCTGAGGGATCTCCTGATATCTGTCCACAAAAGCGTCCGCCCAATATCTGCCGATGGAAGAGCCCCCGATCCCCAGATTGTATACTTCCCGCGCCCCTAAGGCCTTCTCCATGGCGGCCGGATAGGACAACTCTTTGTAGTTTTCCAGCCGTTCCAGATTGGAGGCCTCCGTGATGCTGTCCCCCAGGCAGGCGATCTTCATATTGGAAAAATCAAGGCTGTTTCCGGAAATCGTCTCCCGGTCCTTTGTATTTGCAAGGAGAGTTTCCTTATGGGAGCTGCGCGCCTTCTGGCGCTGGGCCAGGGTCATGACCGCATTTTCGGATAGCGAATGCGCCACGCCGTTGCCGGAAACGGCGTTTCCTGAGACGGCATTGCCGGAAACCGAATTGCCGGAAACGGTGTTTCCCGAGACAAGGCTGTCGGAAACCAAATTTCCCGACACATGATTTCCTGACACAATATTCCCGGAAGCCGTATTTCCTGACACATTGTTCCCGGAAATCGAATTTCCCGATACCGGATTTTGCGCCTTTCCGTTTTCCGGTTCTTCATCGGATGCGGGACCGTTCCTCTGACTGTCGTCCGGGGACATATCGGCTCCTAAAACCCGATTCCCGGATATGCTGCCTTCCGAACTATCGTTTTCCTCTGCCTCGGCTTTTAATATACCGTTTCCGGAAATATCGTTCCCCGAGATGCCGTTCCCGGATACAGGACTGCCATAGCGCTCCCCTTCCGGCACATCCCTGCTCTTCCTTCGCAGCAGGGTTTCTGCCGGGATCCGATTTATGGATATCGAATTTACCGATATCCCGCTCTGCGCCGTGTCGCTTTGCATCGCTGCATATTCCGCGTTTCCGGCCACCTCATCCGGCAGTGACATGTTACCCGCCGCCACCGCGTCCCCTTCTTCCTCTCCCCCGAAAGAACCTGCGGACGTTTCCTCTGCGGCGCCGCTGCCCGCTTCCCTGCCGCCCTCTTCCTCACCGGATCCCTGCGTCCCTTCTTGCTCCCCCCCTTCTTCATTCGCTCCGGCTTCCCGAATATCCTCCTGGATATTTTCCGTCGCAGCCTCCCGCTTTGGCACCCCAAAAAGGTGCTTAGAAGCGAGCGAGATCAGAAAAACCAGAAGGAGGCCGCCGAATACGGCCGCCAAAAAACCTCTTTTTCTCATTTTCCAAGCCTCTGTCTCACAATTTCATACGCCAGCACGCCGGCCGCGACGGATGCGTTCAGGGAATCGATGTTCCCCTTCATGGGGATGGATGCCACGAAATCGCAGTTCTCCCGGACCAGGCGGCCCACCCCTTGTCCTTCGCTGCCGATCACCACTCCCATGGGACCGGTCAGATCCAGATCATACATCCGTGTGCCGTCCATATCCGCGCATACGAACCACATCCCCTTTTTCTTCAGTTCGTCCATGGTTTTCACCAGATTGGTCACGCGGGCCACCGGCGTATAGTTCAGGGCGCCGGCCGAGGTACGGGCCACCGCCGCCGTTAACCCCACCGCCCGGTCCTTGGGGATGATCACCCCATGCGCGCCGGCCAGGTTCGCCGTACGGATGATGGCGCCCAGATTATGGGGATCTTCTATATTATCCAGGAGAATGAAAAAGGGCGCTTCCCCTTTCTCTTCCGCCAGCGACAGCATGTCTTCCACCCGGGCATATTCATAAGCGGCCGCAAACGCGATCACCCCCTGGTGTTTTCCCGTCTCCGACATCTGATCCAGCCGTTCCCTGGTTACATATTTGACAGGAATATCCCTCTTTCTCGCTTCCCTTTTTATTGTACCCACCGGACCGTCCTGGCATCCGTCCAAAACGTACAGTCTGTCCACCGCTTTTCCGGAGCGCATTGCCTCCAATACCGCATTACGCCCTTCTATCTTCATTTCCTGATTTTCCATTTCTATACCCCTGCATATCGCAGGCGGAGCCTGCGATACTGCCTTCAATAAAAAGTTTGAAACGCAGTTTCAAACTTATACCCCTGCATATCGCAGGCGGAGCCTGCGATACTGCCTTC
>JAETRI010000089.1 GCA_021770245.1 Lachnospiraceae bacterium
GAATTTGAAACGCCCCAAGGGGCGGGGTATTGACCCTCGCGGCATTCGCCAAGCCAATGAAATTGGCTTTATGCTCGCGCAAGCGCGGCACTTGGCTCATTGCCCGCGGGAATAAAAACCAACGCTGTCACGTTTCGGCAGCGTTGGTTTTTTTATAGAAAGAGCATCAGGCATGCCATGATCACGGGCTGATGGAGCATATAGATTGGCAGGGAATGTCTGCCGAAAAATTCCAGGGGCCGGCAGAAGGATTTTTCCAAAACGGCCGGCCGCACGATGCCGGAAAGATAGTATCCGATCCAGAACAGGAAGATCCATGGCAGAACGGAAAAATAGTCCGTGGAATAGAAGCCGGGCCAGGGGAAACCGAGGATCATCATGGGAACGCCCCGATACAGAAAGCGGGGCAGAGGGCAAAGACGGACGGATTCAAAACCAAGACTGCCGGAGGGGACGTTGCGGGTGAGGAAGAAGAGGACGAGGCAGCAGACAAGCCCTGCGGGCGCAGGGATACGGGAGAGCAGAGGAGAAAGCAGGGCGGTCAGAAGTACCGCGATGCCGTAAAAGCTGAGCACGCCCATGATGACGACGGAATCCGGCATGATAAGGGCGGTGACGGCCGTAATCAGAAGGCCGCAGCCGGAAAGAAGCAGCCCTCTGCGCAGCTGCCGGCCGAAGCCGGACCGGCTTATGCCCCGGCAATAGCCGGACAGGAAGAGGAAGGTCCAACAAATACTTTGCTGCCAGAGGTACCCGGGAAGCCCCTGATAGCCGGGGATCCGGCGGTGATAGAGATAGACCAGATCATAGGAGGCGTGGTAGGCGATCATACTGAGCAGCGTAATGCCGCGCAGACCGTCCAAAAGGGCAAGGCGTTTTGGCGGGTTCATAGGAGTCCTCCTTTCGTACCGGGATCCGACCGCCTCTGCAGGGAGGGACGGAAAGCGAGGAATAGGAATGCAAACAGGCAAAACAGGCTTACGAGAATTCCCAGGGTAAGCCCGGCGGGACGATAGCTCATTTGAACGGTATGCTCTCCGGCATCCAACGGGATGTGAAGAAAGGTATCGGCAAAGAGGGCGGGGGTGATTCTCTCCCCGTCCACGAGGACGGTCCAACCCGGCTCATAGGGAATGCTGAGGATCAGTCCGCCGCTTTGCTCCGTTCGGATATGGCCGTCTATGTGGGTGGAATCGAAGGAATCGACGGTCATGGCAGTGGAGCCGAGATCGGAGACTGCGGCGTCCAGTACCTGATAATCCAGACGGTAGACGCTCAACTCCAGGTTGCCGCTGTCTTCGGAGGAAAGGGAGACGGTTTCACCGGGATCGTGCCAGCCCAGGTCACAGATATAGCGGTGCTTCAATTTTTCAAAGGTCTGCGATTCTCCGCCACACTCCATGTTCAAGGTATTTACCCTGCTGTTGCCCACCCAGGCGTAATAATGGCCGGGTTCTTCTATGGACACGACGGTGGAGTCGGCGTTGCTGCCGGCCCCGGCGCTGATGAAAAGTTCTCCCTCTATGCCGAGGGCTTTCACCATACGGTTCTGCCGGTCAATGGGATTGGCAGCCTCCTGTTCCAGCCCGTATTCCAGCGGGCAGACGAGGTCCGGATCCGTCTTGGTCCAAAATCCCAGAGGCAGCGTATATCTGCATCGGTACAGATAGATTTCCCCCTCCTGGCCCACCAGCTCATAGAGACGGGAGTCCTCGCCGGCGGAACGGGAAAACAGATAGCGGACGGACAACAGGGAGGAGGTAAGAGGCGTGGCCCCGTCAAAGCAATAGAAAACCTTGCTGTGGCTCATTCCCAGGGTCTCGTACAGTTCCTCCACGTGTCCGTTTGCGGTGGAGGAAAACAGGGAAGCGGTGGGAAAGCCGATCAGCGTGCCGTCATTTTTGGTACGCCGCTGCGTCTTTTCAAAACGGAAAAAGTCGGGATCCTCCTCCCGGATCCGCTCTGCCAGGGCGGCATAGCTGCCGTTGTCTTTCAGATAGCTGCTGCGGCTGGTGACGGAACAGCTGGTTTGATACATGTTGACGGCGGCTTCCGCGGTGACGAGCAGCAGGAGGGCGGAGAGGAAAAGCGCTCTTTTGCCCGTTCCCGAAGCCCGACGGGAGGGCATCTCTTCCAAAACGTCCTTCGGTACCGCCTCTTCCCTGCGGGTAACATAGAGAAAGGCGCCGTAAAGGCATAGGAAGACGGCCGTAAGGAGGAAGGATCCCACGGGATATGCCTCATCGCCCTCCATGAGTTTTTCAAAGAGAAGAACCGTACCCAGGGCGAGACAGAAGGCAAAGCCGACTGCCCGGAAGGAACATTCCCGGATGCGCAGCAGAGCTTCACAACAGAGGGTAAGAAGCAGGAAAATATAAAGGAAGGACTGTCTGCAGGGAAGGGAATCCGGATAGTTCATCCCGTGCCAGATGAAATTCGGGATATTGGCGGAAAAGCTCACCAACAGGAAGGCGAGCAGGCCGAACCGGGCCGCTTTTTGTCGAAGAGCGATCCTGCGGTTGGCCAAATAGAGGGGGACCAGGAGAAAAACGGCCACGCCGCAGTACAGATTGGGCCAGTGATCCAGTCCGGTTTCCACGGCCACGTTGATACAATGCCGCGCGAGCATATCTATGGTCGTAAAATAAAATTTTAATTCCTCCGGAAAATCAAACCGGGTAAATTTCGTTAACTGCAGAGCAGCCAGCTCCGGAATCAGCAGGACGGCCGCCATCCCGCCTGCCAGCCCGGAAAAGAGCGCAAAGCGCAGAAAGAGGCGAGGGATCTGGGATAAGGATTTGCGGCAGGTAAACAAAAGGAGAAGGAAATACAGGACCAGAAAAATGCAGATCATGATGGATATATAATAATTGGATAGGATGCACAGGGCGAGGCTGATGCAGTACAGCCGGATCCGGCCGCAGGATACCAGCAGCTCCAGTCCCAATGCGATCAGAGGAAAGAGAAAGATACAGTCCAGCCACATCACATTCCAGTTATAGGCGGCCAGGAAGCCCGACAGGGCATAAAAAACGGAAAAAGGAACCAAAGCCAGGCTTTTGCTGTGAAAATGCCCGGACAGATACAAGGAAAAGGTGAAGCCGCAGAAGCCGATTTTCAGGATGACCAGATAGGACATGAACTCGATGAGATAAGCGTCGGGAAACAGCAGCATGAGCCAGTTAAAGGGGCTGGCCATGTAATAGGCGTACAAGGCGACGAAATTGGAGCCGATTCCCACGTTCCAGGAATAGGCCAGGCTGTCCCCGCTGCGTATCTTATGCAGCATTTCCGACAGGAAGGGGACGTACTGGTGATACATATCGGAATGCATGAAGCTCCAATCTCCGAAGGGGAAAACCCCGTTGTATATGAAAATTCCCAGCATGACGGAAAACGGGATAAGAAAAGAAAGCAGGTGGACGGCATTGCGTCTTACGGCAGCCCTGCCCCTGCCCGCCATGCGAAAGATGCCCGATTGAATGATCTGCATGAAAAACTACCTCCGTGTCTGTTCATGGGCTGTTTTTACTCCCGTATCATTCTAGCCACAGGGATTTAGGCTGTCAAGATGAGGGGGAAACAATTCATAATTTTTAAGAATTATTTTGCAAGGTGAATGCAGGAACGGCCCTGTATCCCCGCTGCGGGCCTGTCCGGCTTCGGCGAAGCGTGATGATCCATCAGGGACCCGCTTTCGCTCAGCCAAAAACGCAACGGTACTAGATAGAAAAATGACCTACGGTCATTTTTCTATCGGGAATTTGTGCTATCGCACAAAGTTCCCTCTGTACTGAAAGCCGCCATAAGGGGCGCGATCGCTAAGTGCCCAATGTGGTCAACTTAAGACCTCGGGCGCTCTCCCGCCTGCAGCCTCGGGCGTCCGGCAGGGAGCGCCCATGGCCTTAAGTTGACCACATTGCGCTAAGTGCCGGCGTTTTTGGATGGTCCCCTCTGTGATCATCACGCTTCGCCGGAGCCGGACAGGCCCGCAGCGGGGATACAGGGCCGTTCCTGTGTTTGGCGTATCGGACACCGAAACAGGAATTGTAATTTTCTGCCTTTCCTGCTATAATAATCTGGCAGGACGACCATAATAGATAGCGAAGAATCGTATCTGTATGGTTTTCAACCGGGGATCGGTACCGGGGTATGGATTCTCGGGCAGAGAACGCCGCCGGAGGCGGCAGGAAGAAAGGAATAGGTGAGGAATATGCAGAAATATGTATGTGACGTATGCGGCTATGTATATGATCCCGAAGCAGGGGATCCGGAAAACGGCATCGCTCCGGGGACGGCGTTCGCGGATATCCCTGAGGATTGGGTATGCCCGCTGTGCGGCGTGGGAAAGGATCAGTTCTCCGTAACCGAATAAGGAAAGGAAGGTCGGCCAATGATAAAACTGACGCCTCCCATGGGCTGGAACTCGTGGAATACCTTTGGGGAAGCAATAAACGAAAAACTGATCCGTGAAACCGCGGACAGGATGGTGGAGGCCGGGCTCCTGGATCTGGGTTATGAATATCTGGTGATTGACGACTGCTGGTCCCTGAAGGAGAGGGACGGGCAGGAACGGCTGGTTCCGGATCCGGAGAAATTCCCGTCAGGCATGAAGGCCGTGGCCGATTACGTGCATTCCAAGGGGCTTAAATTCGGGATGTATTCCTGCGCAGGCAATCTCACCTGCGCGGGATATCCGGGCAGCTTCGAGCATGAATTTATCGACGCAGAGACCTTTGCCGAATGGGGCGTGGATTTCCTGAAGTACGACTACTGTTATCATAGCCCGATCATCCATGGGAAATACCTGTATCGGCGCATGGGCCTGGCTCTGGAGAACTGCGGACGCGATATCCTGCTTTCCGCGTGCTCCTGGGGATCGGACGAAACCCACGAATGGATCAAGCAGACCGGGGCATCCATGTGGCGTTCCACCGGGGATATTTTTGATACCTGGGAATCCGTAAAGGATCTGACCAGGCAGCAGGAGAAACTGCATCCCTATAACGGCGTGGGCTGCTTTAACGATATGGACATGTTGATCGTGGGTATGTACGGGAACGGAAACGTGGGGTTGAAGGGCTGTAACGATGAACAGTACAAAACCCACTATTCCATCTGGGCATTGATGGGTTCTCCGTTGATGATCGGCTGCGATATTCGTTCTATGAATGAAGCCACGAGGGCAATCCTGGGAAATAAGGAACTGATCGCCATCGATCAGGATCCGGCCTGCCGCCAGATGGTGAAGCTAAGCGGGATATTGGCCGGGGACGACCTGCTGCTGTATTCCAGGCAGCTGTCGAACGGGGATCTGGCTATCGGCCTGTTTAATATGGGAGAAGAGGCGGCCGAGGCTAAGTTCAACCTGGACGAATTGGGACTGGGCTTTTCTACGGGCAAAACGCTGGAGATGCATGAGGTATGGGGAAAAGGAGACTTCAGGGTGGTTAATTCCACGGTTTCCAGAAAATTGGATCCCTTTGCCTGTGAGGTGTTCCGCGCAAAGGTGGTTGATTTGTGATGTCCGCCTGTATCCGCTGTGGGAAAACCCTGACCTATAACGAGATCGGCGCCCATAAGAAGTTCGTGAACCGGGGAAGCAGGGAATTTTTATGCAAAGTATGCCTGGCCGAAAAGTTTGGAGTGACGCCGGAGGATATTGACAGAAAAATTGAGCAGTTTAAACGGCAGGGCTGCACGCTCTTTGTATGAGTGATCCGGCAGCGGCCGGCGTGTTTCTTCGGCTGCATGCCGCATAACCGGACGGAAGGCATTTCGGTATGAGACAGGAAAGAAGCATTTTATATTTAAGGATAAAGAAATGGGGCCGTCGTAACGGCCCCATTTCTTTATAAAAATCATGATTACCAATATTCGGCCAGATCTTCGGGACCGCCGACCACCTCTCGGGAAATGTACAGCGTACGGTCCATAGCGGTGGAAATGGCCCATTGTACCAGGCTGATTTGATTTTCTTCTATTTCCAAAGCAGTGATGCAGTGGGGATGGACACAGCTTCCGTCGTTAAAGTAGGGACAGGAACCGGGGGAAGGGAAAACCGGCCGGTGGGTATGGCCGGCTATGAGGATCCGGTTTCTGCTTTGTGCATAGGCGCACAGATCCCGTTCCGTCTTCTCCACCAGCTTCACGGATCGTCCCGAACCGGTGGGCGCGCGGAAACCGATGATTTCCAGGGGCCTCCACACATAGCGGACGAGGAAGCGGCCCAGGAACCAGAGCTCATCGTTGATCAGGCTGTCCTGGTGGCCGTGGATCAGAAAAAGGCGCTGTCCGGTCCGGCCGTTTTCCAGGATCAGGCCCTGCGTAGGCCGCAGAAGCGGAAAACGGGGAAGCTCTTCTCCCGGCATGTCGCAGGTATAATGCCTACGCAGGTTATCGGGAAATTTTTTGCGGCGTTTTACCATATCGTGGTTTCCGTACAGCATATAAAACCGGCCTTCTCTGTGAAAAGCGGCCATCAGCCGGAAGATGCGGCTGTGAGTCTGAAGGATGGTGTGCATACATCGGTTTTCCCATAGCTCATCTCCGTCCCCCAGCTCGATGTAGGTAAAACCGTTATTATAGTAGTATTCCAGCGCTCCCTGGACAATGGGGCTGTTGGGAAGGAAATTATCCCCTCCGTTCCCCTGGCCCCGATGGCAATCGCTCATGAGGACGATTCGGGAGCAGGCGTCAAAGGGAAGCACCGGGGAAGAGGCATAGATCCGATCCAGCTTGCGGGAGAGAGAAAGCATTGCCTTTCACCTCCCTTAATCCGGCATGTGGGCAGAATTTTCCCGACAGCAGTCATTCTCATGGGTCGAAACGCCGGACCTGCAGCGATTCCCGGGCTGGGGTGGACAGGAAGAACGGCATCCGCAGGAGACGGTAGGAGGCGTACAGCAGCCGGGCTCCGTCCGACAGGGTTTCGGAGGACAGGGTCTGGGCGGGCAGGATTCCGGCGGATAAGGCCTGGGCGGGCAGGGCTTAGGAGGACAGGGCCTGGGCGGGCAGGATTCCGGCGGATAAGGCCTGGGCGGGCAGGGCTTAGGCGGACAGGGCTTAGGCGGATAAGGACCCGGCGGACAAGGCCTGGGCGGGCAGGGCCTGGGCGGACAGGGTTCCGGGGGACAAGGCCCGGGCGGACAAGGATCCGGCGGGCAGGGCCTGACGGGCGGAACCGGTTTTTCGGGTTCCCTGTCGGGCAGATGCTTCAGGGTTTTATAGATCTCATAGAACCCCTTTGCATATAAGGAATGCATACAGAATTCAAACAGCTCGGGGGCCATATGCTCCAGATACTCCAGCTTATCCAACGTATCCGCATAATCCCCGGTAACCTTGGCGAATAATTCGCAGTTGGCTTGATTGACCTTCTGTACGGCGCCCTCCTGAAGGGAGCCGCGGGATAAGGGCTGCGGCGAATGGGGTGCGGTGAAGCGGACGATGACCGTATTCCCCCGCAGAGAAAATTCCCCTTTTGTATACCCGGTATCCTTGAGACCCTGCAGGAACGCATTCCGCATGGCTCGGTTGGGGAAACGGATTGCCGCATCCATGGTCAGCATTTTGGGAGAGGAAAACTCACCGAGCCGGAAGCCGGTCAGCCACCAGTGAACATCCTTTCTCTTAAAAAGAATACGTCCGTTTTTTCTAAGGGTGAAATGCATGGGAAGAAGATGATCGTCCGGGACGCTGGTATAGAGGATCCGGTCGGGATCCTGTTCTTTATTTTGCAGGGGAGCGGTGTAAATACCGATTTCTCCGCCTGTGGTAATTCCATACTGGCCTTTCCACAGTTCGATCAGCCAGTTTTTGCCGGCGTAGGAAAAACGGATGGGTTCGCAGTCCATGACCATATTGAAGCTGCCTGCTCCTTCATCGTAAAGCCGGCAGTATCCCATTTCTCTCTGCCAGCAGTCATGCAGGGAGGAAAAAACATCCGATCGGCGGTCATAGTAAAACCCGGCCTCTTTCAGGAGCCGGTTCAGCCGTTCCTGCTGCCGGCCTTTATCCGGGTTCGGGGTAAAATGCATTTTCTTCCAAATCATTTTGCCGGCTGCCAGAGCGAAGACCGCCGCCAACAGGAAGATGGCCACAATCCATATAAGTGTGGTTACAGACATGTGTAAAGACTCCTTTCTGTCCGTATGGCTACAGCTTTTTAAATATCATATGTGCCAATCCGACAGAAAGTGACAAAAAGGGAAGCCGGAATCAGTTCCGGCCCTTCCCGCCAAACTGCCCGCGCAGGGCGAGATAGAAGGCGATGCAGATCAGGGCGGAAAGGGCGGAACCGGCCGGTGCGGCAAGCCCCATGGGATAGAGGGTGTCCGGAAAACAGACGGAGGCCAGATAGGCTCCGGGAATCCGGATCAAGAGGATGGAAGCCAGATTATGGATAAACGAGAGGAAGGATTTTCCGTAGGCACAGAAATATCCGCTGAAACAGAAATGGATACCGGCCGCCGCACAGTCGAACACATAGGAGCGCAGATATTGTCCGCCCAGCCGGATCACTTCGGGATCCCTGGAAAACAGCCCCAAAAGGGGTTCCGAAAAAAACTGGCATACAAAGGCGGCGAGGAGGCCGAAGGATACGGAAAGAAGGATGCCGTAGCGCAGCGTCGTGCGGGCGCGCCCGTGCTTTCCCGCGCCCGCATTCTGGGCGGAGATGGCGGAGATGGACGACAGCATGGCAGAAGGGACCAGGAATAAAAAGCTGATGGTTTTTTCCACAATCCCCACCCCGGCGGCCACGGCTACGCCGCGCCGGTTGGCGATGATGGTAATGAGCAGAAAGGAAATCTGGATGAAACCGTCCTGAAAAGCCACCGGGACCCCAATGCGCAGGATGGAGGAAAGGACGGAAGGGGAAAACCGAAAATCTCCTTTCCCGATGGAGAATCCCAGATCCCTGCGGCGCAGGAAAAGAAGGGAGAGCGCCACGCTGGCCGTCTGGGAAAGCACGGTGCCCAAAGCGGCTCCCGCCGCCCCCATATGGAAAGGGCCGATGAACAGGAAGTCCAGCAGTATATTGAGCACGCAGGCGGCCGCCACAAAATACATGGGACTTTGGGAATCCCCGGTGCCGCGGAAGATACAACAGATGATATTATAGGCCGTGATGGCAGGGATCCCCGCAAAACAGATGCGTAGATAAATCCGCGTCTGAGAGACGGCCTCTTCCGGCGTGGACATGACGGCGGTGACGGCATCCGTGAAAAGGATTAGGAAGATGGTCAGAACCAGGGAAGCGAGAAGGAACAGGGTGGCGGTATTGCCCACGGCCTGTGCCGAACGCTCCCTGTTTTTGGCTCCCACGGCCTGGCTGATGGTCACGGTGGAGCCCATGGCCAGGCCCACGATCACCACGGTGAGCATGTGCATCACCTGGCTCCCGATGGAAACTGCGGAAATGGCGTCCGTCCCGTTAAACCGGCCGGTGATGAACAAATCCGCAAGCCCGTAGAAGGTCTGCAGAAAGGAAGAGAGCAGAAAAGGAAGGGAAAAGCGGGCCAAGACCCGCAGCACGTTTCCCTCGGTTAAGTCATTTTTCATAAAATTCCTTTCGTGCCGCATCCTATGCGGCGGCCCTGTAATGTGAAATCTGCGCAGGCGGATTCTCATCCGCCCGCTTTGGAGGGCATGCAAATCAACATCATTTGTCAGTCGTCAAAATCCAGCTCGAGAATCTGCCCGGTATTGGCGTCGATTTCCAGTTCGCATTCGGTATTGTTATAGCGGATCTCTATTTCATAGACCAGCCTGCCGTCGTCGTAATCCGTTTTGAATTTGGTGATGTTCTCCTGGCCGGCTCCGGAAACCTGGGAAAGCGCCAGAGCGACGGCCTGTTCCCGGGTGAACTGGGCGTTTTCGGAGCCGCTTCCAGAGGCCCCTGTATGGGAATGAGGATGGTCATGATCCCATTCATGGTCAAAACCGAGAATTTCCCCGGTCGCGGCATTGATCTCGTAGTCGTATTCCATATCTCCGGCGTAGAATTCCACGTCATATTGCAGGATACCGTCGTCTTTTTCCAGCTTGACGAGCATACCTGTGACCTCCGTCTCCGCCACGCCGGCGTGCTCCAAGGCGGCCGCTTTGGCTTCCTCTTCACTCAGGCCGTCCGCGGGAAGGGATGCTTGAGGCCCGGAAGAGGAATCTGCCGGTGCCGCGGAATTCTCCCGGGCTCCGGTATCGGAATCCTGCTGCCTGGCGGCAGGAAGCGGTGCCTGCGCCCCGCCGCCGGAGGGAGCCTGCGCATCTGCGGCAGGCTCTGCCTGGCTGCTGCTTTCGAAAGCCTGCGTGTCTGCGGCAGGCTCTGCCTGGCTGCCGTTTTCGAAAGCTTCGGACGCCTGGCTGCCGGTCTCTTCCTGTGTGGCGGAAGGAACGTCCCGGGTTTCGGAAGGGGTTTCCCCATTCCGCGGGCTTTGTGCATTCTGCCCGCAGGCGGAAAGGGCGAGGGCAGATAATCCAAAGGTAAAAACGATAGCGTACAGATTCTTTTTCATAGACAGGAAACCTCCTTTTGCACATTCCCCGGGCCGGAAGGACCCGCCGTCCGGCAGGGGTATTTTCAATCTCCTTGATTTGCCTGCGCGCCGGAGCGCGCAGATGGGAGCAAAAACGAATCTAACCTATTTTACGCAGAAAGCCTCTGAAACCGACCGGTTCAGAGGCTTTCTCCATGGAGACAACAGGACTCGAACCTGCGACCCTTTACACGTCAAGCAAATGCTCTCCCAGCTGAGCTATATCTCCATGCACCTATTTTATCCCAGCCGGGCAAAAAAAGCAAGAAAAAAATGTAGGACTTTAGGGCTTTAGGATACTGAGGAGGCCGAATAAAAAGCTTGCATTCTACGGCTATCTGTGCTATGCTATCT
>JAETRI010000198.1 GCA_021770245.1 Lachnospiraceae bacterium
CAGGCGTTCTAAAATTTCCATTTCCTGCATCGTCCTCACCTCCTTCCCTTGCCAGGTTGAAACAAAAAGACCAGGCGTATTCGTCGCCCGGCTCTTATCATGATATGAAGTTTTATCTCAGGATCACGCTGACAATGTTTTCTGAAATCCTCTCAAGCACCCGGTAAGTGTCAAACCCTCTTTCTGTCGCCAGGGTGGCGATCCCGTTGTCGCTGCACTTGCAGAAATGGTCCGGGAGGCATGTGCCGTCGTCCCGGACTGGCAGCACGCCCAACATCCCCACATAGTCCCATTCCTTGCGGTCCTTGCGCTCGATGTAGCCTTCCTGCAGGGACGAATCGTAGCCCTCCGCAAGCTTCATGCGGGCGTTCTTGACGATCTTTCCCGTCTCCACCATGACGGGCTCGTGGGTCTCCTCGTCGAACACAAGCTTCCCATCCTCGTCCGTCTGTTGGATGCTTTCGGGAACGTCCTCCATGACGATCCGGTTAAATTCGTCCCGCTCATACCGCCAGTAGTAGTCCTCGTCGGCGTTTCCAACGATCGAGGGATTCCCCGACGTGATCCCGGCAATGTAATCCCCTTGCCTTGCTTTTTCAAGCAAGCCGTTCTTCACGGTGACGAAATAGCCGATCCGGTCTTCCTCGTCCGGGTTGCCGTCCGACCAGGGCTTTATGAACTCTGCGTAGTCGGCGCCGGAGGACTGGAACGCCTTGGTTCCGTAGATGTCGCCCTTGTAGGTGACTCGGAGGGCGTTGGATTTGGGTGTGTCAGAAGTCCCATTTCCAATGACAAACACATCGCCAACCTGTGTTCCATAGGAGTCTCCTGCCGTCATTGCTTTGTTGTACTTACCTAGTGCATGGGAAGCGTAATTGCTTGAGGTCGTAAACCCGCCTTCCGCATGGGAACCAATTCCACTCGCAGTGGTATGGATTCCTTCTGCATGGGAATTACCCCCGCTTGCGATTGTAAACGCCCCTCCTGCATAGGAATAACTGCCGCTTGCAACCACGCCAGCCCCTGCTGCATGGGAAATGTATCCACTTGCCTCCGCACCACCACCAATTGCGAGGCTATATTCGCCTACTGTTCCTTCACTTGACCTTCCCATGCTAATTGCCGTATCTCCATAAATACTTTTCTTTGCATACGTATTTACAATATTATTTCCGCTTCCGTCATTCGTTGCTTTCCCAGCCGAAGTCGCATAATTAACGCTTTTATTTGCATCAGCCGTATTATTTACGTTCCCAAGCCCGATATTCGCCGCAGTGATGTTCACATTCCCGGTCCGGTAGCTGCTCTCGGCGTTTCCTTTCACGCCAGATACCCCGCTGGCAGCAGGCGCACTATAATCTACGCCATTCAACATGATTTTTCCCATAAACAACCTCCTAAAAATTTAACCCGTGATAAAATATAAAACGTTGTCGCTATTTTTGGTACTCGG
>JAETRI010000199.1 GCA_021770245.1 Lachnospiraceae bacterium
ATAAGGAAAGTTGCGATATATGCAAGGGTTTCAACAGAGCATGAGGCACAGCTTTCAGCATTGGAGAACCAGGTGCAGTATTATGATGACCTGATAGACAGGCACCCGGATTGGGTATTGTACCGCCGGTATATCGATGAAGGAATCACCGGAACTTCTATAGCCAAGCGTAAAAACTTCGTGCGGATGATGGAGGATGCAAAGGACGGACATTTCGATTTAATCGTCACGAGGGAGGTATCGCGGTTCGCAAGGAACACGGTGGACACCCTCCAGCAGACGAGGTTATTGAAGCGGATGGGGATTGAGGTGTATTTCACCGAGGACGGCATATGGACCATGAACGATGAGGACGGGGAACTGCGGCTGACCATCATGGCGACCCTCGCACAGAACGAATCGAAAAAGACCTCCATGCGGGTGAAGGCGGGGCAGATGGTCTCCTTCCAGAACGGGGTGATCTACGGCACCGGGAACGTGCTTGGCTACGACAAGGTGGGGCCTGAATACGTCATCAACGAGGCGCAGGCGAAAACGGTCAGGAAGATTTTCGATATGTACCTTGCGGGCAACGGCAGCCAGAAGATCAAGAAGCAGCTTGAAAAAGACGGCGACCTCACGGCGATGGGGAAGAGCCTGTGGCATTACGCCACCATCAGCCATATCCTGAAAAACCGCCTCTACTGCGGTGAGCTGGAATACCGGAAGGAATATGTGCCGGACTACCTTGAACAGAAAAGGGCGAAGAATAACGGGGAGCTTGACCGCATCATCGTGGAAGGGAAGCACCAGCCCATCGTCACCAAAGAGGAATTTGAAAAGGTGCAGAAACTGATAGAGGAAAAGAGGCCGCAGATGGAGCAGTGCCTGAAGAGCAGGGGCGTCCATTCGGATGACCTCTGGCGCAGGAAGCTACGCTGCCAGTGCGGGCATGCTTTCGCAAAGACCAGGTGGCACTCCAAGTCAAGGGACTTCACCACCTACACCTACAAGTGCTATGACCAGACCCGGACGGGGACGGTCCCGGCAAGGCTGAAAAACGGCCTGAGTATCGAAGGCGTCTGCCGGGCGCCGCTGGTGCAGGACTGGAAGATACACACGATGGCGCAGAAAGTCCTCCACGCCCTTTTCGATGACCCGGAAGGGACGCTGAAAAATGCGGCTTCGGTGCTGGGCTACGGTGTGGCAGGGGTGGAACAGGCGGAAGTCCTGCGGGATAAGTCCATTGTGGAAGAGCAGTTGAAAAAGGAACAAGGGCGCTATGAGACGCTCCTTGATATGCGGATGAACAACGAGATACCGAAAGAGGTATTCAGCCGCAAGCAGCAAGAGGTGGAGAAAAAGATAGCGGAGCTGGAACAGCAGATGATGCAGTACGGCGATGTGAAGCCTGCCACGGAGGCGGATGTGAGCGGCAAGCTGGAAAACCTGCGCAGGCTCATGGA
>JAETRI010000200.1 GCA_021770245.1 Lachnospiraceae bacterium
AGACAGACAGACAGACAGACAGACAGACAGACAGACAGACAGACAGACAGACAGACAGACAGACAGACAGACAGACAGACAGACAGACAGACAGACGTTATAAATCTGTCTTTTCGCTGTGTCTTTTTATATGTAACATTATTCAATATAAGACCGCCGGAGGCGGGGATTTCCAGAAAGGCTGAGAAGCCGTTCCATGGATTCCCGTCCCCGGCGGTCTTTTTGCGTCCGGCGGTCTGTATGCAGGGTGCCGGAGGCTGCATATTTCATAATGGATAAGGGGTGGCTGGTTTCAATGGATGCTTTGGTTTATACAACGGACGGGCAGGAATATGAAATGCTTTCCGGGATACTGGAAGAGGAATCGCCGGGGCTTACGGTCAGCCGGGGCGTGGTAGACAGGGAGTTCCATCTTGAACGGGAATATGATGTCGTGGTAGTAGGCATAAACGGCGCACTGGGGATGGAGCTGGTATGTAAATACCGGGAACTGTATGGAAATACGCTGGTGATCTGGATCACGGACGATCCCTATTTTGCAGGGGTGGCGATACGGACGCATATTTTCGACTTTATCGTGCGCCCGATGGAAGGGGCAAGGTTCAGGGAGCCGCTTAAAAGGATGAAGGCAGGGGATATTGCCGTATGGCAGAGGATACCTGTGAAAACTTCGGCCTGTCAGGGTGGATGTAACTGTAAAGGAAATGTTTTGGAACGGAGGAATGGAACGATATGGAAAAGGATAAAGGATTATTTTCTTTCAGAAAACACCCTGTAGGGGATTTTCCTGATGGAAAAAAGGGAAGAAAACGAAAAGGGGGCAGGCTGCGCCGGAGCATGGGCTTCCTGCTGGCGGCGGCTTTAATATTCAATACGCTGCCTGCCAGCGGGCTTGCCGTGTCTGCTTCGGAGCAGGAAAAGGGGCTGTGCGAACACCACCGGTCGCATACGCCAGAGTGCGGTTATAGGGAAGCACAGCCGTGTACCCATGAGCATACGGAAGAAAAGCATTCCGGGGAAGAATGTTATAAGACCGTTACGGAGTGTGTGCATGAGCATACGGACGAGTGTTATCCGAAAACGGAGGAAAGCATGGGGGAAGGAGATGCCACAACTTCCGATGCAGGGAATCGGGAGCCGTCACTCTGTACCCATGTATGCAGTGAGGAAAGCGGCTGTATCACAAAGGTACTGGACTGCCACCATGAGCATGACGAAAACTGCGGTTATCAAGAAGCGCAGGATTGTGGCTATGTCTGTGAAATCTGTAATGGCACGGAGCCGGAGGATACCGAAAATAATGCAGAAAATGATGCAGAAAATGCCGGCACAGATACGGCGGAATGTATCTGTGAGACATTATGCACGGAGGACAGCATCAATGGGGACTGCCCTGTGTGCGGAGCGGAAGATGCAGACCTTTCCCGCTGTAAAGGAGAGAAAA
>JAETRI010000201.1 GCA_021770245.1 Lachnospiraceae bacterium
CTTGCGAAGCAGCTCAATATCTCCCCGCAGCAAATGTCTTACGTCACCCATTCCGAAGCGGGCGAGGGGCTTTTGTTCTATGGCAACGTCATTCTGCCCTTTGTAGACCGTTTCCCCAAAGATACCGAGCTGTACCGTGTCATGACGACGAAGCCGGAGGAAGTGGGCGGCGCGTAAATGTTAAATGTCAAACAACCAGAAAAGAACTGTATTTACCGTGCTGACTGTATAGATGTACTGCGGGGACTGCCGGAAAGGAGTGTGGATTTAGTAATTGCTGACCCGCCGTACTACCGCATGAAAGGGGATTTTGACTTTGTTTTTCAGACCGTTTCGGAATACCTTGCATGGTGTACGGAATGGGTAAGGGAATGTTACAGAATCTTAAAGCCCACGGGAGCATTTTACTGTTGGGGAAGCAGTCAGATGATCGACAAGTTATCCGTTGAAGTCTTAGACAAATTTGACTGGATAAAGCGGAATCTGATTGTATGGAATTACAGGACAGGACGACCCGCAAAAGCAGCCTATCGGAATGAAGCAGAATTTTTATGGTTTTACAGCAACCCCCTGCACGAAATCAACATAGACGCTATCCGTGTCCCTTATGATGAGGGCGGGGAAAAAGACAAGCGGAAAAATCCAAAAGGAAAGTCCTGCGGGAATGTATGGGAATTTTCAAGGATTATGCCAAATTACAGGGAATCAACGGGACACCCCACACAGAAGCCGGAAAAGCTGGCAGAAAGAATGATACTTGCAAGCAGCAAGGCGGGTGATCTGATTGTCATTCCCTTTGCAGGTTCGGGAAGCGAGATTGTCCCATGTGCCAAACTTGACCGTTACTTTATCGCTGCTGAAACCAATGAATCCTATGTAAAAAATATCATTCTGCCACGGCTGGAAAAAGAGCGTATTCCATTTTCAAACCACGATTACAGGAAACAACCATTAGCAACCTTGCGCCCCCTGCCGGGCGCAGATCGGAGGTGAACGACCATGAAGCAGTACAAAGCCCGCGACAAGATCACGCAGAAAATGACCCGTGACGGGGCTATCGAAGTGAACGAAACCAAAGGCACGAAAAAGCGTATCAGCAAACGGGCGCGGGAAGCTGTCTTGCAGAAAACGCCGGAACAACAGGCGGCGCAGGACGCACAGGCAGCGCAGCCCATACCGGGCAGCACCGCCCCGGACATTTCCCCCAATGCACCGCCCCTGCCCCATGCGCCGGGGACGGAGCCGGAACAGGACACAGGAACCGCCGAACGTGTCTTAGAACATATCGACGGGGCGCACACCCGGAGAGCCAGCAAAAAGGCGGCACGGAAAGCACAGGCAGAAGCCGAAAGCCGCGCCCGCACTTCCCGGCTGCAATTCACCGAGGAAGAACGGGCAACGCCGGAGCTGCAACCCTATATCAAGAAATCCGACAAAGCCGCT
>JAETRI010000202.1 GCA_021770245.1 Lachnospiraceae bacterium
GCGAGGGGCTTATCTTCTACGGAAACGTGGTGCTGCCCTTTGTAGACCGCTTCCCGAAAGACACCGAGCTTTACCGGGTAATGACGACGAAGCCGGAGGAAGTGGGCGAAGCATGATAAGAAACGAAAAAAATATAAAACCACTGACACATTTAAGCCTGTTTACCGGGATAGGCGGCATAGACATAGCCGCCGAAGCCGCAGGCTTCACAACCGTCTGCCAGTGCGAATGGGCGGATTACCCAACCGCAGTATTGGAAAAGCACTGGCCGGACGTTCCACGTTTCAGAGATATACACACTCTGACAAAGGAGGCTTTCTATGAACGGACAGGAAAAAAAGAACTCACGCTGCTCTCCGGCGGCTTCCCATGCCAGCCCTTTTCCAGTATCGGGCCAAAAAAAGGGTTTGAGGACACCCGTTACCTCTGGCCGGAAATGTGCCGCGTCATTAACGAACTCCGGCCCCATTATGTGCTTGGCGAAAATGTTGCTAACTTCATCAATATGGGGTTCCACAAAACGCTCATTGACCTGGCAAAAGCGGGATATGCTGTTTGGACATTCGTACTTCCTGCTTGTGCCGTCGGCGCATGGCATGAACGCAAGCGAACTTTTATCGTGGGGATTGATGTTTCCTACTCCCCTTGCCGCCGACACAGGCTCAAGGACAAGGACGGAACGGATAAGCATATCCCCAAACGGGGCGTTCCGCCGGAAGAAACGGGACGGGAGGTACTGGTCGGCGGGGCTTTCGGAAACAATCTATTTTCTGACGCCGGTAACAGACCCGTCCCTGCGCTTCAACCCGGAATGGGTGGAATGGCTGATGGGCTTCCCACAGGGGTGGACGGAAATATCCTCTGGTGCATAGAGCCTACGGATATTCCCCGGCTGTCCCCGAACACAAAGGACAGGTCAAAACGCCTAAAAACGCTTGGGAACGCCGTAGTGCCGGCACAGGTTTACCCAATCTTAAAATATATCGCGGACATGGAAAACGGGAAATGTTCGGAATGGTGCGTCTGGGAAAAGGAGGTGGCAGACCATGAAACAGTATAAATCCAGTGACAAGACCATGCTGAAAATGACCCGCGAGGGAGCCGTCGAGGTAAACGCCGCCACAGGCAAGAAAAAGCGTATCAGCAACCGCATAAGGGACGCGGATTTTGCAAAGACCGAAGCCCCGCCGCAGCCGGAACAGGCAGCGCAGACCATACCGGGCGGCGCAGCTTCCGCGCCCACAGCCGACGCGCCGACGCTTCCCCATGCGACGGGGGCAGAACGGGAACAGGACACCGCCGCAGCCGAGCGCGTCTTGGAGCGTATCGACGGGGCGCGTACCAGAAAGGCGAGCAAAAAGGCGGCGAGGAAAGCACAGGCAGAAGCCACAGCAAAAGAAAAATCTTCCCGCTTGCAGTTTACCGACGAGGAACGGGC
>JAETRI010000203.1 GCA_021770245.1 Lachnospiraceae bacterium
ACCGGGCTTCCGGTCTGCCTCATTCCGTCAAGGATGGCGCTGCGTACCTGGTCCAAACTGGAACCGTTGCGGATATGCTCCGCCGGATCCACGTCGAAGTCCCGGCAAAGCGCCATGATCTCCGTCACCCGGTTACGCTCTGCTTCGGTTGCGCTCCGCTGTCCCTCTGCAGGTACTGTCTGCGGTGCGGCCGCTGGGGGCGTTGTCTGCTGGGGATTCGCCGCCGGGGGCGCTGCCGTCGCTCCGGTTCCTCCTGCCAGCCCTCTCTCCTGGGCGTCGATCTCTGCCTGGGCTTCGTCGATCTCCCTCTGGAGGGAGTTAAACTGCGCCTGTTCTTCCGCCGTCAGCGCACGGTTGCCGTCTGCCTTGGCGGCGTTCACAATGGCCTGCTGCTTCAGCATGGCGGCTTCTTTTTTCTGTTTCGGTGTCATCTGTGTACCTCCTATTTTCTGTTTTTATTTATTTGAAGCTGCGCCTCAAAACAAGATAAAGTTTCCGGAGCCTGGGGATTTCCCTTAAGCTCCCGCCCTACTCCCACGGTAGCGTCCGCCGGGACACTCACTATGCTTATCTCGTAGGGCATCCATTCCCTTGCGACGTCGCAAGGCCCCGCAAAGCGTCCGTCGGTGGATATCTTTCCCGGCATGACTTCCTCAATCACGCCGATCTTATACCCAACGGAAACGCCCTTGAGCGTCCCGCTCTTTACCTTCTGAAAAATGACCTCGCTTTCCTCGTCGCTGTCAAATTCTACCTCAGCCATGCCCCGCTGGCTCTCAATCCATGCCCGGCCTATCTTGCCTATGACCTTATCCCGGTTATGGTTAAAGAGAAGGACTCCTATGCTGTTAAGCCTGGAAAGGTCAACGGCTGCCGGGTTATGGTCTAAAATCTCCTTGCCCCAGAAACGCTCGTAAGGCTCTTCCGAAGAAAACGAAAGAATGAACTTCCGTTCATTCCCTTCTCCTTCCATAGCCCGGATCGTTGCCGAACTAAACGCCCTTATCTGGTTTTCCTTCTTGCTGTCTGCCGCCGTTTGCGGCTGGCTGGTTCCCTTCCTGCTGCCCGTTCCCTGGCTGCTGCCCTGTGGGCTGGTTTCCTCCGCCCTGGTCAGTAGGTCCGCCGGGGACTTCGCCCGGCTCTGGCTCCGGCTTATCCTCTGCAGGGGTAAGCTCTGCTTCTGTTCTGTCAAATATAACACCTCCCATCTCAATGCCTTTTTTCCTGGCGTATTCCAAAACAGCGACGGTTTCGTCTATCTGCTCTTTCCAGTCCTTGCCGTTCTCCGCTGCGACCTGCTGGTATGTCTTTTTGAAATGGTATAATAAAGTTGTAACGCCAAACAGGAAATAAATGATATACTCAATAAGCGAAAAGGAAGGTGTTACACTATGCCAAAAACGAAAGTCTATGAACCAGAATTCA
>JAETRI010000090.1 GCA_021770245.1 Lachnospiraceae bacterium
GACTGTGCAGTTTTATTGACAGCAGAGTGCAGTCAGCGAAAAGAAAGTGCCGTAACGGTGTTTATGCCGTCGAAAATAAAATGCTTTTTTCGTCTACTATAAAGTGCCGCGTTACACCGTACCTCCTCACGCTCTTGTTCCTCTTCCACCCTTCCATCCCCGCCAGGATCCCGTTGATCTCAGAGCTCTCCATCCTTTTCAGGTATTTAGGATCCCCTCCGAAACATTCGGCCCATATCTCTGCCGCACACACTTTCTCCCGGGGGATAAGGTCCGTCCCGTCCGTTCCGGCCATATTTCCCTGCAGGAACATCCTCCTCTCCCCTATCCCCATCTGTTCCCATCCCTTCGGAATCGGCTTCTCCAAAAACTCCAGGATCAGCCCCTCCTTCTCGGAGGTTTCCTTATGTTCTTTCCGTCTTTCGTCCGCCAATGCCTCGATCTCTTTCGGCAGATAGAGTCCTTCGCCCAGTGACCAGTAGATATAGGCCTCTGCCCACACCTGGTCCACCTCTCCCGGCAGATCTTCCCATACCGATTTCCCCGGCGCACGCTCTCCCACGTCTACGGGCCAGAAGCGCCGGTTGCCTGTGGTATCCTTCAAAAACTCCCTGCTGTTGCTCGTCCCGCAGAATACGCAGCGCCTTGGGTATTTCTCCACCCGGCGGCCATATGCCGCGCGGTAGATGTCGTCCGTCTTGCTTAAAAACTGCTTGACCGTGTTGGTCTCCTGCTTCGTCATGGCTGTCAGTTCCCCGACCTCGTTGATCCACGTCCCCTGGATGAGCTCCGCCGCCTCCTTGCCCTCGAAGGACGTGAGGCTGTCGCTGAACCACTCCTTTCCCAAAACAGACAGGAAGGTGCTTTTCCCGATGCCCTGCGGTCCCGTCAGGATAGGCATACAATCGAACTTTACCCCTCCCGTTATGGCCCGGGCCACTGCGGCGCACAGGAACTTTCGTATCACGGTCCTGGTATAGATGTCATCCTCCGCTCCCAGGTAATCAGACAGCAGCGTGTCCACGCGCTTTCTCCCGTCCCAGGACAAGCCCTGCAGGTACCTCTTCACGTCATTGATACGGTTCTGGCTGCTCACGATCAACAAAGCATTATCCAGCTTCTCCCGGCCTGTGATCCCGTAAAAGGCTTCTATGTACCGGTAAAAACTTGCGTCATCCGCGTCCTTCCATCTCCTCTTTTCCTCCCGTGCATCCCATGGCAGACGTCCCAGCGCCATCCCGCAGCTGGCAAATTCATCCGTGACGATCCGCCCCCTAAGCAAGGGGTCATTTTCCAGGATGAGGACCACGTTGTTGATGGTTTTCTCAAAACGGCCGTTCCCGTCCTTGGTTAGCTTCCCGATCCAGGAGATGTCCTCCTCCTGTCCCTCCGGGGAGGCTTCAGGCTTCCGGGGCGCACTGAACGCCTCCCGGGCCTCTTCAAAGCGTTCCCGGCTCATCCGGTCCGATACTGGCCCGTCTTCCAGCGCCAGGCGGCTCATGGCAAGATAAGACGGCAGCTTGCCCGCCGGCGTCCCTTCTTTAGCCGTATCATCCCGGTCTCCAAACTTATGAAGGCGTACCAGGTCAAACGCATTCACAAGCAGGCCGGAACAGGGATCCGTCGCATGGTGCGAATACAGGAAGCGGTCCCCGTCATATACAATGGCGCCTCCCACTGTAGAGCCTCCGGTATAGGTATACCGTCCCGGGGTTCCTGTCCTCTCATACATTCCGGGGAGGAACCTATCCATTGCCTGGGTAATGGTATAGGTACGGCAGAACGCACCGATTACGCCCCTCTTTGCCGTCGGGTCCTCCTGTTTTGCCAGGCGCCTGCGCTCCAGGGCTTCCGTCCCGGGCACCCGGGGCCATTGCGCGATATCATGCCAGTCCCCGTACATCCCAAGGATCCCGTCAGTGCTGGCAAATGGCATGTCATATATCTCGCAGACATACTGCCCGTCCGCGCAGCAGCTGGGCCAGTACATCATCCGGGACGCTTCAAAGGTCGTCGCGTCACAGGCGCCTATCCCGATCAGGGCCGCCAGCTTCCTGGCAACCGGTTCATACTCGTCCGCTGCAGCCGTCCTGTCCAGCGGGATGATAACGCGCAGCCGCGGGGCATATCCTGTGTGTTTCCGCGTGCTGTATACGGCGGCGGCACAGCCTAAGCCGCCAACCCGGCGCAGGATATCCTCCGTCTGCCCTGCCGGGATGCTGTCCATATCCAGCGTCACCAGGTCCCGGCCCAGCACGCCGGATGCTTTCCTGCGGTTCCCCGCAAACGTCCCGCCTACAAACCCGCCTACGTCTTTCAGTTCATCCTGGCGTGACTTCGGCATAGCCAGGTATGCTTCTATCGTTTCCGCACTGCGGACCGGCGCCCGCAGCCTTTCCGTAAAGTCGGACCAGAGGACCGTGCAGTCCGGCCACTGGACGGCCTTCCGGCTGCCCGCCATGCTGATATGCAATGTCCTATTGTTCTGCAAGCTGTTCCCTCCTAGTCCTTCTTATAATAATCCCCCTCAAACCCAGCGCCTTTCAGGATCAGACCCGGCGCCCATGGGATCGGCTCCGCCATCAGGGCACATATGCTGTCCACTGTCACGTCCAAAGGCGCGTCTATGACCACCTCATCATGCACGTGGAATACCACCTGCAGGCTCAGGGCGTCGATCCGGCGCAGGGTCTCAGCCAGGCAGTCCCTGGCGATGGCCTGGACGATGTTCTCCACCAGCTTTCCGCCATAGGTAGACACAATCTCCCATCTCTTCGACTGCTGGCCTATTGTATAATAATGTACCGCCGGCTTCCCGAACTGGTTCTCATTCAGGAAAGGCCTCGGATAGAAAAGCTTCCTCCCGGATGGGAGGCGTATCGTAAGGAAAGACTGGCCATATATCAGGTCGCCTTCCAGGGCAAACAGCAGCCCCTTGATAGCCTGGGGCTGTGCGGTCTCCATTACCGCAAGCGCAGCGTTCCCTGCCTGATGCCACAGATCCACAATCCGCGGGTTCGCCTGCCTCCACTTCGATACGATGTCGGGAAGTTCCTCCTCCGCAAGCCCCATATCCAAGGCGCCCTGGGAAATCAGGGCAGACGGCCCGCCCTGGTAGCCCAGGGCCAGCGTCGCCACCTTCCCTTTCTGCCGCAGGGCGTATTCCGGATTTCCCTTTACGATCCTCTCCACGGGGACGCCAAACATCTGCGCGGCTGTTGCCTCGTATATTTTCCCGTGGGTGGCAAATACCTCGTTCACCCACTGTTCCCCCGCCAGCCAGGCAATTACCCGGGCCTCAATAGCGGAAAAATCAGCTACCACGAATTTATGTCCTTCCGACGGGATAAACGCCGTCCGTATCAACTGGGAAAGGGTGTCCGGCACGTTCCCGTATAGGAGCCTCAGGCCTTTATAATCCCCTTTCCCCGCGAGTTTTCTGGCTATGTCCAGAGTACCCAGGTAATTCCTTGGCAGGTTCTGCATCTGTACCAGGCGTCCGGACCATCTCCCGGTCCGGTTCGCGCCGTAATACTGGGTTAGGCCGCGTATGCGGTCCCCTTCCCCTCTGGCCGCCTCCATGGCGGTATACTTCTTGACGGATGTCTTGCCCAGCTGCTGCCGGATCTCCAGCATCCGGCGGACATCCTCCGGGACATCCCTTTCCATCAGCCTGGATACGGTTTCCTTGCGCAGGTCGGGGATCCCCTCTCCCAGCCGCTCCCGGAGCCATTGGAGCAGCTGGGAGGTGCTGTTCGGGTTGGCCAGGCTGCTGACAGCCTCGGCTTCCTGTGTCAATTCCTGCCGGCAGGCATCATCCACGCTTAATGCCCCGCCCACCAGTGTCTTATCCACACGGACTCCATATGCATTCATCCGCACATCCATGTGCCACAGCCTGACTTCTTCCTCCGGCCAGGGAAACAGGCGCAGCCGCCTGCCGATTTCCCGTTCCGTCACCACATCCTGCCGGCAGTACTCCTTAAACAGCTCCCATTTCTCCGGCGCGTGATCGGGCCGGTTCCATGTCCGCCCGCCGTTATTCTTTATTGGGCTGCAGGGCGTACAGAAATACCGGATCAAGGCCTTTCCCACTGCCAGCTTCTGTTTTTCCTGGGGGATCCCCACGGCCTTTCCCGCGGCTTCAAGCCCTGCCGGATACCCGCAGTACAAGCCGTGGGCCATGGTACATCTCCACTGTTCCAGCGGGGCGGTATAGCCCGCGCGGTTCAGGCAGTACCATTCAAATGCCGCATTGTAGGCATGTTTGGTAGTGCCAGGATCCCGGAGGGCCTCCAGTACCCGGCCGGGCACCGCCTCCCCGCACGCCAGATCTATAACCTCTACAGGGCCGTCGTCAAATGCATACGCAAACAGCAATACCGCAAAATCCCGGGACTGTGCATACCGGTAAGCCCCTGCCTTCCCTATATCCACGCTGCTGCGTGTCTCTATGTCAACGCTCAAGTGGCCCATACCCTGCTCCTCCCGTTATCCGGGGGCCTGTCGGCCCCTCTCTCACAGCGGCAGGCCCGTTATCGGGTTCACCCCTGCCGGGCCGGCCCCGGGCTGCGCTCCGGCGGAAGGATATCCCTCCGGCTGGCCATATGCCGCAGGCTGCATATATCCTCCGGGCTGGCCGTATGCTACAGGCTGTGCATATCCCCCGGGCTGCTGTATCAAGCCGAAAGCCTCCGCCGCGCTGGGTGCCCCGCCTCCCAGCGGCTCCCCGTCCCTCGTTTTCATAACGGGGCCCAGGCCGCATCCGATCCCTTTTTTCCCTCCAAACATATATGGGAAGAAGGATACGTTCACCCGCCCATACATCCCGCTGTAGACTTCCGACTGGTTGATTATGGGATTCCCCTGGCTGTCCACCACCTGTGGTGGGTAGTCCGTTTTTGCGCTGGCCGTAAATACCCAGTGCCCTTTACACTCGGGGCCAAACGGCATGCCGTCTGACGGCCGTACGCCGTCCCCGTCGTAAACAGGGACCGGGCAGACAGGCGGCAGGACGCCGCTCCACTTATCCTGAATCCCCCGCTGCCTTGCCGCCTCAACGGCTGCATTGATCCTGCCCATGGTTTCCGTATCCGTCTTGGGGACCAGCACCGTCACGCTGTATTTCTCTTCCTGCCCGGGCTGGAAAGCATAGGGCTTAAACAGGTGCACGTAAGACATCCTTACCTCCCCGGTCGTTACTCTTGCCACGTCATTCATATCTGTTATCCTCCTGTCTCGTTCACTGGAACGCTTCCGCCGCCGTCACCACATTTGTAACCGCCGGCCTTTTATCTGTTTCTTCCACCAATGCGGGTTTGCCCGGCCTTTTTACCACGTATCCCCCCACACATTCCGCAAAGGCCTTTTTCCCGATGGCCTTTTCCACCTGTGCAAGGGTAAGGGGCCTTTTCTCCCACAGCATGGCTTCCTCGATACCGGAACCCGTCAGTACCGCAAAGGCCTGGTCCATGTCCGTCCATTCCCGGGACCCGCGGCCTTCTACGGCTTTCCATCCAGGGACTTCCCGCCCGGCCAGGCATTCCAAAAGGGCCTTTTCCTGCAGGTCGGAAAGCCATTTCGCCACATCTGTCCCAAGCTTCAGGTATCTCCCCATCTCTTCGTTGCTGATCAGCGGGGGTAGGTTTCCCATCCCGTCCGAAAAGGCAAGCGCTACATTTTTTTCTGCCCGGGCACGGCAGGACGCCTTTGCCCGGCAGAAGCGGCAGGCCTTGTCATCCGGATGGAACCCGCCTTCCCCTTTGACCGCGAGGGCTGCACGCTCCCGGATCCATTCCCCCTGCGCCAAAAGGGCATCTATCGTGGTATCCCATTCCGAGACGCCGTCTGGGAGCCTTGGCTGTACAATGGTCATCTTTATGCGTTTCATGGGATACAGCATCTTATAAGCATCATAAGCCCCCAAAGCATACAGTATCATCTGCGGATTGTTTTCTGCTTCTACGCGCCCGGCCGGGCTTTTCCCATACTTGAAATCGATTACGTGGATAGTCCCCCCGCCGATCAGGATACAGTCTGCCGTACCAAAACCGTCTGGCACCCATGTGCCAAACTCCACCTGCTTTTCTATGGCCACATACGGCTGGTTTTCAAAGGCCAGAGCGGCGGACCTCACATAGTCCAGGTACTCATCGGTATACCCGTCCATCTCATCATCCCACAGTGGGGATTTCTTCAGCTTCGTCACTACGGCGCGCAGCTTCCTCTTATCGAGACCGTCCAGCAGGAAATAGTTCTTTACTTTTGCCTCCGCCAGTTCATGTGCCAGGGTCCCTTCCTCTGCCGCATCCGATACGTTATCCGGGAACTGGGCCTCTAAAAAGGCGCTGGGAGGGCAGGCGGTCCACCGATATGCGCCGGAAGCACTCAGCAGGGCATGCCTTCTGTCTTTATGTTCCGTCATATCTGCGCCCCCATTTCCCGGAGTGCTGTTGCGAATGCGCCGTACTGCGCCTGCGGAAGCGCAGGGAGCGCCTCCACGCTGAACCTGGCAAGGAGCTGCTGCAGGTCCGCCTGCCGTCCCATGTCCATTAAGGACATCCCGGCCCGGGCCAGGTCATCCAGTGTATAAGATACGGCTGTCGTGGGCACTGCTGTGGCCACAGCCTGCTGCGGTACGGAAGCTGCAGGCCGCGGTACCGCCTGGGACGACGTCGGAACGGCGGTCGTCGGCTGGGATACCGGAATACCTGCTGCGGGGGCCGACGCTGTCTGTACGGGGGCCAATGCAGCCGCAGTAAATGTAGATGCTGCAGCGGATGTACCGCTGGGAGATGTCCCCGCCCGGGATCCCGCCAGTGCCAGTATTGCGTCTGCCAGTCTCTCCAGCCCGGGAATATTTACTGTAATTCTCATTTCCATCATCGTGTTTTCCTCTCTTTCTCTGCATCTCTCGCAGAAGTATTGCGAACCGGGCTCCCGGTTCTCCATGCGGTGCTTGTCTTTTCCCTTTACAAATCCCCTCTTCTCCCTTACAATAAGGGTGTGGTTGTCTGTGGCGCTGTGACTTTGCGGGTTCAGCGCCGCATTTCTTGTTCGTAGGCTACGATTCGGCCGTCTTCTATGGTGATCCGCCATCCCTGCCGGTACCAGTAGAAATGCTTTTGCATGGATATTTTATTCCATCTCCTGGGTTTGTTCTTCTTCATCGGATATACCTCTCATACTTCTCAAGGACAGTCTCGGAAAGGCCATCCTTAAACACCTTCCGGATGTCCCGGATATCTTCCCGTTTTTCCTGCCCCAGCCGTTCCAGCAGTGCAGGGCGGCTTTGGATGTGGACAGCCCGCCGGCCGTCTGCGTATTCGATCCGGTATTTCATCGTTCTCCTCCTTCCCACAATACGGGCAGTTTCCTGTTTTTCCCTGAAAGCCAGGTACAGGGATTCCGGTAATTTCTATAAATTTCGGTATGCTGATAAAAAACGACCACTGCCCCGAAGTCTGAACTGCTGAGCCAAACTCAAAGCCGGGCCTTCCCTCGATCAGGCCCTTTCGGACATAGTCTCCATGCTTATGCATCAATGCTGCGGCCTGATTGCAGTTCATGGTGTAGTTAATCTCTGATAACTCTGCCTCCTGCGGGGTATCGGGCGGGCCGCCCCCCATCAGCTCTTCCACAGTACAGCCCAGAGCCTCTGCAATAGCAGGAAGCCGCTCCTGTTTCGGTACATTCAACCCGTTTATGTACTGACTGATCGATGGTTTCCCGATCCCCGTGAGCCTGGACAGCTCTGCACCGCTCATATGCTTTTCCCACATGATCCTCTTCAAATTTTCCGCAAACATTTCCTTTTCTCTCCTTCTCACGCTCTTGTTAATATGATGATCAGCACTGCCAGCCAGGCCAGTATCCAGAGCACGACCGTCGTCCAGACCAGGACCTGGCGGAGCCTCTGTGATCTCCGTGGGTTCATATCGTTTGTCACCTCCCTTCCCCTGCTTGAAAATTCTTCTACCTCCCTCTATAATGTCCATACAAGCCGTTGCCGCGGCTGAGTACAAAAGAAAGGAGACTGATATCCTATGACAAAAGAAACTATCCATGACCTAGCTGTTGCGTATGCTCAGGCTAAACTTCTCAAAGAGCAGGCTGAAAGTGGATATAACAGAGATTTTACAAACGAAGAAATCCACTCTTTTTTAAAGTCTTATCAGTTTGCATCTGAACAAATTTCTGAGAAAGAACAGCCGTATGATATCGGCACACTTATTTAGAGTGTTCTCCTCCCGGATACCTTGTGCAGAATATCAATGGTATCCCGGAGGATTTTCTCTGCCGCTTCAAAAGTAAGATCCCGGCTTTTGAGTAGGTTAATGATTTCCTCTGAAATCTCATTATTACGCTTCCGTGTTTCCTCAAACTCCTTTTCCCACTGCTGGAAATCTGTTCCCATCTTCCCTCACCTCTCTTCCTCTTCTTGAAAATCCTTCTGCCCTCTCTTATAATGTGTGTACAGGCTCCCGCCAGAGCCGAGTACAACAGGAAAGGAGAACTGCTATGCAGATTAATGAACAAGTTCCCTGGACTTTTAAAACCTGGATCACCCATTTTAAAAATGTTGATCTGCCCATAGGAGATCTGGCAAATGATATACTTAAAGACAACGATTTTCCCGATGAAGATTACTTTTCGGAAATCTGGGAACACATCTCTTTAAAATGTAAAGGTGATCCGGATGTCTTAGAAACATTCGCTTTAGCCTGGAATTATTATTTGGCCTCCAAAGATTCTTCCTGCCCAACTTTTACCGCCACATAACGCGTGCTGTATGGTTCACGAACCATTACAAAATCGTCAGAGGACTCCAGGCTGCTTCGAACGGCCTGGAGTTCTTTTCTTATTGCTACCAGCTCCAGGTATATTTTCTTCAACATATTCCCTCACCTCTCTTTCTCTGCTGTCACAGGCAAAGTCCGTTTTATTGGACACTCCCCGCTGTATTCTATTTCTGTACGACAGAGTCATGATCCTGGAGCAGTTTTTCAATGGACACCTGAAGATAATCGGCAACCTTCTGAACCTTTCGGATTCCGGGTTCATTTTCATTCCATTTACAAATGCTGCTTCTCGGGAATCCGAGATCGGTTTCCATTTTGGAAACAGCCACTCCTTTTTCTTTACATAATGACCTGATGCTATCGTATAACAATTCTTCACCTCCTTTATAATTGCGCAAAATTTTATGCGTTTATATTGACATTTTGCGTAAAATATTCTAAAATCAGAAGTACCACCAACTGATATTAGAAAATGTTTACATACGCAATATTTTGCGCAACTCATGATTTTATTATACATAAAATTTTGCGTATGTCAAGCAATAATTACGCAAAATTTTGAGGTGTAGTAATGGGATTGTATGAACGCATAAGAGATGTTGCTAAAGTAAAGGGTTACTCTGTAAATCGCCTGGAGCAAGAACTTGGATTTGCAAGGAGTTCAATTAGTAAATTTAATAAGAATATGCCGAGTGCAGAAAAGATTCAACAAATCGCAGATATACTTAATGTATCGGCCGATTATATTTTAACCGGTAAAGAAAATCCCAAACAAAGGGAGCAATCTTTAGCCGTGAAAGATGAACACGATATTGAGGAAATTTTGAGACAGACAGAAGAGCAGCTTCTTTCTCAGGAGGGTCTGATGTTTGATGGCAAACCGGCCAGTCCCGAAGCTATAGAATCAATACTTTCCGCTATGCGTATCGGAATGGAAATGGCAAAGGTAAAGAACAAAGAAAAATATACTCCAAAGAAATATAAGAAGGATTAATACTCTATGGATATTTTCAGGAGAATGTTATGACGACATTTGAGCGTATTGAAAATCTCAGGAAACAGCAAGGTATCTCGCAAGGTAAACTGGAAAAGGAACTTGGATTTTCTAATGGTTCGATTTCAAAATGGAAAAACAGTATGCCTACTTCCGAACGCTTACAGAAAGTTGCTGATTATTTTTGTGTTACCACTAATTACTTACTTACAGGAAATGAAGAATTGCAGCAGAAAAAGGCTCTATCCCTAAAGGATGAACACGATATTGAGGAAATTTTGAGGCAGACAGAAGAGCAGCTTCTTTCTCAGGAAGGCCTGATGTTTGATGGCAAACCAGCCAGTCCCGAAGCTATAGAATCAATACTCTCCGCTATGCGTATCGGAATGGAGATGGCAAAGGTAAAAAATAAAGAAAAATACACTCCAAAGAAATATAAAAGGGATTGATGATCTATGGATATTAAAAGAATGGTGGAATCTCTGGTACGAAAGTATCGGAGCCGCGATCCGTTTGAAATAGTCCGTGGATGGAAAACAAATACTATATTTATGGATACCAGGACTGGCTTCAATACAGACAGGCTCGAAAATGAGGCAAACACATTTGCGATGAACCTTCTAATCGGAGATGATATTTTAGAGGAATATCGTGGATACACAGTCGAGCAGATATCACGCATATTAGGATATGAAAAGCGCTTAATAGATTTACGCTTAGGAAATTATGAAACCGCAAGGGGAAAATTATTCCGTGAAAACCTGTAAGGCCACACGGATTGAAATAAATGAACATAAATATACGAATGATAAAGGAGAAACTGTATGAAAAATCAAAAATGGTATCTGCAGACATGGTTTATATGTATCATATTTTCTGTTGGAATTCTCGGCTTCGCCGTACCCGTTTTTTTCATATTTTCAGTTGTTGCCGTCCTTTTGATAATTCTCCAGTATAAAGATGCCAAAAGGCTGCGTGACAAATATGGTAATATAGATGAACTGGACAATAATATTCATCAATTGGAATCGGAATATGCCCAAAGGCGGACAAATCTTGTGAATGAATATCAGGCGGAGCAAAAAAAGCTGGCTGCTTTGAAGGCGGAAGAAGCTTCCCTGATGGCAGATTTATTCATACAGCACTACAATTTTTCCGATTATGATGGGCTTACATCGGAAGAATGCAAAAATCGGTTGTCCATATTGAAAAATGATGAACAGGAGCTCATAAAATCTGGTAATTATATTCTGGTTTCCTCTACCGAAAGTAAAAAAGAAATAAATAACAATGTAAAACAGCTTCTCCGTTGCTTCAATTCGGAATGCGATAATATTCTTTTAAATATATCAGCTAAAAATATCGATTCTATGAGAAACAAAATTTCCAAATGTTTTGAATCCCTTAATAAAATTTTTGAAACGGACGGGATGCA
>JAETRI010000204.1 GCA_021770245.1 Lachnospiraceae bacterium
TATTGGGTGTCCTCCGGCTTTGAGGCGGACGGGGAAAACGGTGCAAGCGGAACGGCATCCTTTAAGGCGGAGGGCGTGGCGGGCATGACCAAAAGCCTGTCGCAGACGGTGTATCCCGCCAACCGTGACAGCTATACCATCTCGGCGCAGATCGCATCCGAGAATTTAAAGAAACTGAGCGGGAATTCGCAGGTCGGCATTGAGATCGTGCTGGAATATGAGGACGGCAGCACGGAGTCAAGGTTTATCGACCTGTATTGATGGGAGGTCAGCATGGCATATTTTTCAAGGACAACCGCAAAGATTACCCCGGAAAACTTCTCATCCGAGAGGCTGAAATCCGTCACCGTCCGTGTCTGTATCACAGACTGCACGGGCGAGTTCTACATCACGGACATCCTCCTGCAGGGCGGGCCGGTGGCAATGGGATGGGTGGGGCATCCCTCGGAACTGAGGTGGACGCTGGATGGCTGAGTTTGTAAGGCTTGCGGAAGTGGTCAATAAGAAAAAGGATATGCGCATCGTGAGCGTGACGGTGGTCCCCACCATTGCCGACTGCTCCGGGCGGATCTGGTTTACCGACCTCCAACTGCAGGAAGGGCCGGTTCTTGCGGGATATGCCCCACACATGGAAACCTGCCTGCAGAAGTTCCATGAAAACGGTGTAGTGAAAGCCCCTGCGTGGTTCAACGGCGTGGTGCGCTCGGAGGAGACGGTCATCCTCTTTAACCTGGGGAAGACCTCCGCGCCGCTGGATATCCACATCTACCCGAAATCCGATATGGCGGCGGGGACGATGCGGCTCGTCCAGGGCGTGGGCGGCCAGAGGGTGTCTTTTCCCGGTGCTGTGAAAGCAGAGGATGATATTGCGCTGCTTGCTGAAAGCAGGGAGTGTACACGGAACGGTGCAGCATTTCAGAAAGAGGGATTCTACCAGTACAGCGCCGCATGGGATTCCAAGCATAAGGTAACGCTGGAAAGCGGGAAAACGGCGAGGCTATTGTTTACGATGCAGGAGATGCAGGAAGGGGGCGGGACATTCTGATGGATACACTCAAAGGGAAACAGATTATGGTATGGACGTTCATGGGCAACACGAGGATGTACCAGGCGCTCCGGGATTACGGCGACCGCATCAGCCAGATCGGGCTTTTTTCTTTTAAGGTCAGGGCAACCGGGGAAATCTACGAGAGCGGCGTTTCCATTGCGGAAGGCTCCACCATGCGGACGTATATCCGGAAGTGGCCGCACATCAAATGGCTGCTGACGGTCGCCAATGACGGCACGAACAGCATTTTCAAGGCATTGCGGGAGAACACGGACGGGGCGCAGGATATGTTTCTTTCAGAGCTTGTGCGGATCATGGAAAAATACCCGTGGTGTGACGGCGTGGACATCGATT
>JAETRI010000205.1 GCA_021770245.1 Lachnospiraceae bacterium
GCCGGGATCCGGGAAGTGGTACATATCATCGGGGCATGCGGCCTGGCCTCTTTGGTCCAGATTGCCGGCATGGTTCTTCTGGAATGTAAGGTTCCAAGAAGCTTTTTTCTCATCTGCTTTGCGGCCCTCTGTGCGGAGGAGGTCCTCATCCGTCTCTCCCACCGGATCGCCCTTACCGTGGCGGCTTCTACCGGGAACAGACGGGCGGCCAGACGGATTATGATTGTCGGCGCTGGAACCTCCGGGGCCGTAATCTTAAAGGAAATGACTACCAGCCAGCTTGTTCTTGGATGTGTAGTCTGCTTTGTGGATGATGATAAGAATAAGATTGGGAAGTTTTTGAATGGTATTCCCATCGCCGGAAACCGTCAGGATATCCCCAGGCTGGTTACGGAACATGAAATTGATGAAATTTATATTGCCATGCCTTCCGCTACGGCGGCACAGAGAAAGGAGATTATTGAAATCTGCCGGGAGACCGGGTGTTCCTTAAAGATTCTCCCCGGCATTTACCAGCTCATTAACGGGGAGGTCAGTATTTCCAAGCTCCGGGATGTGGAGATTGAGGACCTTCTTGGCCGGGATCCCATCCGGGTAAATCTGGATGAGATCATGGATTATGTGAGCGGGAAGGTGGTTTTGGTAACCGGAGGAGGCGGTTCTATCGGAAGCGAGCTGTGCAGGCAGATTGCGAGCCATAATCCGAAACAGCTGATTATCTTTGATATCTATGAGAATAACGCTTATGATATCCAGCTGGAGTTACGGGAGAAGTATCCGGAATTGAATCTGGAGGTGCTAATCGGTTCTGTCCGGAATACGCACCGGGTGGAACGTATTTTTGAAAAGTACAGGCCGGATATCGTGTACCATGCAGCGGCTCACAAGCATGTGCCGCTTATGGAGGACAGTCCGAATGAAGCGATAAAGAACAATGTGTTTGGGACTTATAAGACGGCGAAGGCGGCGGACAGGTATGGGACGAAACGGTTTGTATTGATTTCGACGGATAAGGCGGTAAACCCGACCAATATCATGGGGGCCTCCAAGCGGATGTGCGAGATGGTCATCCAGATGATGAACGCGAAGTCGAAGACGGATTTTGTGGCCGTGCGGTTTGGAAATGTCCTGGGAAGCAACGGGTCGGTGATTCCGTTGTTTAAAAAGCAGATTGAGCAGGGCGGACCGGTGACGGTGACCCATCCGGATATCATCCGGTATTTCATGACGATTCCGGAGGCGGTTTCCCTGGTCCTGCAGGCAGGGGCTTACGCAAAGGGAGGGGAAATCTTCATTCTGGATATGGGGGAGCCGGTGAAGATTTTAGACTTGGCGAAGAACCTGATTCGCTTGTCCGGGTATACGCCGGATGTGGACATCCCGGTTGTGTTTACT
>JAETRI010000206.1 GCA_021770245.1 Lachnospiraceae bacterium
TGTACTGTTATTTCTGTCCTGTATATGCCATACAGTACGGAACTTTAGGCCTGCCGGGTCACATCAGCCAGGGAGAATATTTCCAACAGGTGAAAAGAGACTGGGGCGTGATCCAGAATGGCACAGTAGCCATTGATGCCGCCATGGTGGAGAGTATCAACAGAAAATTTGACGATATCCTAATATTTCTGGCCGATGGCGTGCTGCCGGAGTGGCAGAAGATCGACAGTCTAGAAACCTACTTTGCAAAAGAGCGCCAGGATTACCTGAAAGCTACAGAGAAAGGCCCAAACGATCCGAGGACCGGCAGGCCTATGTGGAATATGGATACGGAGGGAAAGCCGGATCCATGGAGAGCGGATGACTATCTTTTGGGCGTATGGAATCTATTGAACGGAAAGGAAAAGGAGGGGTATGCGCATCTTGGAGAATGCGTGAGATATAATTCCGATTATATGGAGACACGTCTGAAGGAATTTCCGAATGCCTGTAATGACTCCAGAGACGCCATGGCGGTGATGTACCGTAACGCGCAGCTCTTTCTGGGAACAAAGGAGATTTCGGATACACAAAAACGCCAGAACGCAATCCGGGAGACCTATGAGGAAGTATGCCGGTTCATGCGGTATTACCATGGTCTGGCGAAAAAGACGGAAAGATCCTGATAAACCGTATGTACAGCCTCTCCCCTGATGCGGTAAGGGAAGCGGTCAGGCTGGATGGGGAGACGGCAGTCTGGCTTCTGGATAAAAAGGTGCTGGGAGAGATGATCGTCCACCATCATTCGTCCTATCAGGCCTGGTGGCAGAAGATATGGATGGAATTCCTGTACCTGTTCTGTGCGTTTGACAATCCGACATTCCTGCATGCGGAGCATAAAACAAAAAAACTGAAGCAGCAATGCCAGGTCGTCTGCGAGAGGCTTGGGAATCCGGATTATGAGCAGATGGAACTGGAGAAAGAGCTGCGGAACTGCGCTTTGCTTCCCACGCAGGAGGAACCGGACGACGTTTCCGATAAAAAATTCATGAAAAGGCAGAAGACGGCTCTTTTGCGTGCCTTTATCTGCGGCTATCTGTGGCGCTGCTCTGACTGGAAGAAGATGAAGGAGCATCCGGCCGGCAGGATAATGGCAGGGAACCTTCTCTGGGGGTATTACCGGGATGGGTATCTCCAGACCGCATTTGCCCTGAGAGAGGACGGAAGTGTGCTGGATGAAAAGGGGGAGATGGTTCCCCCGGAATCCTTTTCTGACGAAACAGGCAAAATCGGGCTGGTGCATCCGGAGGAACTGACAGAAACAGAGCGGAAGATCTGGAAGAAATACGCAGGAAAAGAGAAATGGAAACAACCCTTTCCACAGCTTAAGATACCCGTGTGTCAGGGGCGGGTACGGCGCACAGATGGTCTTTGACGGTATCTGGAGGGGACCGGAATACGGGCCGGAAATCATTACGGCGGAAAAGGTAGTCTTCTACCGATTCCGACATTTCCTGCTGTGGGAGCATGTGCCAGAAAGCCTTGTCTGTGCCCCGGAGGAACTGCCGGTGCGCTTTGTATCCACTGCACTGGCGGCTTTCCGTGCAATCGTTGGAAGGGGCGAAAAAAGAGAATGATATAGAGGCGTTGAATTACTGAATGCAGATGGAAACAGCAGATTTTGAACATGTTCAGAGGAGGCGGAAAGAAATGGCTGGAACAGGACAGCCCGCATGGGTGAAGCGCATCTTAAAACTTTTGGAACAGGCAAGGGCAAAAGATCCGGATTTTGCGAGGTTGCGCCCGCAGGTGAGGAAGCAATCCGGAAATTTGAGGGGCAGCAGGGCGTTCAGCTGCCGGAAGAATACCGGGATTTCCTGATGTTTATCGGAAACGGCGGCGCAGGCCCTTATTACGGACTTTACGGGCTGAAGGCATTGGAGGATGACCTTTCTGATTCCCGCAGTTTGCGCCGGTGCCGCTCTCTGGAAGAGCCGGTGATTTATCCGAAGATGAGCGGGGAGGAATGGGACAGGATCGTTGATCCAGAGGGCAGACGGAAAGGGGAAGAAGTGTATCCTTATATGGGCGTTCTGCCAATCGGCACCCAGGGCTGCACGCTGATGACGGGGCTTATGCTTACCGGGCCGTACCGGGGACAGGTAGTGTATTATGATAACGATTTCTGCGGCCCACCGTTTT
>JAETRI010000091.1 GCA_021770245.1 Lachnospiraceae bacterium
GCTGGACATAGATTGGTCACAATTCTTTGTTATATTAAGAATGTAGCAAGAACACATATCAGTATTTCATTCATAACACTCGGGGGTACCCGAAAGGGTGCCCCCACTCCCTCGAAATTCAAGGTTTCTGCGAAGAGCAGGAGCCTTTTTTTGTGTTTTACGACAGATTTACGACATTTCAGAGAAAATTAAAAAAGTTTTTGTGAACTAGCTGGGATTATGTGGGTGCTGAGTAGTACGTTTTTTCATAGCATAATAGCTTTGGGGTGAATGTATAGAACAAAAGTCTTTTTTATTATTGGCAGCAGCAAATAATGCGCCACATTGCCTGCAGCGTTTGGCACTCATATCCGAAGTCCTTTCAATGGATTTTGAAAGATGGCTTTGCGTCTGAGGATGCGGCGGAGAGGATTGCCGAGGCTATCGGCGTATCATTGGGTGAGATCCTGCTGCCAGAAATAAGCGGTAATGTGGAAAATAAAAAGGGGAATTTAGGCTAAAAACGAAGCGGACAAGAAAACAGTAATTGCCCGGTAAGGGAAGCTGTGTTATACTTTGGACATGGAAAACCAGAGAGCCGGGCGGCTTACCCTCTTGCTTCATCGGAGGGGCAACCCTCCAGACGAAAGAAAGGAGGGCGTGCCAATGATTACATATTCTGAGCTTATTGAGACAGGTATATTCATTGTGGCCCTTGTCAGCTTGTGTTTTGAGTTGTTCAGGGGAAAACGAAAATAGCCGCCATTACTGCGAATAATGACGGCTGACGCTGTAAAGCGCTAAGCATTTGTTATTTGGGGTAAGCCGCTTCTCTGGTTTTTCCCTTTTCTATTCTCAATATATCATATTCGGCAGCAGGACGCAAGAACGAACTGTTGTTCAATTCCCATGCCCATGAATTTATGAACGTAAAATTGCGCTGAGTTAATCGCTCCCCCAAAAAATGCTGAACGCCTTTAGAATCTATTAACAAAGGAGGGTCACAGATATGACCGAGAGAATGATTGAAAACAGAGTAAAGAAATTATTCACACTGGAAAGCCGGATTGCAGAGTTGCAGGAGCAGGCCGAGGCAGGAATTGATTCAAAGGTTCTGCAGGTGATTATGGGCCACAGTGATCCGGCGGTGACAATGAAGGTTTATAATCATGTTGACCAGGAGCGGATGAAGAAGGAAATTAGAAAAATAGAGTATGTGGTATAACGCTAGGGAAAAGGCAAAAGTCCGAGGTCTAAATTTACGACAGTTTTTACGACATTTCAGAGAGATATAAAGGAAAAGCCCCTGTCGCATGGCAGAGGCTTTAATGTGGCAGAGAATACGGCGGAGCTTTATACAGCTGACCTGGTATGGATGCGGAAATATGACTTTAAAGACCTTATGGCTTTTGGTATGTTCATTCTCGCTAACCTTTACCATTTTGATTAGTCAGTAGCGTTTGAAGTCCTGGAAACGGGCACAGAAAAACCACCCTTGTATACTTGGCGGTAGCAGGGTGGCAATTCTGTCATTTTTGTAACGGTCAACCCTTGTGGGGCGATTGTTCCTTTTACGTTTTCAATATATCATATCCGGCAGCAGATTATACAACAGATTTATCACATATTGGGAGAGGAAAAAGCTTACCTGTCTTTTTCATTTTCTGCTGCATTTTGTTCCGCAGCTTCCGGTTCACTCTCTGCTTTTGTGACGGTACGTGTGGTTCCGCCGGATATGTATACTTTACCGCATTCGGGACAGATACCTGTATGCAGCATGACACTCTGACTTACTACTTTTCTATCCTCCCGCTCGGCTTTGGCCTGTTCGTGGAACACATGCTCCATCTCATGTCCCCGGACAGCGGAGGCGGCAGCATCCGGATCGATCCGGGTGGGCGTCTGGAAGGAAACGCTCGGGTCGTCGGAGCCGTCCTGGTACTTACGCTTTTCACAGGTTTCACAACGTCCGTCTTCTGTGGCTTTCCACGCACCTTCGATGCCTGCCGTCCGGCCGGAGATATCCGTTTCTGCCGTGGGGGATATAGATTGAATCCGCATCCGGACGGCCATTTCTGCCGGGTCGCAGCCTATACCGGCAGGAAAAACAGGCTCTTCCGGCGTCTGGGAGACAGACCTGCCGGTTACAGGGCCGGAGGCGGTCTGCATACCGGAGTCTGCATATTGGATTCGGAACCGCACGGCCTGTTCTGCAGCGTAGGCCTCTGTCTGTGAGGGAGCGGCGAATGATATGACCGGAGCGGCCGTGTCCGGATTAACCGGAACAACAGAGCGTATGGGCTGAACTGGTGTTTCCGGGTCGGCGCCCCGGTGCAGCATTAAAGCCGTGCCGGAATTTCTGCTCTGCTGTGCCCGGCCTGTCTGTTCGGCCGACAAGCCAAAGGCACGGAAGGGCCGATAGACGCTGTAGTAGGAATTTATGCCGGAAATTGCATTTACCATAATGATTACCTCTGTTTCGTAGTCTGTATCGGAAATTTTATTGGAATAATTTTATTATAGCAGTTTTTTTAAATTTTGGAAGTCTGAAAATTTTGATTGAGCAAAACAATTCGAGGACAAAAACAGACTATTAAGGGACAGGCTGATCCAATAAGCACCACGCCATAAGCCCCGATGCCGTAGTCTCCGGCGTGGGCTGGAAGGACATCGACATCACGGAAGCCGTAAGCGGATGGTACGGCGGCATCTATGAAAGCTACGGCCTTATGCTGCTTCCGGAGGATGAGACGAAGCCCTTCGGGTCATTCGCCTCAGAATGCAATGCCGACACGGCACTGCGCCCTTATTATGAGATTAACTGGAAGCTCACGGACGAGGCGGATCCGGATTACCCGCTGGATAAGACCACCCTCACACTGCGGACCATCATGCAGACAGACGTCCAGGGAAGGATGAATCTTCTGGGCGTATTTGCGGACGGCATGGCAAGGCCCGGTTCCCAGGTGGTCTACGCTCTTACGGAGGATGCCGGAAAATACTCCGGAATCGCCAAAGGGAGAAGCCGGACATTATATCCCAATACGGAAAGCTTTGAAAGCGCATTCCCCAAGGGGAGTACCCGTTACCGCCAGGGCATCAGCAACTGGCAGACGGTTGTGCCTTTCACGGATCTGGAACCCAACAAGATCTACCGCCTCCAGGCATCTGCAGTCAAGGACGGAAAAGCGGGAAAAACCGTATACAGTGAGGAATTTTTGAAATACAAGGTCACCCGTTACGATACGCTCCCCAAGATCGCAGACTATTACGGGGTGCCCCTGGCCAGGTTAGTGTATGACAACCGTGTCCAGGACATGCTTCTGGTAGAGGGCAACACCCTGCTGATACGCAGTCCCACAAAGAACAAAAATAAGCCCTACCAGCCTGCGGCGTTGACAGACGCAGACAAAGCTGCCATAGACGCCCAGCTTATGGGCCGGGGCCTCCACTGCGAGTTCGGATTCGAGCCGGTGAATCTGAATACGGGAAACTTCTACCTGGAGCAGGAGGACAGCAGTGTTCCGGGGTACGGGGAAGCATTGTCTGTCACCCGGAGTTACAACAGCCGGGGAGCAGGCTATACAGGCCCATTCGGAGCAGGTTTTTCTTTTGCTTACGACGAGCAGCTTATCCGCAAGGATGACAGCACCCTCCTGTACCGGAGAGGGGATGGAAGCACCCTGGAGTTCACCCTGCAGGCGGACGGAACGTATGTATCCCCGGCCGGATATGAGATGGCCATTGAGCTTATAGAGGATGGAAGAGGGGAGATCACCAATCCCACTACAGAGGAGCAGGCCGAAGAAGCGGCAGACGGGGAGACTGTATTCGGAACCTATCCCGTGTACCGCTATGAACTGAAAAAGAAAGCAGAGAACGGCGGAACAATTGCACGCAGCTTTGATTCCTCCGGCCTTCTGACACAGATCAAGGATGAAAAGGGAAATGCGGTTACTCTTACTTACGGAGATAACAGCCTTCTTGAAAGCATCACCTCTGATACCGGCCAGACCTATCAGTTTGAGTGGGAGGACGGTCATATCTGTGCCGTCACCCGTCCCGACGGGAAAAAGCTGACCTACGCCTATAACAGTGACAATGAGCTGATTTCCTACACAGACGCCTTAGGAATTACACACCGCTATGAATATGACGATCAGCACCGCATGACTGCCTGGTATGACGGGAACGGGGACCGGATGGTGCAAAACGAGTACGATGATGAGGGCCGTGTAACGAAGCAGACAGACGGAAACGGCGGCGTTACTGTGTTTTCCTACCAGAAGGGGCAGACCACAACAACAGATGCCCTGGGGCAGAAAACGGTCTACTGCTATGATGACCAGTACCGCACAAAAGAGATCCGGTATCCGGACGGCACACAGGAGCGCTTTACCTACACGACGGGAAACCAGACAGCCTCCCGGACGGACCGGCTGGGCCATACCTCTGCCTATACCTATGACGGACGGGGAAACCTTCTGACGGAGACACGTTTTGACGGCGCGGTCAGAACCTATGCCTATGACGGAAATAACCGCCTTATTTCCCGGACTGATTACAATGGGGCAGTTACTGCATATGAATACGACGGACGGGGAAACCTCACCCGGATGGTGCGTCCGGACAAAAGCAGCCTGTCCTATGGGTATAACGGAAAGAATCAGCTTACATCCGTAAAAGACCCGGAGGGAAGTACCGTCACCCTCTCCTACACAGGAGCAGACCTCACCGGAATTAAGGATGCACTGGGGAATCAGGCAGCCTTTGCTTATGATGCCTTTGGAAACCTTATTTCCATGACCGATCCCGAAGGAAACACAAGCCGGACCGAATATGATGCAGAGGGAAGAAAGCTTAAAGAAACCGATGCCCTGGGCGGCGTGACTGCTTACGCCTTTGACAATGCCGGAAACGTCCTCTCCATCACGGATCCCATGGGAAATAAGACCTCCTTCACCTATGACGCAAACGGCAATCCGCTTACCGCCTTAGACCCGGAAGGCAGCACGTATACCTACACTTATGATGCCTTAAACCGTCGTCTGACCGAAACCCTGCCCGACGGTACTCTGATAAAAAAGGAATATGATACTGACGGAAACTGTATTCTGGAAACCGACGGGGAAGACAATGCCTATACTTACCGTTACGACCCCCTGGGAAATCTCCTGGAAGAAACGGATCCTCTGGGCCATACCACTGTTTATACCTATGATTACAGGAATAACCAGATGGAGACCCGAACCGACGCATTAGGCGGCGTGCTGCGTCTGGAATACGACATTCAGGGAAGCCCCGTCCGGTTCACCCTGGAAAACGGCGCCTCCGTCACCTATGCCTACGATGTCCTGGGCCGTCTCATCCGGGAGGAGAACGAAGCCTCCGGCCTGGAGACCGAGTATGTTTACGACAAAAACGGAAACCTCTTAAAGCGTGAGGACAGCCAGGGAAGAAGCTGGTCCTACACCTACGATGCGGCCGGAAATATGACGGAACAGATCCTTCCAAACGGCGGCCGCCTGTTCTATGAATATGACGCCTGCGGCAGGATCAAAAAGGAAACGGATCCCCTGGGCCATGAGACCAGCCGGAACTACGATGCCCTTGGCCGGGTACTGTCCCAGACGGATGCCAAGGGGGAGACAACCTCTTATGAGTATGACGCCAACGGCAATGAAACTGCCCGGACGGATGCCCTGGGCCATACTGTCCGGACCATCTATGACGGTCTGAACCGGGCGGCAGGCTATGTGGACGGCCGGAGCTTCCAGACCTCTGTCACCTACGACGGGGCCGGAAACCTGACCTCCCTCACCGACGCCTTAAACGGAACCACTTCTTATTCCCACGACGGCCGGGGTCTTGCTGTGGAGGTTACAGACGCCCTGGGAAACGTGTACCGGAACACCTTCGACGCCTCCGGGAACCGGATCCGCGTTGATGCCCCGGACGGAACCTGGATCCGCTATGCCTATGATGCTCTGGGCCGTCAGATAAAGAGCACCGACAGCGAGGGCCTGGTGAAAAGCTATACTTATGACGTGTCGGGCAACCTGCTGGAAGCCTCTGACAATGAGGGGCACAGCACAAAGTATGCTTATGATTTGTCGGGCAATCTGCTCTCTGTGACCGATGCCCTTGGAAATGAAACCACCTATACTTACGATGCTTACGGCCGGGTACTGTCCGCGGCTGATCCGGCAGGAAGTACCACTGTATATACCTACGATTCCATGGGAAATGTGAAAACCGTCACGGATGGAGCGGGACTTACCACTGTCTATACTTACGACAAAGCGGGCAGGTGCACTGCCGTCCGGGATGAGATCCACGGAGAGCAGACCTACACGTATGATGCTCTGGGGAACTTAGAGAGCGATACCAACCCGTTAGGAGAGATCAATACCTATACTTATGATGCTCTCGGCCGTGTCACAGAGATCCTGGAGGCAGGAGGCCTGCACACGAAGTATGCCTATGATGCGTCCGGAAACCTTATAAAGGAGACAGACCCGAACGGTAATGAGACCAGCTATGAATACGATGCCCTTGACCGCCTTATTTCCGCTGCGGAGGCAGACGGAAGCAGGGAGGACTACCTGTATGATGCGCTGGGAAACCTGGTGAAATACCAGGATGCCCTGGGAAATGTAACCTCTTACAGGTATGACAGCGTAAGCCGGATGACAGAACTTGTACTGCCCGAGGGCGGCGTGTGGCATTACGCATACGACGGCCACGGAAAAATTATCAAAGAAACGGATCCCCTGGGACGGGAGACTTCTTACGGCTACTCCCTGTCCGGGGATCTTGTAAACCGGACCCTGGCAGACGGGGCGGAGTACCGGTACACCTACGATCTCCTGGGCCGCATCACAGGCCTTGACGCTCCGGAAGGAAGGAGCCTGTCCTGGGAATACAACGAGGCGGGGGATCTCATCCGTGAGACAGACGCCAAAGGGAATACTGCCTCTTACACCTATGATAAGCTGCACAGGCTTCTTTCCGTGACCAACCCGGAGGGAGCCGGAACCAGTTACAGCTACGACAAGGCCGGGAACCTGATAAGCGCCGTGTCTCCTGCAGGGGCAGAAAGCAGCTTTCAGTATGATGCTCTGGACCGGATAAGCAGGGTAAAGACTCCCGGTGCGCCCGAGATATCTTACGCTTACGACGAAGCAGGCAATCTGTCCGCCGTTACCGAAACCGGGAGAGAAAGAAAAACAGGAACAGGAGCAGGAAGCGGAATCGGCGCAGGTACAGGGGCCGGAATAGGGGCATACATAGGAGCCGGGAGAGAAGCAGGGGCCGAAAGGATCATCAGCCGCACTACCCGGTACGCTTATGATGCCAACGGGAATCTCCTTGCCGAAACCGATCCGCTTAATCAGATACAGAGCTATGCTTACGATAACCGGAACCGCCTCACGGAGACCGTCAGTGCCGCGGGACGTAAAGAACAGTATGCCTATGACCGGGACAGCCGCATGACTGCAGTTACGGATGCCCTGGGGAATGAGACACGCCTTTCCTATGACGGCAATGACAATCTTACAGGCCTTACCGACGGGGAAGGCCGGAGCGTCACCTATACCTATGACCTGGCAGACCAGCTTATCAAGGCGGAGGAGGCCGGGGCTGTCACCGCTTATACTTATGATTCCGTGGGAAATGTAAGCACGGTAACGGATGGGAACGGCCACACCACAAGCTACACCTACGATCTGGCAGGCCGCCTTACCAGCCGTACCAATCCCCTGGGAGAGACCGAGCGTTACGCTTACGACCTCAATGATTGTCTGGAGGTATTCACACAGGGAGACGGAAGCGCCATTACCTACGATTATGATAAGCTGAACCAGCTTGTGAATGTGGATTACAACGGCACGGAAGAAGGAGCTTCCCAGGTGCTTTATGCCTACGATTCAGAGGGACGGCGGATCTCCATGGAGGATCTGACAGGAACAAGCACTTATACTTATGACGATGCCGGACGCGTGGAGAGCGTCACCGACGGAAGAGGAAACACCGTGTCCTACGAGTATGATGCTTTCGGGAATCTTTCCGCCCTTATCTATCCCGACGGGGAAAGGGTATCCTACACTTACGACCTTCTGGACCGTCTGACAGAGGTAACAGACCGACAGGGAGGGGTTACGTCCTATGCGTATGATCCGGACGGGCTGCTTCTGGAGGTGAAGCGTCCCAACGGGACGAGAACCATCCTTACCTATGACGGAGCGGGACAGATTGAGACCGTCAGAAACCTGGATAAAGGAGGGGGAGAGCTGTCTTTCTACCGCTATGCCTACGACCATTCCGGCTTTATTACCAGGGAGGAGGTAAGGCAGAAAGCGGAAGGAAAAACAGAGTTTTTCATCAATGCCTATACCTACGACAGCCGGGGGCAGCTTGTCTCGGCATCCATTTTGAAGGACGGGAAGACCAGCGAAATCCGCTATACCTATGATAAGGCCGGAAACCGGATCACCGTGGAAAAGAACGAGGATACGGTCCTGGCTTATCTGGAGGAGTATGCTTACGATGAAGCGAACCGTCTGACAAGCAGGACAGTAAGCGGAAATCTAGAAAATCCGGAACTGAACGGAACTACTGCCTGCACTTATGATAAGAACGGGAATCTGATACAGGAGATCGGGCCCGATGAACGGATTACTACATACGCTTACGATGTGGAGAACCGGCTGAAAGCCGTGATGGAGGGAGATCGCCTCTTAATGGCAGCCCTCTACGACGGGGACGGAAACCGGGTATTCCGTATGGAGTACGGAAAAAGGACCGGCGGCATATCTATAAACGGAGAAGAAAGGGAAGAGAACACCGCTACCGTCACACGGGAGACAGAAGGGGAAGCAGGCAGAAGCGGCTCGCCCTTGATTCCCCATGTCCATGAGACAGAGGAGGAACAGGAGGAGGTTACGGAGACCCGGAACAATATCTTCTGGTACGGCTTCGGCCAGGGGCTGATCCAGGGTCTTACCACGGTGCCGGGATATTTAAGCCGGTGGCTGCATGAGCACTGGGAGTATATCCTAAGAAGAATCGATCTGCATAAGACTTATGAAGTCCATACCTTCACGGAGGGAGGGGACGAGGCAAGAAAGCCGAAGGATGGAGATGCCTGGACTTCTGCCCTTTACGATGAGATCTTTATTCCCTTTCATGTGGGAGAGGAGGCCCGTGAGAGCTATGTGCAGACCAGCTATGTGAATGATGTGAACCGGGCATATGCGGAGACGCTTGCAGAGTATCAGATGAACGGAGCCAGGGGCGGCCTGCCGGCAGGAACAGGAGATGCGGCCGGAACTTCAGGAACGGGAGAATCTGCCGGAAGCGTTTACGAATACGGTCTTCAGCGTCTGGGCTATACAGATCTGGAAAGCGGAGAGCTGTACACTTATCTGTATGACGGAAGGGGAAGCGTGTCAAACTTGACTTCCCAGTCCGGGGCATCTGTGTTAAGCTATGTGTATGACGCTTACGGAATGTCAACAGCGTATAACAGCATGGATGACAGCAGCCCGGCTTCCGGCATAAGGAATCCATACGGTTACAATGGAGAGTTTACCGATCCGTCTACCGGATTCCAGTATCTGAGAAGCCGGTATTACAACAGCCAGACAGGAAGTTTTCTGACGGAGGACACTTACAGCGGAAGTATCCTGGAACCTTTAAGCCAGAACCGTTATACCTACACAGGAAACAACCCGGTGAACTTAAGGGATCCGGGCGGTCATGCGTGGATCAGCGGAACGGCGGCGAAGGTATTAGCGGCAGGAAAGAAAGCAGCGGCCAGGCCCAAGGCAATAAAATCGAGCCCGGCAAAGGCAGTGATGAATACTGCCAAGAAAGTGGTAACGAATACAAAGAAAACCGTATCAACGAGCAGCCAGAAGAATAAGGGAATTTC
>JAETRI010000011.1 GCA_021770245.1 Lachnospiraceae bacterium
CGCGGGCAATGAGCCAAGTGCCGCGCTTGCGCGAGCATAAAGCCAATTTCATTGGCTTGGCGAATGCCGCGAGGGTCAATACCCCGCCCCTTGGGGCGTTTCAAATTCCATGCCCCACTGCTTGCGGCGGGATTATTGACTCTCTAAGCGGAAATGGAAACAATATAGTCTTTATCCGCCAATTCCTCGATAAATTTCATTTTATTGCTTTTCGCCGGGAAAAGCAGATCCATTTCCATTTTGACGGTTTCGTCGCCTAATTTATTCAGTTTTATCATGGTTATATCGATTTTCTCTTTTCGCGCAAGTTCCTTTACCAAGCCCACCTGATCCATGGATCCTTTCAGCGTCATTTTCACTTTACAGACATAGGGCTCATTCGAGAGAAAGCCGACTTTATGCATAATAATCTGCAGGCAGATCATCAGCAACGCGCTGGAAATGGATAAAAAATACTGTCCTGCGCCGATGCTCATCCCCACACCCGCGGTTGCCCATAGCCCTGCCGCCGTGGTTAGCCCGCTCACGGAACTGTTGTTCCGGACGATGATGATCCCGGCGCCCAGAAAACCGATTCCGCTCACGATCTGGGACGCTATTCTGGACGCATCATAATTAGGAACATCCGTAAACCCATACTTGGATACCACCACAATCAGAGCCGCACCGAATGCGACGATGGCATGGGTCCTCACACCCGCCAGCTTATTCCGGTTTCTCCGTTCCAGGCCGATCACAAGCCCTAAAATGCAGGCAAGCATAATCCTGAAAAGCAGCTCCCACTGCCAGGAAACTATTTCTTCTATCAACGCTCTTGCCAATTCTATCCTCTCCTATTAAAATTCCACTGTCATTTAGCTGTAAGCCACGCTGAACCCGTATTCCGCCGCCCGCTTTACCGTTTCCTCATGCGGCCTGCCGCCGTTATGGGAAAAACGGGTGAACACATACTTCGTATACTCGTCCACACGGCCCATCTGTTTTAACCGATCCGCAACGTCCAAATTATTGGGAATGCCCATATGTATACCCCACGCATATCGCAAGCGGAACTTGCGATACTGCCACTAATAAAGAGTTTGAAACGAAGTTGCAAACTTTTCTCTCCAGCTTGATTCTCTGAAGAGTACAGTCCGTACTCGCTTTAAGGGTTTAAGATTCGTATATATTTTTATTTAATATCATCTATTTAGCCCCTCCCCAACCCTTTTCCTTCTCTGCGCCCCTTCGAGTTTCTGTCTTGCTTTCCCGGTAAAAACAACGGATACGGGCAAGTACACTGCCCGATTCGACAGAAATCCAAACTGTATGAATGGATTATACACGAAATGATTCGCCTTGACAACATCTAATCCGACCCATTTGTCGTATTTGTTATTTTAAATCTATAATTTGTCTAAAATTAGTTTTAATATCGTTGTTTGCAGAGGGATGGTTTAAGGTCAAGTACGCTCTCCCGCCATGCGTTTGGCGTGTTCAATCGACGTGTTCAGATACTTCAAAATCTTGACATCCTCATCCCTCTGCATTATGATAGGAAAGAATAAAACGCAGATGCGAAACCGCATTCGTGAATTTCGCATCGTGCCGCCGCGCAGGACGCGGCATGAAAGGATTAATATGGAACATCTCACTATCCCCAAACAATATGAGTCTGCGCTTTCCCTGCACGATACGCAGATCGGCATTAAGACAGTGAAGGACTTTTTCCAAAGGCTTTTGGCCGAACGGCTGAACCTGCTTCGGGTCTCCGCCCCGCTTTTTGTGGATCCCGCATCCGGCATGAACGACAATCTAAACGGCGTGGAACGTCCCGTGTCTTTCGGCATCCTGGAGCAGGAGGATTATGAAGCGCAGATCGTCCAGTCTCTCGCCAAATGGAAACGCTATGCTCTGAAAAAATACGGGTTTTCCACGGGAGAGGGACTCTATACGGACATGAGCGCAATCCGGCGGGATGAAACCACCGACAATATCCATTCTATCTATGTGGATCAATGGGACTGGGAAAAGATCATCACGAAGGAGCAGCGTAATCTGGATACCTTAAAGGATGTGGTGCGTACCGTCTATAAGGTGCTGCGCAAAACGGAAAAATATATGTCCATCCAGTACGACTACATAGAGGAAATCCTTCCCCACGACATTTTTTTCATCACCACCCAGGAGCTGGAAGATATGTTCCCGGACTATACGCCCAAGGAGCGGGAGTACTATATCACAAAGGCCAAGGGTGCCGTCTGCATCATGCAGATCGGGAATTTGCTGGAATCCGGCCAGAAACATGACGGACGCTCTCCGGACTACGACGACTGGGCGCTGAATGCGGATATCGTGGTCTATTATCCGGTTCTGGATGTCGCCCTGGAGCTGTCTTCCATGGGAATCCGGGTGGACAGGGAAGCGCTCCTCTCCCAGCTTGAAAAGGCCGGCTGCATGGAACGCGCCGAGCTCCCTTTCCACAAGGCGGTCCTGAATGAGGAGCTTCCCTTTACCATCGGCGGCGGCATCGGCCAGTCCCGTATCTGTATGTTTTTCTTGAGAAAGGCGCATATCGGGGAGGTGCAGTCGTCCCTGTGGCCGAAGGATATCTCAGAGGAAGCGGAGCGCTGCGGAATCCATCTGCTCTAGTGTGACACCCGGATTTATGCCGCAGGCGGCCCAAATCCGAATCGCAGCTGAGAAATCGCATCCGCGATTTCTCAGCTGCTGCCGCGCAGGGCGCGGCATGCCGGTTAATGTGAAGGGGACCGAACCGCCAGCGGGCGGGCCGGTCCCCTTTCGGCGTATGAGTCTATCTGCCTTCCATCGTCTGCCTTACGATCTCTTCCATCGTTTCCGCCGTCAGGGCGCCGGGCACATAGCCGAATATGTTTCCCTCCTTGTCGATCATGAAGGTGGTGGGAAAGGAACGGATTCCATACCAGGCGAACAGCTCCCCTGTGGTATCCATGACCACCGGGAAGGTATAGCCCTTTTCCTCCAGGAAGGCGGCGACCTCTTCCTCGCTCCCGTCCTGGTTATTGGGGCTTTCCTCCGTTTTGGGATTCGCAACGCCCAAGACGATCAGATCTCCCTGATTTTCCCCGTATTTCTCATATAAGGCCTGGATATCCGGCATTTCCCTCTGGCAGGGCGGACACCAGGTCGCCCAGAAATTCAGGAAAACGGTTTTCCCCAGATAATCCGAAAAGGTGTGGCTCTCCCCGTTCTGGTCGGTCAGGGTAAAGTCGGGCGCAGGCACCCGGCTCTCGGAATCGTCTGTGTCTTCCTCTGATTCGTCCTGCGTTTGCGCGGCCTGACCCGGATCCGTTCCGGTTCCGCCCTCCCCGGCCCCGTCCGCCTTGTCCGTCCCGCCCGCAGCCGTCCCGGCCCCGTCCGTTTCAACCGGTCCGCCCGCCTTGTCCACGTCCGCTTCTCCTGCCGCATCCGAAGCCCCATCGTCCTGCGCTCCGTCCGCGGATTCGGATGCGGCAGCGCCCGGGGAAATCCGGGAAAGGTAACCGCTGATGCCGTTCATGAAGCCGGTCAGCGTCATAACGCCCATCAGGATCAGCAGCGCACCGCCGATTTTCACCGTGTATCTGACCACGTTTTTCCTTCTGCCGAACGCATCCAGCACCCTGCCGGTAAACAGCCCCACCGCCAGAAAGGGGAGCACAAAGCCCAGGGTATAGACGCCCACCAGGAGAAAGCCCCGAACGGCCGATTCTGAGGAAGAGGCCATGAGGAGAACGCCGGCCAGGGCCGGCCCCACACAGGGCGTCCAGGCAAAGCTGAAGGAAAATCCCAGGACCAGGGCCACAAAGGGATTCATGGTAAACCGTTCCAGCCGGAGCGGCAGCCTATGTTCCCGCTCCAGAGCGCCGGAGCGGCCGAACAGACCCATCTGATAGAGTCCGAACAGGATCATGAAAACACCGCTGATCCGCGAAAACCAGATCCGGTTCCCGGAAAAGAACCGCCCCAGCGCGGTAAAAGCGAAGCCCAGCAGGAAAAAGGCGAAGCTGATCCCGGCCACAAAGAAGGCCGTGTTGACCATCACCTTTTTTCGGGGATAACGCACCCTTCCGTCCTCTTCCGTGACCTTTGCCCCGCCGGACAAATAACTGATATAAAGCGGCACCAACGGAAGCACACAGGGGGAAAAGAAGCTCACAATCCCCTGCAGAAACACCGTAGCCGCCGGAATCCCGGTTTCCATATTTATGCCCATATCTTTCATCCTCTTATTTTCGTACCCTGCCGGAGGCATCCCCGGCAGCCAGTTTCAGCACCTCATCCGCCGTAACCAGATTGAAGGCCCCTTCGATGCCGTATTTGAAACAGCACGCCGCAGCGGCAAATTCGATGATCCCTTCCGGCTCCATCCCCCTCAGACAGGCATAGATCAGGCCCGCGCCGAAGGAATCGCTGCCGCCCGTCCGATCCACAATATGCATGTTATAGTTTCTGCTGAAATAGTACCCCTCTCCGTCATAGAGCAGAGCCGCCCAGCCGGACTCGTTTGCACAGGAAAGGACGGGCGGCGTAACCGCGACCTTGCGAAACCCGAACCGGTCCGCCAGCCGTTTTGCCACATCCCGATATCCTTCCCGGCTCAAACGGCCGTCTTTGATATCCGTATCCGCCTCCCGGATGCCGAATACATTCCGCACGTCCTCCGCGCCTGCGATACACACATCCACATATTTGCACAGTTCGCCCATAACCCGGCCCGCCTTCTGCCCGCTCCAAAGCCCGCTTTGGTAGTCCAGGCCGCAGCTTACGGTAATCCCCTTCTCCCTCGCCTTTTTCACAGCCTCCAGGCAGATTTCCGCCGTGTTGTCGGAAAGCGCAGGGGTAATCGCCGTAAAGTGAAACCAATCGGCTCCCTCCAGAATCCGGTCCCAGTCAAAATCCCCCCTAACGGCCTGAGAAATGGAGGAGCCTGTCCGGTCATAGATCTCCTTCGGGGGCCTCCATCCGGCTCCCCTTTCCAGAAAGCAGATGCCCACGCGGTCTCCGCCCCTTACGATGTCCGTCGTGTCCACCCCAAATTTCCGCAGGGCATTGACACCGGCCTGTCCGATCTCGTGCTTCGGCAGCCTGGATACGAATTTGGAGTCCAGGCCGAAGTTTGCCAGAGATACGGCCACACTCGCTTCCCCGCCCCCATAGGAGGCGTTATACCGGCCGGCCTGCACAAACCGGCCATCCCCCTCGGGCATAAGGCGCAGCATGATTTCCCCAAACGTCACTACTTTCATACAAATCTCCATTCCGGAACGTTTACGCGACGGGGCGGTCTGCCATCCAAGCTATTTGCGACGCTCCGACGCAAACAGCCCTTCCTTTCCTGCCACCGCACAATTTATTTTATCACAATTCCCGGGTAAATCCCACCGGCATTTTAACGAAAAGCATCTCTTCCTCCCTCTCATAGCCCATGGATCGGTAAAGGGCCTGCGCCGGCAGGTTGTCCGCCCCTGTCAGCAATTGAAACTCCTCTACCCCTGCCCTTTTGCGGCAAAGCTCCTCCGCAAATGTAAGCAGTCCTCTCCCGATCCCCTTCCTTCGGTATTCCGGCCTGACATAGAGCTCCGTAATCTTTGCATATGCATCGGCATAGCAGACGGAACGCATGACCCTGGCGCAGCAAAATCCTGCGCCCCGCCCTTCCAGCTCCGCCAGGCAGACGATTTCCTCCCGGTTTTCTTCCAGGAATTTTTCCATGTTCGATACGGTATTACAACCTCTTCCGTTAAACTCCTCGTTCAGTTCCCATAGGAGCTTCGCATCCCGCCCTGTGGCAGGGCGGATCGACCTTTTCCGTGTCAGCATTTCCCTTTTTCCCCTTTTTCATTCCCACTAGTATGACCGGCACCAATTAACCATATGTTTCACGCAGGATAAATTTTCATCCTGTAAGGCGGAGGAGGAAGGCGATGCGGTGGCATCGTTGACCGACGACAACGAAGCAGATGGAAATTTAGACAAGTGAAACATATGGTTAATTGGTGCCGGTCATACTAGGATTCTTCTTTGTCCGCTCCGGCCTGCCCGAAGTACTTATCCCGCCATCTTCTGCCGATCTGCTGGAGCTTTACCGCCGTTTCCGCCAGCTCGTCGTACTGCTTTTTGGCGCGCTGAAGCTGCATTTCACAATTTTCCCGGCAGGCGGCGAGCTTTCCCTCATACTCCGAGCGCAGGTTTTCCACCTTTCCCTCATACTCCCGTCTGCACTGTTCCAGCCGCTCCTGCCTCTCCTGTCTGGCCTCCCCGAGACTTGAACGCGCCTCCGCCTGTATCTCCTCCCGCTGCGCGTCCCAGCGCTTACGTTCCTCCTCCCAAGCCGCCTGCAGGCCGTTCATCCGCTTTCCGTGCTCCTCTTCCTCTATCATCCGGTATTCCTCAAATTCCGTTTCCCCGATCCAGTCGAACATCCGCACCCTGCCGCCCTTCGCGCCCGCAAGGATCACCTTTATTCCCGTATCCGTGCGCAGAAATGCCACCTCGGACGGAAATTCTCCCCCCGCACAGACCATCCCCCGGCGGTTTTCCAGATAGGGCATACACACATACAACCCATAGCCCTCTCCGTATCCGGTTCTGGCCTGATAAAAAAGATAGAGCTCCCCTTCCCATACCCGCAGTCTCAGATCGCAGAACCCGAACCCTGTTTCCCCCTGCGTCAGGACGATCCTGGCAGGGCCTGCCCCCAGTGTATCCATTACGATCCTGTGCGCCAAGTCCTCATATACAAAGCATACCGTGTCCCGGAAAATGACCGCCTCCAAATGTGCCAGATAATCCTGTTTCAGTTCCACAGGGAACATTCTCCGTCCGAACGGGAGCAGACAGGAAAACAGGGAATTTCCCTGCGCATACAGGGCGACCCTCTGTCCGTCCGCCATTTCAAATATTTGATATCCCATGCCCTCTCCTCGATTCCGTCTGGGCCGCCAGCGGCACAATTTCCGGTTTTTGGCCCCCATATCCTAAATATATTACTCCCTCCGAACAAAAAGAAGCGGGATGCATAAGATATACTAAGAATTTGAAAGGAACATTCCACATGAGCACCAATAAATCCCCGAAATGCAAATGCTGTTCCAAAAGATATGTAAGCTGCGCAATCGACCGGAAGGGCAAGTGCCTGGACGTCTGCACCGACCCTCTCTGCGGCGATCCCGACTGCCTGACCGTCCTCACCCCTGTGGTCTATGACGAGCTGGGAATCAATCTGTGCCGGAATATTCCCATGGAATCGCCGGCATGCAATATAGACAGCATCTCTGTCCAGGTCATGGATATCTGTTTCGTACCAGCCGGAGGGACGGAGCCGGCGGTCACCGCGGCTCCCATCAACGGCAGGCCCAACTGCTACCTGGTCACCTTAACCAATCTGGCGGTCACCTTCTACGTCACTTTCTATGACTGTTCGAAAAAAGTGATCGACACCAGGCTCGTAACCGCCGTCTATCTGCCTTCGGACTGCGAATGTCCGGACTACGCGTACATGGACGAGGATACCAATCCTCCCTGCGTGGAGCTGGAGATCTACGCTCCCTACGGCGTGGCACACTATGACGAACCGGGGCTTCCCACCGTCATTCATGTGGTAGGCTTCGGCTGCGGGAATACCGCCCTTAACCAGGGACTGAACCTGATAGCCATCCCCAAGGTGCTGGGTTACTGCGCGGAGGACGAAACGGCCACCATCGGCCTGAGCATTCTGCTGAAATCCGTCTATTTCTCCCAGTACCGCCTTCCCCACAACGGCAAAGCCGTGGTGCCCAAGGCCTGTACCAGGCCCACCGACGACACCATCTGCCTTGATTTCGTCTGCGGCGACCTGCTGGATCTGGCCATCAAACCGCTGGAACTCGGGCCTCCCAAATATGAAGAAAACCTTAAGGAAGAATGCGACGTCCCCTGCGCCCCCTGCTGCAGCATCTGCGAACCGCAGGATAAGCCGGGAGAATAATCCGAAAGCCCTGCCTCCTTCCTTTGGATACGGCACACCGGGGCTGCCGTCTGAGCGGCAGCCCTTCGCTGCGGCGACTCCGGTCCGGGGATTTAAATGAGTCCCAGCGTTTTGAGGACAAACAGCCATCCGGTTAAGGTAAAGGCACTCAGAAACGTGGTCATCATCACCACGCTCGAAGTCAAGACTCCTTCATGGCCCATATTCCGGGCCATCACATAACAGCTCACGGTGGTGGCCGAACCAGCCATCACCAGGATCGCCACCAGCGCCTCCTCCCGGAATCCCATCCAAACGGCGAGGGGGAGAAGCACCGCAGCGAATCCCACCAGCTTCAGCAGGCTGCATACCAATGCCGGCCTGACCATGGCAAAGGCCTTTTTCCCGTCAAAAGCCGCACCCATGGCCATCAATCCCAGGGGCGTGGCAAGCGCCGCCATATTCCCCACCGTCTTTTCCAGGATCACCGGCATGGGCAGGCCTGCCACCGACCATAGGAGTCCGGCCGCGATCCCCAGAAGGATGGGATTGGTCACAATTCCCCGGAGGGTTTTCCCGATCTGCTTCCGGTTCAGTTCGCCTCCCGGCTTCATCAGAGACAGGACCACCACGGCCATCACATTATACAGCGGCACCGTCCCTATGATCATCAGCGGAGCCATCCCCGAGTCCCCGTAAATATTCCGTATAAAAGCAATTCCCAGTATGGCCGCGCTGCTGCGATAGGAGGCCTGGACAAACTCCCCCTGCAAAGCCCTGCTGCCAAGCAGCCAGGAAAGCAGGACGGAAAACAGGATACATCCCACCGTGCCGACGAAGCAGAAGCCCACAAACCGTCCGTCCCAGGCCGTCCGGAAATCTTCCACGGCCAGATCCGAAAACAATAGCATGGGCAGCGCCGCCTGAAAGACGAACCGGTTCGTCTTTTCCACATAGTTTTCATCAAAAAGCCCGACCCTCCGGAAGAAAAATCCCAAAACCATGAGCAGAAAAATCGGAACGGTAGCGTTCAGGCTGAAAATCAGGTTTTCCATCATTGCTCCCATCTGCGTGCAATCACGCGCACTATTCCAAATGGAAAACAGGCTGCAGGTCAACGCTCACCGGACTGTTGTCCGGATTGGTTTCCATAATATCCGCCATATAATCCCACCACTTCCTGTTGACGGCGGTATCCGCCCCCCTGGCCCAGAGCGCCTCATCCTCTATCTCGATATAGCCGAACAGGGTATGCGTCTGCCGGTCAAGAAAAATCGTGTAATTCTTCCCGCCATGCGCATGGATCATCTCCCGCATTTCAGGCCAGAGCAGATTATGCCGCCTCTCGTATTCCTCCTCCTGCCCTTCATACAACTTCATCTTGAATCCTTTTCTCATCCGAATCCTCCATGCCGCGTCCTTAGCGGCAACGCAGCATGAATCTTCGATTCATGTCTGAAAAATCGCGAATGCGGTTTCTCATCTGCGATTCCATTTGTGCCTTTCTGTTCGTTCCCGCTGCCGCCGGAGCTTTGGCAATGTCAGGAACCAAATCTTTTTCTGCTGCGCTGTCCCCATTATATCCGTTTCTTCTTGTTTCTTCAATGGGTACGGTGAAAACACCAGGACAAACGCATGAATGGCCTTGCGGCCCCTGCGCCACCCCTGCCCGTCCCCGCGGCGTGTGATGATCCATCGGGGACGGGCAGGGGTGGCGCAGGGGCCGCAAGGCCATTCATGCGTTTGTCCTGCGTCATCCTCTCCATCCAAAATAAGACCGGGAAGCCGATCGTCAGCACGCTAAACGGAATGGTCTCCACAAAGCTGACCGACCGTCTCATTGAGCTGCTCGACTTTGACTTCACGAAGAAGACGCGGATGGTTTTTCATCGTTTCAGGGAAGTTCCTTCCCCGCTTACCCGGTTATACCCGGGCATTCCCCGCCAGTCGCGCCTCAAACGCCGCCTCAGGCACCGGCTTGGCGTAGCGGTAGCCCTGGGCCACATTGGCCCCGATCTCCCGCATCAACTCCACGTCCTCATCAGTCTCCACGCCTTCACAGACGATCTGCGCGTTTAGGTCGTCCGCCAGATCCACGATCCGCTTCATGATCTTCACCTGGCGTTCCCGGTCCTCCTTGTTCAGCAGGAAGGAGCGGTCCAGCTTAATGACGGACGCCGGGATCTTCTCAATGACACCGAGAGACGAATACCCCGACCCGAAATCGTCGATAGACAGGCGGATGCCTCTGGCGTGCAGGTCGCGCATGGTCTGCTCCGCAATTTTCTGCTGGAATTCCTCCATGACCAGCGTCTCCGTGACCTCCACCTCGATCAAATCCTTGGGGACCCCGCTCTTCTCAATGATGTCGATGAGATGATCCGTAAAACCGGGCTTTGTAAAATGCATCCTGGAGAAGTTGCAGGAGACGGTGACCACCGGCTCGCCCTGATCCAGCCGCCTGCGGAGCATCCGGCAGACGCATTTGAGCACAAAGAAGTCCACGTCCACCACTTTCCCGGTCTGCTCATAGTAGGGGACAAAGAAGCCCGGAGACCGCACGGCACCGTCGGCCGTGGGATCCAGGAACCGGACCAGCGCCTCCGCGCCCACGACTTTTTCCGTGCGGATATCCACCTTCACCTGATAGTAGGTGGCAAAGTTGTCGTCAACGCTGACGGAATCCAGCAGCTTCTGCCGTTCATGCCGCTCCCGGATGGCCTCCTCCAGGGATGCGTCAAAGACCTTCACCCGCTCACTGCCGCTGCGTTGTATAAACTCGATGGCCTGATTGGCACAAACGATAGCCTCCTGCAGATCCTCGCTGTCCTCAGTCAGGTACTTCGTTCCCGCCTGCAGTTCAATGTGGCTTTCAATATGTTGGAATACATACTCTTCTACCAGGCCGCAAATGTTTTTCAGCCGCTCCGAGATCTCTCCATATTCAGAGGACAGCAGCAGTACAAAGTGATCTCCGTCCGCTTTCGAGCAGATCTCGCCGTTGCCCCGCACGCACCGGGAGAGCACATCGGCGATCATCGCCAGAAGCTTCTGGCCGTTCTCCCAGCCGTACACTATCTTGTACCGCTGGAATTGAGCGATGTTGACATAGGCGAGAGCGAAGCTGTGCCTGCCCTTGTCAGCCTCCAGGGCCTTTTTCCCGTTATAGATCAGGTGGTTCAGGTTCCAGATGTCGATATCCACATCCTTATACATCAGCTTTTGGATCTTCTGAGCATCCCGGATCATATGCAAGCCCACCGCGATCACGGCCGCCAGTACAAGCAGAAGGAAAAGAATGATGACAACGCTGTTGTCCTCTACAAACTGGCCCACGCTGGTCAGGTTATAGAGATTCCGCGCCAGCATATAGTCGTTCACCGCCCGGGCATCCACCGTCAGAAGGGTCTTGTTCAGGATCCCGGCCAGCTCGGTGTCCGTCTCCCGCACGGTCATGGACACCCCGTGCTCCTGATTCAGCACCCGCCGGATCTCCATGTTGTAGTATTTCATCTCCGCGCTCAGCTGGTACTCGGCCAGATATCCGTCGCACAGCGCGACGTCCACCTTTTTATCTTTCACTGCGTCCAGGCACTCCTGCTGGGTATTGAAGATCAGAAGCTCCGTGCCGTCCTCCAGATCCATTACCTCGCCGGCCTTCTCGCTCAGATAGTTCACCGCCGCCAGCGTGCGGATGCCCTTGGACTCCGTATCCTTCTGCGTCACCAGCACCAGCGGGATCTGCGTATACTCCTTGAGCCTGTTCAGCAGGTTCTCCCCTGTCTCCTCGTCGGTGTGGACGCAGTAGGACATCACGTCGATCGTCCCGTCCAGCAGGGCCTGGCTGGCGTGCTGGGGATCCTCGATCCGGCGCCATTCGAGGGACAGGCCGGCAAAGGACGCCGTGCTCTCCAGAAGCTCCCGGGTCAGCCCGCGGCATTCACCGTTCTCCTCATACACAAACGGGTAGTACCCGTCAAAGTAGCCCACTACCACTGGTCCGGAATTGCGTATGAATTCCTTTTCCTCAGTGGTAAACACAATGCTTTTATCCAGCCGGCTCTGATAATACTTGTTCATCAGATTGGTCTCCAGGCTGGCCTCATTCATCTTCACGTCCGCGATGGCATAGTTCAGCTCCCGCATCACCTCGTTGTTGCCCGGATAGCTGATGTAGTAGAACGGCCTGGGGGCAAAACGGCCGATCAGCCGCTGTCCCTCCCTGACCTCCATAAACGTATGTACGATGGCGTCGATTTCCCCTGCGTCCAGCGCGTTCTGCATCTCCTCCGTAGTATCGTACTCCCGGATCCTGGGTGAGTATACGCCGTTATCCCTCATGTAGAGCATGAATTCATCCCTGCGCACATAGGTCTTTACCATGCCGAAGGTGGCGGACTTCATCGCCGCAAAGTCCTCATAGGCCAGATCGCTGTCCGCGTTTGCCCCGATGATGCCAAAGGTATAGCCGCTGGAAAGCTCTGCGTACTGATAGCTTTTGGCCCGCTCGGCGGAATACTGGGCGCTCCCCACCAGATCCACCTTGTGCTCGGACAGGAGCTCCAGCGCCTCGTCCCAGCTGCCGCACTCCACAAATTCAATGTCCCAGCAGGCATACTTGCTCAGGCTCTCCAGATACTCCACGTCCATGCCGGTATAGTTGCCGTACTCATCCTTTTCGTGGTATCCCCCCCATGGGGAAAAAGGCCACCTTTACATTCCGCCGGTCTTTGGCACTGACCGTTCCGGAGCACAACCCTACCGTCAGGCAAAGCGCCAGAAGAGCGGCCACAAACCTGCCCGCCTTGATAAACCGCGTCTTTTTCATTTCTACCCCCCCCCAGTCGTTCAACTGACAAATCAAACGTCTATATAGCAAACTATACCATATTCTCAACTCTTTTCAAGGGTTTTCTATTCACTTTGCCATATTTTTGGAACCTTTTTCATCTTTGGTGTTGTCTGCACCGGATCATGCGCCTTTTGGACGATCTCATCCCCGGTTTTCGGCCGGGCCAGGGCGGGATATACCGCTCTGCCCGGCCGACTTTTGGAAAACGGGCCGCCGGAGCCCCGTCGTGAAAGAATGCGTTAAAAAGCTGCGCAGCTGATGCCGGAGTCAAAACATCGTATGACCGGCACCGATTAACCATATGTTTCACGCAGGATAAATTTTCATCCTGTAAGGCGGAGGAGGGAGGCGATGCGGTGGCATCGTTGACCGACGACAACGAAGCAGATGAAAATTTAGACAAGTGAAACATATGGTTAATTGGTGCAGGTCATACTAGTGCTTTCTATGTTTGAATCTCCACATGAACCCCTGTTTTACTGCAAACTTTCTCTTGTACTTTTGGGTAAAAACGGCTAAGATAAAAAAAACGGGCGGCATCTTTACGTCCAAAAGCCTCTTTTCAAAAAAAGAACCAGAAAGGAATCGAAACCAATGAGTGAAAATTGTACACATGACTGCTCGAACTGTCAGGAATCCTGCCAGGACCGGGCGCCCGGGAACATGCTGCAAAATCCCCATGAACTTTCCAGCATAAAGAACGTAATCGCCGTGGTCAGCGGAAAGGGCGGGGTGGGTAAGTCCCTCGTCACCGCTCTGCTCGCCTCCTCCATGCAGAAGGCAGGACGCCAGAGCGCCATCCTGGATGCGGACATCACCGGCCCTTCCATTCCTAAGGCTTTCGGCCTCCGCCAGAAGGCCTATGCCAACGAATACGGCCTTCTTCCCGTGAAAACCAAGGGAGGCATTGACGTCATGTCCATCAATCTCCTGCTGGAAAAGGATACCGAACCCGTCCTGTGGCGCGGCCCGGTCATCGCCGGCGCGGTAAGCCAGTTCTGGACCGACGTGATCTGGGAGGATGTGGATTTCATGTTCGTCGATATGCCGCCCGGAACCGGCGACGTCCCCCTCACGGTGTTCCAGTCCATTCCCATCAAGGGTATTATCGTCGTGACCTCTCCCCAGGAGCTCGTCTCTATGATCGTGGAAAAGGCGGTGCGCATGGCGGAAATGATGGACGTTCCCGTGCTGGGCATCGTGGAAAATATGTCCTATTACGAATGCCCGGACTGCGGCAGAAGACACAATATCTTCGGCGACAGCCACATTGAAGAAATTGCGGCCGGCCATGGCATCTCGAACGTGGCCAGGCTTCCCATCGATTCTTCCATCGCCGCCTCCTGCGACAAGGGACAGATTGAGTCAGTGGACGCGCCCTGGCTTGCGGATCTGTGCAAAGCCCTGGAAAACAGCTGCGCCGGATAATGCCTGCCTCCCCGCTTCTCCCACAGGTTGTGGGAGGGGCGGGAAATGCCTGCCGAATTTCAAACTGCGATTATTTGATAAGCCTATCAGCAATCAGTTGGTAGGCTCATTTTTCCTCTCATTCTGCCGCCAATAAAGAGTTTGAAACGTAGTTTCGTACCTTTTTGCCCTGAATTGAAATATACAGTAAAAAATAGATTGAAAAATAAGCCCGATGGCTTATTTTTCAATCGCAATTTGTGCCGCAGGCGGCCCAAATTGAATCGTAGATGAGAAATCGCATCCGCGATTTCTCAGACATGAATCGAAGATTCATGTTGCGTTGCCACAAAGGGCGCGGCATGTCGGTTAGTATGATATAAAGTATATTTCTGAGGAGGATAACCATGAAAAAGAAATTATATGGCATTGTTTGTTTATGCAGTCTTGTTTCAATTATGTTGTATGTATGTGGAAAAGGCACAAATTTAATTGATATATCAGAATATGGGCGGAATTCCCCTGAAATAGAAAAATTGCGTGAAAAATACCCAGAATACTTTGAGCTCGGAACTTTCAAAGGGCTGGAGGTTTATGTTTGGCAAATGGCAGAGGATGATTATCGTTTTGGGCTGATGCAAGGAACCAATCGTGGGAAAACTTTGGAAGAGATGATGGCATTAAAAGGCGCTACATCGGAGGAAATGGCATTGATTCTGTCTACCTTTGATATAGAAGATAGAGATATTTTTGTGATTCCATGGCAAAATCCCATTTCCAGTTATATGGTCACGGATGATATGGTGAAAGACCCGGAATACATAGGCAATATACGAACCATGCTGGGACTGGACTTGGATGAAGAGCATCTGTCCAAATAGGAAGAAGCCGAATGAGAATTTTTTTCGGTTGTTATGGTGTTTTCCCACAGCATCATGTACGCTATATCGCAGTCAATGACGGTGTGGGTTCCGGGCAGATTAGGGACTTTCACCCGTTAGAACATATGCCCACCAGGCACGCCATCACAAAAGCATCCCTGCCAGGCAGGGATGCTTTCTTGATTTGAATTCGTATAAGGGGGGGGTGCTGGTGCAGCGTAAGCTGCACCAGGTTTTGGTTGATTTTGTCTCAACCTGAAATGATCATAACTCCTTTTTATGAAGGTGTCAATATTGTTTATAAATTTTTAATTTATTTATAAAATATTTATTTTCTTTGGCAACAGATAGAAATCGGATGCAGGGCCGTTCCTGCGTTTATCCTGAAATTTCCTGCCGCACCTGCGCCACGCTTTCCATTTCCACCAGCTCCGCATTCACCTCCACCCGCACCGGAACGTCTTCCAGGGAACGGGATGCCAGATCCATTTTATTACGCAGAAGCATCATCAAAGCCCGCCCCAGAAGCCGCCTGGGCACGCGCATGGTGGTGAGGGTGGGCTCCAGCAGGGTGCAGATGCTTCTGCCTTCAAATCCCATAACGGATACATCCTCCGGAATCCGATAACCCGCCCTCTTTAATGCCCGATAAACGGAAACTGCGAGCACATCGTTCTCCACCAGAAGGGCGGTGGGCGGAACCTGCTCGGATTTCCAGAGCTTTTCCAGATATTTCTGCGCACCCTCTCCGATTTTTCCCGTATCGATAAACTGATCCGGTCCCACGCTGAGTCCCATTTCCTCCATGGCATACCGGAAGCACCGGCCCCGTTCCGCCAGGGAACCATAGCCCCTTCCGGAGCTCACATAGCCGATCCTGCGATGCCCTTTCCCGTACAGATAACGAATGGCCGCCTCCACCCCCTGCCTGTTATTGACCGTCACGGAGCTCACCCGCATAAGCGGATCACAGCAGTCCATCACGATGTAGGGGATCTCCGTTTCATCCAATTGCTTTTTCATATCCTCATCCAGGGATTTCGTATACACAATCATGCCCGCATATTGACCCGGACCCAGATATTCCTTCAAATACCGGCCCTTCTCTCCGTACATATGGATGATGGAAAATCCGTAGCCCTGATATCTCGCTTCCCGTTCTGCTCCCTCTATGACAGTGGGGAAAAAAGAAGCCTCCGTCATTTCGTCGGGATATTCGGACAGGAGTACATAACAGATTGAATTGGTTCCCTGGAAACGGGTCTGTACGCCTTCCGCAGACACTTCACGGATCATATATCCGTACCCCATCTCACGGATCCGCTCAAGAAGCGTGTTCCTTAATTCTTCGCTGATTCCCGGCTTATTATTGAGTACCAGCGATACGGTGGCTGCGGACACCCCCAGCAGGCCGGCAAGTTCTTTCGATTTAATTGCCACGGTTTTTCCCTTTCCGATGCTGTGACTTACTTTCCGGTTTTACAATGTAACCGCCATTCTGCCGCCGACAGGCGGCTTTCCAATCCGAATGGAAACTTTCATACATGGGATAATACTTCTGTGTTGCCTGGCACAAGTCCCCGGTTCTGCCGTCTTTTTAAAAATTTATTTATAAATATTGTACCGTATTATTGAATATTTTCAAGTGGGTATCGAAAAACTATAGAATAAACTTTCAAAAGTTTTATCGTCCGGCCATCCGGACCGTTATCAAAAGATTTCCGCTACAGGAAGAGATTTACGCCCGATGAAATGGGCAGAAAGGTTGCTATGAACGAGAAAAAAGAAACGACTCCGGCTTCCGTTTATGACCCCTACGGCCATCCGGAAGCCATCCGTATCGAGGAGGACGGAAGGGCCTCCGACATGAGCCCGGACACCGTCATGTCGGGCGACGGGTGTAATCCCCTTTCCCAGGACGAAGAATTATGCCGTGCCCACGACCAGGACAGCCTGCTCTTTCCCGGCTCCCTGCCGGGCATACCCGGCAGTTTCACGGGGACCGTCCCGCCCGCCTATTTCCCGGGTGCGGGAACCTACCCCTGGAACGTGGTCTGACGCGGCCTAATGTGCTGTCTGCATGATATTCCGTCAAATCTCCTTGTCTATTCGTCCATCTGCTGCGTTGGATTTTCCGGCCGCAGCCACCGCCGCGGCCGGAAAATCCGCCTTGTCGATAAACGAATATCCTGCGGCGTTTTGCCGGTCATACTAGATATAATCGATCACGTCCCGAACGGAGCGGACGCCCACCAGACGGATCCCCTCTGCCTTCGGCATGTGCTGCAGACAGACCTGGGGCAGGATGCAGGTCTTAAATCCCAGCTTCCTGGCTTCCATCACCCTGCCCTGGGCCTGATTCACGGAACGGATTTCACCGCTCAGCCCCACTTCCCCGAAAGCGATCAGCCCTTCTTCGATCGGCCTGTTCTTAAAGCTGGAGATCACCGCCATCACGATCCCCAGGTCGATCGCCGGCTCCACGATCTTCATACCGCCCGCGATATTTACATAGGCATCACAGCCGGAGATCTGGAGCCCCAGCCTTTTTTCCAGAACGGCCATCAACAGGCTCACCCGGTTGAAATCCGTCCCTGCCGCCTGCCGTTTGGGAAAGCCGAAAATGCTGGGACACACCAAAGCCTGGATCTCCACCAGGATAGGCCTTGTCCCCTCCATGGAACAGGAAACCACGGAACCGCTGGCTCCTTCCGGTTTTCCGTCCAGCATGAATTCGGAGGGATTTTTCACCTCCTGCAGGCCCTCCTGGCGCATCTCGAATACGCCGATCTCATTGGTGGAGCCGAAGCGGTTCTTCACCCCGCGAAGGATCCGGTACGACGCATGCCGGTCCCCCTCAAAATACAGGACCGTGTCCACCATATGTTCCAACACCCTGGGGCCGGCCACGGTCCCTTCCTTTGTCACGTGCCCGACGATGAGTATCGTGATATCGTATCCCTTTGCCAGCCGCAGAAAAGTTCCCGTGGACTCCCGCACCTGAGACACGCTTCCCGGTGCAGCCGAAACGTCCTCCCGATACATGGTCTGGATGGAATCGATGATCACCACCTCCGGCTTTTCCTGTTCCATGGTTTCCTCGATATCTCCCAGCCTGGTTTCACAAAGAAGCTTTAAATCGTCGGAAAATTCCCCGATACGCTGAGCGCGCATCTTGATCTGCTGCAGGGATTCTTCTCCGGAGATATACAGCACCCTTTTTCCCTTTAACGAAAGCAGCCGGCAGACCTGCAGCAGCAGCGTGGACTTTCCGATTCCCGGATCGCCGCCCACCAGCACCAGCGAACCCGGCACCAGCCCGCCTCCCAATACCCGGTCCAGCTCCCCGATTCCGGTAAGGATGCGGCCGCGCTCTTCCATGGAAATCTGGGACAGTCCCGTCGGCTTCTTTCTTGTGCCCGTCCTGCCTCCGGCCGACTCCCCGCGGGCATTCCCTTTCGCCACCGGCTCTTCCACAAAGCTGTTCCAGGTATGGCAGCCCGGACACTGGCCCATCCATTTGGCCGACTCGTAACCGCATTCCTGGCAATAAAAAATTGTTCCCGATTTTGTCTTAGCCATCTTTCAAAAAGAGGTGCGGCCGCTGCCCGCACCTCTCATCCTCCCGTTTTTATACCCCTGCATCCCGGGCTTACGATGCCGCCGATAGATCTTCGGAAACCGGCTTCCACACCCGGATGTTTCCTACTGTCTGCATACCTCCACCTTCACCTCGCCGGCTCCCGCCAGCTCCACGCTCAGGTTGAGCTTGCCGCCCAGGTTCGTGCGCATGGAACCTGTATCTTCACCGTTGATTTTCACCCGGTATTCCGTGTCATCCTGAAGGCCGATGGTGAGCTGGGCATCTTCCTTCCCTTCCACCACAAAGCTCACGCCGTCCTCGCTTTCCATAAAGTACAGCACGCTGGTCCCCGGCACGGATTCATAGGTAAACATCCCGTTCTTCTCCAGCTTTGTCATGGTCTGGTAGGTTTTCACCTTGTACAGGTCGCCTTCGTGGGAAAAATCTTCCACCTTCGCCTTCTGCGCCAGGGTGTGGTTGCCAAAGCTGATACTGCCGTTTTCTTCAGAGCGGATCAACTCTTCTACTGCTGCCATTTCTTTCGTCCTCCTTGTTTCCTTATCTTATACTAACTAACATGCCGCGCCCATCTGCCGCGTTGGATGTTCCGGCCGTAGCTGCGGCCGGAACATCCGCCTTGCCGATGAACGAAGATCCCGCGGAATTCTACCGGATATCATGCAGACAGCCCACTAGGTTTCACTTTCCTTTCTGTCCTGCACCCGGAAGGTAATCTTCCCTTCGTGGCATCCCACCGACACCCGGTCGCCGGAACGTATTTTCCCGGCCAGGATCTCTTCCGCCAAAGGATTCTCTATCATATTCTGGATCGCCCGTTTCAGAGGCCGCGCGCCCATTTTCAGATCCGAATGCTTCTCCACGAGGAAGGTTTTTGCGGCGGAGGTGATCGTCAGGCCGATCGACAGCTGGTTTTGACAGCGCTCCGTCAGATCCCTGGAAAGCAGTGTGATGATCTGCTTCATATCCTCTTTTGTAAGGGGATGGAACACCATAATCTCGTCGATACGGTTGATGAATTCCGGCTTAAACAGCCGTTTCACCTCTTCCATGACTCCCGTCTTCATCCGCTCATAATCCCTTTTCTCATCCGATGCGGACATGAAGCCTAAATTCCTGGGATCCACAATTCTCTGGGCCCCCGCGTTGGAGGTCATAATGAGTACCGTATTCTTAAAGCTCACCCTGCGGCCCTTGGAATCCGTGATGTGGCCGTCGTCCAGCACCTGGAGCAGGATATTGAATACGTCCGGATGCGCCTTTTCCACCTCGTCAAAAAGCACCACAGAATAGGGATTCCTGCGCACCTTCTCCGAAAGCTGTCCCCCGTCGTCAAAGCCTACGTAACCGGGCGGGGAACCGATGAATTTGGAGACCGAATTTCCTTCCATATATTCCGACATATCGATACGGATCAGGGCGTTTTCGCTTCCGAACATCGCCTCCGCCAGGGCCTTGCTCAGCTCCGTCTTTCCCACGCCCGTAGGGCCCAGCAGCAGGAAGGAACCGATGGGACGCTTCGGATCCTGCAGGCCCACCCGGCCTCTGCGCATGGCACGGGCCACGGCGGCAACCGCTTCATCCTGGCCCACCACCCTTTTGTGAAGGATCTTTTCCAGCTTCAGGAGCCTTTCGCTTTCCTTCTCCTCCAGACGGCTCACCGGGATCTTGGTCCACAGTGCCACAATACCCGCGATGTCGTTCTCCGTAACCGCTTCCCTGCGCTCCGCGCTCCGCCGCTGAAGCCCCGCCTGCCGCCGCTGAAGCTTCTTCATCAGCTCATCCTGCCTGCGTTTCCACTCACCGGCCTGCTCGAACGCCTCCGTGCGGATGGATTCCTCTATTTTTCGATCCGTTTCCCGGATCTCGTCGTTCAGTTTCCTGATCTCGTCCGGCGGCTCCATGGCCTTCAGCTTCACTGCGGCGGCGGCCTCGTCGATCAGATCGATGGCCTTATCCGGCAGCCTTCGATCGTTGATATACCGGCCGGACAATCGGACCGCCGCCTCCAGTGCCTCCGGAAGGATCCTCACCTGATGATGCTCCTCATACCGGGAAGCGATGCCCTCCAGGATATGAACCGCCTCTTCCTCCGTGGGCTCCTCCACGTTCACGGGCTGGAACCGCCGCTCCAGGGCCGCATCCTTTTCCACATATTTGCGGTACTCCGCTATGGTTGTGGCCCCGATCAGCTGAATTTCACCTCTGGCGAGAGAGGGCTTGAGGATATTGGAAGCATCGATCGCCCCTTCCGCTCCGCCCGCGCCGATCAGCGTATGCAGCTCATCCAGGAACAGAAGGATATTCCCGCTCTCCGTTACCTCCTGAATCACCCGCTTAATCCGCTCCTCAAATTCACCGCGATATTTGCTTCCAGCGATCATGCCGGACAGATCCAGCGTCAATACACGCTTATTCTTCACCGTATCCGGCACTTCTCCGGCAACGATTCTGGATGCGAGCCCCTCTACGATAGCGGTCTTTCCCACTCCGGGCTCTCCCACCAGGCAGGGATTGTTCTTCGTCCTCCGGCTTAGGATCTGGATCACCCGGTTGATCTCGTTTTCCCTTCCCACCACCGGATCCAGCCTGCCCTGTGCGGCAAGCGCCGTCATATCCCGGCTGTACTGATCCAGCATGGCGGTCTGGCTCTTCTTTTTCTGTTTTCTGGACATTTCCTCCTTGATCATGGAAGGATCCTGTCCCATCGCCCCAAGGGTATCCGCGTATAATTTCTGCGGCTGTACCCCACAGGTATTCAACAGCCTGACAGCTACATTTTCCCCTTCCCGAAGCAGCGCCAGAAGGATGTGTTCCGTACCCGTAAGGCGGGAATGAAACCTGGCAGCCTGCCTGTGGCTTTCTTCCAGCACCGCGGCCGCCCTTGGGGTGTACCCGTCCCGCTCTTTTACGGGAACAGGGGACGCAGGAGCGATGAGATCACGGATCATCTCCCGGAGCTCTTCGGCGTTAGCCCCGTCCTCCGTCAATATCCTGGCCGCCACGCCGGTCCCTTCCTCCAGAAGCCCCAGAAGGATGTGCTCCGTACCCACATAGTTCTGCTTCAGCTTCCGCGCACAGCGCTCGGCAATCTGGAGCGCCGTACGGGCTTTCTGCGTAAACTGCGACTGCATTATTCCAAGCCTCCATATTCCTCATAGATTTCATCAATTAAAGCATGCACTTCCTGGCGGGAAATATTCTTGCAGCTTGCCTTGGCCAGAATCAGGAGCAGTTCCTCCCGGATTTCCTCCATCGCCTTCATCTTTCCCTCGTCCACGGAAATCACAGCGCCTTTTCTTCGGTCCACCTTCACAAAGCCTTCCTGCTTCAATACAGTATATGCTTTATTCACCGTATGCATATTGATGCCGATCTCATCCGCCAGCTGACGGACGCTGGGCAGCACGTCCCCTTCCCGAAAACGGTTGGTGGCTATCCCAAGGACAATCTGATTTCTCAGCTGAATATACAAGGCCTCATCACTGCTGAAATCAATCTCTAATACCATGTCCACGATCCATTGCGCTTCCTTTCTGCCGTAAACCCGTATTGTTATATTTATATTATAACAGCAGACACATTCTGTCAACCGATTTTATCGGGTTCGATGTGCCATCCCGGGGAGCAGGCCTGCCGATTGTGAACCGCCCAGGTGCCAAGAGGCTTAACAAACGCACGAATGGGCAGGGGCCGCAGAGGCCGCAGGGCCATTCGTGCGTTTATTGTGTAAAAAAACCTATCCCTGCGGCCGCCGAACCGCACGCCGCAGGGATAGGCCATTCCGGGTTTCCGGCAGGACGATCACTTCGGATCGAAGGTGTCCCTTATTTCAGGTCGAGGAACTCAAAATCCATTTCGTCATCCTCGTCCACGTTCAGAAAGTTGCGAGGCCTGCTGCCTCCCCTTCCTCTCGCCTGTCCGCCTCTTCCCCGGGGCGGCTCTTTAAAGGAGGATTTTCTGGAATAGCGTCCGTCGTCTTCCTCTTCGTCCTCTTCGTCCTCGTACCGCTCCTCTTCCCCGCCGTCTTCTTCGTCATCCTCATAGCGGCTTCTGTCGTTTTTCCTGGAATTGCTTCTAAGTGAACCGTATCGTCTCGGAGAGGAGGAGTATCCTCCGTCGTCGTCATCGTCGTCCTCTTCGTCGTCATAGCCTCCGTCATAATCATCATCGTCATCATCCCCGAAATCATCGTAGGAATTTCTGAGTTTAAAGATCATAATGGTCAGCACCACCACCAGAAGGCCGATGATCACGGCCAAAACGATGATAATGGTACGCAGGTTCTTGGTCTGTCCTTCCATCACGTCGATATTGTTCTCGTTGGTCTGTGCGGCGCCCAGCAGCTCGGAGATCTTATATCTGTTGCCGTTGATATTGTCGTTCAAAAACCAGTCGTTCACACCGGTCCCGTCGTCCGAATAGCTCACGTCATATTCGTTTGCGGAGGAGGTACCCGGATCCTCTGCAGGCGTTTCGGGAGCAGGAACGGGTTCCGCGGGTTCCGGTTCCGGCTCGGGCTGCGCCGTGGCCGTCACTTCCACCAGGTCGGAGCGTACATAACCGTCCACCTGTTTTCCCTCGTTCTGTCCGGAAATCTGATACCAGATCATGCCGTCGCTCCCTGTGGCTTCTCCCACCACGGGCATCACCACATCCTTTTTCAGAGCTCCCACCTGGGTGGAGTCCTTGGAAGCCTCCGCGCGCACCTTTACCCCGTTCTGTTCCTTAATACGGATTTCGGATACCGTGGAAGTGGCGATTTCCCCGGAGTTCTCGTCTATGATATCCTGAACCTCCGCATCGCCGCCGTCCGCCGGCTGTTCGCCGCCTTCTCCATCCAGCGCGCTGCCCTGGCTCCCCAGGCTGTTGGCGGCATGTCCCGTAAGCGCCGCCTGGGGCAGTCCCGCACCGAGCAGCAGGGCCATCATGGCCGCCGCAATGCGAATCGTATTTTTCTTCGTTCCCGTTTTCATTCTGTTCATTCTCTTTAACCCCTTTACCGTCCGTGGTTTAAGCCTCATCAATGGCTTTTCCTATATCTGTACGCATATATTTATTTGCAAAGTCCACCCATCCGGCGGCTTCATATGCCTTTGCTCTCGCTGTTTTCAGATCCGCGCCCGTAGCGGTGATGCCCAGCACTCTGCCGCCGCTGGTGACCACCCTTCCTTCGGCGTCAAAGCCGGTCCCCGCATGGAAACAGTAATATCCGTCGGCATCCGTAAACCGGTCGAGGCCGCAGATCACATAACCTTTCTCGTACTTCACCGGGTATCCTTCCGATGCCAGCACCACGCAGACCGCCGCATTGTCTTCAAACTGCAGTTCCACTTCGTCCAGCCTGCCGTCGATACAGGCCTCCATCACGTCGATGATGTCGTTCTTCATCCGCGGAAGCACCACCTGGGCCTCCGGATCCCCGAATCTGGCATTGTATTCCAGCACCCGGGGCCCCTTCTCTGTAAGCATCAGCCCGAAAAAAATCACCCCGCAAAAGGGTCTGCCTTCCTTTGCCATGGCGTCCACCGTAGGCTGATAGATGTATTTGCGGCAGAACGCATCCACCTCCTGCGTATAGAAGGGGGAAGGGGAAAAAGTTCCCATGCCGCCCGTATTCAGGCCCTGATCCCCGTCACAGGCCCGTTTGTGATCCTGCGCGGACGTCATGATCCGGATGGTCCTGCCGTCCACAAAGGAAAGCACGGATACCTCCCGGCCCGTCATATATTCTTCGATTACCATACGGTTTCCCGCCGCTCCGAACTGCTTATCCAGCATGATGCTTTTTACGCCCGCCAGGGCCTCTTCCTTTGTCCGGCAGATCAGCACGCCCTTTCCCAGAGCCAGGCCGTCGGCCTTGAGTACGATGGGAAAATCCGCCTGTTCCAGATATGCCGCCGCCGCATCCGCATCCGAAAAAGTCTCATAGGCTGCGGTGGGAATCCCGTATTTCTTCATCAGATCCTTGGAAAAAGCCTTGCTTCCTTCCAGGATGGCTGCATTTTTCCTGGGCCCGAAGGCACGCAGTCCCGCTTCTTCCAGCACGTCCACCAGGCCTGCCGCCAGCGGGTCGTCCGGCCCCACGATGACCAGATCCACCCCCTTCTCCTTCGCAAAGGAGGCAATCTTCTCAAATTCGTCCACCGCTATATCCACACACTCCGCCAGGCCTGCGATGCCCGCATTTCCCGGCGCGCAATAGATCTTATCCGCTTTCGGGCTCTTCGCCACCGCCGCCGCAATGGCATGTTCCCGTCCGCCGCTTCCCACGATCAGAATTTTCATTTGTCCTCTCATTCTGGATTCCATTCCATGTGCCCTTTCCTTGCGATCCGGTCGATGGCCTGGGGCAGGATGACCCACTCCGCCTCCTCCATCACGCGTCTCTGCAGCGTCTTTGGCGTATCGTCCTCATGCACCTCCACGCTCTTCTGTAACAGGATGGGGCCGGTATCCGTCCCCTCGTCCACATAATGCACCGTGGCCCCGGTCACCTTTACGCCCCTTTTCAGGGCCGCTTCGTGTACTTTCAGCCCGTAGTATCCCACTCCGCAGAAGGAGGGGATCAGGGACGGATGAATATTGATGATACGGTTCGGATAGGCCCGGATCATTTCGGGCGGGATCGTAACCAGAAAGCCGGCCAGCACGATCAGATCCGGAGCGAATCCGTTCACCCGCTCCAGGAGGGCCCCATGAAAAGCCGCCCTGTCCTCATAATCCCTGGGAGAAACACAGACGGCGTCGATTCCGCTGCGCCTCGCCCGCTCCAACGCAAAGGCTCCCGCATTGTTGCTGATCACGCCCACAATCCGCGTATCCGCAATCCTTCCGTCCGCGATCCCGTCGATAATCGCCTGCAGATTGGTTCCGCCGCCCGACACGCACACCACGACCCTCAGCATAGCTCCACTCCCTTTTCACCGGCCTCCGTCCGGCCGATCACATAGGGGGTCTCGCCCGCCGCCCGGACGGCCTCCATGGCTCTGTGTGCCTGGGAAGGGTCCACCGCCAGCACCATGCCGATTCCCATGTTATAAGTATTATACATCATCCGCTCTTCAATCTGCCCCTTTGCGGCGAGCAGTCTGAAAATGGCAGGCACCTCGTAACTGTCCTTCTTCACCACTGCGCGGACGCCCTCCGGGAGCATCCTGGGAATGTTCTCATAGAAGCCGCCGCCGGTGATGTGGCTGCACGCCTTGACGGTCACACCCGCCTCCCGGACGCTGCGCAGCGCCTTCACATAGATTTTCGTGGGAACCAGCAGCGCTTCCCCCAGGGTGCTTCCCAGCTCATCGTACCGGGTATCCAGGGACTTTCTGGTCATCTCAAACACCTTTCTCACCAGGGAAAAGCCGTTGCTGTGCACGCCGGAGCTGGCCAGCCCGATCAGCGTATCCCCCGGCTTCAGATCCGCGCCGGTGATCAGCTTTTTTTCATCCACGATTCCCACGGCAAAGCCCGCCAGATCGTATTCGTCCTCCGGATAGAAGCCGGGCATCTCCGCGGTTTCCCCGCCGATCAGCGCCGCTCCCGCCTGCCGGCATCCTTCGGCCACACCCTTGACGATGGAAGCGATTTTCTCCGGATAATTCTTCCCGCAGGCGATATAATCCAGAAAAAACAGAGGTTCTCCCCCTGCGCAGGCGATGTCGTTCACGCACATGGCCACACAGTCGATCCCCACCGTATCATGCCTGTCCATCAGAAACGCCAGTTTCAGCTTTGTCCCCACGCCGTCCGTACCGGAAACCAGGGTAGGCTTTTCCATATCCCGAAATCCCGCCATGGAAAAGGCGCCCGAGAAACCGCCCAAGCCGCCCAATACCTCCGGCCGCATGGTCTCCCCGACATATTTTTTCATCAATTCCACCGATTTATAACCGGCCTCGATATCCACTCCCGCATTCTTATAATCCATTTTTCCTCACAATCCTGCCGTTTTATACGGCGCAGACGCAGTTCCCTCCGGCGGCCGGGCATGCCCGGCCGCCGCATATCCTACTTCGTATAATTCCTGTAACCCGACTCCTGCAGACGGGCATCCTTCTCCTGAACGCCCTCCTTCATCTTAAGGTTGTAGTCCTTCAGGCGGGCCAAAAGCGCCTCGTCCGAAGTGGCGAGAATCCTGGCTGCCAAAAGCCCCGCATTGGCGCCTCCGTTGATTGCCACGGTGGCCACCGGGATCCCGCTGGGCATCTGCACGATGGAGTAAAGGGAATCCCTTCCTCCCAGCGAAGAGGTATGCATGGGGATACCAATCACCGGCATGGGAAAAATGGCCGCACACATACCCGGAAGATGGGCCGCCATCCCGGCTCCGGCAATAATCACCTTGAATCCTTTTTCCTCCGCCGACCCGGCATACTCGAAGAACACGTCCGGCTCCCTGTGAGCGGATATAATCGCCATTTCATAGGAAATCCCGAGCTCCTCCAGAATATCGGCTGCCTTCGCCATAACAGGCATATCGGAATCGCTTCCCATCACTATACCAACCTGTGCCACGTTTCTCCTCCTTCTCCGGGCCGCCAAGGCGGCATAAAAAGATAGATACGGCCGACATGGCCGTAACCTGCGCATCATTAATCAAGTTACAGTTTACTAAACTTTTTACCGATATGCAACCTTAACCGGATGAATTAATAAAAAATTCAACTTTTTGGCGGCCGTTCATGTGGCTGTCGTGGCTGCCGTGAAATTTCCCTTGCCTCCCCCGCCAATTAAGCGTATAATACCCTTCGCACCCGATGATCCGTTTCCGGTCACAAAAAACCCGAGGAGCCGCGCCATGTGTCAGATCCAGTACGATATGACCTACGAGGACCTAAATCCCACCTTCCTGTATGCCTGCCAGATCTCCCGGCAGGAGCCGGAACAGCCCCACAGCCATGATTTCATCGAAATCGCCATTATGCTCTCCGGAGAGGGGAGTTTTGTGTTGGACGGGAAACGCTTTCCCGTGAAAAAAGGCGATGTCCTGCTCTTCAATCCCGGCGTCGTCCATCAAAGCGCGCTTGTCTCTTCCCGCGCCCCGCTGGAGGAGTTCTATGTGGCGTTTACGGATATCCATATCCGGGACATGGAACCCAACCGGATTCATTTCCCGGAGCATGAGGGGATCCTTCATCCGGGAGAAAAGGCCTTTGTCATCCTTGCCCGGCTCTGTACCGCCATCCGCACGGAAAGCGCCAGTTTCCAGCCCGGACGTTATTTCATGCTGCGGGCCTATGTGACGCAGATGATCCTTCTTTTATACAGGGAACAGGTTACCGCGCCGAGGGACGCAGAAAGGGGATGTGAATTCGAATCCACCAACCGGAAATATGTGGTGGAGCAGATCGTCGATTATCTGGACTCCCATTATAACGAAAAGATTTCCTTAGATCAGATCGCCAGGAACATGTATTTGAGCCCTTTTTATATTTCCAAACTGTTTAAGACGGAAACGGGAGATACGCCCATCAATCATCTGATCCGCGTCCGCATGGAAAAGGCACGCCGGCTTCTGGAGCAGGAAAGGGATATCAGCGTCCAGGATATCGCCCAGCAGGTAGGATATGACGACGCCTACCATTTCAGCAAGCTTTTTAAGAAGCATTTCGGGGAATCTCCTTCTTATTATAGGAAAAAACAGGATTAAATTACGCCGGGGCGCTTCGCCCCGGCGTTTTCTGACGATGGGCCGTTATTCATCCAACGCCCGATTCAGTTCTTCGCAGCCCTCCAACACGAACCGGCCGTCCCGGATGAGCGTCTGCCTGCTGCCGTCCGCCGACACGGCGCACAGCTCTCCCAGCTCGTCATAGGGAATCGTGATATCCATGTGGCAGTTCAGATAAGCCCGGCGCATATCCTCCTTACGGAGGGCGGAAATCTCGTTTTCCTTGGCCGCCAGCCGTTTTCCGTCCGGATTATAGGTGACAAGATCCTCTTCGTGGGAATAGCAGGTATCCCCCACCGCGAAATGGGGGCCCATTTTCTCCGTAATCAGGATGGGAAGTTTCTCTTCTATCCCGTACCGACGGGCATATACATAGGCGGTGGTATTGGTCCCGATGGCGAATTCCCCCATGGGAAGCGTCTCATGATGGTCCATCACATTTTCCCGGACGAATTTCCGGTTCTCCTCTTCGGACGCAAAATTTCTGCAGGTATAGTTTTCCACCATCCCGTCCTTAAAATCCAGCTCCAGATCCGTGTATTTCAGGCCGTTCATACAGGACCTCACCACATGCAGCTTTCCGTCGGTCCCCGCAAGGAGCGGAGAAGTGAAAACCTCGCCCAGGGGAATGTTCACGTCCGCCACGCAGTTTTCAAAGTTCGTTTCCCTCTCCGGATCCTTCAGCACATGGAGGGCCACCCGCAGGTCCGTCCTGTTCTCTCCCCTTCCCTTCACCCACACATAGGCGGCCCGGTCCAGGGCATCGATCAGCTTCTGCTGAATCGCCTGATACAGTTCATAATCCAGGGTATTGATCCTGACCACACCGTCGAAAATCTCCTCAAAACGCTCCCCGATTTCCGGGCCGGGGAAAGCGATGATGGTAAAGCTGCGCTCCTCCCCCTTCACATACGCGTTCATCAACTCACCGGCTCCGGACCGGTATTCCACGGACAGCTTCCGTCCGGCGGCATCGAAGTGCAGATTCTCTTCCTTACTTTCCGGCACAAAGGGTTCCTCTCCGAAACGCTCGATGACCGCCGGTCCCCCATGCACCTCTGCCAGCTCCTTTGCGCCCTCCAAGGCGTTCCGGTAGCTTTCCAGGAGGTGGTTCACATACTTTTTATCGTAGAAAAGCGCCTGATCGTATTCGTGGTCATACTCGAACTGCTTGTTCGCGGCCGCTCCGAAATAGCCGGCCTTTTCCAGCTTCCGACCCTCCAGGAAGCTGGCCGGCGCCCTGTAGATCACGGACTGTAAGCCCATCGCGGCGAAATTCTCCACGGCCCGGCGCACCACCCGCTCGAAACCCAGGAAGGCGCGGATGTTGACCGATTTCTTTTTCCGGATATCCTTCCCCGTCACTTCAAAGCCCCTGCGGTAGCCCTCCGTAAAGGTATCTGCCATCAGCGCAATGCGCTCCTTGGGCAGCGAGTTGAGATAGCGGGCCATGTGCAGCTCGTTTTCCGTCACATATTCCCCAAACCGGTACAGGTAGCGCAGATCGGTAAGGTCGCTTTCCATGATGATCTGTCGGAAGAAATCCTGCTTCCAATCGAAAAGCTCTCTCACCTTCTTTTCATATAAAATCTCCGAATAATCGCTGGCAAACCAATAGAGAATTTCCCGGATCTCCTCCGCAGGCGGGAGTCCCTCCCCCTCCTTTGCGGCCGCATAAAAGGCGTGGTAGACCTCCAGGAACAGTTCCAGCCGGATCACCATGGACGCCTCGTCCTGCTCGTAGGCCGAAGCGATCAGGCTTCTAAGTTCCGCATGCAGGAGGGAAAGCATCTGCCCGAACTGCCTGCCCAGCCTGTCTGCGGCATAGCGCGGATCGGCATAGCCGAACGCATACTTTTCGGGGAGGATGTCCTCATACAGCCTGCGGTTTCTCTTTGCGAGCTCCTCCAGGGAAGCCTTTTGGGGCCCGTCCTGCACCACAAAGTCATATTCCTCCAGAAACAGCGCCGCCATACGCGCCGTACGCCCGAAATAGTCCCCGAAGGCAGGTTCCAGCTCCCCTTCCTCCTCCGGGATGCGTATCAGCCGGTCCCGGCACAGCGCCAGGCGCTCCATCACAGTCTCGTCCTTCATATTCCGTACACTCCCGCATATAAGATATAGCTGATCCCTGCGATTACCAACAGGTTCAGCACGATACCCAGATAGGAAAACAGATAAAAACGATCCTCCTCCATTTTGGAAAGGATCCCCAGAACCACCCCTGCCAGGGAAAAGAGCAGGGAAAACAGGGCTGCCACCCCGTATTTCACCAAAGCCTGCCCCCGGTTTAAAAAGGTTCCGTAGATCGCCAGAAACAACGAAACGAGAGCGATCACGCCCAAAATGGTGGACATGATCCCTCTCTTCGATTCCTGTTTGTTGGTAAAAATGTATTTACGGCCCATACAGACGAAGCGCCCCTTTCCTCAGAACAGGATCCTGGCCTTTCCCGCAAGCAGTTTTGCCCCTGCCACGATCAACAGCGTGCCGCTCACGATCCCCGTCACCAGAACCACCACACCCACCGCAATGTCCGCGGCGCCGGCGCCCCGCATGATTTTATAAACCTTTTCCTCCATCCGCTTCCTACTCTCCTTTCACGCCATAGACCGCATAATAGGCGTCAATCGCCGCCTTCATGGCATCGTCTATCATAATTTTACCGTTATGGGGCCGGTTATACAGATATTCCACCACTTCCTCCATACTGACGATGGCCCACGCGGGGAAGCCGTAGAGCTCCTCTATCTCCTGCAGAGCGCTCTTCTCCCCCTTTCCCCTCTCACAGCGGTTCAGGGAAACGATCAGCCCCTCTATCTTCACATCCGCCTGGGCGCGGAGGATGGGAAACGTCTCTTCGATGGATTTTCCCGAGGTGGTGACGTCCTCGATGACCACCACCCTGTCGCCGTCCTTCAGCTTACTTCCCAGGAGGATCCCGGTATCCCCGTGATCCTTCACTTCCTTCCTGTTGGAACAATAGCGGACCTCCCGGCCGTACAGCTCGCTGAGGGACATGGCCGTGGCCACGGCGAGAGGGATCCCCTTATAGGCCGGCCCGAACAGGACGTCGAAATCCAGCCCGTAGTTGTCGTGGATGGCCTTCGCGTAATATTCTCCCAGCCTGCGCAGCTGGGATCCGGTCACATAGCCTCCCGCATTCATAAAAAACGGGGACTTTCTTCCGCTTTTCAGCGTAAAATCGCCGAATTTGAGGACATCCGCGGATATCATAAAATCGATAAATTCCTGTTTATAGCTTTCCATCTGCCTGCTCTCTCCTTATTCTATGAAGGCTGGGATACGGACATGACCGCCGGGATGCGTTTCGCATCCGCTCCTCAAAAACGGCCCTGTGCCGCCCGTCCCTCCCGGAACGGGACAGGTACATTATAGCGGATATCGGAAAAAGTGTAAAGCCTATTTCGATCGGGGGCTGCCTTTCCGGGAACTGTCACTTGCGCGGATCCGGAAAACATCCTATAATGGAACTATACCGGAAAGGAATCCTGCCCATGCCAAAAAAAAGCAGATCTAACCCCCAATCGAAAGCCTCCGCCCCGGGCAATACCGAAACCTGGTACCGCCTGGATCTGTCGGCCATCGTATATCCCACCCTGCAGCGAAGAAATTTTTCCTCCGTCTACCGGCTGTCCGTCCTGCTAAAGGACCCGATTCGTCCGGATACGCTGCAGCAGGCCGCGGATATAGCGCTGCAGCGCTTTCCCACCTACAAAGTGGCCATCCGCAAGGGACTTTTCTGGCGCTATCTGGAACCCAATCACAGGCCGGGCCCGTTTGTGCAGCCCGATATCCACAATCCCTGTATGCCCATGTATTTCAAGTCCGGGAACCGCTATCTGCTGCGCGTCTATTATTATGACCGCAGGATTTCCCTGGAATGCCATCACAGCCTGGGGGACGGTACGGGAGGCATGTGCGTGCTGCAGACCATCACCGCCGTCTATCTGCGTCTGCTGGGCGCCGAAATAGAAGCGGGCGGCTTCGTGCTGGATGTGGATTCCCCGCCTGATCCGGAGGAATTGGAGGACGCCTATATGCGCTACGCCAACGCCCTCGTCCGGCCGGCCAGGCCTGCGGAGAAAACCTATCGGATCCGCGGCACCCTGGAGCCCTTTCATACGCTGAACATCATCGACGGCATTCTTTCCGTCCGGGAAGTGAATGCCGTCGCCAAAAAATATCATGCCACCATTACCGAATATCTGAATTCCGTGCTTCTTTATGCCCTGCTGCGCAAACAGGCGGCAGATTCCTCCTTCCGCCCTCGTCCCGTGCGAATCGCCATGCCCGTCAACCTGCGCCGTTTCTTCCCTTCCCGGACCCTGCGCAATTTCATTACCATGGTCTATCCCTATATCGATCCGCGCCTGGGAGAATATACCTTTGAGGAAATCGTTCTGCAGGTACGCAATTATATGCGTTATTACATCAACGAAAAATTCCTGCGGGGCGACATCACCACCAATGCCGCCACCAAGCGTAATCCCCTGATCCGCATCGTCCCGCTGTTTTTAAAGGATATTGTGGTACGTACCTTTTATCGGAGGGTGCAGGATAAAAACTCCTCCGCGGGTTTAACGAACATGGGCGCCGTCAGCGTGCCGGAGGGCATGAAGCCCTATATCGACCGTTTCGACATCTATATGGGCCAGCCCTTCTCTTCCCGCACCAACTGCGCCGTTATCAGCTACGGCGATATCCTTACCGTCAATTTTGCGAGCTGCATCGTCGAGGCGGACGTGGAACGCCTGTTTTTCCGGAAGCTGGTGCAGGACGGGATCCATGTGAAAATCGAAAGCAACCGCACGTTTCGGGAAGCCCTGCCTTGAACCCTCGGCAGGCATCCGTCCGGAACGTCCGTAGCAGGACGTCTCCCTGCCAAAAATCACATGGTTCGAAACAGGGCAGGCATCCCGGGATGTCCGCATAAAGACGCCCGTGCAGAGCCTTTTCACAAGCCGCCGCAAATACCCGCCGCTTCATGCGGCAGATTGGAGTTTATTATGTCATATTGCGTTAACTGTGGTGTGGAGCTGGATCATTCCCTGGACCGCTGCCCCCTGTGCAATACCCCGGTGCTCAATCCCAACGAAAATGACAGACAGGATTCCCCTCCGCCCTTCTCCAAGGAGTCCGGTCATGTGGAACCTGTCAAAAACCGGGATGTGATCCTGCTCTATTCCCTGGTCCTCATCGCCTCCGGCGTATCCTGCGGCCTTCTGAACCTGCTTGTATTTAACCGGAGCTTCTGGTCGCTGTATATCATCGGCGCCTGCATCATCCTTTGGGTGCTGGCCATTCCCGTATTCGTCTATACCAGGCTTCCCGTCTACTTTTCCCTGCTCCTTGACGGGCTGGCCATAGGGCTCTATGAATATCTGATCACCTTTAATACTTCCGGTTCCCGCTGGTTTTCCGAACTCGCCCTGCCCATCACTGCCATCGCCACGCTCCTCGCCATCCTGATCGCCGCCCTGTGCCGCAGGGTATCTTCTTCTTTCCTGGCCGCTTCCCTCTATATTTTCGTGGGAATCGCCGCCCTGTGCGTCTCCATCGAGCTCCTCGTCCGCCGTTTCCTAGGGAAGGATCTCCTGCTTACCTGGTCGGCCGTGGTGCTTACGGCCTGCGCCATCATCGCAGTGGCCCTGCTCACCATGCTCTCCCGTTCCAGGCTTCGCAGCGCGGTGCGCAGAAGGCTGCATTTTTAAACGGCGGCGGCATGCCCCGGTTTTGGCAAAGCGAAAGCGGGTTCCCGATGGATCACCTCGCTCTGCCGGGACTAGGGCATGCGTGCGTTTGCCCCAGGGATCTTCCTTCCGGGCTTGGGAGCGGCCTTTGCCTTCACCGGCCGCCTCGTCCTCACAGCCTGCAGGCCTGTAAATCCTTGATCCATTTTTTCGTGGTATTGATGTAAAAGGTATCCTTGCTGGAATTTATGAAATAGCGCATTTTAACGATCATATTGTTTAACAATCCGTTAAAAACGACCGCCTGCTTCGTGTCAAAATGGTCTTTATAGAGATCATAGACCTGTTTATATTTTGCGCCGATTTTAAACACATAATAAACGTTATTCTCCGGATGGGAATAATATTTCATTACGTGCGCGTCGAATTCCTTCAACCGGGCGATCACGTCGTCCCCGCCCGGATCCTTCTTTTTCCCAAGGTCAAACAGCAAGTGATGCATGATGTATTTTCCGTAGATCGTCTCTATCTGGAAGGGCACGAAGTGAGAAAGCTTTTTGGCTTCCACAAAAGCGTTCTGCAGGCACTGCTTTGTCATCGTATATTCGTTTAAATCAAGGCAGGCCGACGCGAACTGCTCCCAGAAGAAAGGGTTATGTACGCAGAACTGCGTATTTCTGATGCTCTCATAGAACCGGATAATCTCCGCTTCCCTGTTCGCGCTTTTGAAGTTGACATAATGGCTGTGGGAAACCACGTTTTTCAGTAGTTCTTCATAGGTTTTATCGTATATGTATAGCTCGTCGGCACGTTTGACGATTTCAATGAGCACGTCCATCATCTCGTCGATTTCTATCACGGAATACAGAAAATATTTTGCCGCAATGGAAGATTTCACGATCACCTCGTCCCGGTTGAAATCGAAGATTTCATTCAAATATTCGCTGTCCTCCTTCGACAGAGAAACATAGTCGATATCCAATATCTCACACATCTGGCTAAAGTCCATCTCAAAATTCATGGACACTTTCATCAGGGAAAAGATGGCCAGCTTCCGCACGGCCTGGCTTTCTTCCCTGCTCTTTTCATAAACCCGCGCATAGCGCTCCTTGATATCGGAGGATTCGAACAGATCCAACAGCATATTGTTCATCCTTCCGTGGCATATCTGCGCCAGATAGGTTTCTTCACTCAGACCGCTGTCGATTATCTTAGCACACGTTAAGGAGTTGCCGCTTAACAGATAGGCGAAATCCTTGATCTCCTCGGGCTGTAACGTATCCAGATAAATAGGGCCGTAGTCCTCTTCCCCTATCTGATTCCTGTCGTTAAATACGTGGTACAGTTTTCTGTAGTTCAAATGATTGATGGCGCTGCGGACCGTAAGTACGAAGGTGATATTCCCGATCCCAAAGTAGGAAAAGCTCTCCAGCACATCGAAGTAATGCTGATAATCGTCAATAATTACGACCCTCTGTCTCTTCTCCCTGGTCGAAATGTATTCGATTTCGCTTTCTATCCCCACCTTGCGTTTGTTCAGGGTATAGACTGCGATATCCTTTTCCCGCAGCTCGTTGCGCAGCATCTGACAGAAGATGGTCTTTCCGTTTCCCAGGTCGGAATTCACCACGAAAATCTTTTTGCTTTTCAGATTTTTGATGATGAAATTAAGCTTTGCGCGGTAAAGAAGATATTTATACTCCCCGCTTCCGTCCTTCTGCAGCAATTTGGGCAGAAACTTCCCTTCGTAAAAGAGGGACACCAGATCATTGAGTTCCACGCTTTCCGGTTCCAGGATTTCCCGATATTCATAAGTAAAACTCGAAAAATACTTCTTGTCCGCCGGCGGTATAAAATCCTTTTTTTCCTCCCCGATTATCTTCGCCAGGCCGTCGGTGCCGATCGGCTCGCACTTTCCGTAATCTTCCAGCAGCGCCTTGGAAACCTCGTCCAGGCCCGGGCCGGTGACGTAGACCGTTTTCCGCTGCATTTCGGGGGTGGAAAGAAGGCGCTGGATGTCCACGTCAGACTTCATGGAGAAACCCACCACCACGATCGCCCGGGCCGACCGGAAATCCTGTTTCATGAATTCAAACCACGGTTTCCCGTTCAGCGTCTCGTAGGCATAGCTTTTTTCCGTGAGTTTAAAATCCGTGTCCAGATTACGGATGGTCAGCCTGTCGATAAAACCGTTGATATGGACGCAGACCGCACTTTTATCATAATAATCATCCAGCCTGTCTCCTATGATCACCGGCGACAGGACCTGTCCGTTCTCCTTGGCCGCTTCTTCGATCACCCTGTCATAATTGGTGGTATAAATCCGTTTCCACTTCACGGACAGGATCGCTCTGTGCGCATCGGTAATCGAATTCAGCGTGAATTCCTCCTTCAGGAAACGCACCAGTTGTGCAGGGGATTTTTTCTTCTTATACAGCAGCGCCACGTTTTCCAGGCTTTCTTCCGTCTTGGCAATACCGCATTCCGCCGCCAGGGCGTCCCGCAGGCCGATTCCCGTTTTAAACGGAAGGTCCCGCATGTTTTTCGCCCCGAAGGAAAAACCCGATCCGGCAAACAGGATCGCCTGCCCCTCCAGCGCATATCGAACCGCTTCCCTAATCTCCATATCTCCTCCCGTTCCGCCGCCCAAAGCGGCTTTCCTCCCATATCTCCTGTCTGCCCGCACCGACAGCTTTCCTTCCGCAGCCCTGTCTGCCCGCACCGGCAGCTTCCCTCCTCCTTCGGGGATTCCTCCTGCCGCCTCCTGTGGCCTTTAACCCTCCGGAAAAGACGGCCAATGCGACTTCCGGTAGTCCTGGGGTGAAACGCCCGTCTGTATCCTGAAAACCTTGGAAAAATAATTATTGTCCGGATACCCCACGTAAGCGCCGATCTCCTGTATGCTCAGGTCGCTGTCCAAAAGGAGGTTTACGGCGATCTCACAACGTTTTTTTGCGAGGTAACGTTTCATCGTCATGCCGGTTTCCCGGACGAACAGCTTCACGAAATGGGAGCGGCTGATTCCGGCCGCTTCCGAAACCTCCCCGACCGTGACGGGATTTCCCAGATTCGCGTCCATATAGTTCAACGCCTTTTTTACATAAGGGGAATAATCGCTCCGCCGTTCCTTACGCACTTCTTCACAGATGCGGCCCACCAGTTCCTTCGTCAGCCGCTTCAATTCTTTGCCGGATGCGGCATGCTGCATCCGCTGGGCATATTCCTGGCTGACGGAATCGATGACGATTGGGTTCAGGCCGGCCTTTTTCGCTCCCATTCTCACAAGGGTCCTTCCGATGGCAGCCCCGGCCGCCTGATCCTTCATGCTGTCCGAAAGAAAACGCAGGCCCGCTTCCAGTCTTCCCGTCTCCTTCAGCAGCCGATAAGCCTCCTGTGTCTCCCCGCGGCTGACGGCATCCATAAAGAGGTCCTCCAGTCGGTACCTTTTGTTAATCACATGAATATCCTCATAGAGCCCCAGGAAACCAGGCGTCTCCTTCCGATATCCCGCATCCATATGGACGGTCTTTATCCCGCGGCGTTCTCCCGTTTCCCTTTCCTGCCCGGTTAACAAAAACGCGATTTTTATGGCATCATCCTGCCGGTAAATCGGAAGCTGGCAGCGGTATGTTTTATAGGGCAGCACCGCGCTCTCGGAGACCCCCAGCCCGGCCAGCGTACGCCTGGCGGCGCCCTCCTTCCATCCCTCTTCCACATAAGGGCCCAAAAGGATCCACCGCCCGTCCGTCCCGAAGATCAGCAGACGGGAACCCAGGGGTTCCGTCACATCATAGATCCATTCCCCGCAGGCATTTCCCATAAAAAACCGCAGGCCGTCGGCGGTATAGATTTTCTGGACCGTGGGCATGAAGCAATATCTGCCTTCAAAGGAAGAAAGGGCCTCCTCTTTTCCCTCATATATGGTTAACGCAAGCCCCGTCAGGGAAGGAATCAGAACCCCCGCCGTTTCCAGAAAATCCATGTTTGGCTCCCATCTGTGCGCCTTGGCGCGCATACAAATCAGGGGGAGTGAAAGATTTGAAAAATCTTTCACTCTTATACCCATGCCTTTCCCGTTTTGGGTCTTTCCAAAACGGGAATAGGCCCAAATCCGTAAGATTGAAAATTTTAATTTTCAATCTTTCTCCCCTTCCGCCGCCGTAGGCGGCATGTCCCGTCGCCGGATACCCGTTCTTTCATGTTCATTATATCTCCGCCCCATTTTACTGTAAAGCGGGAAATGGAATACGGCGCGCCAAATGCAGGAAGGTCCCGGGCGCCTTGCTGACCTTGCGGCATCTGAAAGCGGAGCCTGCCGCCTGTGGTGATCACAGAGGGGACCATCCAAAAACGCCGGCACTTAGCGAGCACGCTTTTTGCGAGCTTAGTACCGCTGCGTTTTTGGCTGAGCGAAAGCGGGTCCCCGATGGATCACCACAGGCGGCAGGCTCCGCTTTCAGGCGCCGCAGGGTCAGCAAGGCGCCCGGGACCTTCCTGCCCCTGGCATGGTAACCCGTCTATTTCCCTTCGATCTGAAACTCCCTGTAAAAATCATCCTTCAGTTCCGACATGACGAGATAACTTTCCTTTCCGTAGATCAGTTTTGCCGGAATCCTCCAGGCTTCTCCGCAATAGAAATGATCGGCGCAAAGCCGCCCGTCTGCGTATATCTGGGATACGTCGCAGGCAAACGGAATTTCGATAAATCCCTCTTTTGTCGTTACATGGATCCGTTTCCAACGTCTTTTCCGTTCTCCTCCCAGCTCCAGCTGCCTCACATAAGCCGGCGTAAACGGCTCCTCCACATCCTCAAAACGCACCTGTGCCTGACCAAACGGCCTGTCCCGGACGACCCGTTCCCATTCTCCCTCCCGCCATACGAAATAAGTAAAACCGCCGTCCTGGACCGCCTTGATTTCTCCGTCCGCCTCGTATAAGTCGCAGTGCTGTCCAAGGTAGATTTTCCCGTTCAATTTACGCAGATATACCGCCTTTTCCCAGGGAAGCGTCACGATACGGATCCCCTTCTCTTCTATGGCCCCATCCGGGCCCGGCCGCGCTGCCACTTCCTTCTTTCCCCGGAACTTATACCGGGGCGCGATCCCGTCCACCGCCGCAAAGAACCAGGTGTTTCGAAACCGGCAGAGCAGTTGTGCGGTGGCGTATTCCAGGACAAAAGCGCCCATATCCAGACAAAAGGGCAGAAAAAAACTGACCTCCCCTTTGATATCGATTGCCGGGAACGTTACGTTTCCCGTATCGATCACCGCGTCCGTAATGTCCTCCAGCCTGATAAGCCGCTGATAATGATTGACGAATACAAATCCGCCTCTTCCGTCCGTACGCATGCAGTAACGCAGGGACTTTTTGTCGTCCGCACCGGCTTTTCCCACGGAACCCACATATTCCATCGGGGCGAGAAGCGAACCGAAATCGTTGAGAAACAGATGCAGCAGATTCAGCAGGCCGTACTGCCTCCTCGTCTCCCCGTACTGGCTCAGGGCCGTGTGAAAATCATAATTGAGAATCGGATAATCGTTCGGATATCCGGAATCCTTCGATTCGTTCAGCGTGGACAATTTCCCTATTTGATTCGTACCGCCATGATACATATAATAACCGACAAAATTATTTCCGCATCCCAGCTTTATCAGAGAAAGGGCATATGCATCCATTCCGGATACCAGGATCCTTCTATGATGTGTCGGCTGCAGCCCTGCACCCAGTTCGCAGGTTGCAAAAGGATACCTCTCATAGGGCAGTCTCCACCCGCTCTCATCCGTATCCCGCGTCAGATCCTCCCCCACGGCAGCGTCGTTTCTCACCGTATGAAACACGAAATGGGGCGATGGGGGCAGCTTTTCCCACCTTCCTGCCCACGGCGCTTCCACATATGCCGCGAAAACAGGAACCACATCATCCACGGGTATTTTGGCCCCGTATTTCGCGTTCCATCCCGTAACGGTATACAAAGGCGCTTCGAACCCGATCTCAAGAGCCAGCCGCTTCAGCGCCAGGAGATGCTGCGCGTCGTCAACCAGTTCATTTTCGAACTGGATCCCTATGATGTTCCCGCCGTCTTTATAAAACAGGCCCTTTACCTGCTCATAGATTTTCTCATACCAGATACGTACTTTCTCCATGTATCCCGGATTGTTGCCGCGCAGCCGAAAGGTCTTTCGCAGCAGCCAGTCCGGAAAGCCGCCGTTTCTGCATTCCCCGTGGGCCCATGGCCCGATCCGGATGATTACGTCCAGCCCGGCCCTTGCGGCCTCCAAAACAAAGCTGCGGATATCCCGGTTCCCTTTGAAAGTAAAGACCCCCTCCTCCTCTTCGTGGTAAATCCAGAACAGGTATGTGGCCGCCACCGTAATTCCCCCGGCTTTCATTTTACATAACTCCTCATACCAGTTTTCTTTTTCGTCCCGCGAAAAATGGTACTCCCCCATCACGCCCACCCAGGGCTTTCCTCCCCTTTCAAAATACAGGCTGGTTACGTCGATGCGCTCTCCCTTCGGATTTTCTCCTCCCATGTTCAGATGATTCCGCAGAATTGTTGATTTTCTATATTCTTTAAATCGATATACCATTTTCACACTCCCAGCAATCGCAAGCGGAGCCTGCAGCCTGTAAACATTGCAGGGAACAAACAGGCCGGGACATTCTGTCGCATAAAAAAAGCCGCATCGGGAAATACTGCTGACATGCGAACATTAATCAGAAACTTTTTCAAATGCGGCATCCTGGGCTGGTGCCTGGAAATCCTGTTTACGGCCCTCCATTCCCTGCAAAGAAGGGATATGACCCTCAAGGGCACCACTTCCCTGTGGATGTTTCCCATCTACGGAGCCGGGTGCCTGCTGGCCCCCGTTTTCCGGCTGGCCAGACGGCTGTCCTGGCCCGTCCGGGGCGGTATCTATGCCGGGCTCATCCTGGCAGGAGAAGCCTTTTTTGGACGGTTCCTCCAAAAAAGGAACCTCTGTCCCTGGGATTACGGGAAAGCCCGCTGGAACGTCGGCCGGATCATCCGCCTGGACTACCTTCCCTGCTGGCTCATCACCGGGCTGTGCATGGAAAAGCTCCTCGCTAATCGGCATCGGTGACATAGATTAAAAAATAAGCCTGATGGCTTATTTTTTAATCGCCATTTGTGCCGCAGGCGGCCCAAATGGAATCGCAGATGAGAAATCGCATTCGCGATTTTTCAGACATGAATCGAAGATTCATGTTGCGTTGCCGCAAAGGACGCGGCATGAGTTTGAAACGCAGTTTCAATCTAATGTTATTGCATCATCAATGATAGTTCTATCTCATCTCCGTCTACTGCTCCGGTCTCTGTAAAGCCTTTGCTTTTATACAAATTTAATGCATGGCTATTATCTTGGTTACAGGTTAAAGCTACCCGATTTGAAAGGCCAAAAGGTTTCGTTTTGATATAATCAAGCACCCGCTCCAATGCAGCGCTGCCATAGCCCCGTCCCTGATTTGATTCATCAATCATCATATGCCATATATCATATTCAGGAATATCATAATCGTAAATCACCATAACATAGCCAACCATAGTATCACCTTCATATATTCCAAAAGGTTGGCATTGCTCCCTATAAACATAAGCCTGTGCGAGACTACGAATTGGATGTGAAACAAATCCTTCTTGCCCCAGTGCAAGTTTTAGATTAAATGCGTCAATAAAGTTTTCTTCTGTAATTTTTCTGAGATTAATCATAAATTCTCCATAAAATGTCCTAATCCATATAGGCCACGCGCTGGTTCTCCCAGGATTCATACCCCTTCTGTCCCCTGCGGTCCGGCACCTCGTAATGCGCCCGGATCCATTCTCCCAAGAAGCTGCTGTAGAGGACGGCTCCTTCGGCATTTAAGTGGGCGTGATCCGCAAAATGCAGATCGAAATCCAGCCCCATTTCCCGATAGGTTTCCTCCCGGTTCACATCCAGGAAGGCAATCCCCTCCTCCTGCGCCTGCGCCGCAATTTCGTTATAGACAAGCTGGTCGGATTCCTCCACCAGGTAGGGCGCATTGAGAAACAGCAGCGCTATTCCTTCCTTTTTTGCCAGCGCGACGATCCGATCCAGATAGAACTGGGCCTTTTCGGTCAGAGGCGCCCTATCCGTTATCCCGCTCACATCCGGCTGCGTCATCTGCGCATGGGTATGCAGCTCCACGTATCCCTTCCAGCGCGCCTGCTCCCTTCGGTTCCAGATAAAATTCCCGAAGTCCTTTTCGGAAAGCCTGGCGTACCGGTCGTGATACCTGGGATAGCCCATCAGCCAGGAAATCCGGTCGGAATCGCAGCTCGCTTTCACCATCTCGTATTTATTCCAGGAAAAGCGCATCCCGTCCAGATTCTCCGCCAGCCATTTTTCCTGAATATCCTCATGGAAACGGGCCGGCGTGAAAACATCCAGCACGATCAGCCCAGGCTTCTGCGTCTTAAGCGCCTCCACCAGGTAATAGTAGCTGTTCCAAACGGGCTGCTCCGCCGTGGTACACAGATACGCCGCGATCCCCTGTTCCTCCCACAGCACCCGGGTATCCACGTTGCAATGTACATGGCTGCTCCCCAAAAAAAGCACGTCCACCCTTCCCCTTGGCTGCGCGTAGAGCCCTCTCGCCTGATCGATCCCGCTTACGGATTTCACACATAGGATACTGTTTAAAATATGCAGCATAATTGCGGCCAGCAGCACAAAAGCGGCCGCCCGGATCCCTTTTTTCATGGCATCTCCCTCCCGCTTCCGCGGGCTTAAATCCGATTCCGCAGCCCTACGCCGGGGCAGACCGCCGTCCGGGCGCAGGACCATTTATGCGTTTGTCCTGGCCACCTTGGACATCATGCCGGCATTTCGGCGTCCCGGACATTTTTTAAAATCCCATATAAATAAAGTCGGATGCGTCAAACCCAATCCCGTATTTACCGAACACAAACACCGTCCCCAGCAGAAAAAGACAGATCATAAAGCGCACCGGCAGGGGGGAAGCATAGATCCACTCTGCGGCGGGTTTCTTTTTCCATTCCCCGATCAGTTCAAAAAGCAGCACGACTCCGAATCCGAAAACGGCAATCATAAATTCCGTCTTATCCAGCCCCATCACGAAGATCAGCTGATCCGCCACCAGGAAGCCCTGCCATCTGGTGAAAAGATTTTCCAGACAGACGAGGGCCATCTCCATCGAATCCGAGCGGAAAAAGATCCATAGCACCGTCACGCCAAGGAAGGTAAAGAGGACCAAAAGGCAGCGGCCCAAGCCCCGCAGGACGCGGGCTGCCACTCCTTCCTTACCGGGCGTCCCCACTCCCTCCTTTCCCCGGGAAAGCCGTCGCCAAAGCCGCCGGACCGCATCCTCCGCCGCCCGGCAGACGCCGTGCAGCGCGCCCCAGGCCAGAAACTGAAGGCCTCCTCCATGCCAAAGCCCGCTCACCAGAAATGTGATCAGAAGATTCCCTTCCTTTCGCAGCGCCCCCCGGCGGTTTCCGCCCAGAGGAATATAGACGTAATCCCTCAGCCACCCGCTTAAGGAAATATGCCATCGGCTCCAGAAGTCCTTAAATCCCGCTGCCAGATAGGGCTGACGGAAATTCTGCATCAGGGAAAATCCCATCAGCTGCGCCACGCCCACGGCGATGCAGGAATAGCTGGCGAAATCGCAGAAAATCTGGCCGGAATAAAAAAGGGCCGCCATCAGCATGGTAAAGCTGTCCGTATTTTCATATAGGCCGTAAAGGTGATCCACCAGGACCGCCGCCCGGTCTGCCACCACCATTTTCAGGAAAAATCCCCACAGCACCGAGATCAGTCCCGTCATATGACGGTCATAATCCCATAGCTGTCTCCTCTTCGCCCCGCAGACGCGCTTCAGCTGGGGAAGGAACCGGTCCCCCCTTTCGATGGGGCCACAGGAAAGGCTGGGAAAAAAGGATACGAACACGGCGAAATGAACCGGATTTCTCTCCGCCGGATACTTTCTTAAAGCCACATCCGCCAGATAACCCACCGCCTGCAGCGTGTAAAAGGAGATTCCCAAGGGCGCCACCCATCCCCAATCGGAGGCCACATCCAGGCGCACCCGGCGTATCCCGCCGCCTAAAAATACGTTCATCATCCCCTCCCACACCGGGAAATACCGGAAAACGGCGAGCAGGGCCAGATTGAAGGCAATACACCCTGCAGCCAGCGTCTTAGCGAACCTTTTTCTTTTTTCCAGGAGAATCCCGCAGCCATAGGTGGTAAGTATGGTCAGCGCCAGCCATACCACGGTCCCGGGGGCAGCGTAACCAAAAAACGCCAGATTGGCCATAAGCAGCACGACGGCCCTCCCCCGTCCTCCCACAGCATAGAACAGGAGGAGGACTCCGATCAGAAACAGCGCAAATGCATAGGATTGAAAAAGCAATGTCCGCTCCCATCTGCCCGGCTTGGCGGGCGTTTAAACCGAAGGGGGTTCCCCTTTCTTGGCGCTCCCGCGTTCCATTTTCCTCATCAGGAAACGGTATGCAACGTATAAGAAAATCCCGCCCGCAAACCAGGCGCTGGCGTTCGCCACACAGACCCCGATAAAGCTGCGTTTCCACGCCGCGGCGATGGCAAAGGCCGCCCGGGCTGCCAGTTCCACCACGCCGCCCATCATGGGCCAGAACCCGTAACCGCAGCCCTGGAGTACGTTCCGATAGATGAAGATCATGCCCACGGTAGTGAAGAAGACCCCGTTGATCGTCATATACGTCCTGGCATAGCCCAGCACGTCCGTCACGTCCCCGGTGATGAACAATCCGATGATGACGGGAAGCGTTACGAGGACGACCACATAAATGACCACCGAGTATACCGTGGAGATGCCGAAGGCAATCCTGCTTCCCCGCTTGATCCGCTCCAGGTCCCCGATCCCTCTGTTCTGTCCGCAATAGGTAGCCATGGTCATCCCGAGAGCCTGGAACATCTGCAGGACCAGATTCTCCACCCGGAAGGCAGCCGTATATGCGGCCACCACCGTGGAGCCCAGAAGATTCAGCGCCACCTGTACCAGAATGGTTCCCACCGCCGTAATGCCGAACTGCAGCGCCATGGGAAATCCGATGGAAAGCTGGCTGCGCACACACCATTTCTCCGGCCTGAAATGCTCCCTTTTCAGGGAAAGGATGGGGACCTTTGTAATCAGATAGATCAGGCACAAAATCCCCGAAATCCCCTGGGAAGCCACCGTCGCCAAAGCCGCCCCGGCGACGCCCATATGAAAATATACGATCAGCACGATGTCCCCTGCCACGTTGAGAAATGCCGACAGGATCAGGAAGTACAGCGGGACCCTGCTGTTTCCTATGGCCCGCAGGATGCTTGAAATCAGATTATACAGCGCGGTGCAGCCCAGGCCCCAGCAGATGATCACGATATAGGTCCGGGACATATCCATGATATCTTCCGGCGTGCGCATCACGGAAAGCAGCCAGTCCATTCCCAGCACGCTCCCTGCCGTCATCACTACCGTAACGATCACCGAAAGCAGGATGGCGCTCCCCACGCTCCTCTTCATCCCTTCCCCGTCCCCGGCGCCGAAGCGCTGGGCCGTCATCACGGTAAATCCCGTCGTCATCCCCTGCAGGAAGCCGATGATCAGGAAAGTGATCGTTCCCGTGGCGCCCACGGCGGCAAGGGCCTTCACCCCCACATAGCGGCCCACAATGACGGTATCCACCATGCTGTAGAGCTGTTGAAAAATGTTTCCCAGGATGATGGGAATGGCAAACCGAACGATCAGCCGAAAGGGGCTGCCCTTTGTCATATCCAGTTCCATACGAACCTCCATGCCGCGTCCTGTGCGGCTGCTCATCTGTGATTCGGATTTGGGCCAAGGTCTGCGTTAGAAACCCCTGCCCGCAAAATGCCTTTCCGCCCGGCACTGCGGCGGAAAATCCTCCGCCCGGCTCCCGCACGCAAAAAGATGCAGAAATTTTCATTTCCGCACCTTTCCCGCCCTCCGCAGCCCGCCGGGCCTATTCCGTCGGATTTTTCTTCCGCTCCGTCATGCCGGTCAGTCGTCTTCCGTCCCGTCCGCGCCTTCCGCACCGATGTTGAGCATATTCATGGTCCTTCTGCGCATCCGTGCCTGTTCCGAAGCTTCCAATATGTAATTCTTGATTTCCTTCGCGTTCTTCACATGCGTAAGCAGCAGGACCGGATTCGTGGTATCTCCCGTATAACACTTCACCGTGCCGATGCCCACGATCCGCTCCGCCAGAGAGGAAAGCAGCTCCACATCCTGCACCTTATACATGTAGCAGTCGTTTTCCCTCTTGTTGAGAAAGCCCTCGGAAATTGTGATCATATCCTGTTTGATGGTATAAACCGTAAAAGTGAAGGGAAGCCCCAGGAAAAGCCATCTTTTCTTCTCCCGAAACATGATCTCGTTATCTTCATTCGTATTCATATCGCCCTCTGCTTCCGCGTCCTGCCCTCCCTGTGGAAATTGCGGACGCTTTTTGTTGTAGTATACTATCATCCGCCGTAAAGTTCAAGTGACAGTTTAGAGTTGCATCCCATTCCGGCCTGTGCTATAATGTGCCGAGAACAAAACACCGCCGTCCTTTTTCTTTGGGATAACCGGAGCGGGGCGGCACCGATACCAAACAGAATCCATTTTTTATCGGAGCGGCAATGGGAAGAATAATCCTGCGAGGAAACGACATCCTCTCCAAATTCATAGCGGACATCAGGACAATAATCGAAGGGAAAATTGTTTTCTCTTCGATTTTCTTTTTTCCGGGGATGACGCACGGGGTGCGGCATCCTTTGTTTTGTCCCGAATCTTCCTTCTTCCAAAGGGACTGGTATCCCGTCCCTGCCGCCATACCGAGGGCACGGATACGGAAAGGAGCAAACCTGTTATGAGACATCTGATGAATCCCCTCGATTTCTCCGTCGAGGAATTGGATCGGCTTTTTGGGCTGGCCCGCGACATAGAGGCCGATATGCCCAAATACGCCCATTCCTGTGCGGGAAAGAAGCTGGCAACCTGTTTCTATGAACCCAGCACGAGAACCCGTCTGAGTTTTGAAGCCGCCATGCTGAACCTGGGCGGAAGCGTGCTCGGTTTTTCCGATGCCGCCGCCTCCTCCGCCTCCAAGGGGGAAAGCGTGGCGGACACCATCCGCATCATCTCCTGTTATGCCGATATCTGCGCCATGCGTCATCACAAGGAGGGGGCTCCCATGGTCGCCGCATCTTACTCCGGCATTCCGGTCATCAATGCGGGTGACGGCGGGCATCAGCATCCCACCCAGACTCTCACCGACCTGATGACCATCCGCAGCCTGAAGGGACGCCTCTGCGACCTCACCATCGGCCTGTGCGGGGATCTGAAATTCGGACGTACCGTGCATTCCCTCATCAATGCCCTGGTGCGTTATGACAACATCCGTTTTCTTTTCATCTCTCCGGAGGAGCTGCGCGTGCCGGATTATATTACGGAAATGCTCAAGGAAAAGGGGATCCCCTTTGAGGAGGTCATCCGTCTGGAGGAAGTCCTTCCACGCCTCGATCTTCTGTACATGACCCGCGTCCAAAAGGAACGGTTTTTTAATGAGGAGGATTATGTACGCTTAAAGGATTTCTATATCCTGGACAAGGCCAAAATGAAGCTGGCGTCCAAGGACATGCTGGTGCTCCATCCCCTTCCCAGAGTAAACGAAATCTCCGTGGATGTGGATGATGACCCCAGGGCCGTCTATTTCAAACAGGCGCAGTACGGCGTCTATGTACGGATGGCCCTGATCCTTACCCTGCTCGGCCTGGCAGACGCCTGACGGGCCGGTATTTGAAAAATCGTCCTGTTTTAAATTTTAATTTGAAGAAAGAAAGGGTAAATATATGTTAAACGTCGGTAAAATCGAAGAAGGCTTTGTCCTTGACCACATCCAGGCCGGAAAGAGCCTGTCCCTCTATCACCATCTGCAGCTGGATAAACTGGATTGTCCCGTGGCGATCATCAAAAACGCAAGAAGCAATAAGATGGGTAAAAAAGATATTCTTAAGGTGGAATGCGATGTGGATCAGATGGATCTGGACGTGCTGGCCGTCATCGACCACAATATTACCGTAAATGTCATCAAAAACGGAGAAATCGTGGAAAAGAAGGAACTCACGCTCCCGAAAGAGATCCGGAATATCATCTACTGCCGCAATCCCCGCTGCATCACTTCCATTGAACAGGGGCTGCCGCATGTGTTCACCCTGGCAGACGAAAAAAAGGAGATCTACCGTTGTAAATACTGCGAGGAAAAGTTTGACAGGCGTTCCTGGATCAAAAGTTAAATGCCTGATACCGGCTCTTCGAAAAGCGGTTTGCCGCAGTCACGCCGCCGCGCCGGATCAGCGCCTTGCAATCCTATCCGGCCATGCATTTTTACACAGGTATCCGGTTTGATAAAAAAGCAGACACAATCCGCTCCCATGCCCGTGAATAAACGATCCTTTTTCGGTGCATACTCTGAAAAGAACCTGAGATTTGAGTGTGTGCTTTGCACACGGATAGGAGCAAGGTTGAAAGAAGAACACTTTCAACCTCCCTGATTTGAGTGTGTGCTTTGCACACGGATAGGAGCCAAGTTTGAGACTGCGTTTCAAACTCTTTATTATTAGTAGCAGTATCGCAAGCGAAGCTTGCGATATGCAAGGGGTATAAAAGATGAATGCATGTGTGGACCAGATAACCTGTATCGGCTGCGGTATGTGCCCCGGCATAGCACCGGAGGTGTTCCGGATGGGCGAAAGCCAAAAAGCGGAGGCCTATGCTCCCGTTGACGGCGGGAATAAGGATTCCGTACAGGAAGCCATCGATTCCTGCCCTGTATCGGCAATCTCCTGGGTAGACTGACCCGCCGCTAAAGAAAGATGCGTCCTGCGCCCCCAACCGGCCCCTGCGGAGTGTGATGGTCCCCTCTGTGATCATCACACTCCGCAGGGGCCGGTTGGGGGCGGCAGACGGCGCCGGGATATTCATGCTTTTTCCTGGGACAGGCCGGACGCATCGCCCTTCGCGGTTCTATATTAAGAATCATAGAAATGGCTGCATATTTTTACTAAAATCCATCTGTTTTTTCTAACAGGTGGATTTTTTATTTGATATAATTTTAAAAAAAGGAGGTTACCTATGGGAAACTACAATGTAAAAGGGACGGATCTGGAGTGGCTGGACGGCGTATACGAAAAGCTCCTGGTCAAGATGGAGAGGGAGTGTGAACGGGTGGGTTCCGATATCCCCTATACCCCGCACAACGGAAGATATCAGGATCTGGGCATGCCCGGCGGCCTGTATTTCTGGACCAACGGTTTCTGGCCGGGAATCCTCTGGCAGATGTATGGGGCCACCGGCCGGACGGCTTACAGGAAAGCAGCGGAGGGTGTAGAGGAGCGGCTGGATGAAACCCTTCACGGTTTTGAAGGGCTGCACCACGATGTGGGTTTCATGTTCCTGCCCTCTTCCGTGATCAATTACCGGGAAACAAAGAATCCGGATTCCCGCCGCCGCGCTCTTCATGCCGCCAATCTGCTGGCAGGGCGGTTCAATCCTGTCGGTAAGTATATCCGGGCATGGAACGAAAGCTTCCAAAATGACGGGACGGATATCAGCGGCTGGATGATCATCGACTGCCTCATGAATATCCCTCTTCTGTACTGGGCCAGCCGGGAAACAGGGGATCCCCGCTTTACCCATATCGCCGTCAGCCATGCAAAAACGGCACAGCGCTACATTGTGCGGGAAGACGGAAGCTGCAACCATATCGTGATATTCGATTCCCTAACCGGCGAATTTGTGGACAATCCCGGCGGGCAGGGTTATGGAAGGGGATCCTCCTGGAGCCGGGGCCAATCCTGGGCGGTTTACGGTTTTGCCCTCAGTTATCGGCACACCGGGGATGAATCTTTCCTGAACACCGCCAAACAATGCGCCCATTACTGTATTTCCAATCTGGCCGTTTCCGACTGGCTTCCTCTGGTGGATTATCGCGCCCCTGAGGAACCGGTAAAATATGATTCCACCGCCGGCATGATCACCGCCTGCGGGCTTCTGGAACTGGCCGGGCATGTGGGCGAACAGGAAAAGAGTCTGTATACCAAAGCGGCCATCCGCATTTTAAGGGCCTGCGACGCCAAATTCAGCAACTGGGATCCGGAAATGGATTCTATTGTGGACGGCGGAACCTTCTTCTACCATGATCCATCGGGGGAAAATACGGAAGTGCCCATCATCTATGGGGACTATTACTTTATCGAAGCGATCCTGCGCCTTAAGGATAAGGCACTCTTTCTGTGGTAAAATTGAGAAACCGCATTCGTGATTTCTCAGACATGAATCGAAGATTCATGTTGCGCTGCCGCGCAGGACGCGGCATGATGGAGGTTTCTATGTCAGAATTATGTATCAAAGTGCTCGACGGAAAAGGGCAGACACAGGCAGTCGGCAGGGGAACCGGGGAAGTCAGCCTGGTCCTGGCCCGGGAATACGAGGAAGGGGACCTGATCCTCTTCCAGTCCTCCGAAAACGGACAGTATATCTGGCTCCAGTTTGACGATGCGCTGGGAAAATCCCTGGTTTATGTCACCGGCATGATCTTTTTTTGCATTCCCTTCGGAGAAAAACGCGCCAGTCTTTCTCCAAAGGCTTTCCGTGGAAAAAAACACCTGCTCTCTGCCAGGGCCGCAAGGGATTTCGAGATAACTGCCTATCGGAACCTGGCCGTCAACGTATATGACCAGGGCAGTATCCGGAACCTGTATCCCCACGCCACGGCAAACGTGGAAACCAGGGACGAAGCCGTATTCGCCGCACGAAATGCCATAGACGGCGTAACGGTCACATCCTGCCACGGGGAATGGCCCTACGGCTCGTGGGGAATCAACCGGCAGGACGACGCGCGGATCCGCATTGACTTCGGGACGGATGTGGCAGCCGATCGAATTATTTTGTACACAAGGGCCGATTTCCCCCATGACAATTGGTGGAACCGGGTATCCTTCTCCTTTTCCGACGGCAGCGGGCTGGAATGGGAGCTGCAAAAGGGCGGCATGGCTCAGGAAATCCGGTTTGAAGAAAAACAAATCTCCTGGCTGGAAATGCACGATATGAAAAAGTCTGACGACCCTTCCCCCTTCCCGGCCCTGTCCCAAATTGAGGTCTATGGCAGGCCCTGCCCGGGCAAAGGGAACGGGCCGGAATATAAATGAAAGGACGGTAAACGAAGCATGGAAGTAAGAACAGCCGCTTCACCCAAGGACGTGAAGTACTATACAACCCAGAGGCTGCGGGAGGACTTTTTAATCCAGGATCTCTTCACAGCCGGTAAAATCAAACTGGTCTACAGCCATATTGACCGGATTATCACAGGGGCCGCGGTTCCGGTCCAACCCATCCCCCTCACCGCCGGAGACGAGCTGCGGGCGGCCTATTTCCTGGAACGCAGGGAAATGGGCGTCATCAACATCGGCGGCCCCGGGAGGATTCTGGCGGATGGAAAGGCCTGGCACCTGGCCCACAAGGACGGCATGTATCTGGGAATGGGCACCAGGGATATCGTATTTGAAAGCGAAGATTCCGAAAATCCGGCCAAGTTCTACTTAAACAGCACCCCTGCCCACCGAAGCTGCCCCACCGTGCTGATCAGGCCGGAGGGAGAAGCCGGTGACGGAATCGTTCTCATCAAGGACGAAAACAAGGTGGAGCTGGGCGACCTGGAGAATTCCAATCACAGGACCATCTGCAAATACATCCTGCCCGGCCAGGTGGAAAGCTGCCAGCTGGTGATGGGAATGACCCACCTGGAGCCCGGAAGCGTGTGGAATACCATGCCCTGTCATACCCACGACCGGAGGATGGAAGTCTATCTGTATTTCGATATGGACAAGGATTCCCTGGTGATGCACTATATGGGAGAACCGGAAGAAACCAGGCACATCGTGGTACGCAACGAGGAAGCGGTAATCTCCCCCAGCTGGTCCATCCACGCGGGAAGCGGCATCAAGGCATACACCTTTATCTGGGGCATGGCCGGAGAAAATCAGGCCTTTGACGACATGGATCCCGTTTCCATGAACGAATTGAAATAGATACAGGCCTCAAAAGCCGCCTTGGGCGGCATGAAAGGATTGGCATGAAAGATATAATGCATAAGTTTTCACTGGAGGGAAAGACCGCCCTCGTCACCGGCGCCTCCCACGGTATCGGCTTCGCCATGGCCGAAGCTCTCGCACAGGCGGGCGCCGCCGTGGCGTTCAACAGCCGCAGCCGGGAACAGGTGGACAAGGCGCTGCGCGCCTATGAGGAAAGGGGCATCCGGGCCCATGGATACGTCTGCGACGTGACCGATGAAAAGCAGGTGGCCGACACCGTCTCACGGATTAGGGAAGAAATCGGCTCCGTGGACATCCTGGTGAATAACGCCGGAATCATCAAGCGCATCCCCATGCTCGAAATGGAGGCCGCACAGTTCCGCCAGGTGGTCGATACCGATCTCAACGCCCCCTTCATTGTGGCCAAAGCCGTGCTCCCCGATATGATCAAAAAGGGACGCGGCAAAATCATTAACGTCTGTTCCATGATGAGCGAACTGGGCCGGGAAACCGTATCCGCCTACGCGGCGGCCAAAGGCGGCCTGAAAATGCTCACGAAAAATATAGCCTCCGAATACGGCGCCTACAATATCCAGTGCAACGGTATCGGGCCGGGCTATATCGCCACATCCCAGACCGCTCCTCTGCGCGAAGTCCGGACGGACGGCAGCAGGCATCCCTTCGACCGGTTTATCCTTGCCAAAACCCCCGCCGAACGCTGGGGACTGGCAGAGGATCTGCAGGGGCCGGTGGTTTTCCTGGCATCGGAGGCCTCCGACTTTGTAAACGGCCATATCCTCTATGTGGACGGAGGAATCCTGGCCTACATCGGGAAACAGCCCTGAGCCGGGCTCTTCACCGTATATCCAAAGCCGGCCGCTCATACGGGCGTGCCGGCTTTGAATGCTGCGCGCCCTCAGGCGCGTACCGGTCTGGGGAGAGAAAAAAGCCTCAAAGCTTTCACTCCTCCGGCCCGGAAAACATCTCCCCCTCTATCCGCAGGATCCCGTCCACCGGAATTCTCGTCCCGTCCGTTAAGAACACGGCCCTTTCAAAATCATCCACCTTCTTCACACAGCCTGCCGCCGTAACATAGGCGCCCCCCTGCTTCCTTTCGTCCGGCCGAAAGTAGGTAATCCGTACCTCTTCCTGTCCTCCCGCGGGACTATCCCGCAAAAGCTCCAGCTTCCGATCCAAATACTCCGTCACCGTCTCGTCCAGATCTCTTTCTTCCTCGGTCAGCCGCCCCGTCTCCTCTATGGCCTCTTCATAACCGGCAAGGGGCGAGAAGGGTAAAAACTGCGCCGCCCGGTTCATTCCGGACATCCGGGGATGAGATGCCGATACATGATGCGGTAGGTCGATGATGTCCCCATAATCGGAAGATTTTTTGTTCGCATCCTCTGCCATTTTTCCTCCCGTTCTGCCGCCGCCAGGCGGCCCGATTTCAAACATACTCCCGCCTGCGTCCTCCTCTATGCCTGATGTCCCCCTATCTGCCGGTTCCTTTCTTTGGCGGTGGCGCCTTCCTGCAGGTTCATTCCCCGCAGGATCGCATTCTTCCCGTATTTTTTCTGAATGCTCAGCATGGCCTTCTGTATCTTCCGCTCGCGCTCCAAAGAGGCCTCCTCCTCCGCCTTTTGCTTCGCACGTTCCTCGTAATCCGTAAACAGATCCAGCTGTTCCCAGGTACCCTCCGAACGGACTGCGCTCTCCTCCACCACATGGTTCGCCGCCACATTCACCCGGCGGATCAGCAGGTTTGGATCCACAATCCGGTCATAAAGCTTCGTTACCGCATCCATAATCAGCCGGGAGGAGGAAGTCTGGCGTTCCAGATTAACGCTCCCATGGGCGTGCTTCGGCAGCCTGCGGCCGTATCGGTCGATGGTGACAGGTCCTTTATACTGTTTCCCGATCTCGGGATTATCCAAATTTTCCCTGTCATATCCGATCGTCAGTACGATCTGGTCCGTCACCAGCCCCTTATCCACCAGCCCCAGCGCCAGGAGGTCCGTCATCTCCCGCACCACAAGCCTTCCCCGGTCAAAGGAGGACGGGGTCTGAAGCACCTGGCCCGATCCCACGCTGTTCACCTCCGGCTTGTATGCCTTTATCTCCGCAATCGTACAGGGTTCCCACCCCCAGGCATGGTCGATGAGCAGTTCCGCATTCACGCCGAACAGACGGTACAACAGTTCTTCATTATAGAAATCCGTCGGTTTCCCCAGGGAACATCTCGCCACATCTCCCATGGTGAACAGCCCGTTTTCCTCCAGCTTTCTGGCGTATCCCCTGCCCACGCGCCAAAAATCGGTGAGCGGACGGTGCCCCCATAAAAGCCTGCGGTAGCTTTTCTCATTCAGCCTGGCGATCCGTACCCCGTCCCGGTCCGGTTTGACATGCTTCGCCACGATATCCATAGCCACCTTGCACAGATAGAGGTTGGTACCGATCCCTGCCGCAGCGGTAATGCCCGTTTCCTGTATCACATCCCATATGATCTTCTTCGCCAGCTCCCGGGGCGTGAGCCCATAGGTTCCCAGATAATGGGTCACATCCATGAACACCTCGTCGATGGAATAGACATAGAGATCCTCCGGCGCGACGTATTTCAGATAAATGTTATAGATCCTGGTGCTGTATTCCATATAGAGCGCCATCCGGGGCGGGGCCGTGAGATAAGAAACGGCCAGCTTGGGACATTTCTCCAGCTTAAGCGCATCATAGGAGGTGCCGGTAAACGTATGCCCCCCAGCATCCGTCCGCCGCTGCATATTGACCTCTTTCACCCGCTCCACCACCTCGAAGAGCCGCGCCCTGCCCGGAATGCCGTAAGCCTTCAGGGACGGGGATACCGCAAGACAGATGGTCTTCTCCGTCCTGCGCACATCCGCCACCACCAGGTTTGTCGTCAAAGGATCCAGCCCGCGCTCCGCACATTCCACGGAGGCATAAAAGGATTTCAGATCTATTGCAAGATAGGTACGTTTTTCCTGTGTCATGTCCACCTCCCGGACCGATGCTTCCGCCCTGTTTTATGTACCCGTACACATTATATCAGAACGTACGTTCTATTGCAATAGTTCTTTTTACGGTTTGTGCCAACGGCAGGAACGATCCTGTGCCCGTCTGCCTTTCGCGTATTGAAAGCTATGGCGGCTTCGCCGTCTTATCCCACGTTCTGCGCCATCACTCCCACCAAATTATGGGGAACATAGGGTTCCTCCAGCCAAGCCGTCTCCTCATCGGTGAGGCTTAGCTCCACGGCCTTTGCGGCCCCTTCGATATGATGCAGCTTCGTGGCCCCCACCACCGGGGATGTCACCTTGGAAAGCAGCCAGGCAAGAGAAATTTCCGTCATGGTCACACCGTACCTTTGCGCCAGCTCCCATACGCGCGAAATGATCATGCCGTCCTGTTCGGCGGTGGCGTCGTATTTGGATCTGGCATAGGCATCCTCCTGCAGACGTTTCGAGGTTTCTCCGGGCTTCTTGGATAAACGTCCGCCCGCCAGGGCACTGTACGGCGTCATGGCAATCCCGTCTTCCCTGCAAAGCTTCGCCATTTCCCGTTCTTCTTCCCGGAAAATCAGATTGTAGTGTCCCTGTACGGACACGAACTTTGCAAACCCTTCCTTTTCCGCTGCTGCATTCGCCTTGGCCAGCTGATAGGCATAGCAGTTGGATATGCCTATGTAACGTGCCTTTCCGGCCTTAACCGCCTCATTCAGCCCTTCCATCACCTCCCAAACCGGCGTCTGATAGTCCCACATATGGCAGATATAGAGGTCTACATAGTCCATCCCCAGATTTTGCAGGCTCCGGTCCAGCATTCGTCCGATATGCTGCTTCCCGGTGATGCCCTTTTCTATTTCTTCCTGCGTCCTGGGCGGGAATTTGGTGGCCACCACCACATCCTCCCGTCCGGCATAGTCCCGCAGCGCCCGGCCGAGGAACTGTTCGCTGGTACCGCCCTGGTAACCGATGGCCGTATCGAAAAAGTTAACGCCCAGTTCCAGCCCTCTTTTGATGATCCGACGGGATTCCTGTTCGTCGATCGTCCAGGAATGCTGCCCCTTTCCGGCCTCCCCAAATCCCATACATCCCATGCAGATACGGGAAACCTCCAGCTGTGAATTGCCAAGCTTTGTATACTTCATAAGACTCCTTTCATGCCGCGCTCCATGCGGCAGCGCAATGCGAAACCGAAGATTTCGCGCCTGCTCCTACCCGCCCGCTTTGCGGGCCTGCCTGTCAAGATCATACCGTCGAAGCGCCCGCGGTGCTCCTTCGTTAGATTAATTGATATTGCTTCCATTTTCCGGCCCGGAAACGCAGAAGGAACACGACGGCCCGGATGCACCAGTCCAGACACATGGCAAATGCGATCCCGATGACGCCCATACCGAATATGACGCCGAACAAAACGGAAAACACCAGCCGCCCTCCGACCGTGGAGGCAATGGATACCACCATGGTGAATTTCACATCCCCCGCTGCCCGCAGGCCCTTGCCCAGGGGGTCGGCAAAAGGAAATGCAATACAGTTAAAAATATTATGGATCAATACCAGCCAGACTGTCAACTGCCGGGTTTCCTGCGCCACATCGAAAAAGCTCATGAGCACGGGCGTGACGGCGAAGATCGCCCCGTTCCACAGGACGGAAATCCCCAGCGTAATCCGAAGCAGCTTCCGGAAATAATGCTCCGCCTGGCCGACATCCCCGGCTCCCATACACTGCCCGATCACCGTAATGAAAACCGGCCCCATGGTTACACAAACCAGAGCAGCCAGAGACCAGATGCTCTGCGCGATCCCGTTCGCCGCGATCTGACAGGTACCGAACAGGGCGACGATGCTGCTTAAGGCCACCTTGACGAACTGGAAGATCCCCTGCTCCAGACCGTTGGGGACCGCAATCCCGAGGATCCGCTTCAGCAGCCCTCCGTTCCACTTTCCTATCCACTCTCTCCTATAATATACCCCATTTTTCGTCCGAAAACAGAAAACCGTCACTGCGGCCGCGGAAAAAATTCTGGCAATCAGGGACGGATAGGCCACCCCCGCCACTCCTCCATGGAGAATGAAGACACCGATTCCGTTTCCCACCACATTGATGAGATTGGAAATGACCGCAATATACATGGTGGTACTGGTTTTTCCGATACTGCGGCAGAGAGCCGCTCCCGCATTATATACCGCCAAAGCCGGATAGGAGTAAGCCGAGATGCGCAGATAGACGATACACGCATCCATCACGTCCTCCTCCACCCGGCCAAACATCAGCCTTAAGATCGGACGCCCCAGGGGAAGGATCAACGCCGTGATCACCAGCGAAAACACCGTGGAAATCATCAACAGCTGGCTGGCCGCTTCCCCGGCCTCCTGTTCCCTCCGGCTGCCGATATACTGGCTGATAATCACCGCCCCTCCCGAGGACAGCGCCGTAAAGAGATAAATGAAAATCGTATTAAAAGAATTGACCAGCGATACGCCGGACACGGCGGATTCCCCCACAAAACTAATGATAAAAGTATCCGCCAGCCCCACCAGGATTGTCAGAAGCTGCTCCAAAAACAACGGCACGATCAGACGTTTCAGATCCGCATCGGTAAACATTTCTGTTTTCTCTCCTCTCCGCCCCGGTTATGTAGGTATGCCCTTCCGGCGGCGCCCTTTTTTGTGATAAAAAGAGGCGCCTTTTCGGGGACACCTTCATTCTATCCCTGTTTCGGTCAAATATCCAATACTTATCCTGCATTTTCAAAAATACCCGGAAAGCATGATCCATGCATCCCATACCGAACGCATGAAAGGCTCTGCAGCCCCTGTGATCATCACACGCCGCGGGGCCGGGCAGGGGTGTCACAGGGGCTGCAGAGCCTTTCGCGTTTGTCCTGCGAAATCTGTCTCTCGGCTTTACAATTTTGTTTCAAACGGCTATGATGAGTATGGATCGGATTTGAGGGAGGCTTGACCCAAATTATTAAGTTTAGGGAGTTTATGACATGGAGCATACAATAATCACAGCAGAAACGGAAAGGTTGATTTTAAGAAGATACAGGAAAGAAGATATACAGGATCTATTTGAATATTTATCTGATAAAGAAGTTGTGAAATATGAACCATATAAGCCGCTCACCTTTGATGAAGCGAAAGAGAATCTCGAATGGCGCATCGGTACGGATGAAATGGCTGCCGTCGAGCTGAAAAATTCCCACAAAATGATTGGGAATGTATTTATGGGCAGGCGTGACTTTGAAGCGCTGGAAATAGGCTATGTATTTAATCGGAATTATTGGGGGCATGGTTATGCTGCCGAAAGCTGCAAAGCTTTAATCGGGCAGGCATTTTCAAATGGCGTACACAGGATATATGCGGAATGTGACCCCTCCAATAAGAGTTCATGGAAACTGCTTGAATCGCTGGGATTTCAGCGTGAAGCCCATTTTAGAAAAAATGTGTATTTCTGGAAAGATGAAACCGGAAAAGCAATCTGGAAGGATACTTATGTATATGCCAAATTGAATGATAACGCATAAGACGGAAAGACAGCCGTTTATACGCATTCCTGTCAATACCGGCTGCTTCGGAATCCCTCTCGATAAACGGCAAATGTTGGCCAAAAACCGCAGATGAGAAATCACATCCGCGATTTCTCAGGCATGAATCGGAGATTCATGTTGCGCTGCCGCGCGGGACGCGGCATGAAAGGATTAAATATTGAACTTGTCTGTTATTGGAAAGGGCGTGAAATTGAAATGTGTATGGAATGCTATGTCGATGTAAACAGGGCAACGCCGTTGTTAAATCCGTTGGATTGTTTAGAAAATCACACGCAATACATTTGCGGAACTTGCGGGCGGTGCATTTGCATTGAACATGACCCCAAGCGTGGATTACAACGATGGAACTTTCCTTTTAAATCGTTAGAAATCGCGAAGCTGTATTTGCGGACTGCTGATTATAGCAGGAAGAAGTCATGTGGCATTTATGAACTGAAAGATGAAAACGGAAGACGTTCCTACAAAATTTTTGCAGATAGCGAAGACTTGCGATTCTATTTAAAAAAGAACAAAGGAAAAACCTGCAAAGATATGAAGCCTGTTTTTATTATGGAAGAATACAAAGAATATGCAAATACACAGATAAGAAAATTGACCTCTGACGAAATACAGAAGTATATGTCAGAGCGATAACTTCAAATTTGAGGAGGTACATAAAAATGAAAGATATGATTGCATATTGCGGGCCGGACAACATGCGGTGACTGTCCGGACCCGGAAAAATGTCAAACCGTTGGAATGGTACCCTCAAATAATCCCGACGCGCTGAAAAATCTGAAAGGATAAACGACAACCTCCGGTTCGCAGAAACGTTAATCGGCTGCCGCATCGGCCTGATATAAGAATACGCATGATCTATTAAGTTTTACACCATTTTAGGAAGAAACACTTTTTTCGAAAAAGGGAGCAATGAAAAGCCTGCCCGTTTTTGTTTATTTCCCGCGGCAGGACAAGGAACACTATGAATACAAGCACTGTTTTTGATATCATCATCAGGGATCGGCAGAAATACGTGATCGGATATTCCACCGTACACAAGACCGGCTGCGAGATCTATAACTTCGTCTCCCCCACCTTGCGCATCCTGCGTTTCACCGAGGGCAGCGCCCAGTGGCGGATCGGGGGATGCGTGGAGCATTTTGGTACGGGCGATGTGGTAATTCTCAATAACCTGGACAAACGCAACATCCACAAGCTCCTGTCGGATTCCATTACCTATGAGCTGTTCGATTTTTACCCGTCCGTTTTATCCAATGAACAGCTCTGGAACGTATTTTACCGCAATACCCACAAGGTCGTGGACAGCCGGGATCCGGATGCCGGCAAAATCTATTTTCTTCTGGACAGCCTGCGCCGGGAGGTCCTTTCCCCCCGGGACGCCTGGCAGATATTCGGCATCCAGCGGCTTTTAGACCTTCTCGCGCTGGAATTTCTGCGAAAGATCGAGCAGAAAAGCGACATGAAATTCAACGCCGCCCTGTTCAACCTCGCCAGGTGCATCCAATACATCTCGGAGCATCTGAACGAAGAACTGAATATTGCGGATCTCGCCAGGCGGTACAATTACTCTCCGGAATACTTTTCCCGCATGTTCAAAAAATATCTCGGGGTGGCTCCCCTGCATTATATCATCAACCTTCGGCTGGAGCAGGTGCTCCAGCTGGTGGAGACGGAGCATGTGACCATCCTGGAGGCGGCGTACCGCAGCGGCTTCCGCTCTTCCTCCGCCTTCTACAAGGCGTTCCACGCCTACCGCCGTACCTCACCCAGGAAATACAAGGGGCAGGCGTAACCTTTCCCGTCCACGGCAAACGCCGGGACATTCCTGCGTTTGCCGTGTTCTCCGTCCTGCAGCTGCTCCCTGCGATAGCAGGAAGCGCAGCAACCATAGGCCGTCCGAAACTGCTTTCCGAACTGGGAGGCTTCCTTAAAGCCGCAGGAAAGAGCGATCTCCGTGACCGTCAGTCCGGGATCCGCCAGCATCCCGGCCGCCATACGCAGGCGGAAGCGGGTGAGGTATTCCTTGGGAGACTGTCCCACCTCTTTTCTGAAAATCCGGTAGAGGTAGGTCCGGTCGATCCCCACCGCCCTGGCGATCTCCGCCACCCCGATCTCATAGCTGAAATTGTTGTGGATGAAATCCAATGCCCGGTTCACGTATTCCCGTACGACAGGCTCTCCGGCCGGAGGCCTCTGCACCATATGGGACAGACTCAGGTACAGCTGCCCCAGAAGGGTATAGCCGTTCACTCCCGGCCGACCGAAGGAGTCCACCAGCCGCAGTATCTCCCGGCCCAGAAGCCCTCCGCTGTGATCCTCATAGATCAGGTTATCCTGCCCGAGCCCGCATTCCCTTAAGATCCCCTCCACCTCCGTACCGCCGAAACCGATCCAGCAGTATTCCCAGGGATCCTGCCGGTCCGCCCCGTAGCAGGTTACTTCCCCGGGAAGAATCAGGAAACCCTGTCCCGCCTTCAATTCTCTGCGCACCCCGGCCCGCTCGTAATATCCCCTGCCCGAAAGTATGAAATGGAACAGAAAGTGCGTCCGCACCGCCGGGCCGAAGGTATGTCCCGGCGTACATCTCTCCCAGCCGCAGAAATGGAAAGCCAGGGCGTCGCCCGACCGGATTTCCTGAAAATATTCTTTTACGTCCTCCATCCGAACCTCCCTGCCGCGTCCCCTGCGGCTGCGCAGACACCCGGAAGCATAGGGCGGGCGGAACCTTTCGCGTTCATGCGCCCTTCCTTTTGTTAAGCATCCTTCCGGATAGATTATACAACATTTCTCCTATTTTTTGAAACAAAATCCCTATCTGTAGATACCGGCCTGTCCTATAATAGTATCAGTTCGGCCGCATGCGCAGGGAAGCCGCTCCCGTCGGCTTAAGCGGCGGCACCAAAGGGACAGACGGCTTCCGGCAGGACCCTCCTGTGCGCCCGGCATCCGGGAGCCTGCGGGGCAGCCGAACCGATACCTATCGTAAAAGAACAACTGCGACCAAATTCTGCGGCGGTTTCGGCAGGCACGGGATACGGTTCCCGCATCCGGCAAAGCGGCGCCTTCCGCAGAGATCCTATGCCGAAAAAATACGGCAGAAAGCGAGGGGAACATGGCAAAAATCACATTTATGGGGGCCGGCAGCACCGTGTTTGCCAGAAACGTACTGGGAGACTGTATGTGCACTCCCGCCCTGCGCGACAGCGAAATCGCGCTCTATGACATCGATTCCAAGCGCCTTGGCGAATCCGAGATTATCCTCAGCGCTATCAACAAAAACACCAATGAGGGAAGAGCCGTGATCAAGACCTATCTGGGCGTGGAGAACCGCAGGGAAGCGCTCCGCGGCGCCGATTTCGTGGTCAATGCGATCCAGGTGGGGCTGTATGATCCCTGCACCATTATCGACTTTGAGGTACCCAAAAAATACGGCCTGCGCCAGACCATCGGTGATACCCTGGGAATCGGAGGAATCATGCGGGCGCTGCGCACCATCCCGGTGCTGCGCGACTTTGCCGAGGATATGGAACAGGTCTGCCCCAACGCCCTGTTTTTGAATTATACCAACCCCATGGCCATGCTGTCCGGCTATATGCAGCGTTATACAAACGTGAAAACGGTGGGCCTTTGCCACAGCGTGCAGGTCTGTTCCGAACACCTTCTGAAGGATCTGGGCATGGAAGACCGTCTGGAAGGACGCCGGGAAACCATTGCCGGCATCAATCATATGGCCTGGCTTCTGGAGCTCTATGATAAGGAGGGCAACGACCTCTATCCGGAAATTAAGAAGAGGGCCGCGGAAAAGAACCGCACGGAGAAGCACTACGACATGGTCCGTTATGAATACATTCGCCGCCTGGGATATTACTGCACGGAATCCAGCGAACACAATGCGGAATACAATCCCTGGTTTATTAAGGCAAACCGGCCGGAGCTGGTCGAGCAGTATAACATTCCGCTGGACGAATATCCCCGCCGCTGTATCGAGCAGATCAAGGGATGGGAGAAGGAAAAGAACGATATTTTGAACGACGGAAAGGTAACCCATAAACGCTCCAGGGAGTACGCTTCCTACATCATGGAAGCCGTCGTAACGGGCGTTCCCTATAAGATCGGCGGAAACGTAATCAACGACGGCCTGATCTCCAACCTGCCTTCCGATGCCTGCGTGGAAGTCCCCTGCCTGATCGACAACATGGGCGTACATCCCTGCCGGATCGGACGCCTGCCGGTGCAGCTGGCCGCCATGAACATGACCAACATTAACGCGCAGCTCATGACCATAGAAGCCGCCGTCACCAGGAAACGGGAGAGTATCTATCAGGCCGCCATGCTGGATCCCCGCACCGCCGCTCAGCTGTCCACCGACGAGATCGTCGCCCTATGCGATGACCTCATCGAAGCGCACGGGGACTATATGAAAGAATACCGCTGAATGCTTCCTTGGTTCAGTTTCCCGAAAGGATGGCGGCCGTCACATAGGCCGCCATCCTTTCCGCGCCCTCCCTGTTGGGATGGGTGCCGTCTCCGGTATAGCGGTTTAACTCGTATACGGGAATCCCGCATTCATGCACGTCAATAACGGAAATGCCGTGTGCCGCCGCGATCTCCTTGATCCTCCGGTTGTAGTCCGCAACGGTATTCCCGTTGGCATTTACCCGGGGATGATCCTCCGAATTCGCTTCGATCAGCGTCATACAATAGATCTTCGTTCCCGGATAGACCGCCTGAAGCTTCTGGAGCATCAGTTCATAGGCCTCGGTAAAATCCAGAATATAATGATCCGTCCTGTGGGTGGCCTGCCCCGGCCAGCTTCCCAGATTCATGGGATGGAAGAAATCGTTTGCTCCCAGATAGACTAAAATCACGTCAGGCACCATGCCGTCCGCTCCCATCAGATCCACCAGTCTCCGGTTGCTGCAGCCCGCGCTGGAACCCTCCGCCCGGGAATCCCCGCAGACCGCGCTGCCCGAGTAGGAGCCGTTCACCAAAAGCTGCATTCCCGTCCGGTTGATCACTTTCATCCACCAGGTATCGTTCACATCCGTTAAATCGTTTCCCTCCTGAGGATAATAACAGGTATAGCCCTCCGGGATATATCCCCGGAAGGTGGTGATGCTGTCGCCCAGGATGGAGACCTTTTTCCCCGCCAGGGATCCCGGGACCGCCGGATTCTGCACGGGCGCTTCGACGGGCCGTGCGGAGCCGTCCGGCTTCGATGCCGTCTCTTCCGGCCCCGTCCCTGCCGCATCGCCTGGCTGCCCGGAACCGTCCGGCCCTCCTTCGCCCTCCTCCAGCGCCAGAAGCTGCGCGGAACTTTCTGCAAACTGTGCAGCCGCAAGTGCGGCGGTACGCTCCACCTCCTGCCTGGCCGCGAGCCTCGCCTCCTCTCCCGCGGACTGGACCGCGGCCAGACGGTTCAGCGCCTCCTGCCAGGCTGCGGCCCCGGCGGCCGCCTCCGCCTTCTTTTCCGCCGCAAAGGCGGCCGCCCGCGGCCGGCCCGCAGCCGTAAGAAAGGCTTCCTTCGCCTGCCAGAAGGCGGCGGACTGTGCCGCAAAGGTATCCGCCACATTCTGCCAAGCCGCCAGATAAAGCCCGTCCGGCATGGCTTCCGGGGCGGGCTGCGCAGCCGGTCCCAGTCCGTCCTGCGGCCGGGCCGGTTCCTGCGGTCCTGGGATGTCCTGCGGCCGGGCCGGTTCCTGCGGTCCTGGGATGTCCTGCATCCTGACCGGCTCCTGCGCCCGAACCCTCATCTGCGGCATCCACAACAAGGCGAGCAGGGCCGCACACATACCTACCAAAATCCGTACTTTTCCGTTTTTTCCCATTCCGTTTTTTCCCATTCCGTTCTTTCCCATTTCTATACCCTTGCATATCGCAAGCTCCGCTTGCGATACTGCACCAATAAAGAGTTTTTCAAACTTTCCTCACTTCCACCGTCGCGGCTGCTCAGGGACCGTTCCTGTGTTTGTCCCGGCATCCTACCGGATACCTCCCATATATTTTTCGACCAAAATCGTCCCGATTTTACCGTTGCTGCCGATAATACTGCCGTTTTCCCAGGGGACGGGCCGTCTTCCCCGAAAATCCGTCACCCTTCCTCCCGCCTCTTCTATCAGAATCGTCCCTGCCGCAAAATCCCAGGGCTTCAGATTCTGTTCGAAGAAAGCATCCAGCCGTCCGCAGGCCACATACGCGAGTTCGATGGCGGCGGAACCGATCCGCCGGATATCCTGGCAGTCCAGGAATATCTTCTTGAAAAGTGCGAAATTTTGATCCGCATATTCCCTCTCATAGGGGGTCGTCCCTATGGCGATCAGACTGTCTTTCATGGACGCGGCGGCGCTCACCCGGATTCGTTCCCCGTTCAGATAGGCCCCTTCCCCCTTCGCAGCATAGAACATTTCATCCGCATAGGGCTGGTAAACGGCCCCGCATACCACTTCCCCATGTTCGCACAGCCCCAGAGAAACCGCGCTGTGCATAAAGCCGTGAATCAGGTTCGTGGTGCCGTCCACCGGATCCAGGATCCATAACGAGCCGCCATAATCCAGGCTGCTGTTGTCTTTCTCCTCTCCCATGAACTGGATATCCGGCCAGGCCTCCTCCAGCCTGTCCCGGACGAATTCCTGCACGTGATAATCCACCCGCGTCACATAGTCCGCCCGGCCCTTTTCCGTCACCTGAGAGGCCTCTTTTTCATCCAGCATCAGCTTCCGGGTTTCCCGCAGTATTCCCGTCAGTTTCTCCATATCGATGCGCATATCCGTTTTCTTTTCCTTTCCGGGAACGCCGGCCGTACCGTATTCCCACGGCAGGCCGGCCCGTTCCTTCCCTTTTTAAAGCTCCTCTGTCCGGCCGTGCCGAAGGCCGGCGATTTCCTCCGTGCATGTATCGCCGATCACCCGGATCCCATGCTCCTTAAGAAGCTGCGCCAGCACGCCGTCCCCGTCCGTCATCCCGCCGGAAAAGCTTCCGTCGTGGATGCTTCCGCATCCGCAGGCCGGGCTTTTCTCCTTCAGGACCGCCGTGCTGCAGTTAAAATACGCCGCCAGCCGGAGCGCCTCCCCGGCTCCCCTTTCATACTGCTGCGTCACGTCCCTTCCGTCCTTCGTCATCACCCGGCCGTCCCGGCGTTCCGCCGGAATCCGGGGCGTGGGAAGGCCCCCGTACACCTCCGGACAGACCGGAATCAGGTGATGGGACTCCCGCAGCCCGTCCAGGGCCTCGCAGCTTCCGCCCGTTCCGTCATACCGGCACCGGACGCCCAGCAGACAGGCACTTACCAAAATATTCATCCGCATACCCCTTGCATATCGCAGGCCTGCCTGCGATACTGCCTTCTATAAGACAAAGCTTCCTTCGTAAACTCATACCTCGCAGGAAAAAGGCCTCACGGGAAGATCCGCGGAATTAAAAATCCGCACCCTGATGTAAGGAACCTCCGCAAAGGAAACCCGGCAGGGCCCTTCCTTCAGTCCCGAAGCGCGCAGCAGGATTTCCCCTCCGTCCACCACGACCTCGTCCACGGGCACCCGCTCTCCGCCCTGGATGATCACAAAGCCTTCGTTCATCTCCTCCGGGCCGGTCAGAGCAGAAGGAAGTCCCGCCTCTTTCTCCGTTTCCGGCTCCTCCGGCATTTCCCACAGGCCGTCTCCCACGTTGGAGAAGGACAGCCGGATTCCGTCCCGGGTACGCCAGCATCCCGCCACCTCGGGAGACTCACAGAGCAGCTCTTCGCCGTAAATCTTTCCCCGTGCCAGGAGAGCCAGCCTTTCTCCCACCTCCTTCTTCCGCTTGGGATGGATATCCTCATACATTCCCAGATCCATGATGGATACCATATGTACGCCCGGCACCGTTTTGCTCACCGCCTCCTGTCTGCGGCGCAGCTCGGGATATTTCTCCCCGCTTCCGTCCATCCATCTTCCGAAGGGAGCCAGCTGTACGAACAGAAACGGCAGTTCCTGGCGGAAGCTGTCCCGGAAGCAGCGGATCATGGCCGAAAACAGTTTATCGTAGATTTCCGCGTGGACCTCGTCCGATTCCCCCTGATACCACAGCACGCCCCGCGCCCCGTAAGGGATAATCTTTTCAAGCATCTGATGATACAGCCTTCCCGGCCTGGCTATATGGTACGGGCCCACGGGATTTTCCGCTTCCCCGGCGGTCCTGGCCATCCATTCCTCCTGCTCCTTCAGGCTGATGCCGTACATCACCCCTGCCCAGGCCCTCCGGTTTTCGGGAGAGTCCTCCACCGCATAGGCTTCCTTTTCCAGGCGGATCAGCTCCCCCGGATCCTTTCCCGCCACGGCCTCCTCATAATCCTTTAAATAGACGTTCAGCGGTTCTTCTTCCATATATCCTTCATCCATCCAGGTTGAAGCGCTCGTCCCGCCCCAGTTGCAGCCGATGACGCCCACCGGCACTCCCAGCACGGGCTGGATTTCCCGGGCAAAGGCGTAGCCCGGCGCAGAAAAGGTTTCCCAGGCCTCCTCACCTTCCCCGAACCAGTATCCGCTGTCCGATACGTCCTTGGGCTGCTGTGGATAGATCAGACGAGGCACATTAAACATACGGATGTCCCTGTTTACCGGAAGGCACCGGGTATCTTCCCATACGGAATCGTAGCACAGAAAATATTCCATATTGGATTGGCCTCCCGCGATCCAGACCTCCCCCACGGAAACGTCTCTGACTTTGTATTCCTCCTCACCGCACACCAGGGTCATTTCCAGGCCCCGTCCCGCTTCCATGGCCGGAAGGCTGCATTCCCATTTTCCGTCCGCCACCGTGCATTCCGCCGTCTGCCCTGCCAGGGAAACGGCGACCTGAGCCCCGTCCGGGCCCTCTCCCCATACGGTTATGGGCTTTTCCCTTTGAAGCACACATCCGTCCTGAAACAAAATTGCCGGTTTGAAGTTTCCCATACCTGCTCCCTTCTGCGCCAAGCGCCAAACCCCTTCTTTTGTTATTGGCTGTTTCGCCGTATGCCCCACAGCCTCTTTCTCCTACCTGACATAAAAAACTCTGTTCTCTTTCCTTTCGGCGGCTTGCGGATACTCCCCTTTTACATAACCGATGGCGCAGTGGCCGATCCCTTCGTACTCTTCTTCAATACCGAGAGATTTCAATAAATCCCTGCCCCATTTCGTTTCAAACTCTTCTTTCGCCCTATGTATCCAGCAGCTGCCGATCCCAAGCTCATGAGCCGCAAGCATAAGATTCCCCATAACGAGGCTGCCGTCGTACACATGGGTCGGCCAATCCTTTTTGGCAAGGACGATCAGCATTGCGGGCGCTCCGTAAAACGGGTCGACTCCGTCATCCCAGCCGCCGATTTTACGGTTCATTTCCGAGATTTCATCCCTGAGTTTTCGGTTCGTGACCTGAATGATAATGGTGTTCTGGCCGCCTCTGCCGTTTGCCGCATAAAGTCCCGCCTCGATAATCCGGTCGATTATTTCCTGCGGTACCATATCCGGCTTAAACTTACGGATGCTTCTTCTTTTCTTCATCTGTTCCAATAATCCGCTCATTCCTCTCCTTTCGCATATCGCAAGCAAGGTTTACGATACTGCCGTCAATTGAAAGTGTGGAAGTTCATTTCCAAACTTATGCCTCCACATATCGCAAGCAAAGCTTGCGATACTGCCGTCAATTGAAAGTATGGAAGTTTACTTCCAGACATATACCTTCTGTTGCTTTAGCGTGTGTTCAAACCCATAACCGGTTCCCATGCCTATATCGATTATAAATCAACCTATTATTTTCTTCAACTCCAAAGTCATTTGTTACAGCACAAATACAGGATTGACCAGGGCAAACGCAGGAATGGCCCCGCGGCCCCTATCCCCCCTGCCCGGCCCCGCGGCGCGTGGTGATCCATCGGGGACCCGCTTTCGCTCAGCCAAAAACGCAGCGGCACTAAGCTCG
>JAETRI010000207.1 GCA_021770245.1 Lachnospiraceae bacterium
GCGGCTTTCAGGAACAAGCCGGTATACTTCATGACGGGAAAAGAGACAGAGGCGTTTTTTGATGGGAAGATGCGCAGGAACATGGAGCTGCGGGAGGACACCTGCACCCTCAGCAGCAATAATACATACCGCAGGCAGCATACCACTTATGAGGTTTCCGATAAGGACAAAGGCAGCACATTCCTGGATTTGAATTTTCTGATCAAGGACGAGACCAGCAGCCTGAAAGGGAATCTCAGCGATGATAAGGATGTGGATTTCTATAACTTTTCCATCCCATTTATGAACTTCCAACGGAATTATTTTGGTGTTGAAGCTTACATTGATATGCCGGAGGGCTGTGATTACGACCTTACCCTGTATGACGAATACGGCAACCAGGTGGGGAAGGCAGAGTGGGACGGAGAGGGGCGGAAGAAGCTGACCGTCCCTAATTGGGATATCAATACCGATAAATACTGCCTCAAGGTAGAAAACGGAAACGGGGAGGAAGTTTCCCCGGATGATTATTACAAGATCAGTTTCCATGTTTCTGAAAATAAGGAACATGAAAAGACTGATGCCGTCAGGGAAGCATATGGGAATCTCCACAGCGCATACAGCCGGAAGGATGAAAACTGGCGGGAATATCTTGACCAGTATAATGCAGTCCTGCGGGAGACGGAGCAGAATTACTTAAAAGAGCTGGAGCAGCTCCACCAGAAGCAGTTTGACAGCCTGCCGGAAGAAAAGAAGTATAAGGGCGGGCGCACCGTGGATGAACTGCTGCAGGACATGGCGGAGGGGAAGGATTTAAGCGATGCGGAACTGGAGTATGTGAAGATTTTTGCCAACCTGAAAGACATGGAAAAGGCGCAGAATAAAGCGGAGCTGAAAAACAGCTTTTCAGATGATTTCGTTAAGGATTTGGAGGGGATGGGCATTTCCCGTGACGACATAGAGGGTATGCGCGTAAGGATTGGGAGCAGCGGGGATGTGTCCGTGGACGGGATAGAGGATAGCGCCGTCCGAGAACAGGTGCAGAAACTGATAGATGAGAAGTACGGTGACCGGATGTACCAGTATTACATAGGCATTGCAGACAGCGTGGGAGACCTGTCCGGTGGCACATACCGGTATGCCACGGACATACAGGAAGTGCGGCGCTACCTGAAAGGGGTTACGGGGGAGGACATTTCCTTAGAAAATCTTTATCTGGCGCCTGACGGGAAGATCGGAGGGCTTCCGGACAAGGCGGCTGATCTGATCAACAAGACGAAGGACAATGCCAAGATAGAACGGATGAAGGATGCGCTGGTGGATATCATAGGGAAGATCAGGATAAGCGGCGACTTGGGGATTCCCGATTTCAC
>JAETRI010000012.1 GCA_021770245.1 Lachnospiraceae bacterium
GCCATGGGCGCTCCCTGCCGGGCGCCCGAGGCTGCAGGCGGGAGAGCGCCCGAGGTCTTAAGTTGACCACATTGCGCTAAGTGCCGGCGTTTTTGGATGGTCCCCTCTGTGATCATTACGCGCCGTGGGGACGGGCAGGGGTGTCCGCGGGCTGCAGGGCCTTTCATGCGTTTGTCGTGTAAGTGTGGAATGGATTCCTTGACGTTTCCCGATACGAATGATATATTAAGAGAATCGAGAAAAAAGAATATTTGTGCCTGCGGCAGGATGCGCCTCATGCGTCCGGGCTGCGGGTTACGGAAAGGCAAGGGGATTTATATGGACGACGGCGGGCCTACTGCCAGTATATTGCTGCTTTTGGCGCTTGTTTTCATAGAAGCCTATTTTTACGGATTCGGCGCCGCAATCCATGGACTGAATGAAAAGGAAGTGGAGCGCAAAGCCATGGAGGAGGGGGATAAGAAATCCCTTCTGCTGGCGAAGATCGTGGGGAGGCCCACGGTATATGTGAACACGGTGCAGGTGATCATCACCTTCTTAAATCTCTGTCTGGGCGGTTTGTATCTGCGTACCTGGAGCGCCCACATCCGGCGGCTTCTGGAGTTCGCGGCGGGAACCGCGCAGAATTTCCCGACATGGGCGGGATTTTTGCTCACTGCGGTTTCCATGCTGGTGACGCTGGTACTGCTTTTGTACATATTGCTGGTGTTCGGATATATGCTTCCCAAGAGGGCGGCCTCCCGCGCTCCCGAGAAATGGGCCTACCGGATGGTGGGGCCCGTGTGCGGAGTCATGACGCTGCTGCGGCCTTTGACCGGGCTGTTTCGGATTACCACTTCGGGGATCCTCCGTCTTTTGGGCATGCGGCCTGACGAAGAGGCCATCGATATCACGGAGGAAGAGATCATTTCCATGGTGAACGAGGGACATGAGCAGGGCGTGATAGAAGCCAGCGAAGCGGAGATGATTACCAATATCTTTGAGTTTGGGGACAAGCGTGCGGAGGATATTATGATCAACCGCACCAATATCGTTGCCATCGACTGCGAAACCACCTTCGGGGAAGCGGTGCAGTTCATGCTGAACGGTCGGAACAGCCGTTATCCGGTGTATGAGGAAAATATCGATCATATTATCGGGATCCTCCACATGAAGGATGCCCTTCGCAGGCAGGCTCAGATCGATCCTGCCCGCAGGATACGGGAGATCCCGGGCCTGCTGCGGGAAGGCCGGTTTATCCCGGAAAAGAGGAAGGTAGATTCCCTTTTTAAGACGATGCAGTCCACCAAATGCCAGATGGTGATCGTTTTGGACGAATACGGCCAGACCGCGGGCATGATTTCCATGGAAGATATACTGGAAGAAATTGTGGGCAATATCCTGGACGAATATGACGCGGAGGAATCCTACCTGCGCGAGAAAGGCAGGGATGTCTATATCACGGAGGGAAAGGTTCCTCTAAAGGAGCTGGAGGACCGCCTGGGGATCACCTTTGAGGACAGCGAATTCGATACGCTCAACGGCTATCTTATCGCGCGGATGGAGCATATCCCGGAACCGGACGAGCAGTTTGAGCTGCGGATCGGAAGATATGAATTCAAGGTGCTTTCCGTGGAAAACAAAATGATTAAAACCGTGCAGATTACACGCCTTGCGCCGGAAGAGGCGGATGAGGGGACTGAAGGGCCGGCCGGCTGAGACACCCTCCGTTTTAATGTGCACGGGAAAGCCCGTGTCGGCGCCGCATTCACGGGCCTGGGATTTTAGAAAGCGGCGCAGAAATGAGGAAAATATGTCTGGACATTCTAAATTTGCAAATATCAAACATAAAAAAGAGAAGAACGACGCTGCGAAGGGGAAAATTTTCACGATTCTGGGACGGGAAATTGCGGTCGCAGTGAAGGAAGGCGGTCCGGATCCGGCCAATAATTTTAAACTGGCCCAGGTGATCGCCAAAGCGAAAGCCAACAACATGCCAAACGATACCATCGAGCGGGGTATTAAAAAAGCGGCCGGGGACGTGGGAAACGTAAATTACGAATATGTAACCTACGAAGGCTACGGGCCGAACGGAATTGCCATTATCGTGGATGCCCTTACCGAGAACAAAAATCGGACTGCGGCAAACGTGAGAAGCGCCTTTACCAAGGGAAACGGAAACATCGGCACGCCCGGCTGTGTATCCTTTATGTTCGATAAGAAGGGACAGATCATCATTGACAGGGAAGAATGCGAGGCGGAAGCGGACGACGTGATGATGACCGCGCTGGACGCCGGGGCAGAGGACTTCTCGGAGGAAGAGGACAGCTTTGAAGTCCTCACCGCACCGGATGACCTGGAGACGGTGAAAAAAGCGTTGGAAGAGGCCGGCATCGCCCTTGCGAGCGCCGAGGTGACCATGCTGCCTCAGAATTATGTGACCCTCACCGACGAAACGGCGGTCAAAAATCTGCAGCGTACGTTGGATCTGCTGGACGAGGACGACGATGTGCAGGCCGTATACCATAATTGGGAAGAGGAATAACAAGACGCTGATTTGCGATTCGCTTTTAGCCGCGCTTTGCGGCACGGAGGATGGATGGACAACACATATACGAAGGAAACCCTGTGCGTTCAGGCGGGCTGGAAGCCCGGAAACGGAGAGGCGCGGGTTCTCCCCATTTATCAGAGCACCACATTTAAATATGAGACGTCGGAACAGATGGGACGTCTGTTTGACCTGGAGGAAGAAGGATATTTCTATACCAGACTCCAGAATCCCACCAATGACTGTGTGGCAGAAAAGATCTGTGTGCTGGAGGGCGGCGTGGCCGCCATGCTTACCTCCTCCGGGCAGGCCGCCAATCATTATGCCATCTTCAACATCTGTGAGGCAGGAGATCACGTCATACTGTCTTCCACGGTATATGGCGGAACCTTTAATCTGATCGCCGTAACCATGAAGAAAATGGGGATTTCCTGTACCATTGTGGATCCCGATTCCGATGCGGAGACGCTTCATGCCGCTTTCCTGCCCAATACCAAATGCGTGGTGGCTGAGACTATCGCCAACCCGGCTCTGGTGGTATTGGATATCGAGAAATTTGCCGCCGTGGCCCATGCCCATCAGGTCCCGCTGATTGTGGATAATACCTTCGCCACGCCGATCAACTGTAATCCCTTCCGGTGGGGTGCGGATATCGTGACTCATTCCACAACCAAATATATGGACGGCCATGCCATGTGTGTGGGCGGCGCCATTGTGGATTCAGGAAATTTCGACTGGAGCCTCTATCCGGATAAATTTCCCGGACTGTGCAGGCCGGACGACTCCTATCACGGGGTAGTCTATACGGAACGTTTCGGCAAAAAAGCGTATATTACCAAGGCCACGGTACAGCTCATGCGCGACCTGGGTTCCATCCAGTCTCCGCAGAATGCGTTTCTTCTGAACGTCGGGCTGGAAACGCTCCATCTGCGGGTCCCGCGGCACTGCGAAAACGCTCTGCGCACGGCCCGCTTCCTTGAGAACCACGAAAGGGTCGCCTGGGTGAACTATCCCGGCCTGGAGAGCAGCAAATATTATGAATTGGCTAAGAAATATATGCCGAAGGGAACCTGCGGGGTGATTTCCTTTGGCCTGAAGGGCGGCCGGGATGCGGCGGCCGGAATGATGGACAGGCTGAAGCTCGCCGCCATCGTGACCCATGTGGCGGATGTTCGTACCTGTGTACTCCATCCGGCCAGCCATACCCATAGGCAGATGAACGAACAGCAGCTGAAGGAGGCGGGGGTAAACCCGGAGCTGATCCGGTTCTCCGTGGGGATTGAAAGTGCGGAAGATATTATTGCGGATCTGGAACAGGCGCTGAAAGGATGCTGAGACGTTCCCGGGGAAAGCGCGGCATAGATGGCCCGATGTTTTCCCCGGGATTTTGTTTTGAAGACCCGGTTTGGAAAGCAGGCCGGGCGGAGGGGGAGTTGTGCTGTGATGGAGTATGGCAGATACGGACGGAGCCATGTGCTGTGGGCCTTTTACAGCCTGTTTATCTGTGTGTGCATGGCGCTCGTAAGCAGGGAGTTTTTTGGGCGGCTGTCGCCGCGGTTTTTGAACTGGTATCCAGCCGTTGCGGGAGCGGTCCTTCTATTCCTGTTTCTGGCATACCGTTTCGGCTTCCGGCTGTGTTCCGGGCATGCAGGCCGGAAGGGGCGGATGAGCATCCGGGCGGAGGGGCTCTTCCTTGCAGGCTTGGCCGTGGCTGCGGTTCTCCTCCGGCTGCGGCCGGTATCTATGTCCGACGGGTGGCTGTCCCGCGGGGCAGGGAATGCGGGGGCAGTATGGCCGGAATGGAGCTGGGTTTTCGCAATTCCGATTTTCCTGTATCTTCTTGGAATTTTTCTTTTCTATTCGGCTCTGCGCCTCCTTTCCGGGAGATTTACGGCCGGATTTGTGGCTGTCGGCCTTTCCGTTTTACCCTTTCCCATAAAAGATTTCTTCCCGGACGGGAAGGCGGAGCTTTATTTTTTCCTGTTTTCGCTGCTCGTCCTTCTGGCCGCTCTTACATGTCGGAGGGAGTGGAACCGGGCAGGGAAATCCTGGCCCCTGGCTCTTTTTACGGGGGCGGCCTGCGGAGCGGCTGCCCGGGCGGATCTGCTGTTCCTTTCCCCCCTGCTGCTGTGTTTTTCTGTTTTGTTCCTGCAGGAAGGGCCAAAAGACGCGGGAAAAGGGGCCAAAACGGCGGGGATCCTCCTGGGGGCTGCCCTGGGCGGATTCCTATGCGTCCTCCTGGGACAGTCCTGTCTGTCAGGGACGGAGCCTAAGCTCCCCGTCCTGCGCCGGCGGCCCGACGGAGCGTTTCTTGAGAGGCTGGCGCAGCTGGATACGGTCTCCCTTGTCGGTATAACCGTGCTCCTATGCCTGGCCGCCCTGTACATTTTCGGCTTTTTTAGGCAGGAAAGGAATGCGGGGAATCCCTGGCTTCTGCCCTTTTTGTTTCTGAACGCTCTTTTTTTCTTCGCCGAAACGGATGCGGGCGGCCGGATTCTGTTTTCCTCCTGGCTCCTGTTGGCGGGCATGGGGATTCACAGTATGCTTTGTACCGAAGAGACGGGAGAAAGAAGGGCCGCAAAGGCGCCCGCCGTGCCCCCCTCTTCTACAGATCAGGAGAGGAAAAAGCCGCCTCTGCGTCCCGGGGAGCCCATTCCCAATCCGCTGCCCGGGCCGAAAAAGCACGTGCGACGCGAATTAGACTATGCGTTCGTGCCCGAGGAGCGTCAGATGTGCTACGATATCCCTGAAATAGATGAAAATGACGATTTTGAAATCTGAACGCCGTTTGTGCGGCCGGAGTGCGGCGTGACCAAGACAGACGCAAAAATGGCCCCACGGCCTCTGCGCAAGGCCGGCAGAGGCAGCGCAGGGGCTGCGCGGTGCGTAGGGGAAAATCTACCCTGCCCGATTTGAGAAGAGGTGAGAGAACGGCCCGGTCTGTGGATGCGATGAATAAAAAAAACCTTTCTGTAAAAAATAGCCGATAGAAGTATGTGATGAAACCAGGCTGGCGCATTCGGAGGCTCTTCCGAAAGAAAAGGCCGTCCGAAGGCAGAATGGAGAGGGAATCTTTATGGGCGCGGTATCGCAGGCGCTGCCTGCGATATGTAGGAGGTATATATGGAAACGGAGAACAGGACCGGGAATCAAGAAAGTGAGAGTGAAAGATTTGAAAAATCTTTCACTCCCCCTGATTTGTCTGCGCGCCAAGGCGCGCAGATGGAAGCCAAAAGAGAAAGCAATCGGGAAGAAAAGCTGGATATGGAAAAGCAGCGGGACGAACGCATTGAGCAGACCGGCCAGCTCACTCTGGAGAGGCACGGGGAAGAGGATAAAGCAATCCACATGATCAGCATTATCGGAGAAATCGAAGGCCACGATAACCTGAGCAGCTCCTCTAAAACCACCAAATATGAGCATATCCTTCCGCAGCTTGCGGCGATCGAGGACAGCAGCAAGATCGAAGGGCTTCTGATCCTTTTAAATACCATGGGCGGAGATGTGGAAGCGGGGCTCGCCATCGCCGAGATGATCGCGTCCCTGAGCAAGCCCACCGTATCTCTGGTTCTGGGCGGAAGCCATTCCATCGGCGTGCCCATCGCGGTGAGCGCGGATTATTCCTTTATCGTGCCGTCGGGCACGATGGTGATCCATCCCGTACGGATGAACGGAACCGTGATAGGCGCCCCGCAGACTTTCGACTATTTTAAACAGATCCAGGATCGGATCACGGGATTCGTCTGTTCCCACTGCGGCCTTTCCCGGGCACGGATGGAGGAAATGATGATGGAGACCGGGATCCTAACCAAGGATCTGGGAACCATCCTGGTGGGGGAAGAGGCTGTAAACGCCGGCCTGATCAACGAGGTGGGCGGAATCCGCGAGGCGGTGGCCAAACTGCACGAGCTGTCTGGGACGAAACCGGAATCCGGGGAGGCAGAATAAAGGGGAAGCGGGCATCGAAAGCCCCAAGGGATTCGAACCGTTCCCATACGGCTAAAATTTGGGAAAAATCCCTTGCATTCTGTCTAAGGCAGTGATATACTGCTATATGGTTAAATAAGATTTACTAAGATAGAGTGGACTTTTGGTCCACTCTTCTTTATTACGTTAAGCAAAGCCCGGGAAATCCCAGGGCGGCAGACAGGAAAGGAAAGGCAACGGATGTCGAAGGGAAAAACGATAGAATCCCGCACCGAAGAATTGCTCATGCCCATTGCCGAGGCGAACGGCGTCGAGATCTATGATGTGGAGTATGTGAAGGAGGGCAGCGACTGGTATCTGCGGGCTTATATCGATAAACCCGGCGGCGTGACGATCCAGGACTGCGAACAGGTGAGCAGGACTCTTTCAGACAGGCTGGACGAGGAGGATTATGTGGAGGACGCTTATATCCTTGAGGTGAGCAGCCCCGGCCTGGGAAGGACTTTGAAGAAAAACAGGCATTTGCACAAGAGCCTGGGAGAGCGTGTCTGCCTGCGCTTATACCGGGCACGGGAAGACGGGAAGGAATTTGAGGGAATTTTAAAGGCGTTTGACGACGGCACGGTAACGCTTGAAGTGGAAGCGGAAGAAACGGTGTTTAACAGGGCGGATATCGCTTTGATCAGGCTTGCATTTGATTTTTAATTGGGAGGTTAAATCGATGAATAAGGAATTAATGGAAGCATTGGATATTCTGGAGAAGGAGAAGGAGATCAGCAAGGAAACGCTTTTTGACGCGATCGAGAATTCCCTCCTTACCGCATGCAAAAACCATTTCAGAACGGCCGACAACGTAAAGGTAGAGATCGATCGGGAAACCTGTGATTTCCTGGTCTATGCGGAGAAGGAAGTGGTGGAGACGCCGGAAGAGGTGGAGGATGACTGCCTGCAGATCCCTTTGGAAGCCGCCCGGGAGATTTCCAAACGGGCCCAAGTGGGGGATATCATCCATGTGGAAATTAAATCCAAGGAGTTCGGACGGATTGCCACTCAGAATGCCAAGAACGTGATCCTCCAAAAGATCCGTGAGGAAGAGCGGAGCGTAATCTACAGCCAGTATTACGAAAAAGAGAAGGATGTGGTCACGGGCGTCGTCCAACGCTATGTGGGCAGGAACATAAGCGTCAACCTGGGAAAGGCGGATGCGATTTTAAACGAAAGCGAACAGGTAAGAGGGGAAGCATTCCGGCCTACGGAAAGGATTAAGGTGTATATTCTGGAAGTGAAAAATACACCGAAGGGGCCCAGGATCCTTGTGAGCCGTACCCATCCGGAACTGGTAAAGCGGCTGTTTGAGGCCGAGGTGACGGAGATCAAGGACGGCACGGTGGAAATCCGCAGCATTGCAAGGGAAGCGGGAAGCCGTACCAAGATGGCAGTGTGGTCCAACAATCCCAACGTGGATGCTGTGGGCGCCTGTGTGGGAATGAACGGCGCGAGGGTGAACGCCATTGTGGACGAACTGCGTGGAGAGAAAATCGATATCGTAAATTGGGACGATAATCCCGGGAACCTGATTCAGAACGCCCTGTCACCGGCTAAGATCGTCGCGGTGTTTGCGGATCCGGACGAGCGGACCGCGAAAGTGGTAGTTCCCGATTATCAATTATCCCTGGCAATCGGCAAGGAAGGACAAAACGCAAGGCTGGCAGCGAGATTGACAGGTTATAAGATAGACATTAAGAGCGAGACTCAGGCGAAAGACGCGCCGGGCTTCCGGTATGAAGACTATCTGGAAGACCTGGAGGACGAGGACTTCGAGGGGTACGAGGAAGGTTATACGGAAGAAGGATATGAGGGCGAATTCTCCGACGAAGGGTACGAGGAGGAAAATGATGACAAAGACGGCGCCGGGGAGGAGGAAGCCCCCGCAGAGGAGCCGCAGGAAGAGGGAACGGAGCAGGACGATTCGGTCTGGGAGGAAATCCCTGAGGAGGCGGAGAAAATCGAAAGCTGAGGCAGCATAAGGACGAGAAAGCATGGGTAAAAAAATTCCGTTAAGACAGTGCGTGGGCTGTGGGGAAATGAAGGGCAAGAAGGAAATGGTGCGCATCCTGAAGACCACGGAAGGGGATATCGTACTGGATATGACAGGTAAAAAAAATGGAAGAGGCGCCTATCTCTGCCGATCCATGGAGTGCCTGAAGAAGGCAAAAAAGGGCAGAGGGCTGGAACGCTCCTTCAAGATAAATATTCCAAATGAGGTTTATGAGGGGCTGGAAAAGGAGTTTGAGGAGTTTGAAGCAGAATAGGGTTCTATCGCTGCTCGGTCTGGCGACAAGGGCAGCGGAGGTGGTGAGCGGCGAGTTCATGACGGAAAAGGCGGTCAAAAGCGGCAGAGCAAAGCTCGTTATCGTGAGTGACGATGCCTCCGACAATACAAAAAAGGCATTCCGGAATATGTGCTCTTTTTATCATGTCCCTCTGTTTTTCCATTCGACCAAAGAGGATTTGGGGCACGCGATGGGAAAAGAGATGAGAGCATCCCTGGCAGTAACAGATGACGGGTTCGCAAAGAACCTGATCGGACATTTGGAAACAGCCGAGCAAAGGAGGCAGCAGTATGGCGAAAACGAAGATATTTGAGCTTGCAAAAGAGCTGGGTATACACAGCAAAGAGGTAATAGAGTTCCTTCATGGAAAAGGGGTGGAAGCGAAAGTGGCCCAGAGTTCCATCGAGGAAGATGCAACGGCAATGGTTAGGAAACATTTTGGGAGAAACGAAGGAGAAAAACGCACAGTGGAAGAGGGATCTGTGAAGACGGCAGGCGGCGCGCCGGAAACCAAAGCTGCCAAACCCCAAGAGGCTGTTATGGAGAAGTCAGCCGAAAGCAGGACCGAGAGTAAAGCCGAGAACAGGACGCAGGCACAGGGCGGGGCGCAGTCCGCTCCCCATGCTTCCGGAGCAAATGCTCAGACGGATGCTCCTGTGAAAAAGAAAAAGAACATCATCTTTGTAAGCAACCCGCATAACAGCAAGATGCAGCAGGGCCAGAGGCAGGGCGGTGCGAACAGGGCTCCGTCCGCCGGAAACAGTGGAGATAGAAGGAACCAGGGCGGCAATGCCGGAAAGGGTCCCCGGGGAGGCGGCGCAGGAAATGCTCAGCGCGGCGGACAGTCAAACGGGCAGGGCCGCGGAAACGGGCAGAGCCGCAATCAGGGAAGAATCGGCCTGGAGACACATAAACTGATCAAACCCATTACCAAACCCTCCCAGCCACAGATGCCGGACGAACGGCTGGAGGCTGTGAAGAGGCGCCAGGAAGAGGCGGAAAGGGCGGCCAGGGAAAAAGCGGCAGCGGAAAAACGTGCGGCGGAAGAGGCGGCAGCAGCGGAAAGACTGGCCGCGGAACGAAGCCAGGCAGCAAAAACGGAACCCAGGCAGAATGACAGACAGCCTCAGGGCAGGACGGACAGGGATACAAGAAATGAAAGAACGGGCAGAACGGAAAACAGACAGCCAAGAGGCGACAGATCGTTTTCTTCCGAACGGGGATCGGGACGTACGGATAACCGCGGCTCCAGGGGCGACAGGCCTCAGGGAAGAGGGGACGGATCGAACCGCACGGGTAATAACGGCGGTGGCAGCCGTCCTGGCGGTGGTTCGAGGAGTGCACAGGGCTTCAACCGTAATGCGGGAGGCGGCAGGCCTGGCAGCGGTGGCGAGCGCTCTGCATCGGAGCGTCCGCAGGGCCAGGGAGGAAGGCCGGACAATCGATTCAGAAAGCCTGCGCCGGGTAAGGGCTTTGTTCCCGAAACGCCCATCAAGGAAGGCGAGAAACACAGGGAAGAGGAGAAGCGCCGCAACAGCCAGGAGAAAGACAGGCGCTCCAAGAAAGACCACATTTACGAAGAGGACAACAGCAAGGCAAAGGGCAAATTAAAGAATAAGCCGGGAAGGTTCATCAAGCCCGAACCCGTGAAGGAGGAAGCGAAAGAAGAGCAGATCAAGGTGATCACGCTTCCGGATACCATTACCATCAAGGATCTGGCGGATAAGATGAAGGTCCAGGCGGCTGCGATTATCAAAAAGCTGTTCCTGGAAGGCAAAATCGTGACGCTCAACCAGGAGATTTCCTATGAGGATGCGGAAGGGATTGCGATCGAATACGATATCATCTGCGAGAAGGAAGTCAAGGTGGATGTCATCGAGGAGCTGTTGAAGGAGGAGGAAGAAAAGCCGGAAGATATGGTTTCCAGGCCTCCGGTTATCTGTGTTATGGGTCATGTTGACCACGGTAAAACTTCCCTTCTGGATGCCATCCGGAAAACGAACGTGACGGACCGGGAGGCGGGCGGCATCACCCAGCATATCGGCGCCTATACCGTACAGATCAACGGGGAGAGGATCACGTTCCTGGATACCCCCGGTCATGAGGCATTTACGGCAATGCGGATGCGCGGCGCCAATGCCACGGATATTGCGGTACTGGTGGTGGCGGCGGACGACGGCGTCATGCCCCAGACGGTGGAGGCCATCAACCATGCAAAGGCTGCCGGAATCGAGATCATCGTGGCCGTGAACAAGATCGATAAGCCCAATGCGAATATTGACAGGGTGAAGCAGGAGCTGGCTGAATACGAACTGATTCCCGAGGAATGGGGAGGAAGCACCGTATTTGCGCCCGTATCGGCCAAGACCGGGGAGGGAATCAATCAGCTTTTGGAAATGATCCTGTTAACCGCAGAAATTCTGGAGCTGAAGGCCAATCCCAACAGGCAGGCCAGAGGCCTTGTTATCGAAGCGGAGCTGGATAAGGGACGGGGTCCTGTGGCCACCGTACTGGTACAGAAGGGAACCCTTCATGTGGGCGACTTTATTTCCGCAGGTGCGAGCCATGGTAAGGTGCGGGCCATGATCGACGATAAGGGAAGACGTGTGAAAGAAGCGATCCCTTCCACCCCTGTGGAGATCCTGGGTCTTTCCGATGTCCCGGGCGCGGGCGAGGTATTCCTCTCCCATGCCAACGATAAAGAGGCGAGAAGCTACGCGGAAACATTTATCGCTCAGAATAAAGAAAAGAAACTGGAAGAAACTAAGAGTAAGATGTCCCTGGACGATCTGTTCAATCAGATTCAGGAAGGCAACCTGAAGGAACTGAACCTGATCGTCAAGGCCGACGTGCAGGGTAGTGTGGAAGCGGTGAAACAGAGCCTTCTGAAGCTGTCCAACGAGGAAGTGGTAGTGAAATGCATTCATGGCGGCGTCGGAGCCATCAACGAGTCCGACGTTACGCTGGCAGCCACCTCCAATGCCATCATTATAGGCTTCAATGTGAGGCCGGATTCCACCGCCAAAGCTACGGCGGAAAGGGAAGGCGTGGACATCAGGCTGTATAAGGTGATCTATCAGGCCATAGAGGATGTGGAAGCGGCCATGAAGGGCATGCTGGATCCCATCTTTGAGGAAAAGGTGATCGGCCATGCGGAGATCCGCCAGATATTCAAGGCGTCCGCGGTGGGGAACATTGCCGGTTCCTATGTGCTTGACGGGGAATTCGTGCGCGACAGCAAGATCAGGATCACCAGGGAAGGAGATCAGATCTATGAAGGATCTCTGGCCAGCCTGAAGCGCTTCAAGGATGACGTGAAGGAGGTTCGTGCCGGATTTGAATGCGGTTTCGTATTTGACGGATTTGATCAGATCCAGGAGGGGGATCTCGTGGAAGCCTATATTATGGTGGAAGTGCCCAGATGATTTCGGTTCCCTCCCGTCTGATCGGAAAGGCATGTAATCGTTATGAAAAAAAACAGTGTAAAAAATACCCGGATCAATGCGGAGGTGCAGCGAGTTTTAGCCGAGCTGATCCGGGGAGAGATCAAGGATCCCAGGATAGCCCCGCTCACCTCCGTGGTGGCGGTGGAGGTATCCCCGGATTTAAAGACCGCCAAGGCGTGGATCAGCGTGCTTGGGGACGAGAAGGCCATTGAGGATACGCTGAAGGGGCTGCAGAGCGCGTCCGGCTTCATCAAGAGCAGGATTGCGAAGGAAATCAACCTGCGCGTTACGCCGGAAATTATTTTCCGTATGGACCAGTCCATTGCATACGGCGTGAATATGTCCCATAGAATAGATGAAGTAATGGGCAACGGGCAGTAGAAAACGGACGGAGGTGTTCTATGAATCTGCTGGAAGAATGTAAAGGGGCAAAAAGAATCGGCATCAGTGGCCATATTCGTCCGGACGGAGACTGCGTGGGGGCGTGCATGGGACTCTATCTGTACCTGACGAAGAAAATGCCCGGGACACAGATAAAGGTTTTTCTGGAAAAACCGGCGGATGTTTTCAGGCGGATCAGCCGGATCGAGGAGTTGGACAGCGACTACGGTGACAAAGAGCGTTTCGACGTGTTTTTTGCCCTGGATGCCGTTCCGGACCGGCTGGGGAAAGCGGAGCGTTATTATCGGGAGGCGCATAAAAAAATCAATATCGATCATCATATCAGCAATCCGGGCAGCAGCGGGGATGTCAATTATGTATTTCCAAAGGCCAGCTCCACCAGCGAGCTGATCTACCGTCTGATCGGGATGCGGGAGCTGGATCGGGATATCGCCCAGGCCCTCTATATCGGTTTGATCCATGATACCGGCGTGTTCCGTTATTCCAATACCTCCCCGGAGACCCTGCGGGCGGCGGCTGACCTGGTTTCCTTCGGGTTTGACTTTAGCGAGCTGATCGAAGAAACCTTTTACGAAAAGACCTACCTGCAGACACAGATCCTCGGACGCGCGCTGCTGGAAAGTATTCTTTTCATGCACGGACGATGCGTCGTGAGCGTGCTGGACCGCAAGACCATGAATTTCTATGGGGCAAGTCCCCATGATCTGGACGGGATCGTCAGTCAGCTGCGGGAGATCGCAGGTGTGGAATGTGCCATCTTCATGTATGAGACGGGCGTGCTGGAATATAAAGTAAGCATGCGGTCCGGCGGTAAGGTGGATGTGGCGGCGATCGCTTCCTATTTCGGAGGCGGGGGCCATAAACGCGCGGCGGGCTGCTCCATGAACGGAACGAGCCATGACGTGATCAATAACCTTTCTCTACATATCGAAAGACAATTGGAGGAGGACGGACGGCAGCCCTGATTCCGGAAGGCGGTACGGACGGCCGGATCCCGCGGGAGGGGCGCAGGAAGCCTGTATGACGCTGCTGCGGCTCCGGAGATATCCCGCCCGGCCCTGCGCCCTGCGGGAGGGCGCAGGAAACTTGTACGACGCTGCCCGGGGCGGAGCGAACGTGTGTTGCGGATTATGATGAACGGAATTATAATTGTGAACAAAGAAGCGGGGTTTACCTCCCACGATGTGGTGGCAAAGCTCCGCGGTATATGCGGGCAGAAGAAAATCGGCCATACAGGTACCCTGGATCCGGATGCGGTCGGGGTACTTCCTGTGTGCCTAGGAAATGCCACAAAGCTCTGCGACATGCTCACGGACAGAAGCAAAGAGTACGAAGCGGTGCTTCTTCTGGGAAAAGAAACGGACACCCAGGATCTGTCCGGCCGGGTACTGAAAGAGTGTGCGGTAGATGTGGCAGCCGAGAAGGTACAGGAGACGATTCTTTCCTTTGTGGGCGGATATGATCAGATTCCTCCTATGTATTCCGCCCTGAAGGTGAACGGAAAAAAGCTTTACGAGCTGGCCCGGGCAGGGAAAGAGGTGGAACGGGCGGGAAGACGAGTGGATATTTCCTCCATTGAGATCCTGGAGACGGCGCTTCCCCGGGTCCGGTTTCGGGTATGCTGTTCCAAGGGAACCTATATCCGTACGCTCTGCCACGACATCGGCAGGAAACTCGGCTGCGGCGGAGCGATGCAAAGCTTAAAAAGAACCCGCGTAGGAGAATTCTGCCTGCAGGATGCCCTTTCGCTGGAGGAGATCGAAGCCTTGAAGCGGGAGGGATGTCTGGAAGGAAAGCTGATTCCGGTAGAGGAGATGTTCCGGGAATATCCCAGGCTCGTCCTTATGCCGGATGCCTGCAGGATGGCGGAAAACGGAAATGCGCTCTATCCTTCGCAGTTTACTGCGCGGACAGGCTCTCGGAAAGAAGGGGAACGGATCCGGGTGTGTTCCGCACAGGATCGGTTCTACGGCGTTTACGCCTGGAATGCCGGACAGGGCCGGTATCTTCCGGTGAAGATGTTCCTGTAGGGAAGGAAGAAGGAACTTGGCCGGTGAAAGCGAGTGGTGCGATGCAGATAATATCAGGAACGACAGATTTTGCCTGTGCCGGTAATACGGCCGTGGCAATCGGAAAATTTGACGGAATCCATAGGGGGCACAGAAAGCTTCTGGATCAGATCCTGAAGGCGAAGGAAGACGGCCTGTTGGCGGCCGTATTCACCTTTGAGCCGTCTCCCGGCGTGTTTTTTACCGGAAAGCCCCAGGCAGTATTGACCACCAGGGAGGAAAAGCGTGAGGCCTTTCGGCGGATGGGAATCGATATCCTGATCGAATTCCCTATGAATGCACAGACTGCGGCCACGCCTGCGGAGACATTCGTGCAGGATATCCTTTGCGGAAGGCTGCATACCCGTTTCCTGGCGGCGGGAACGGATCTTTCCTTCGGCGGAGGCGGCAGGGGGGACTGGCATCTTCTGCGGGCAATGGCAGGTAAGCTGGGATACCAGGTCCGGGTGATCGACAAGATCCTGTACGAGGGAAGGGAAATCAGTTCCACCTATATTAAGGAGGAAATCTCCCGGGGGAAAATGGAGCTGGCGGCCCGGCTGCTGGGAGAACCCTATTGCGTTTCCGGAGAGGTGATGCATGGAAAACGGCTGGGAAGGACTCTGGGAATGCCTACGGTCAACCTTCTGCCACCGGCGGATAAGCTGCTTCCTCCTAACGGCGTATATCTGTCCCGAATCGCTTTTGAGGGCAGGTACTACAACGGGATCACCAATATCGGATGCAGGCCCACGGTGAGCAGCTCCGGCCGGATGAGCGTGGAAACCTATCTCTACGATTTCCGGAGGGAAATTTACGGAGATTATGTGGAAGTCGGCCTCCACGCTTTCAGACGGCCAGAAAAAAAGTTTTCCGGAGTAGAAGAATTGAAGGAAAATATGGCTCTCGATATCGCGGCCGGTCGGGAATATTGGCAGCATCGGCCGGACAGGCGGCAGACAGGCGGCGTCTGTGAGACTGCAGGGGATCCGGACTGATTTTGTTCTTGAGCAGCCGATCGGCGTAACAGTTCCGCCACCTCGCAGGATCCCGGACGCCGGGGTGGCGGAACCGTTACGCCGATCCGGAAAAATTTCGCTTTCTCTCTTGTATCTTTCCAAAGAATCCCTTAGAATATAAAGCAAGGGTATACTTGAAGGAACGGCAAAAGATACGATCCCGTGCCTGGGGCATCAAAAGAATGCCGGTGCGGGACAGGGAGGAAATGCGGAAAAATGAGTATAGGTGCGATGCTGCTTTCACTTGCAGGCGGATTGGGCCTGTTTTTATTCGGAATGAATCTGATGAGCGAAAGCATCGAAAAAGCCGCCGGAGCAAAGCTGAGGGATATTCTGGAGATGTTCACCAGCAATCCTTTCTTTGGCATGCTGGTGGGAGTCTTCTTCACTGCCGTAATCCAGTCGTCATCGGCATGTACGGTGATGGTGGTCAGTTTTGTAAATTCGGGCCTGATGAATCTGAATCAGGCCGCAGGGGTGATCTTCGGGGCCAACATCGGCACCACGGTGACCTCTCAGCTCGTATCTTTTAACCTGTCTGAAATTGCTCCGGTGATCCTTCTCGTGGGTGTCCTGGGAGTCATGTTTTCCACAAAGCAGTCCGTTATCAAGATCAGCAATATTATCGTAGGCTTCGGTATCCTTTTCATGGGATTGTCGGGAATGTCGGGCGCCATGTCCGGCATGCGGGATATGCAGCAGATCGTGTGGATCTTATCCTCCCTGCGCAGCCCCATTTTGGCGATTCTGGTGGGAACCGTCCTGACAGCGGTGATTCAGAGCTCCTCCGTAACGGTGAGCATCGTCCTTTTAATGGCCAATCAGGGGCTTTTGGAGCTTCCGATCTGTCTGTTCATCATCCTGGGATGTAACATAGGGGCGTGCACCTCGGCGCTGCTCGCAAGCCTGAGCGGGAAAAAGGAGGCCAAGCGGGCCGCCATGATCCATTTCCTCTTTAACGTGATCGGAACCATCCTGATGTATATGATCCTGAAGCTGGCAATGGCCCCCGTGCTGTCGCTTTTACATATGGTATCGGGGGATAATCCGGGAAGGCTTGTGGCGAATGCCCATACGATTTTCAAGATTTTCCAGGTGATCGTTTTATTCCCCTTCTCCGGGGGGATCGTGAAGATGACCTATCTGTTGATACCCGGGGAAGAGCGGAAGACGGACGACCGCGACAGTTATACGTTGAAGTACATCGGAGGGAAAACAGTGTTTAATCCGGCCACCGCAGTGGTGGAGGCCGATAAGGAATTGGGGCGGATGGCCACTTTGGCCGCCGACAATCTAAACCGGGCGATGAATGCCCTGATTACGCTGGATGAGGAGGATATCCAGACGGTCTATGAAGTGGAGAAGAATATCGATTTTTTGAATCACGCGATTACGGATTATCTGGTGAAGATCAATCAGACCACGCTTCCTTTGGAGGATCAGAAAAGCATCGGCGCGCTGTTTCATATCGTGAACGATATCGAACGGATCGGAGACCACGCGGAAAACGTGGCGGATGCGGCGGTGCAGAGGAAGGAAATGGGAGTGGTCTTCAGCAAAGCGGCCCAGCGGGAACTGGGAGAGATGATGGACAAGGTCAACCTGATCCTGCGATATGCCTTTGAGATGTTTTCCACCGGTTCGGACAGACATGCCGGCGATGTGGAGAGGCTGGAGAATTCCATCGACGAGCTGGAGAGGCGGGTCCAGACCTCTCATATCGAACGCCTGACGAGAAATGTATGTACGCCCGAGGCCAGCATGATCTTCTCCGATATCGTGAGCGGCCTGGAGAGGGTTGCGGACCACGCCACCAACATCGCTTTCTGCCTGTATGAAGCGGAGGAGGATGCGGAGCATGTCCGCAGAAGGGATCAGAAGGTGCTCGCCGGCTGAAGATAAAACCTGCGGCGCTTTCCGTGTCAGACGGAAGACTGTGGACATTCCATAGGGTTGTCCGGTTCTTCTTTTACCGGAATTTTGCAGATGGAAGATATTGATATACGATTTTATTTGACAAGTGCATGAGAAATGATTATACTAAAAATGTAACAAATTTGTAATAAATTGAAAGGAAGCTGTAAAGAATACGAAGTAACACAGGGTTCTGCGGAGTGTTGTATAGATCGGGAGAAGGAATTACTTATGTTAAGAAGAACGAGAATCGCCGGGCTTTTGGCGGCCGGAATGATATGGGGGATGGGGCTTACCGCATTTGCTTCCGAGACGGGTTTATCCATACCGTCTGCGGGTGTCGGTGAAATTTTAGAAGCCAATCTGGAAGAAGAGGAATATCTCGCGGCGGCTGAGGAAGCCAGGGCGGAACGCAAGGCGGTCTATGGCTTCAGCAACCTTGGGGTTGCCAATGTATCCGACCATCTGAACGTGCGCGAGACGCCGGGAGAAGACGGAAAACTGGTGGGGAAGATGAGCAAGGACAGCGGGTGCGAGGTCCTGGAGATTTCCGACGGCTGGGCACATATCCGTTCCGGCAAGGTAAGCGGTTATGTCAAAATGGACTTCCTTCTCACCGGACAGGCGGCCAGGGACAGGGCGGATAAAGTGGCTACGTACATGGCGGTCTGTAACTCGGGAGGCCTGCGCGTCCGGGAGGAGCCGAGCACGGAGAGCCCGATCATCACGCTGGTGGCCGAGGGTGAGGAACTGGAAGTGAAGGAGCAGCTGGACGGATGGGTGAAGATCATGCTGGATGATGAGGAAGCCTATGTGTCCGCCGAATATGTGGATATCGCGAAGAAGCTGGAGCGCGCCGTGACGCAGACGGAACTGGTTTATGGTAAAGGAGTGTCCAATGTCCGCGTGGATCTGGTCAACTTTGCGAAACAGTCCCTGGGACGTCCCTATGTGTGGGGCGGGACCAGCTTGACCAAGGGAGCGGACTGCTCCGGCTTCGTACTCAGCGTATTCCGTAAATACGGCGTATACCTGCCGCATTCCGCCGCGGCGCAGAGTACCATGGGAACGAAGATCAGCCTTTCCGAAGCGCAGCCGGGGGATTTGGTATTCTATGCGAAGAACGGCCGTGTGAACCACGTAGCCATTTATATCGGTAACGGCCAGGTGATCCATGCGAGTAACGAAAGGACGGGAATCAAGATTTCCAATGCTTCCTACCGTACCCCTTATGTGGTAAAACGGATGCTGAGCCAGTAGGGAAGCGAAAGCCGGAAACGATAGGATCATGATATTTTTATAACCGAAAAAAGCAGGGCATATCGGGAGCCGGAGGAACAGATCGTCCGGCATGCCGGTATGCCTTTTCTATGCACCCGCTGTCCTTGCTCATCTTCCCCATCAGTTTTCCGTCTTCTCCCGGCGTCTCGCGCACGTTGCTCTCTAAGGATAAAGGTATGGTTTGGCGGAGATCGTTTCGGATCAGGACAAACGTATGCATGAACGGCCCTGTGCCCGGACGGCGCCCCTGCCCTGTCCCGCGCCTGTGGTGATCACAGAGGGGACCATCCCAAAACGCCGGCACTTAGCGAGCGCGTCCTACGCGAGCTTAGTACCGTTGCGTTTTTGGCTGAGCGAAAGCGGGTCCCCGATGGATCACCACAGGCGCGGGACAGAGCAGGGGCGCCGTCCGGACACAGGGCCGTTCATGCATGCATTTGTCGTGGATTTGGATGGATTGACGTGCTCCGCAGGATACTGATAACAGATGATTGAATATCTGAAAATCCCGTGTTATACTGAATGAAAATCGATCCATATCTTGGCATGCGAAGGAGATCCTATCATGAAATGTCTCGTGCTGGCCGGCGGGCGGGGAGACCGTCTGTGGCCCTTATCCAGGAAGAATTACCCCAAGCAGTTCATCAGCATCCAGAGAGATCATTCTATCTTTCAGGAAACCATTGCCAGAAATATTCCCTTCTGTGATGAATTCATTATCGTAACGAATCAGGAATACCAATTTATCGTCGAAAATCAGATGAAGGTATTCCAGGGGATCACCTATCGCCTTGTCCTGGAGGAGGAAGGGCGGAAGACCACGGCGGCGATCGTATTGGCCTGTATGCAGTTCCCGCTGTCGGAGCTGATGTTTGTCGTGGCCAGCGACCATTTGATCGACGGTCCCAGTTATAAAGACGATGTGGCCAGAGCTTCCGACCTGGCCAGGGGAGGGTACCTGGTCACTTTCGGCATGGATATCAGGAAGCCGGAAACGCGCTTCGGGTATATCCGCTGCAGGGGGGAGGAAGTGATTTCCTTCATTGAAAAACCGGATGCCAAAACGGCAGAGGGATATTTCCGGTTGGGAGATTATCTGATCAACAGCGGGATGTTTTTGTTTCGCACGGGAACACTTCTCCATGAAATACGCAGCTTTTTCCCCTGGCTGTACAATTCCTGTGAAGCGGCATTCTACATGCGCAGTGTGAAGGGGAGGCACACCCATTATCCCGGAGGGGTTTTGGAGCGCATTCCGGCGGTTCCCATTGAAAAGAGCGTTTTTGAACGGACAAAGCTGGGTAAGGTGATACACAGTTCCTTTCTGTGGCAGGATATCGGCAGCCTGGAGGATCTGACTCTCACGGGTCTGGAATGGGACGAGCATAACAGGATTGCCCATGAATGCCGGGATGTCACGATTCTGAACCGAAGTGACAGGCAGCTGGTGGTGGCAAATAACCTGGAGGACGTCACCATCATCAATACGGAGGACGCGGTCTATGTGGGCCGTACCGGGGAATCGGACAGGCTGAAGGAAATCATGCGGGATAATCCGGACAAACGGGCCTTTTTTGACCGGGGAAGGATCATATACAAGCCCTGGGGAACCTACGAACTGCTGAATGTGGAATCCAGATATGTGGTGCGTAAGGTGGTCATTCGGGAAGGGAAGACCATTTATGCGCACAGGCATGCCAGAAGGACAGAGCATTGGATCATCGTGTGCGGAAAAGCGCGGATCCGGCTGGAGGACAGGGAGGCACTCTATGGGGCCAACGACAGCATCGAGGTCGCGGAGAATACGACGCACCAGATTTCCAATGTGGGGGAAGAGCCGCTGGTTTTCATGGAGATATCCACGGGAGAAGCGGTGGAGGAACAGGACCTGATCTCTATACGGAGCCGTGACCTGACGGAAGCGGAGCTGGGTTATCGGGTAGAACCCTTTGTCCGCCTGCTCCCTGCTTTCAAGGACTATCTGTGGGGCGGAACCAGGCTGCGGGATATTTACGGAAAAAAATGCGATTACGATCTGGTTGCGGAGAGCTGGGAACTGTCCGCCCATAAGGAGGGGCAGAGCATCGTGGCATCCGGACGGCACAAAGGAATGCTTTTCGCGGAATATCTGGAGCGCATCGGCAAAGAAGGATGGGGATGGAAATGCCAGTCCCTGGAACGGTTCCCCATCCTGGTTAAGCTCATCGACGCCAGAGAAAACCTGTCGGTTCAGGTGCATCCGGACGATGTATATGCGCTGGAGCATGAGAACGAATACGGAAAAAACGAGCTGTGGTATATTCTGCAGTGCGAACCGGATGCCTGCCTTTACTGCGGGTTTCGCAGGGACGTGACCAGACAGGAGGTGGAGGAAGCGATCCGGCAGGATACCGTTCTGGAGCTTTTGAACCGAGTGCCCATCCGCCCCGGGGAGGCCTATTTCATCCCGGCCGGCACCGTGCATGCCATCGGAAAGGGAAGCCTGATCTGCGAGATCCAGCAATCGTCCGTATGTACCTACCGTTTGTACGACTACAACAGAAAGGATAAATACGGCAATTACAGGGAACTGCATCTGCAAAAGGCGCTGGAGGTCATGGATTATTCCGGATATCGGGTACAGCGCTTTGAAAGCGAAACCGTGGAAAGGCAGGCATACACCCTGCGTATTCTGGGGAGATGCAAATATTTCGAATGTATCAGCTGCCGTCTCCGGGGGAGTTATACCCTGGAGACGGACGGCAATTCCTTCTGGTCCATACTATGCGTTGCCGGAGACGGGAAGATACGCTGCCGGGAGAGCGGGGAAGAACTGGTTTTTCGGGCAGGGGAAAGCCTGTTTGTACCGGCGGGGGAACGAAAGCTCCTGCTGGAGGGAGAAGGGGAGTTTATTCTCACACATATATAGGGAGCTTTATTCCGGGAAAACGGTGTAGCCGCGGTTTTCAAGCAGCCGGACGGCCTGATCGATGGCGTTCGGAGTATAAAACTCGATGCGCAGCACTCCATCCTGGGATTCCCGGTTATGAGTAATGCCGATATTTTTAATACTGATCTGATTTAAAGCGAGCAGAGTGGCAACCGCGGCGAGAGATCCGGCTTCGTCCGGAATTTCCACATGTACGGTATAGGATTTCTTGATAGGGCCGCTGGAAGCATCGCTCAAAGATTCCCGATAGCTTCTGGCACCGTCCAGAAAGGAATAAAGCTGATCCGAATCCAAACGGTCAATCCCATCCCGGACGGCCTGCAGGCTTTCGATATATTGACCGAGCAGATCAGATATATTGACCGAATTGGTCATACATATTTGCTGCCACATTACGGTGGAAGAGGAGGCGATCCGCGTAATGTCTTTGAAGCCTCCCGCGGCGATCATTTTCATGATACCGTCTTCACTGTCGCTGTCCCTGACCAGATTGACCAGGGAAGAGGCGACGATATGGGGTAAATGGCTCACCGCAGCGGTTACATAGTCATGCTGCCTGTAATCCATACGGAGGGGAATTGCCCCCATGGCCCGGACGAGAGCCGCATAACGGTCCACTTTTTCCTCCGATACCCCCTCCGCCGGTGTCAGGATATAATAAGCGTTTTCCAAAAGGGAGGCCCTGGAGTTACGAAAACCGATCCGTTCGCTTCCGGCCATGGGATGGCCGCCTATGAAGCTTGATCCCAGGCCCAGACGGCAAATCTGTTCATGAATGCCTGTTTTGACGCTTCCCACGTCCGTTAAAACGGTGTCCGGATGCAGATAGGGCCGGATTCGGAGAAGGTTCTCGTTATTATGGGAAACCGGGGCGCATAGGAAGAGATAGCCGCTTTGACACAGTCTCGTTCCGGAAGCCTCGTCCAGGACGGGGAAAGTCTCGTCTGCGATGCCTTCCGAAAGGGCAAGCTCCAGAGTCTCTTCCCCCTTGTCGTAGGCGCGGATGATACATTCGGGGTATGCGTTTCTCAAGGCCCTGGCGATGGAGCCTCCGATGAGCCCCAGGCCCAGAAAAGAAAAAATCGTTCGGTTCATAAAAATCTCCATTCCGGAGCGTTTACGCGGCGGGGCGATCTGCCGTCAAAGCTATTTGCGACGCTCCGGCGCAAACAGCCAGGCGAACCAGATTCGCCTGTGAAACAATAAGCCGTCGGGCTTATTGTTCGCACTGCTCCTTTATTCGACTCCGTTTCCTATTCCTCCGATCCCTGAAAGCTGCGCGCGGCCAGTCTGGCATAGGGCGCGAGTTCTTCCGTCAGACGACCGAATTTTTCAAAGGTGAGGGATTGGGGGCCGTCCGAGAGGGCATGGGCGGGGTCGTTATGTACCTCGATCATCAGTCCGTCGGCGCCGCAGGCCACCGCTGCCTTGGCCAGAGGCGCAACGTACCGGTAGACGCCGGTGGCATGGGAGGGATCCACGATAACGGGGAGGTGGGTCTTTTCCTTCAGGACAGGAACCGCGCTCAGATCCAGGGTGTTCCGGGTGGCCGTTTCGAAGGTACGGATTCCCCGTTCGCAAAGGATTACATTGGGATTGCCCTCCGCAATGATATATTCCGCCGCATTCAGCCATTCTTCCACCGTGGCGCTCAGACCTCTTTTTAAAAGCACCGGCAGTCCGGAACGGCCCGCTTCCTTTAAAAGAATGAAATTCTGCATATTGCGCGCGCCGATTTGGATCATATCCACGTATTTGACGGCGGCTTCGATGGCCTCCCGGCTGACTACTTCGCAGATGGTCGCAAGGCCGGTTTCTTCCCCGGCCTCCTGCATATAACGCAGTCCCTCCTCCTCCAGTCCCTGGAAGGAATAAGGAGAGGTCCTTGGCTTATAGGCTCCTCCGCGCAGGATGGTGGCTCCTGCCGCCTTCACCGCATGGGCGATCTCCATGAGCTGCCCTTTACTTTCCACGGCGCACGGGCCTGCCATGATGTTCAGGCTGCCCGGTCCGATGGAAATATTTCCGACTTTTACGGAGGAAGGCTCCGGATGGAATTTCCTGTTGGCGAGCTTATAGCTTTCCGTCACGGGTACGATACGGTCCACGTCCTTGAAGCTGACGAGGTTCTCCGTGGACAGACGGCTTTTATCGCCCACGATGCCGATGATGGTAACCTCCGTTCCCTGGGAAAGGTGGGTATTTAAGCCGTTGTGTTCAATATACTCGGTAACTGCCTTTATGCTTTCGGCCGCTGCCTGCGGCTTCATTACGATGATCATAAACGTGATCTCCCTTTCTGCGACAATATATTTATGGTCGATATTCCTTACAGCCGGGAAAGAAGGCTCCCTCTTTTTGCTTCGCTGTAATGGATATCCCTCCGATAATATAGCACTTTAAAGCGCGAAAGTCAACCGTACATCGACGCAAGACAGGCCAAACGCATGAAGGGCCCTGCGGCCCCTGCGCCACCCCTGCCCGGCCCTGCGGCGCAGGGGCCGCAGGGCCTCTCATGAGCTGATCTAAACAACGATATGCAGAAAACAAGCCCCCGTTTCTAAAATAATCTGTCAATTTCGTGGAATTTTACTTGCTATATTTCCGGACTTTTAGTAAAATATCCTTAATGGGGTTCTGGAGGAGTATGAGAACGGCGTAAATTGATTGGGGACTTTGACAGAAATCCCGGAAATCGCATAACGGAGGGACGCAGTATGAATATTTACACAACAGACAAGATCCGCAACGTTGTTCTTTTGGGACATGGTGGATCAGGCAAAACGAGCCTGGTCGAGGCGATGGCGTATCTGTCGGGCATTACATCCAGAATGGGAAAAGTGGTTGACGGGAACACGGTCAGCGATTTTGGAAAGGAAGAGCAGAAGAGAAAGTTCTCAATCAGCACATCCGTTGTCCCGATCGAGTGGGAAGGTGTGAAGATCAATATATTGGACACGCCCGGTTTCTTTGATTTCGTAGGTGAAGTGGAAGAGGCTGTGGGTGCGGCCGATGCGGCGATCATCGTGGTGTCCGGTAAGGCCGGGGTGGAAGTAGGCACGCAGAAGGCATGGGAGCTCTGCGATAAATATAAGCTTCCCCGCATGGTATTCGTAACGGATATGGATATTGACAATGCCTCCTATCGTCAGGTGGTGGAGGATATGACGGAATTATATGGGAAGAAGATCGCCCCGTTCCATCTTCCGATCCGTGAAAACGAGAAGTTCGTGGGATATGTCAACGTGATTTCCGAGACGGGCCACAGGTGGCAGGGAAAAGAGGTCGTAGAGTGCGAGATCCCCGAGTATAATCAGGCTAATCTGCAGATGTGCCGCGATACGCTGATGGAGGCTGTGGCGGAAACCAGCGAAGAGTTCATGGAGCGGTATTTCGGCGGGGAGACTTTCTCCGAGGCGGAGATCAGGGCGGCCATGAGAACCAATATAAACGACGGGAGCATCGTTCCCATGTCCATGGGCTCCAACGTGCTTTGCCAGGGGATCTATACGCTGCTGGACGATATCGTGAAATATCTTCCCAGCCCGGAGAACCGGGAAATCGCCGGCGTGAACATGAAGACGAAGGAGGTCTTCCAGGCCAACTACGATTTTTCCAAAGCGAAGAGCGCCTATATTTTCAAGACCATCGTGGATCCTTTCATCGGGAAATATTCCCTGATCAAAGTATGTTCCGGCGTACTGAAGCAGGATGACCTGATGCTTAATTATGATAAGGATATCGAGGAAAAGATCGGCAAACTCTATGTGATGCAGGGAAGCAAACCTTTGGAGGTTTCCGAACTGCATGCGGGAGATATCGGAGCTCTGGCCAAGCTGACGGCCGCCAGGACGGGGAATACCCTTTCCACCAAGAATGTTCCGGTGGAATATGGCAAGACGGAGATTTCCGTTCCTTATACATATAAGAGATACAAGGCGAAGAACAAGGCGGATATCGACAAGGTGGCCCAGTCTCTGACCAAGATGATGCATGAGGATCAGACCCTGAAAGCGGTAAACGATTCCGAGAATCGTCAGACTCTGCTGTACGGCATGGGAGATCAGCATCTGGATGTAATTGTCAGCCGCCTGCTCAATGAATACAAGGTGGAAGTGGAACTGAGCCAGCCGAAGGTGGCCTTCCGCGAAACGATTCGGAAGAAATCCGATGTGGAATACAAATATAAGAAACAGACCGGCGGCCACGGGCAGTACGGCCACGTGAAGATGCGTTTTGAGCCCTCCGGTGATCTGGAACAGCCGTATGTGTTTGAACAGGTGGTAGTCGGCGGAGCCATTCCGAAGAACTATTTCCCGGCGGTGGAAAAGGGTATCCAGGAATCCGTTTTAAAGGGTCCGATGGCGGCTTATCCCGTGGTCGGCGTGAAGGCGGTTCTGTACGACGGATCCTACCATCCGGTGGATTCCTCCGAAATGGCCTTCAAGATGGCTGCAAGCCAGGCATTTAAAAAGGGCTTCATGGAGGCGGGTCCGGTCCTGCTGGAGCCTATCGCTTCCGTGAAAGTAACCGTGCCGGACCAGTATACCGGCGACGTGATGGGCGACCTGAACAAGCGCCGCGGCCGTGTGCTGGGGATGAACCCCGTGGTGGGCGGCAAGCAGACGGTGGAAGCAGAAGTCCCGATGATGGAGATGTACGGTTATTGTACGGATCTGCGTTCCATGACGGGCGGCAGAGGAGATTATTCCTATGAGTTCGTCCGCTATGAGCAGGCTCCTTCGGATATTCAGGAAAAGGAAGTCGCTGCGAGAGCTGCCAAGGTTGCGGAAGGAAGCGACGAATAAGGCCTTTTTTAGAAAAAGTATATTGGGGTGGGGCGCCGGCGCGTTGGGGGATTCGCCGGCGCCCCTTTTTTTCGGAAATATTCTACAGGGCAGCGGTATTGCCCTGAAAGTTTTGTCCAGGGACTGGAAACGGGACGGATTCTATGGTAAGATATCCCGTGGAACTGCTTGTACCTGCCAAAGAACGGGAAAACAGGGACAGGCTTTAAAAAGGAGGAAAGCGAAAGAATATGAAAAAAGGTATTTTATATACCGTCTGCGGGGTGGCTGCCCTGGCTGCAGCATTTGTGTATTATTACATTACGCTGCCTGCCATCAACATCCATTCCGGCGGATTTTGGCTCTTTCTCATGGTGATCGTGATCGCCGCCATGGGGATCTACCTCATCCGCAAGGTGAGGAAAGACCCGGTGGTGTCGGATGGGAGAGTGTATTTTGAACGTTTTAAGGAGTACAAGGCCTTAAAGGGGATGGGACTTTTGCTGGTCGCGCTGGCCGCCGCCTATGCCGTTGGCTCCATCCTGTCCTCCCCTATCGTGAATGCGGGAAAGTACCAGAGACTGCTGACCCTGGAAGACAGAAATTTTACTGACGACATCCGGGAAGTGGATTATAGGACCATTCCGCTTTTGGACAAGGATTCGGCTGCCCTTCTGGGAGACCGCAAGATGGGAAGCCTGGTGGATATGGTTTCCCAGTTTGAAGTGGCGGACGATTATACCCAGCTCAACTATAACGGCGTTCCGGTCAGGGTAACACCGTTGGAATATGCGAGCCCGATTAAGTGGTTCACCAATCAGAAAAACGGGATTCCGGCATATATCCGTATCGATATGACGACCCAGGATACGGAATGCGTGATGCTGGAGGAAGGAATCAAGTATTCCAAGTCGGAGTATTTTAACAGAAATCTGTACCGTCATCTGCGCTTCCGCTATCCCACGTATATTTTCAGCGATCAGCTCTTCTTTGAAATCGACGACGAGGGCGTACCCTATTGGGTATGTCCCGTAAAGAAATTCAATATAGGCCTGTTCGGGGGAGAAACCGTGGGAAGGGTGGTCCTGGTAAACGCCGTGACAGGGGAATGTACGGATTACGATGTGGCGGAGGTGCCGCAGTGGATCGATAAGGTGTATTCCGCGGAGCTTTTGATGCAGCTGTATGATTATCATGGACTGTACCAGCATGGGTTTTTCAACAGCGTATTGGGACAGAGGGATTGCCTGGTCACCACCAACGGTTATAATTATATCGCCCTTGACGATGACGTATGGGTGTATACCGGGATCACTTCCGTGAACGGGGACCAGTCCAATGTGGGCTTTGTCCTGATGAACCAGAGGACTATGGAAACCCGATATTATAAGGTGGAAGGGGCAACGGAAATGTCCGCCATGTCCTCGGCGGAGGGCCAGGTGCAGAATCTGGGCTATCGGGCCACATTTCCCCTGCTTTTGAATATCGCGGACGAGCCCACTTATTTCATGGCGCTCAAAGACGCGGCCGGACTGGTGAAAAAGTATGCCATGGTTAACGTGCAGAAATATCAGTGGGTGGCGATCGGGGATACCATCCGGGAATGCGAGAAAAACTATAACGGCCTGCTGGCTACCAACGGGATCGTGAGCAAGAACACCGAGGATTATCCCACGGTTTCCGGCGTGATCGAGAGGATCGCCGCGGTGACGGTGGAGGGGAGCACCCATTATTATATCTGCCTGGAAGGGCAGGAGGATATCTTCGATGTGAATGTGACGGAGGAAGAATTATACCGGATTATCCGTTATCGGGAAGGCGACAGGATCACGCTGGTTTATGAGGATAATTACGGTTTGAATCCGGTGCGTGAGATCTCGGACGAAAACGGTCCGGCCGGCTGAGGGGCAGGGCAGGGGGCGCAGGGGCCTCAAGGCCATTCGCGCGTTTGCCCTGAGCGGTTTCCTGCGTCCCTTGACAAAATTACAATGTAACGATAAAATGCATGAAAATGAAATGGGCAGGCCCGGCGCCAAGGCTTCCGCCCGGAAAGGTCATTCAATGGAAAAGGTTTATAATCCCAAGGAAATCGAGAGAAAATGGCAGAAGATATGGGAGGAGGAAAGGGCGTTCGCCGCAACGGACGATTATTCCAGGCCGAAGTATTATGCGCTGGTGGAATTTCCGTATCCTTCTGGCCAGGGGCTCCATGTGGGACATCCCCGTCCCTATACCGCGCTGGACATCGTGGCCAGGAAAAGGAGGATGGAAGGCTATAATGTGCTCTATCCCATGGGCTGGGATGCTTTCGGGCTTCCCACGGAGAACTATGCCATCAAAAATCATATCCATCCCAGGATTGTGACGAAAAATAACGTGAAAAGATTCAAGGATCAGCTTCAGTCCCTGGGGTACTCCTTTGACTGGGAACGGGAGGTCAATACCACGGATCCGGGCTACTATAAATGGACACAGTGGATTTTCCTGAAATTATTCAAAGCGGGTCTGGCATATAAATCGGAAATGCCCATCAACTGGTGTACCTCCTGCAAGGTGGGACTGGCCAACGAGGAAGTGGTGAACGGCGTCTGCGAGCGCTGCGGTTCCGAGGTGGTACGGAAGGTGAAGAGCCAGTGGATGCTGAAAATCACCGAATATGCGGATCAGCTGATCGACGGGCTGGCAGACGTGGATTATATCGAGAGGGTAAAGGTATCACAGAAAAACTGGATCGGCCGTTCCCAGGGTGCGGAGGTGGATTTTTCCATCAAGGGAAAGGAAGAAAAACTCCGTATCTATACCACCAGGCCGGATACCCTGTTCGGCGTGACCTATATGGTCATTTCCCCGGAACATCCCTATATCGAAAAGTTTGCGGACCAGATCGCAAACCTGGACGAGATCCGTTCCTATCAGGAGCAGGCGGCCAGGAAATCGGATTTTGAGCGTTCCGAGCTGGCCAAGGAAAAGACGGGGGTAAGGATTCAGGGCTTAACGGCGGTCAATCCGGTAAACGAGACGGAAATCCCGATCTGGGTTTCCGACTATGTGCTGATGAGCTACGGGACGGGCGCCATCATGGCCGTACCCGCCCATGACGAAAGGGACTGGGAATTCGCCAAGAAATTTGACATGCCCATCATCCAGGTGGTGGAAAGCAGCCAGGGGGCCGTGGATGTGAACGAAGCGGCGTTTACGGATGTGGCGACTGGCAGACTGGTGAACTCCGGATTCTTAAACGGAATGGAAGTGGAGCAGGCCAAAGAGGCCATCACGGAATTTTTGGAAAAGAAGGGCATCGGGAAGCCGAAGAAAAACTATAAGCTGAGAGACTGGGTCTTTTCCAGGCAGCGTTACTGGGGGGAGCCGATCCCGATTATCCATTGCCCTAAGTGCGGTTATGTTCCCGTTCCGGAAGAAGAACTGCCCTTAGAGCTGCCGGAGGTGGAGAGTTATATGCCTACGGATAACGGGGAATCCCCCCTGGCCGCCATGCGGGAATGGGTGGAGACCACATGTCCCTGCTGTAAGGGAGCGGCAGAACGGGAGACGGATACCATGCCCCAGTGGGCGGGTTCGTCCTGGTATTTCCTGCGCTATACAGATCCGAAGAACGATCATGCGCTCGCAAGCCCGGAAGCGCTGCGCTACTGGATGCCGGTGGACTGGTATAACGGCGGTATGGAACACACCACACTGCATCTTCTTTATTCCAGGTTCTGGCACAGGTTCCTGTACGACGAGGGGATCGTTCCCTGTCCGGAACCCTATCAGAAGAGAACGTCCCACGGCATGATCCTTGGAGAAAACGGGGAAAAGATGAGCAAATCCCGGGGGAACGTGGTGAATCCCGACGATATTGTCGGGGAGTTCGGCGCGGATACCCTGCGTACCTACGAAATGTTTATCGGCGCGTTTGATTTAAGCGCCGCATGGAGCCAGGAGGGCGTACGGGGCTGCCGCAGATTTCTGGAACGCGTATGGAAGCTTCAGGAGCTGGTGACGGAGGAGACGGGATTTTCCGCGGAACTGGAAACCAGGATGCATCAGACCATCAAGAAGGTCTCCGGAGACTATGAAAATCTGAAATACAATACGGGCATTGCCGCATTGATGTCCCTGATCAACGATTTCTACAGGGCAGGGCGGGTGACCAGGGATGAATTCAAAACCCTTCTTCTGCTCTTAAATCCGGTGGCCCCCCATATTACCGAGGAACTCTGGGAGACGATGGGGTACGGCGGCAGGCTGTATCAGGCGGCGTGGCCGGTATGGGAGGAAGCCAAAACCGTGGAGACGGTGATTGAGGTGGCCGTACAGGTAAACGGAAAGGTACGCGCCACGGTGAAGGTCCCCGCGGATGTGACGAAGGAGGACGCTCTTGCCGCAGGAAGGGAAGCGGTGGCAGACAGGCTTTCGGGTAAAATCGTAAAGGAAATCTATGTGCCCGGAAAGATCATTAATATCGTGGTGAAGCCATAGGGAACAATTCTCTGAAGGAGGCAGCCGGGAATTTTGTTCCAGCCTTTTTAGAGAAAGGGTATCGCAGGCGCTTCCCACAGTGAGCAGGGTTGGAAACGTAATCCAAACGCCGTTAGAATCCGCATAAAAACGGGCGGATTCTAACGGCGTTTGTTATTTCTGATTATTTTTTTCCCCCTGCCGCCGATATTTTTAATATATAGATGAGACGGATCCGGGGGAGGGGATAGGTTGAAAAAAGGCCTGATGGCCTTTTTTCAACCGGGAATTTGTGCTGTCGCACAAAGTTCCCTCTGAATTGAGAGCCGCCTTGCGGCGGTGGAATGGTGGATAGGTTGAGAAAAGACCTGATGGCCCTTTTTCAACCGACATTTGTGCTGCAGGCAGCCCAAATGGGATCACAGACGTGAAATCGCATACGCGATTTCTCATCGAGTTGCCGCATAGGACGCGGAATGGAGATTAGTGTGACGGCATAACCCGTTACGTAAACGCTCCGGAATGGAGATTAATATGAACGTAATGATGATCAGTTCGCTGAATACTTATACATCGAATATGAAGATGCAGATGAAGTGGAAGGAAAAACAGGCCTCCGGAAATTATGCGTCGGGCGCCAAATCCGTGGAGGAACGGATGAAGGATTCCGCAGCAGGCGGGGCAAAAGCCCAAAAGGGCGCCTCTTCCCGGATGATGCAGACGATTCAGTCGAAGATGATGGGCGGTAAGAAGCTTTCCGCCGAAGAGATGGCATATCTGAAGGAGCATGCCCCGGAAACCTATCAAAAGGCAAGGGCCATTGAAATGGAGCGGGAGGCTTACGAGAGGGAATTGAAGCAGTGCAGGACCAAGGAAGAGGTGCAGCGGGTGAAAATGGCCCATGCCGCATCCGCCATGGCTTCCGTAAAAGAAATCGAGTCGAATCCCAATATCCCCAAGGGGAAAAAGCTGGAACTCATGATGCAGGAGCTGCAAAGGAATCAGGCTTTGGGCGATACAGAGCGAAAATATGTGGAAAGCGGGGAATATAAGAGGCTTCCTACGGAGGCGGAGCGCCTAAAGGCCGAGAAGGAAATGGAAAAGGCGAAGAAGGCCGAAATGGGTATAGAGGATCCTATGGACGATACGGCAGAGGAAGCGGCCGAAAAGGCCGTGGAGGAAGCCGCAAAGGAAACGGAAGACACGGGAGAAAAAACGGGAGTCGAAAGACGGGAAACGGCCGACGGTGCAGAGCCTTCTTCCGGGAAGGATGTCGGCGTCAGTCCGGAGATCGAGAGGGCAGAGATCATTTTTGCCCGGCGGGAAATGAGCCGTATCGAAGCGGAGGTCACTCCGGAGGCGCGCAAAGTCAGGAGAGCGAAGGCACAGGCCGCCTATGCCAAAAGCTCTTACAGCGGCGGTCAGATCGTGAACGTTGACGTAAAAGTGGAATAATGGGGGAACCGTCGGAAGGCGGTTCCTTTTTTGCGCTTTTTTTGAAACGATCGTACCGTTTCCCCTTTTTTCGCGCCGAAGGGAGAACACGGAAGGTCGAAAGCACGGGAAAACGGGCAATAACGCTCGTTTTGTGCGGCAAAATAAGGTTGCCATAATTTGTCATTCTTATATAATTGTTGGAGTAAGAGACAGAAAGAAAAGGATTTCTGTTGAATGGTTAACGCCGCATGCGGCGGCAGAATTGGAGGAATCATGGAACAGGTACGCATGAATACGGGAAAAGACAATGAAAGAGTGGTCCAGATTCTGACGGATCTGATGAAGACGAATAAGGAATTTCAGATTATGATCACTGTCCCCGCAGCCAAAAATGCGGTTTCGGAATTTCCGGCAGGGGAAGAGAGGGAACCGGAGGAGACGACGGTCCGGAATCTGGAGAAAGATGTGACGGACATGATACACGAGATCGGTGTCCCCGCCCATATCAAGGGTTACCAGTATCTGAGAGAAGCGATTATGATGTCGGTGGAGGATATCGAGATGCTCAATTCCATCACTAAAATCCTTTATCCGACCATAGCCAGGAAGTACCAGACCACGTCCAGCCGGGTGGAACGCGCTATCAGGCACGCGATCGAGGTGGCCTGGAACCGGGGAAGGATGGAGACCCTGGACGCATTGTTCGGCTATACCATCAACACGGGAAAGGGAAAACCGACAAATTCGGAGTTTATTGCACTCATTGCGGATAAAATAAGGCTCCAGTATAAAAATTAGCCTTTTAATAATCGCCGTAATGTTGTATAATAACCATAAACCTGACAGGCAAGGTCAAGGATATTATAGATTACGGGAGGTTGGAAAATGAGAAATATTTTGTTTGTGGCTTCAGAAGGCGTACCGTTCATCAAAACGGGCGGCCTGGCGGATGTGGTTGGTTCCCTGCCGAAATGTATTGATAAAAAATATTATGATGTGCGCGTGATCCTGCCAAAATATGTATGCATGACCCAGGAAATGAAGGACAAACTGACCTATAGGACTCATTTCTATATGGATTTCCATTGGCAGAATCAGTATGTGGGGATTCTGGAAGCGGAAGTAGACGGGGTGAAATATTATTTCATCGACAATGAGTTCTATTTTAACGGATTTAAAATCTACAGCGACAACGCGCTCTTTGAAATCGAGAAATTTGCATTCTTTTCAAAGGCGGCTCTTTCCATCCTCCCTGTCATCGATTTCCGGCCTGACCTGATCCATTGCCATGACTGGCAGACCGGCCTGGTGCCCGTGTATCTGCATGAAAGGTTCCAGGGAAGCGATTTCTATCGGGGGATTAAGACCGTGATAACGATCCATAACCTGAAATTCCAGGGGAAATGGAATATCAAGGGTGTACAGGAGATCACGGGACTTCCTTCTTCGTTCTTTACGCCGGATAAGCTGGAGGCTTATAAGGATGCCAACCTGCTGAAGGGCGGCCTGGTATATGCGGACGCGATCACGACGGTGAGCGATACCTATGCGGAAGAGATCAAAACTCCCTTCTACGGAGAAAGCCTGGACGGACTGATGCGCGCGCGCAGCAATGACCTGCGCGGTATCGTAAACGGCATTGATTATGAAGAATTCAATCCGGAGACGGATCATTACATCACACACCCCTATAACCGGATCAATTTCCGCAAGGAAAAGGTGAAGAATAAACGTGCCCTGCAGGCGGATTTTGGCCTGAATCAGGATGACAAGGCCATGCTCCTGGGTGTGGTTTCCCGCCTTACGGACCAGAAGGGCTTCGACCTGGTGGCCTATGTGATGGATGAACTCTGTCAGGACAACATACAGCTCATCGTGCTCGGAACCGGTGAGGAACGCTACGAAAATATGTTCCGCCACTTCGCATGGAAATATCAGGGTAAGGTTTCCGCTCAGATCTATTATTCCGAGCAGGTCTCCCACCGCATCTATGCGTCCAGCGATGCGTTCCTGATGCCCTCCCTCTTTGAGCCCTGCGGCCTGAGCCAGCTCATGTCCCTGCGTTATGGAACGGTTCCTATCGTTCGGGAAACGGGCGGACTGAAGGATACGGTTCAGCCCTATAACGAGTTTGAAAGCACGGGCACCGGCTTCAGCTTCACCAATTATAATGCCCATGAGATGCTGGGTACCATACGCTATGCGGAGCGGATCTACTACGATAAGAAACGGGAATGGAATAAGATCGTGGACCGCGGAATGGCGGTGGATTTCTCATGGGAGGTATCGGCACAAAAATATCAGGAGATGTACGATTGGCTGATCGGATAACTGCTGAGGGATTGCAGATACGAATTATCTTTGTTAATTTCGCATTGAAGAGCCGCAGAGGATGCGGCATGGAGTTTGGATGGGAACATACATCCGGCGCAGCGGCAGAGCGCCGGATGTATTTGGGTGCATTCCTGTTACGAACCGGACTGCCTCATAGGAGGTAAACTGCCGCGGGAACCGGCCGGTACGGTCATTATTTTGGAATGCCCTCGAATACGAACAAAAGGAGTTTAAAAAGAGTTATGAAAAAGATCTGTTTTATATTGGCTGCTGCAGTTTGCCTGACGGGATGCGCCTCCGAAAAGGCAAAGGAGGAGCCGGTGCATATCGAGTCGGAAACTGAGTCCGAGGCCTCCGGAGAAGAGCAGGAAAGCGAGGAGACATCTGTGGAAGCGGTTTCGGAAGCTCCGGAACAGGAAACCCTGCAGGAAGGCAGTTCGGAAGACGAAAGCGCACAGGAAACGGTATCGGATGGCGGTATGGAGAAACTGTCCTACCAAGAAAACGTTTTGGAAAAAGTCTGGGAGACGGATGCGGGGGAAACCGCCTGTACCGTCAAGTTGGTATATCCCGTATTTGCAGGGGATTCCGATACGGTGGAAATGATAAATGCGTTTTATGAAGAGTGGGTGTCCGATCGCCTGGAGGCGTACGAAGACGATCCGGAATCCATCGTAAAATCCGCTCTGGAGTTAAAGAATGATCCGGAGTTCGCGGATTTCCCTGCCAGTGAGGAGGACTTTACGCTGGAAAGCGTGACCATCCGCCCGAGAGTGATATCGGTTTACCAGTCTTTCTATTCCTATTCGGGAGGAGCACACGGGATGCCCGGGCGGGAAAACCATATGTTTAATCCCGAAACGGGAAAGGAGATCACTTTGGAAGACTTAACCGGCATGTCCGCTCAGGATCTGAACGATAAAATGCGCGGTATGTTCCTGGAATTGGTGGAAAATGACAGCGAAAACAAGTTTTTCCCCGAAGCGGCGGACACGCTTGCCCAAAAGAATGATTTTACTTCCAATTTCTATCTGAATGAGGAAGGCGTCGTATTTTATATGCAGCCCTATGAAATCGCACCCTATGCGGCGGGCTTTACGGAAATCGTCGTTCCTTATGCACAGCTGGGAATCGAATAAGAGCCCGTTTTGGCAGAAAATGGATTTTTTTATCTGCATAGCCATATTCCTTTCGGCGCAGAATAAAGGCGTAAAAGACAGATCGCTTTCATGCGCGTCAAAGAATGGAGGAAGGAAAATGGCAAATTTATCGGAACTCGACCTGCAGAACCTGCGCCACCTGATTGGCGGCTATGATACCACCCACTGCAAGATGAAAGAGTATGCATCCTGTGCACAGGATGAAAAAGTCAAGCAGTTCTTCGAGCAGGGTGCAAAATCCGCGATGGAGAACAGGCAGCAGCTGATGAAATTTTTGCAGTAAAAGCCGCGATAAGGCGGCGGAAAGGGAAAAGGTGACATGATGCAGGAAAAGACAATGGTAGCGGATACGCTGACCGGAATTAACGGGGAACTGACCCGTTTCGGAGAAATGATCGCTCAGACGGAAAATAAGGAATTGAAAACCACGCTGCGACAGATGAGAAATGCCTGTGAACAGTCGCAGGAGCAGCTTTATGAAATCGCAAGGGAGAAATCCTATTATGTTCCGGCCCAGAAGGCCAGTGCGGAGGAAGTATCCCATGTGAGAGGCCTGTTCACGACGGGAACGCTGTAAGAGACTGAAAGGGGAAGGCGGTGTACATTCCTTTGGGGTGTGCACCGCTTTTTTGGATGGTCCCCGATGGATCACCACGCGCTGCGGGGCCGGGCAGGGGCGTCACAGGGGCATTAGGGCCGTTCCCCGCATTTGTCGCGGAAAAATCCGGGAAAACTGTTTACAGCCCGAAAGTGTTGTGATATACTAACCAAGTATGAATTCAGCCGTTGCTTGGATGAAGGAGGCTCCGACCCCATCCCGGCATCCGGCGGTTATTGCGGAAAGGAGAAAGAAATGATTGTCAAGGAAAAGAAAGAAGCCATTATCAAGGAGTATGCGAGAAGCGAAGGCGATACCGGTTCTCCGGAGGTTCAGATCGCGATTCTGACCGAGAGGATCAAGGAGCTGACGGCCCATTTGCAGGAGAATCCCAAGGATCACCATTCCAGAAGAGGCCTTCTGAAGATGGTCGGTCAGAGAAGAGGCCTTCTGGATTATCTGAAGAAGAAGGATATCGAGAGATATCGTACCTTGATTGAGAGGCTTGGAATCAGAAAGTAAAAGGAAAACGGAAAGGCGGAGTTGATTCCGGGTATTCCCGGGATCTTCCGCCTTATTTCCGCAGATGGGAAACTGACGGTATGCAGACGGACCGATTCGGGGCGGAAGAGTGATTCCGAGACCACTGACAAGCATATTTGCCGGAAAGTGTGTTTGTCAGTAGTTTCGGCATCTTCTGCCTGGATTGGGAAAGCTGCAGAGAAATGGAGACAAGAAGGAGAGAGAAGATGTATAAGACGTATTCTATGGAACTGGCCGGCCGTACGCTGAGCGTGGATATCGGCAGAGTGGCGGCACAGGCAAACGGCGCGGCGTTCATGCATTACGGGGAAACGACGGTTTTATCCACTGCAACGGCGAGCGATAAGCCCAGGGACGGGATCGATTTCTTCCCCCTGAGCGTGGAATTTGAAGAAAAATTATATTCCGTCGGAAAGATTCCCGGCGGATTTAACAAGCGTGAGGGAAAGGCCAGCGAAAATTCGGTTTTGACCAGCCGCGTGATTGACCGCCCCATGCGTCCCTTGTTCCCTAAGGATTATAGGAACGATGTGACGTTAAACAATTTGGTGCTTTCCGTGGATCCTGCCTGCCGGCCCGAGCTGCTGGCCATGCTGGGTTCCGCCATCGCTGCCAGCATTTCCGATATCCCCTTTGACGGTCCCTGTGCAATGACGCAGGTGGGCATGATCGACGGGGAATTCATTTTAAACCCTACCCAGGAGCAGTGGAAGAAAGGGGATTTGAATCTGACGGTGGCCTCCACGGCGGAGAAGGTTATCATGATCGAAGCCGGTGCGAACGAAGTACCGGAAAAGAAGATGATCGAAGCGATCTATCTGGCCCATGAGGTGAACCAGACCATCATTGCGTTCATCAACAACATCGTGGCGGAGGTTGGAAAACCCAAACATGAATACACCAGCTGTGCGGTGCCGGAAGAGCTCTTTGCGGCCATCCGGGAGATCGTACCTCCCGCACAGATGGAGGAAGCGGTGTTCACCGATGTGAAGCAGGAGAGGGAAGAAAATATCAGGCAGATTACCGAGAAGCTGGAAGCGGCCTTCGCGGATAATGAGGAGTGGCTTGCGCTCCTTTCCGAAGCGGTATATCAGTATCAGAAGAAAACAGTGCGGAAGATGATCCTCAAGGATCATAAGCGTCCCGACGGACGGGCGATCACCCAGATCCGTCCTTTGGCGGCCGAGGTGGACCTTATTCCGAGGGTGCACGGTTCCGCCATGTTCACCCGCGGACAGACCCAGATCTGTACCATTACCACCCTGGCCCCGCTTTCCGAAATGCAGCGCATTGACGGCCTGGATGAAAACGAAGTAAATAAGAGATATATGCACCATTACAATTTCCCGTCCTACTCCGTGGGGGAGACCAAGCCCTCCAGAGGACCCGGACGGCGTGAAATCGGGCATGGCGCGCTGGCGGAGAGGGCATTGATCCCTGTGCTTCCCTCCGAGGATGAATTCCCCTATGCCATTCGGACCGTTTCCGAAACCTTTGAGTCCAACGGATCCACTTCTCAGGCGTCCATCTGTGCTTCCACCATGTCCCTGATGGCGGCGGGCGTACCGATCAAGAAGCCGGTGGCCGGGATTTCCTGCGGACTGGTGACCGGAGATACGGATGACGATTATATCGTTCTGACGGATATCCAGGGATTGGAGGACTTTTTCGGAGATATGGACTTCAAGGTGGCCGGCACCCATGACGGCATTACGGCAATCCAGATGGATATCAAGATCCATGGCCTGACCAGGCCCATCGTGGAAGAAGCGATTGCCAGAACCAAAGAGGCCAGAGAATATATCCTCAACGATATCATGGCTCCTTGCATCGCTTCTCCCAGGCCGCAGGTAGGCCCTTATGCGCCGAAGATCATCTCCATCCAGATCGATCCGGAGAAGATCGGCGATGTGGTCGGGCAGCGCGGAAAGACGATCAACGAAATCATCGCCCGTACCGGCGTGAAGATCGATATTACCGATGACGGAAAAGTATCCGTATGCGGTACGGATAAAGAAATGATGGATAAAGCGGTGGAAATGGTGAAGATCATCACCACGGAATTCCAGGAGGGACAGATTTTCAAGGGAACGGTGGTGAGCATCAAGGAATTCGGAGCTTTCATCGAATTCGCGCCCGGAAAAGAAGGGATGGTCCACATTTCCAAGATTGCACGGGAGCGGATCAACCGGGTGGAAGACGTGCTTACCCTGGGCGACCGGGTGACCGTGGTATGCCTCGGAAAAGACAAGATGGGCAGGACGAGCTTCTCCATGAAGGATGTGGCCCAGGTTTAAGCGATATTTCTTTTGCCCGATAAGGGCAGAGCAGTTATCAGGTTGTTATCTCAGGCCTGTCAGAGTATTCTGGCAGGCCTTTTTGTATTGCACGGATCCCTATAGAAAAGCTATGCCGCGCGGCGGATCCGATCGGATCAGAAAGCCTCTGTTCTATCCCTAAAGAGTGAGACATATATTGAGGTAGGCAGGACCGATCAGACAGGCAGTTTAGTCGGAAAAGAGGTGAGCGGATGGCTTGGGAAGGGACTCTGCTTCGTATTTTCCCGGAAGGAATGCGGCAAAAATGGGAACAGGCCGCCGGGCTTCCCGATCTGCAGGAAATCAGGCTGCGCTCAGGAAGGCCCATCCTTTTATATAGAAAAGGGACGGAGTGGTATATGGATCGAAAGGGGAACCTGACAGGGAACAAAGGACAGGCTGCCGAAGCGGACAGGGAAGAAATAGAGAGACTGATTTCCTATGTATGTGACAGTTCCATGTATGCCTATGAAGAGGAAATCCGGCAGGGGTATCTGACTCTGCCCGGCGGCCATAGGATGGGACTGGTGGGAGAAGCCGTGCTGGAGGAAACGGGGCGGGTCCGGAAGATCAAACACATTTCCGGGATCAATATACGCATCGCCCACGAGAAAAAGGGCGTGGCGGATCCTCTGATGCCCTGGCTCTATCGGGACGGTTCCTTTCTGAATACGCTGTTGGTTTCCCCTCCGTGCGGAGGAAAGACTACGATGCTGCGCGATATTGTAAGGCAGATCTCCGACGGGAACTCCTGCGCGCCGGGAATGACGGTGGGGATTGTGGACGAGCGATCGGAGATCGCCGGGACCTATCGCGGCATCCACGGAAACGATGTGGGCATGCGGACGGACGTATTGGACGGCTGCCCGAAGGCGCCGGGAATGATGATGCTGGTTCGTTCCATGTCGCCCAGGGTGGTAGCGGTGGACGAGTTGGGCGGAGAGGAAGAAATCGGTGCCGTACGCCATGTCCTGCAGTGTGGCTGCGGGATCCTGGCCACCATGCATGCGGGATCCGTACGGGAGGCCGCCGGAAGGCTGGCCTGTCTGCCGAAGCAGCCGGGAGCGGGATTCGAAAGGTATGTGATGCTGGGCAGAAACGGCGGGGATTATGGGGTGCGCTCGATTCTGGACGAAAACTTCAGGGCGCTGAAAGAAGGAGAACCATGCTGAAGCTGATGGGAGCGCTTTTTTTAATCGCGGGATGTGCCGGATTCGGATGGTGTGTCTGTAGGGAAATGGACGGAAGAATCGGACAGCTCCACATGCTGGTGAGAGCCTTTGCCATGCTGGAACGGGAGGTGGGCGGCAGTATGGCAACCCTGCCGGAAGGCTTGGAACGGGTGGGACGGAAACTGGAAGGAGAACTGGGAATGCGTTTCCGAAAAATCGGAAGTACGGTGAGGGCCGGATGTGAGGATATGCCGGGAGCTACCTTTGAGGAAATCTGGCGGAAGGAGATCCGGGATTATCTGGAAAATACTTGTTTAAAGAAAAAGGACAGGCAGATGCTGCTTTCTTTTCCGGACTATACCGGTTTTTCGGACGGAAAGATGCAGCTTCTCAATTTAAAACAATTCGGACAGGAAATGGGCCGTGCGGAGGAAGATGCGGCCCGGGAGGCCGAAAACAGAAAAAAAGCGGTGCTTTCCGTGAGCATGACATGCGGCTTCCTGGCGGTGGTTGCGCTGCTGTAGAAATATGAGGAGGGCTGGATGGAAGTAAGTCTGATATTTAAGATAGCGGCCGTGGGAATCCTGGTTACGCTTCTTGGGCAGATATTGAAGCATAGCGGCAGGGAAGAACAGGCTTTTCTGGTATCCCTTGCCGGCTTGATTCTGGTGCTCACCTGGATTGTACCCTATATTTATGACCTGTTCGTCACCATCCAGAATCTGTTCCAGCTATAGGAGGGCGGCCATGGACATTGCGAGGATTGTAATGCTGGGCGTTACGGGAGCGCTGCTCGGGATCCAATTCAAAAACGGAAGGCCGGAATACGGCCTGTACATCGGCGTCGGCGTATCCCTTCTGATCTTTCTTCAGATAACGGGCTATCTGACGGAGATTAAAAACTCTCTCCAATTCCTGGGCAGTTCGATGGGACAAGGTACAGGCTATCTGGGGATTCTGCTGAAGGTGACCGGAATCACGTATCTGTGTGAGCTGGGCTCGGGGATCTGCAAGGATGCGGGATATCAGGCAGTAGCCGCACAAATAGAACTGTTCGGTAAAGTTATGGTCCTGCTGACCGGGATGCCGGTCCTTTTGTCCCTCATCGATACGATTATGGGATTCATGGCGTAGAGAAAAGAAAGGTCTTTTGGCGTACGAGCCCGGCTGGGGTGCCGGCCGAGACGGGCGGATGGGAGCTGATGTGGAAGCTGGTTATTTGGAAAATGCATTTAACCTGGACGAGGTATCCGGAAATCTGGAACGGTTATTTCCGGACTTCGAGATCGATTTTGGCGCCTTTTTGGAGCATATCCTGGCAGGGGATCTGACAGGAGCAGCACAGGCTCTTATGTCTTCCCTGCGTTCGGGTATTCTGGCGCAGGCCGGCGGCATGAGGAACCTGTTCCTTGCGCTTCTCTTGATCGGGATGCTTTCTGCACTGCTTACGGTGCTGACGAAGGCCTTCAAAAATCAACAGCTTATGGATATGGCGCATTTCATTGCCTATTTGATGATGCAGGCCGTGGTGCTGGCCGCCTATCTGCAGGCGGCGGAGATTACCAGAGAACTGCTGGAAAGGATGCTCTTATTTGTCCGCCTGTTTGTTCCCACATTTATGCTGGCCTTGGGGCTTTCGGCAGGCACGGCCACGGCTGTGGGGTACTACGAACTGATCCTGCTTTTGATCTACGGTGTGGAACAGATCCTGGTCAGCGTAGGGCTGCCGGTGATACATATCTACATGATACTTGTGATGATGGACGGTATCTGGGAAGAAAAACGGATGGACACCCTGCTGGATCTCGCACAAAAGGGCGTGAAGGGAGCATTAAAATTCCTGCTCGCCTGCGTGACGGGAATCGGCCTGCTGCAATCCATGATAACGCCGGTTTTGGAACAGCTCAAACTGACCGCCGCGAGCAAAGCGTTGTCGGCCATTCCGGGGCTGGGCGGACTGGCGGAAGGGACGGCGCAGATGCTTCTGGGCTCGGCGGTCCTGGTGAAAAACGGGCTTGGGGTGGCGGCGGTATTGCTGCTGTCAGCCTTCTGCATCATTCCCTTTGTGAAGCTTTTGCTCTATGGGAGCATCCTCCGGCTGAGCGCCGGTCTTCTGGAGCTTTCCGCCGAAAAGCGCCTGACAGGATGTGTGGGCGGGGCCGGGGATGCACTGTTTTTGCTGCTGCGGATCTCCTATACGGCGGGAGCCTGTTTTCTGATCTTATTTGCCATCATTACGTGTCTGGCGGGGACGGCAGGCCGGTGAACGGGAGCATCCCTGATTTGTATGCGCGCCAGGGCGCACGGGCGGGAGCATCCCTGATTTATATGCGCGCTAAAGCGCGCGGACGGGAGAAAGATTGAAAATTAAAATTTTCAATCTTACGGATTTGGGCCTATTCCCGTTTTGGGAAGACCCAAAACGGGAAAGGCATGGGTATAAAGATGGGAAGCGGATTTCTGGAAATATTGAAAGAGGTAACCATATTTATGCTGGCCGGGCAGATGCTCGTCCACCTCCTTCCGACTGCAGAATACGGAAAATATGTCCGGGTGATCCTGGGCATCATGCTTCTTTCCCGTCTGGCGCTTCCCATCCTGTCCCTGACGGATTCCGGAGCGGAGCAGTTGTTTTCCGACGCTCTGTCACGGTACGCTCAGGAAATGGAACGGATTGAAAAACAGGTATCATCCATGGGGCTTGTGGATGGGGATTATGTCCAAGACGGCCTTACGGAAACGGTGCGGCAAAGCCTTGCATCCTATGCCGAGAGCCGGAATGTTCGGATAACGGGCGCTGCGGCGGATGCGGAAGGCAGGCTGATCATCACCGTGGCCGGACCGGAAGAGAAGACGGCCGGAGAGATACGAATCGAACCGATCGAGGTGGTCACGGATGAGGATACGCAGGATGGCAGCATTCGGGACGGGGACATAACGGAGGAAGATAGGGAAAGGGCGGAAAAGACGGAGAGCTTAAGGAATCTCTTCGCCGATGTCCTGGAGATGGATAAGGAAAAGCTGGAGGTGATCTGGGATGCTTAAGGGGGAACAAACTCCGTTTTGGAAAAAGAAACTGACGAAGGAAAACATGGCCGTATTGGCCCTTCTCGGCCTCCTGCTCATGGTGGCTGCCCTCCCCACAAAAAAGGAAAAGACGGCGGATACGCAGCGCATGTCATCGGAGGCGGAAGAACAGGACGAACCGAAAAGGCAGGAAACGCAGGAAGAGGAATATGCGAGAAAACTGGAAGAACGTCTGGAGGAGCTTCTTGCCGCCATGGAAGGCGTCGGAAGGGTCAAGGTGATGGTGACGCTGCGCTCCTCACGGGAGCAGATCGTGGAAAAAGACGTTCCTTCCGGCATGGACACCATAAAGGAGAGCGACAGTGCGGGAGGGATGCGGGAAACGGCTAGCTCCCAGCAGCAGGAAAGCACAGTCTATACGACCACGCCGTCCGGCGAAAAGCAGCCCTATGTGGTCATGACCATGGAGCCTGTGGTGGAAGGCGTGACCGTGGTCGCCCAGGGGGGAGGTGAAGGGATTGTACAGAAAAATATTACGGAAGTGATTCAGGCATTATTTAATATAGAAGCACATAAAATTAGAGTAGTTAAGATGAAATAGGGAAAGCAGAGGGATCAGGAGTGAAAAATGTGTTGAAACGCAACCAGATCATGATCACAGCGCTGGCGATTATGATCGCCGTGGCAGGATATCTGAATTTTGCCGGAACCAAGGCAGGAGAAGAGCAGTTTGCCAGTACAAGCGCACAGGTGGCCGAAGAAGATATGACTGCCCTGCTGGATCTTTCGGAAGAAGACGTCCTATCCGATATCGACAGTATGGATACGGAGCAGGACGGCGTGGCGGCAGCGGACTATCTGGACTCCACGATGACGGTGGACGGCCTGATTCAGGAAGGAGCCACGGTACAGGTGGACGTATCGGCGGGCGTGACGGATGAAGAAAGTGCGGAACTGGCAAAGGAAGACTCCGATGTACCGGACGGGGAGATACCGGGTGAGGCGGTATTTACCAGCTCGTCGGGAATCACTTCCCTGGCCGGAGCGAAACTGCAGAAGGAGCAGACGAGGGCGAGAAATAAAGACACCCTGCTCGGAATCATCAATAACAACAACATCAGCGACGCGCAGAAGGAAGACGCCATAAACGGAATGATCGCTCTCACGGAAATGGCGGAAAAGGAGACGGCGGCGGAAATCCTGCTGGAAGCGAAAGGATTTTCGGACGTGGTGGTAAGCATCAGCGGAAGCACCGTGGATGTGGTGATCAATGCCAGCAGCTTAACGGACGCACAGCGGGCCCAGATCGAGGATATCGTGACAAGAAAGACCGGCATTGCGCCCGAAAACATCATCATCAGCCCGGTCAACGGAAATTAACAGGTGCACAAACCGGATAATTATGGTATACTGTCCGAAAAGGGCAGAGTTAAATGGGTGAAGACGCATCTGCCGAGCTTGCTCGAGCGGATACGTCTTTACCCATTTGCCGAACAAGGGGGAACATCCCCCTGATTTGTATACGCGCCAAGGCGCGCAGATGGGAGCCAGAGTGAAAGATTTTTCAAATCTTTCACTCCCCCTGATTTGTATGCGCGCCAGGGCGCGCAGATGGGAGCCAAATATGAAAAGAATTTTTTTAATCGTATTGGACAGTGTCGGGATCGGGGCTGCACCCGATGCGCAGCTGTATGGGGATGCGGGAACGAATACCTTGAAAAGCGCCGCATCCAGCCCGCATTTCCATATGCCGAATATGGAGAAAATGGGCCTCTTTAATATAGACGGGATAGACTGGCACGATTCCTGTCCGTCTCCGCTGGCTGCGGTGGCGCGTATGCGGGAGGCTTCCAAGGGGAAAGATACCACCATAGGACATTGGGAAATCGCAGGGATCTATTCCGGCAGCCCGCTTCCCGTCTATCCGGAAGGGTTTCCCCGGGAGCTTTTGGAGGAGTTCTCCAGACAGACCCACAGAGGCGTGCTGTGCAACAGGCCCTATTCCGGGACTGACGTGATCAGGGACTACGGAGACCGGCATGTGGAGACAGGGGATCTGATCGTATATACATCGGCGGACAGCGTTTTTCAGATCGCGGCTCACGAGGATGTGGTGCCGACGGAAGAGCTGTACGAATATTGCCGCATCGCGCGTCGGCTTCTTTGTGGCAGGCACGGCGTGGGACGGGTAATTGCACGGCCGTTTACCGGGAAGAGCGGAAACTATACCAGGACTGCAGGGAGACACGATTTTTCCATCGAGCCCCCCAGTGTGGATATGCTGGACCAGTTAAAGGACGAGGGATATGATGTGGCGGGTGTGGGGAAGATCTATGATATTTTTGCGGGAAAGGGTCTGACCGAACACGTATATACGAAGGGTAACGAGGAAGGAATCAAACGGACGCTGGAATATCTGGACAAGGATTTCGAAGGCCTGTGTTTTATTAATCTGGTGGATTATGATATGCTCTATGGGCATAGGAACGATATCGACGGGTATGCCAGGGCGCTGACGTATTTTGACGGAAAGCTTCCTGAGCTGACGGCGAAGATGCGCAAAGAAGATCTTTTGATGATCACGGCGGATCATGGATGCGATCCGGGTTATCTTAAATCCACGGATCATTCCCGGGAATATGTGCCCCTTGTGATCTACGGAAAAGATGTCCGCCCCGTAAACCTGGGGACGAGGCAGAGCTTTTCGGATATCGGAGCAACGATTCTGGACTATTTCGGGATACGGCCCAAGTTCGACGGAAAGAGTATGCTTCCCGAAGTACTGCCTTCCCGGCCGGAAACGGAACCAAAGGACCTGGAGGAAAAACAAAAGTGAGCGATCTGAAGCAGGAAATCAACAGAAGACGGACATTTGCCATCATATCTCATCCGGATGCGGGAAAGACGACGTTAACGGAAAAGTTCCTTCTGTATGGAGGCGCCATCAATCTGGCCGGAAGCGTAAAGGGAAAGGCGACGGCCAGACATGCCGTTTCGGACTGGATGGAAATAGAAAAAGAGAGGGGAATTTCCGTAACCTCTTCCGTGCTGCAGTTTGAATACGGCGGATATTGTATCAATATCCTGGATACCCCGGGCCATCAGGACTTTTCGGAGGACACGTACCGCACACTCATGGCGGCGGATTCGGCGGTCATGGTGATCGACGGCTCCAAAGGCGTGGAGGCCCAGACCAGAAAGCTGTTCAAGGTCTGCGTGATGCGCAGGATACCGATTTTCACTTTTATCAATAAGATGGACAGGGATGCCAACGACACCTTCGATCTGTTGGACGAGATCGAAAAGGAGCTGGGTATCGCCACCTGCCCGAAGAACTGGCCCATCGGTTCGGGAAAGGGCTTCAAGGGTATCTACGACAGGGACAAGCGTTGTGTCGTCATCTATTCCGATACGGAAAAGGGCACAAAGGAAGGGGAAGCTACCCGGATTCCGATCGAAGAGAAGCAAAGGGTGGAGGAGGCCATCGGAAGCGAGGCGGCGGAAAAGCTTTTGGAGGAAATAGAGCTGCTGGATGGGGCCAGCGCCGAATTTGACCTGGATGAGGTGCGCGGTGGGAATCTGACCCCCGTCTTTTTCGGTTCCGCGCTCACCAATTTCGGCGTGGAAATCTTTCTGCGGCATTTTTTGCAGATGACCACCACTCCTCTGCCTAGAACGGCCGACTGCGGCGTGGTGGATCCGGTGGAGAGGGATTTTTCCGCCTTCGTATTTAAAATACAGGCCAACATGAACAAGGCCCACAGGGACCGTGTCGCCTTTATGCGGATCTGCTCCGGCAAATTTGAGGCCAGCATGGAAGTAAAGCATGTTCAGGGAGGCCGGATCATGCGGCTCTCCCAGCCTCAGCAGATCATGGCCAGCGAAAGGAAGATCCTGGAGGAAGCATATGCGGGAGATATCATAGGAGTATTTGACCCCGGCGTATTTTCCATCGGGGACACCATCTGCAGCCCGAAGGAGACCTTTTTCTATGAAGGGATCCCTACCTTCGCGCCGGAGCATTTTGCCCGGGTGCGTCAGATGGATACCATGAAAAGGAAACAGTTTGTGAAAGGGATTACCCAGATCGCCCAGGAAGGAGCCATCCAGATTTTCCAGGAATATAACACGGGCATGGAGGAAATCATCGTAGGCGTGGTGGGCGTCCTTCAGTTCGACGTGCTTCGGTATCGTCTGGAAAACGAATACAACGTGGATATCCGTCTGGAGCCTCTTCCCTATGAGCATATCCGATGGATTGCGAACTGGGAGGATCTGGATATGGACAGGATGACGGGTACCTCCGACATGAAAAAGGTAAAGGATATGAAAGGAAATCCCCTGCTTCTATTTGTGAACGAATGGAGCGTGGGTATGACTGTTGACCGGAATCCAGGGCTTGTCTTGACGGAATTTAGCAGGAACTGATCCGGATAAAGGAAAGGATCCAGGCATGAGAAGAAGAGCGAAAAGAAAAACAGGACTGCTTTTGTTTGCCGCTGCGGTTATGATCGCCCTTCCCGCCTCTCTGTGGGCCGCAGGGAGGCAGATTTCCGTGCAGGAGGCGGAGCAGGAAGAGGCCGTCCCGTCGGAGCGCATCGACACGGACCACGTACGGATGGCGGAAAGCCTGGCGGCCCTGCCGCTTCAAGAGGCGGTACAGGGGACCCTGAATCGGACGGAATATGCCTACGGCTGCCTTTCGGAGAGCGGGAAACGTCTTTACCGGGAAATTCTGGACGCCATCACCGGCTTTTTGGAAGATGCGGAGCTCTCCACCAGGGATTCGTCGGCTGTCGGAGACGTGATGGAATGCGTCATGGCGGACCATCCGGAAATATTCTATGTGGACGGTTATAACTGTACCACCCATACGTTGGGAGACGAGGTGGTGAAAGTTACCTTCACCGCCAGATATACGTTGGACAAAAGCCAGGTGGAGGAAAGGAAGGTATTGATTGCTGCCTGCGTCACGGAGGTCCTGAACGGAATGGGAGATCCTGCGGACGATTACGAAAAACTGAAATATCTCTACGAATATTTGATTGAAAACACGGACTATGATCTGAATGCGCCGGAAAACCAGACGATCTGCTCCGTGTTCCTGTACAATAGAAGCGTCTGCCAGGGCTATGCAAAGGCGTTCCAGCTTCTGTGCATGGAGGCCGGCATCCCTTCTGTTCTGGTAACGGGTACGGTTCCAAGCGGGGAAGGCCATGCCTGGAACCTGGTATATGCGGACGGAGACTGGTATTATGTAGATCCCACCTGGGGAGATGCCCGCTACCGGATGTCGGATCCCGATCCGGCCTGGAAGTCCGGGAAGCTGCCGGAGGTGAACTATGATTATTTCCTGGTCACCACCCGGATGATCACCCGCACCCACAGGATCACCTCCCTTTTCACACTGCCGGAATGTACCAGCATGACGGATAACTACTATGTGCGCAGGGATGCCTACTTTACGGAGGCGGACGGAGAAAAGATAGCCCGGCTGTTCCAAAACGCCTATGAACAGGGAGAAGAAATGGTCACGTTGAAGTGTGCGGACGGCGAAGTCTATGAACAGCTTCGCAGGAAACTGCTGGACGACCAGGAAATATTCCGGTATCTAAAGGGGAATCATACTTCCGTGGCTTATATCGATTCCCGGGATCAGCTGAGTTTGGGCTTTTGGCTGTAGAAGGGCTTCCCTCGCGTCCCGCTCCCCTCTTTTGACGTGTTCCGCGCAGGGGCGGCATCCGGGAGCGGGGCCGTTCATGCGCTCGGCGTGGTGTACCTCTTTTGAAAAGAAAAGCTTTGCAAAGGGACGGTATTTTGTTATAATCACTACTATAGGAATTAAAGGAGGCAGCCCTATGGAGAAAGAGATAAGCAGGAACACATATGTACTGCAGGAGGATGAGAGCATCGGTTCCGTCCAGATCGCGGATGAAGTGGTGGCGATGATCGCATCCCTGGCGGCCACAGAGGTGGAAGGGGTTTCTTCCATGGCGGGGAATATCACCAACGAACTCATCAGCAAGGTGGGTGTCAAGAGCCTGACCAAGGGCGTGAAGGTACAGGTGACGGGCAGCAATGTGAAGGTTGATCTTTCCCTTTCCCTGGAGTATGGCTATAATATTCCGGGAACCAGCAGCAAGGTGCAGGAAAAGGTGAAAAACGCCATCGAAAATATGACCGGCCTGAAGGTGACGGATGTAAATATCCGCATTGTAAATGTGAGCATGGAGCCCGGAAGATCATAAGGGCGGCCGGCCTGGGGTGCCTTTCGGAATACGAAAGGCACTTCCGATATTCAGCCGGAGCAGGGAAAATACAAAGAGTGGGATGAGAGGGATGGGCAGAAGAGAACTAAGGGAACAGATTTTTAAACTTCTGTTCCGGGTGGAGTTTAATTCGATAGAGGAAATGCCGGAGCAGTGCAGGCTTTTTTTTGAGGACGAGGAGAACGCTGCCTCTCGGAAAGACATGGACTATATCCATCAAAAGGTGGACAGAATCCTGGATAAGCTGCAAGAGATTGACGGGATGATCAGCAATACGGCCCAGGGCTGGACCATCGGCCGGATGGGTAAGGTGGAACTAGCCATTATTCGTCTCGCCGTCTATGAGATCCGCTTCGACGAGGAGGTCCCCGGCAGCGTAGCCATCAATGAAGCAGTGGAACTGGCGAAGAAGTTCGGCGGAAACGAATCGGCAGGATTTGTGAACGGGGTACTCGCACGGTTCATGTAAAATAAAAGGGATGGATTCCCCGGGCTACAAAACGGCTGTCCGGCTGTTTTGCGGCCGGTAAGGGAGCGGCATGGATGTTAAAACGAGAAATGTATATACGGTATCGCAGGTGAACGCTTATGTCGGAAATCTGTTTTCCCAGGATTTCATGCTGCGGAATATTTATATCAAGGGGGAAGTGAGTAATTGCAAATATCACTCCTCCGGCCACATCTATTTCACCATGAAGGACGAGAAGGGCGCCATTGCCTGCGTCATGTTCGCCGGTCAGAGGAAGGGCCTGAGATTCCGTCTGGAGGAAGGGATGCAGATCGTAGCGGCGGGCGCGGTCGGCGTCTATGAGCGGGACGGGAAATATCAGCTTTACGCCAGGGAAATTTTTCAGGACGGGGCGGGTTATCTGTACGAAAAATATGAACGGCTGAAACGCAGGCTGGGGGAGCAGGGGCTGTTCGCTCCGGAGTATAAACAGCCGATTCCCGGATATATCCGTACCCTTGGGGTGGTAACCGCACCCACGGGGGCTGCGGTGCGGGATATCATCAATATTTCCCATCGGCGTAACCCTTATGTACAGATTATCCTGTATCCGGCCATTGTCCAGGGAGAACAGGCGGCAGAGAGCATTGTCCGGGGTATCCGCGCCCTGGAACGGCTGGGTGTGGATGCCATGATCGTGGGGCGCGGAGGCGGTTCCATCGAGGATCTTTGGGCCTTTAACGAGGAGGCCGTCGCGCAGGCGGTTTTTGACTGCCGGATCCCCATCCTTTCGGCGGTGGGACATGAAACGGATACCACGATCATCGATTATGTGGCGGATCTGCGTGCGCCCACGCCTTCCGCGGCGGCGGAGCTGGCGGTCTGCGACGTGAAGCAGCTTTTCGCCCGGCTGGAGGGATACCGGCAGGAACTGAACCGCCGGATGGAAACCAGGCTGGCGTTTGCCAGGCTTAAGCATCAGCGGATGCAGGAACGGCTTTTTTACCTCAGTCCTGCCGGCCGGATCAGGGAACGGCGGATGCAGGCCATTCACCTGGAGGAAAGGATCCGGGCGGCCATGACGAAAAGGCTTGTGGAAGGCAGACACCGGCTGGAATTATATGTGGAGAAGATGAAGGGGCTTTCTCCCCTGGAAAAGCTGAATCAGGGCTTTTCCCATGTGACGGACGCGGAGGGAAGGACCGTATCGGATGTGGAGCAGGTCCGGGAAGGGGATTTGCTTACGATTCATGTGAAAAACGGGCGGATCGGCGCCCGGGTGGAATCGGCGGAAAGAGAGGAAGGCGTGTGGTGAAAGAAACGGAAGAAATGTCCCTGGAGGAGGCTTTTCGCGCATTGGACGAGATTACGGATTCCCTGGAGAAAGACGATATGTCTCTGGAGGAATCCTTTGTGGCATATAAAAAGGGGATGGATCTGCTGAAATTGTGCAGCGACAGGATCGACAGGGTGGAGAAAAAGGTGCTGGTTCTGAATGGGGAAGGAGAATTGGATGAATTTTGAACAGAGGAGAAAGGAAGAGACGGCGGCCATAGAAGAGATCCTGCAGAGATATCTGCCTGCAAAAGAGGGCTATGCGGCTGTCGTGTCCCGGGCCGTTTCCTATAGTGTGCTGGCAGGCGGAAAACGGCTTCGCCCAATGCTCATGTGGGAATGCTTCCGTCTCTTTGCACAGGAAGAGGAACAAGAGGATGCGGCCAGGCAGATGCTGGAGCCCTTCATGGCGGCCATCGAATTCATCCACACCTATTCCCTGGTGCATGACGACCTCCCCTGCATGGATAACGACGAATATCGGAGAGGACGTAAAACCACCCATGCGGTCTTCGGAGAGGGAGTGGCCGTACTGGCGGGTGATGCGCTTCTGAATCTGGCCTTTGAGACTGCCTCCCAAGCTTTTGTGACGGCCGGAGAGGACGGAGACGGGGACCGGATGCGGCGCTGCGGGGGGGCTTTCGGCATCCTGGCCGCCAAGGCGGGGATCGGGGGGATGATCGGCGGCCAGTGCGCGGACACGCAGGCGGAGGATTATCCGAAGGAACGGATCTCGCAGGACCTTCTGCTGTATATCCATGAAAACAAAACGGCGGCGATGATCGAAAGCGCCATGATGATCGGCGCTCTCCTGGCGGGAGCCGGGGAAGAGGAGGTGCGCAGCCTGGAGAAAATCGGTTCCAAGATCGGCCTGGCTTTTCAGATCCGGGACGACATCCTGGATCTGACCGGAAGCTTAGAGGAACTGGGCAAGCAGACCGGAAGTGACCTGAAGAACCATAAGGTGACCTATGTGTCCTTAAACGGTATGGAGCATTCCAGGCAGGAGGTGCGCAGGCTGTCGGAGGAAGCGGTTTCTTCTCTGAAAGCCCTTGGTAACAACGTTTTTCTGGAAACGCTGGTGGAAGACCTGATCACGAGAAAAAAGTAAAGGGGGCATTTCATGCTTCTGGATCAGATAAAAAAGACCAATGATATCAAGAATATAAGCCCGAAGGATTATGCTGCCCTGGCTGCGGAAATCAGGGAATTTCTGGTGAACAAAATCAGCGTGACCGGCGGGCATCTGGGTTCCAACCTGGGGGCTGTGGAACTGACTATGGCGCTCCACCTGGCCCTGAATCTGCCGGAGGATAAGATCATTTGGGATGTGGGCCATCAGTCCTATACTCATAAGCTGCTTACCGGACGGAGAGACGGTTTTGAAACGCTTCGGAAATACGGGGGAATGAGCGGTTTCCCGAAGAGGAAAGAGAGTGACTGTGACTGCTTTGACACCGGGCACAGCTCCACGTCCATCTCTGCAGGACTGGGGATGGTTCATGCCAGGGATATCCGGGGCGGTGACTATACGGTGGTGTCCGTGATCGGCGACGGTTCCCTGACCGGGGGGATGGCTTATGAGGCGCTGAATAATGCCGCCCTTCTGGAGACCAATTTCATCATCATTCTCAACGATAACAACATGTCTATTTCCGGAAATGTGGGCGGTGTATCCACCTATCTGAACAATATCCGGACCTCCAATGCCTATCTGGATGTGAAGGACGGGATTTATTATGCCATCCGGAACACGAAATACGGGGAGCCCGTGGTGGCGGGGATCCGCCGGGCCAAGAACAGCTTAAAGCAGCTGGTGATTCCGGGGATGATGTTTGAGGATATGGGAATCACCTATCTGGGACCGGTGGACGGCCATGACACTAATGCGCTGATCCGCGTGATCGGAGAAGCGAAACGCAGAAAGAACGCGGTGATGATCCACGTGATTACGAAGAAAGGGAAGGGCTATGCCCCGGCGGAAAAGCATCCGGCCAGATTTCATGGCGCGGAGCCCTTCGACGTGGAAACGGGCGTCCCGAAAAAGAAAAAGATGAAAGCCAATTATACCGATGTTTTCTCCACGGTTATGATCAAGATGGGCCAGAGAAACGAGAAAATCGTGGCGGTTACCGCCGCGATGCCGGACGGAACGGGACTGAAGCGGTTCAGCCATGCTTATCCGGAACGATTTTTCGATGTGGGTATCGCGGAACAGCATGCGGTAACCTTTGCGGCCGGACTGGCGGCGGGTGGGCTGAAGCCCGTGGTAGCCGTGTATTCTTCCTTCCTGCAGAGGGCCTATGACCAGATCCTCCATGACGTATGTATCCAGAACCTTCCGGTGATCTTTGCCATAGACCGGGCCGGACTGGTGGGGAGCGACGGGGAGACCCATCAGGGTATTTTTGATCTTTCCTATCTGTCCTCCATTCCCAATATGCATATCCTGGCCCCCAAAAATAAATGGGAACTTTCCGATATGATGAAGTTTGCGGAAGGATTTGAAAGCCCTATCGCTATCCGCTACCCGCGGGGAGAAGCCTATGACGGCCTGGCTGCCTGGCGGGCGCCGGTGGAATACGGAAAGGCGGAAATGATCTACGAAGAAGAGGGGATTGCCTTGTTCGCCGTAGGAAGTATGGTAAAAACCGCGGAGGGAGTGCGGGACGGCCTGAAAAAGGAAGGGATCCCCTGCAGCCTGATTAACGCCCGTTTCGTGAAGCCCGTTGACGAAGAAATGATCCGCCGGCTGGGAAACGGCCATAAGCTCCTGGTAACCATGGAGGAAAACGTGGCAAGCGGCGGATTCGGAGAGCGGGTCCGGGACTGTGTGGAGAACGCGGGCCTCTCCCTGCGGGTGCTTTCTGTCGCCATTCCGGACGAATACGTGGAACACGGCAACGTGGAGCTTTTGAAGCAGGAGATCGGGATCGACGAAGCGTCCGTTTTAAGGCGGGTTAAGGAAGTGTGGAACAGGCAGTGAAAGAACGATTGGATATCCTGCTTTTGAAGCAGGGCTTTACGACCTCGCGGGAAAAGGCACGGGCCGTAATCATGTCCGGCAATGTATTCGTAAACGGACAGAGGGAGGATAAGGCAGGAGCCTTGTTCGATGCGGAATCGGCGGTCATCCGGGTAAAAGAGAATCCCCTGAAGTATGTGAGCCGGGGCGGCCTGAAGCTGGAAAAGGCCATGAAGGAATTTCCCATCGGCCTGGAGGGGCGGATCTGTATGGACATCGGGGCGTCAACGGGAGGTTTTACCGACTGCATGCTGCAAAACGGGGCGGCGAAGGTTTATTCGGTGGACGTGGGACACGGCCAGCTGGCATGGAAGCTGCGGAACGACGAACGTGTGGTCTGTATGGAGAGGACCAATTTTCGGTATCTACGCCGGGAGGATATCGAGGACGATCTGGACTTCGCCTCGGTGGATGTCTCCTTCATCTCCTTAACCAAGATTTTGATTCCGGCCCGGAGGCTCTTAAAGGCGGGCGGAGAAATGGTCTGCCTGATCAAGCCCCAATTCGAAGCGGGACGGGAAAAGGTGGGAAAGAAGGGCGTGGTGCGGGACGCCTCGGTCCATCGGGAGGTGATTTCCAAGGTGGCTGATTATGCGGCCCTGTTGGAATACGAGATCCTGGGTCTCACCTTTTCGCCGGTAAAGGGGCCGGAGGGTAACATCGAATATCTGGTTTATCTGAGAAAAGGGACGGGGACGGCAAAGGACTGGGAGGAGCAGGAGGCGGAGCGCGAACTGGAGCGCCTTACGGCGGGAAGGACGGGCTTGAGTGCTTCGCAGGGATGGGAAGACCGGATCGCCGGTCTGGTGGATAAGGCTCATGGGGAGCTGGACGCAAAACGGGACGTTTGATCTTCTTGCGGCAGGGGATAAAGGACAGGGGTTGGGATGGAGACTGAAAATAAAAAACACTATATTATCATGACGAATCGGCCCAAGGATCCGGGTCTTAAGGTAACCGGAAAAATTAAGGCCTACCTGGAGGAAAGAGGGGCGTCCTGCACCGTTTTTGCGGATAATGAAGGAGCGGATCAGATCCGGCTTCGGAAAGAAGGAGAGGAATCTACGGCCTCCTGTATGATCGTCCTGGGAGGGGACGGCACCATGCTAAAGGCTGCAAAAGAAACGGCATCAAGCGGTATACCTTTGCTGGGCGTCAATCTGGGGACCGTAGGATATCTGGCCGATGTGGATCCGGAGGCGATTTACGCATCATTGGACCGGCTTTTGAGGGAAGAATATCTGATCGAAGAGCGCATGATGCTTTTCGGTGAGGTCATCGGCGGGGACGGATGCGGGAAAGCCGCCTGCATGCATGCCCTCAATGACGTGACCATCACCAGAAGAGGTTCCCTGCAGATCATACGCTTCCGTATCTGGGTGAACGGCCAGGTGCTCAACAGCTATGAGGCGGACGGGATCGTGATCGCCACGCCTACAGGTTCCACCGGCTACAATCTGTCCGCGGGAGGGCCGATTGTGGAACCCGGAGCCGATCTGATCCTCCTAACGCCCATCTGCCCCCACACGCTGAATACGAGGAGCATCGTTCTGCGCGGGGACGATGTGGTAGAGGTGGAAATCGGAGAGAAGCAGTCGGGCATGGTACAGGAGGTGGAGGTGAATTTCGACGGCGGCCGTCAGATGGTGCTGTGCAGCAAAGACCGGCTCCGTGTGATGCGCAGCCCCAAGACCACCTCCATTATAAAACTGAGCCGGCTGAGTTTTGTGGAGCGTTTGCATAGAAAGATGAGCGTTTAAAGGCTGACAGCCCATAACGTTTCCTGCGCGGGAGAATCCGCCCGCGGCGGAGGGAGCGGAAGCGTTTTCCCCGGATTTGAAGCGCATAACCGTGCGCAGATGGGAGCCAGGCATGAAACAGAGCAGACATGAGAAGATTGTGGAACTGATTGAAGCGGAGGAAATCGAGACGCAGGAGGAATTGGCGGAGCGGCTGAAGGAAGCGGGGTTCGCGGTGACTCAAGCCACCGTTTCCAGGGATATCAGGCAGCTTCATCTTTTCAAAGTGCCTGTTGCAAACGGCAGGCAGAAGTATACCATCCTGCGGCAGGACGACGGAAGGCTGTGGGATAAATACGTCAGGGTCTTAAAGGACGGCTTCGTTTCCATGGATATGGCCCAGAATATTCTGGTGATCAAGACGGTATCCGGGATGGCTATGGCCGTGGCTGCCGCCGTGGATGCCATGCGCTTTGCGGAAATCGTTGGCAGCATTGCCGGAGACGATACGATCATGATGGCGGTGCGGAGCGTGGAGGATACCCGCATCGTTATGGATAAGATATGGGAAATACTGGAACGCGCCTGATGCGCATTCCGAAACGGAGTCTGCGATAAGGTGAAGGTATTGTGCCTTCAACAAGTGTATTAGATACGCTTTTAGATTCGCAGGCTATGGAAAGGCGTGGTTATTAGAATGTTAGTCAGTTTACATGTGAAAAATCTGGCGCTGATCCGGGAGACGGAGGTCTTTTTCGGCCCGCACCTAAACATTATGACCGGGGAAACCGGTGCAGGGAAATCGATTATCATCGGTTCGGTGGGTCTGGCCCTTGGGGGAAGGGCGGATCGGGATCTGATCCGCACAGGCGCGGATTATGCCCTGATCGAGTTGGTTTTCCAACTGGACAAGCCGGGCCAGATCGAACGGGTTAAGGCACTTGACATTCCCATGGAAGAGGACGGCCAGGTGGTTCTCCAACGCCGTATCATGCCCGCGAGAAGCATCAGCCGGGTGAACGGGGAGACGGTGAATGCCAGGCTTTTGAAGGAGCTCTCCGGCGTCCTGATCGATATCCATGGCCAGCACGATTCCCAGCAGCTTTTGCAGACCAAGAAACATCTGGAGATTCTGGATGATTTTGCCGGGGAAGAGATGGCGCGTATCAGAAGGGAGCTAAAGGAGAAATATGATTCCTGCAGGCGCCTTCGTGCCCAGGCGGAGGAAAACACCCTGGACGAGCGGGAAAAGGAACGGGCTCTGTCCCTGGCCCGGTTTGAAGAGGAGGAAATCTCCGACGCGAAGCTGCGCGAGGGAGAGGACGAAGAACTGGAAAACAGGTACCGCAGGATGAGCAACAGCCAACGGATTGCACAGGCCCTGGGCACGGTGTATGCCATGACCGGATACGAGGCGGAGGGAGCCGTCGGGGATGCTATAGGAAGAGCCGTTCGGGAGCTGGGCAGCGTGGCAAGCTATGACGATGCGCTTTCGGATATGGTTTCCATGCTTTCCGATGTGGAGGGTCTGCTAAGCGATTTTAACAGAGCCGTTTCCGATTATATGGAGGATCTGGAATTCGACCAGGAGGATTATGACCAGGTGGAGGAACGGTTAAACCTGATCAACCGGCTGAAGGATAAATACGGAAGATCGATCCGGGAGATTCTACACTATCGGGAAGAAAAACGCAGAGAGATCGAACGGTTGACGGATGCAGATGCCTACAGGGAACAGATCCTCGCGCAGCTGGATAAGGAAGAAAAGGAACAAGAAAAACTCTGCAGAAAGGCTACCAAGCTCAGGAAAGAGGCGGGAGAGAGGCTTAGCGGCCTTCTCGTTGAGGCATTGTCGGATCTGAATTTCAATCAGGTGGATTTCGGCGTGGATATCCTGCCCAAGGAAAAAGCCGGCCCAGACGGCAGGGATGAGGTTTCCTTTTCCATTTCCACCAACCCCGGGGAACCCAGAAGACCGCTGGCGAACGTGGCCAGCGGCGGTGAGCTGTCCCGTATTATGCTGGCCCTGAAGACCGTTACTGCCGGAGGGGAAGATAAGGATACGTTTATTTTCGATGAAATCGATACCGGAATCAGCGGGAAAACCGCCTGGAAGGTCTCCTGCAAGCTCGCATTGCTGGGCGGCAGGCGCCAGGTTATCTGTATCACCCACCTTCCGCAGATTGCTGCCATGGCGGATCATCATTTTATTATAGAAAAAAATTCCACGGACGATTTCACATCCACTTCCATTACTCAAATAGAAGGGGAAGAAACGCTTCATGAGCTTGCACGTATGCTGGGAGGCGACATGATTACGCAAAGCGCCCTAGCCAATGCAAAAGAATTGAAAGATATGGCAGCAAATACAAAACAATACCAGATTAACTGAAAATCCATTGTCACATACTAGAAGTGTGCGGGATCAATAACGAAAGATAATACTCTTTCCAAACGGGCCCTGAGATACAGAAAGGATGTGACAAATGGAAAGGAGAACGAAATTCAGGCTGTTTCTGTATGTGCTGCTGATCTGCTGCGTGACAGCACTTTTCATATGCTGGCTTTTTATGCTTTGGGAAAAAGTCCCTGCAACCATCCATATACGCGCCGGCGTCCAGCAGGATCTGGATCTGGATGTTCCCATGTCGGGAATGGTCTATAAAGCGGAACGCAAGGAAGAAAACGTGGAATCCGCCATCCCGGTCACAGGGCGGGCCGTGGCACAGCCGTCCCGGCAGGAAAGCATTCCGGTTGACCTGGGGGAACATTTAACCCTTTATGCAAAAGAGCGAAACAACTATACGCTGGAACTAAAGCTGTTCGGCCTGTTTCCTTTTAAGACGGTGGATATCCGGGTCGTTGACGACAGATCGCTCATACCTGCCGGGATTCCCATCGGCATCTATGTGAAAACGGAAGGGATCCTGGTAATAGCGACGGGAGATTTTGAAGGGATGGACGGCCGGATGAAGGAACCGGCGGGTCAGCTGCTGGAGGTGGGAGATTATATCCTGAGAGCGGACGGGGAAGAAGTGACGGGCAAGGCAGCTTTCATGGATCGGATCGCCGCCTGTGAAGGGAAAGAAATGGTTCTGTCTATTCTGCGGGACGACCAGGAATTCGATATCAAGGTGCAGCCGGAACAGAACCGAAACGGGGAATATAAACTGGGAATCTGGATCCGCGATAATGCCCAGGGTGTGGGAACCCTGACCTGGCTGGATGAGAAAGACGGCTTCGGCGCGCTGGGACACGGAATCAATGATATGGATACGGCGACGCTCATGAGTCTGGAAAAGGGAAGCCTGTATAAAACGGAGATCGTGTCCATAACGAGAGGGGAAAACGGAACGCCGGGGGAACTGACCGGCGTGATCGATTATAAAGAGAGCAACCGGATCGGCACCATTGATGCCAATACCCTGGAGGGTATTTTCGGAAGCCTGGATAGCGAAGCCGCAAAACAGATTTCGGCCGAAAGCATGCCCATCGGACTGAAGCAGGAAGTAGAACAGGGTGCAGCCCAGATCCTCTGCAGCCTGGGCGGGACTCCCTGCCTGTACGATATCGAAATTACCGCCATTCATTTGGATCACGACAACATCAACCGGGGAATCGAGATCAAGGTGACGGACGAAGTTCTGCTGGAAGCCACCGGAGGCATCGTTCAGGGAATGAGCGGGGCGCCCATCCTCCAGAACGGAAAGTTCATCGGCGCAGTCACCCATGTGCTGGTCAACGACCCGGCCAGAGGGTATGGAATATTTATCGAAAATATGCTGCCGGACTATGGAAACTAAAGTTTTGGGAGTTGACAAAAGATCAGGTGTTATGTATAATTGTGGAAGTGCAAATGGGATTCGGTTTACCGGATCCGCTGGGAGTCCGCTATGTTGGTCGATTTGACAGATATCTTTACGGAAGAGGGAAAGTCTGTTACGAAAGAAATCCCCTTGGAATTGGATCATGTCCGAGTGGGCGGGGAAGAATTCGGGATATTGGAGAAAAGCCCGATCGCGCTTACCCTCATGAATCTCAGGTCCGGTAAAGCTCTGATTGAGGCGAAAGCCAGGGTCCGGATTGCCATGAGATGTGACAGATGCCTTCAGCCTGTGGTAAAAGAGCTGGAGCTTCATATAGCTGAGGAAGTCTCATCTGCAGAAACCGCAGACGGTTCGGAAGAAGGGGAAGCTGCCGAATTCGTGAAAAGGAACCAATTGGATACGGACTGCCTGATAAGCAATGAGATTTTTGCATGCTGGCCCATGAAGATCCTCTGCAGGGAAGACTGCAAGGGGCTCTGTAAAGTCTGTGGGAAGGATTTAAATCAAGGCAGCTGCGATTGCGACGCCTTTGTACCGGACCCCAGAATGGCAGCAATTATGGATATTTTCCACGGGAATAAGGAGGTGTAAGCGATGTCGATCTGTCCTAAGAATAAATCTTCCAAGTCCAGAAGGGATAAGAGAAGGGCTAACTGGAAAATGAATGCCCCCACTCTGGTGAAGTGCAGCAAATGCGGCGCTCTGATGATGCCTCATAGAGTATGCAAAAGCTGCGGCTCTTATAACAAGAGAGAGATCATCAATACCGAGGCTTGATGATCCGATGCGGATGCTAACAATGAGAAGCTTTCCTGAAGGGAGTGATCCCGGCAGGGAAGCTTTTTTCGTGGAGATTTATAAGTATCGGTAACACGAAAACATAGCAAACGCAGGGCCGTTCTTGCGTTTGCTATGGCACAACGACAGCCATTGTTGACTTTTACGGGCTTCTTTAGTATATTTATATGGAAGAAACACAGATCCCGCAGCCGGGCTTTGCGGGCTATAAGATTGAAGATATGGCAAAACCCGGCTGCGAGGTCTGTGGCTGTTGCCTGCAGGGCAGTAAAAGGACAGTCATGGCTGTGGAATTGAGGGAAAAATGGCAGAATATGTAAATGTGGCAGTGGATGCCATGGGAGGGGACAATGCGCCCGCGGAAATCGTTAAGGGGACGGTGGAAGCCGTCTGCAGCGAGAAGAGAATCAAGGCCTTTCTCGTGGGAAAGGAGGAACTGATCAGGCCTGAGCTGGAAAAATACAGCTATCCGGCCGAACAAATCGAGGTGGTGAACGCCACACAGGTAATCGCCATGGCGGAACCTCCCGTTGCCGCGGTCAAGGGAAAGAAGGATTCCTCCATCGTCAGGGGTCTGTATCTGGTTCGGGAGGGCGTGTGCGATGCTTTTGTGTCCGCCGGAAGCACAGGCGCGGTACTGGTGGGCGGCCAGGTGATCGTGGGACGCAGTAAGGGTGTGGAGCGGCCGCCGTTAGCTCCGCTAATTCCCACGGAAAAGGGGGCGGCCCTGCTGATTGACTGCGGGGCAAATGTGGATTCCAGGCCCTCTGCATTGGTGCAGTTCGCGCGGATGGGATCCATCTATATGAAATATGTAATGGGCGTCCAGAACCCACGGGTGGGAATCGTGAACATCGGTGCGGAGGAGGAAAAGGGCAATGCTCTGGTGAAGGAAACATTTCCTCTGCTGAAGGAATGCGGCGACATCAATTTCGTGGGGAGCGTGGAGGCCAGGGATATCCCGAAGGGAGAAGTGGACGTTATCGTCTGCGAAGCTTTTGTGGGCAATGTGATCCTGAAGCTGTATGAAGGAGTGGGAGGTACGCTCATCAAGATGGTGAAGGGCGGTATGATGAAAAACCTGCGAAGCAAGATCGGTGCGCTTCTGGTTAAGCCCGCATTGAAGCAGACGTTGAAAAAGTTCGATCTGGAGCAGTACGGAGGTGCGCCGCTTCTGGGCCTGAAGGGTCTTGTGGTGAAAACCCACGGAAGTTCCAAGGCGGTGGAAATAAAGAACACCATTCTGCAGTGTGTGGCCTTCCGGGACCAGGATATTATCGGTAAGATACAGAGGGCGATCTTGGAGGAATAAAGGGAAACTTCATCAGAAATTTCGTTTGAGGCTCTTGATGGCTGCATATCGCAAGCTTTGCTTGCGATATGCAGGGGTAGAAGCATAGAATTGGGAAGAGGACGAATGATATGGAGCTTGATAAGCTGAGGACGATCATCGCGGAAGTATTATGTGTGGATCCCAAGGAAATCACGGAGGAAACCACTTTTGTGGACGACTTATGTGCAGATTCGCTGGATCTTTATCAAATTGTGATGGGAATTGAAGAAACCTTCGATATCGAGATAACGGCCGAAAATGCGGAAAAGATCAATACGGTCGGTGAAGCGATGGAGCTGATCAAAAACAGTTCGCATGAATAAAAAAGGCGGCATTTCAAAAAAAGCCCGTAGCGGCGGGGCAACCCGGGCAGGGCTTTTTACTTGTAAGGGGCTGCCCCTGCGGGTTTTGCCATACGCTGCGGGCGGCCCGCTTTGTGAAGGGCGGATGCATTCGATACCTTTAAGGAGGAACGGGAGCAAAACGTGAAGTATAGTCTGGAAGAATTGGAAAAAAGAATCGGATATCAATTTCATGACAAAAAACTGCTGCGTCAGGCATTGACCCACAGTTCCTATGCCAACGAGCAGAAGATTAACAGGCTGGAAGACTACGAACGGCTGGAATTTTTGGGAGATGCGGTTTTGGAGCTGGTTTCCAGCGATTTTTTGTTCCATGAAAACCGCGATATGCCGGAGGGGAAGCTGACCAAGCTGCGTTCCTCTATGGTCTGCGAACCGGCTCTGGCCTATTGTGCCAGAGATTTGGAGCTGGGAAAATACATGCTGCTGGGCCGGGGGGAGGAATCCACCGGAGGCAGGGAACGGGAATCCATTACTTCGGATGCTATGGAAGCGATGATCGGGGCTCTGTACCTGGACGGCGGGTTTGCGGCCGCACACGATTTCATCCATCGCTTCGTCCTGACGGATCTGGAGAATAAAATCCTGTTTTACGACAGCAAAACCGTCCTGCAGGAAATGATACAGGCTATCCCGGGAAGCGTGTTCGAATACGTTTTGATGGGAGAAGAGGGGCCCGATCATGACAAGCAGTTCTTGGTGGAAGCCCGGCTGAACGGCCGGACAACCGGAAGAGGAAAAGGAAGGACGAAGAAAGCGGCGGAACAGCAGGCGGCCTACCAGACCATCCTGTCCCTGCGTCAGGAACGGACCGGGGAGGGAGAGGAAAGCAGATAAATGTATTTAAAAAGTATAGAGATACATGGATTCAAGTCTTTTGCCAACAAAATTAATTTTACGTTTCACAACGGGATTACGGGGATCGTGGGGCCCAACGGCAGCGGAAAGAGCAATGTGGCGGATGCGGTTCGCTGGGTTTTGGGAGAACAGCGTATCAAACAGCTGCGCGGTGCTTCCATGCAGGACGTGATTTTTTCCGGTACGGAGCAAAAAAAGCCCATGAGCTATGCTTATGTGGCGATCACGCTGGATAACAGCGACCATCAGCTGGCCATCGATTATGAAGAGGTCACGGTGGCCAGACGGATCTACCGTTCCGGTGAAAGCGAATATCTGCTGAACGGGACGGCATGCCGCCTGAAGGACGTGAACGAACTGTTTTACGATACCGGTATCGGCAAGGAGGGCTATTCCATTATCGGCCAGGGCCAGATCGACAAGATCCTCAGCGGGAAGCCGGAAGAACGGCGGGAGCTGTTTGACGAGGCAGCCGGAATCGTGAAATTCAAGAGACGCAAGAATACGGCTGTGAAGAAACTGGAGGAGGAGCGGCAGAACCTGTTGCGCGTGCGGGATATCCTGGCCGAACTGGAGAAGCAGGTCGGCCCTCTGGAGAGGCAGTCGGAGAAGGCCAGGATCTATCTGAAAAAAAAGGAGGAGCAGAAGGGGCTGGACGTGAACGTGTTCCTCCTGGAAAATACCAGACTGCGGGAACAGCTTGCGGATATCGGCCAGAAGTACGAGATCGCCGCACAGGAGCTGCAGGAAACCTCACAGAGGTATGAGCATATCAAAGAGGAATATGAGCGGGTTCAGGCCGAGATCGAAGAGTTGGACGGCCGGATTGAGGAGTCGCGTACCTTCCTGGCGGACGCGGGCCTCTTACAGGGAAAACTGGAGGGGCAGATCAATGTCCTAAAAGAGCAGATCAATTCCGCAAAAGGCAGCGAAGCGCATTTAAGAAGCAGGAAGGAAGCCCTTTTTGCAGATATCGAGCAGCGGAACGCGGATCGGGACCAAATCCTGGAGGGAAAAAGGGAGACGGACGGACGCCTGAACGAACTGGAGGCAGCCCGGGCAGAGGCCGCCGCGCTTCTTTCCGATGTGCTTTCCAGAATAGAAGAGCTGAATGCCAACATCGAAAACGGTAAGAATACCATCATAAACGAATTGAACGAACGGGCCACCATTAAATCCCGGATGGGCCGTTACGACACTATGCTGGAGCAGGTTCAGATCAGGAAAGCGGAACTGAATTCCAGGCTGCTGCGGGCGAAATCGGACGAAACGCAGCAGGAAGAGAATATCAGGGAGCTGGAACAGGAATTCCTTCGGATCAATGACAATATTTCAAAGCTCAATGACAGTCAGGCTTTGACCGAAGAAAAGCTGAATGAAATCAGGGATGAAATGACCGCAAAGGATCAGAGGCTGCGGGATACCCAGGTGATATACCATCAGAAGAAATCCAGGCTGGAGGCTTTAACCAACCTTACGGAACGGTATGAGGGGTACGGCGGAAGCGTAAAGCGGGTGATGGAGCAAAAGGAGGGTAATCCGGGTATCATCGGCGTGGTGGCGGATCTTTTGAAGGTGGATGCCAGATATGAGGTGGCTATTGAAACCGCCCTGGGCGGCAGTATCCAGAATATTGTGACGGATAACGAGGAGACCGCCAAACGGATGATCGGTTTTTTGAAAAACAATAAGGCGGGACGGGCCACTTTCCTGCCCCTTACCAGCATCCGCAACCGCCAGGAATTCCGTCAGAGGGAAGTCCTGGCAGAGAAAGGCGTTCTGGGGCTGGCGGATACCCTGGTACGGGTGGATGCGCGGTATAAGGATGTGGCCGCCTCCCTGCTGGGACGGATCCTGGTGGTCGAAAATGTGGACCAGGCGGTGGTAATCGCCAGAAAATACGGTTACAGCCTGCGTATGGTGACCCTGGAAGGGGAGCTTTTTACCCCGGGCGGAGCCATCAGCGGCGGCGCTTTTCGCAACAGCAGCAACCTGCTTGGCAGAAGGCGGGAGATCGAGGAGCTGGAAAAGGAGGTCAAGGATACCCTGCTGCAGGTGGACAGCCTGCTGGACGAGATCGAACAGACCAAAAAGCGCCGCAACGGCCTGCGTCTGGAACTGGAACAGGTGAAATCATCCCTCCAACAGGAATTCATCCGTCAGAATACGGCCAGGATGAATGTGGCTGCGGCCCGGGAGAAGCGCGAAAAAGCCGGACAGGGTTTTGAGGATCTGCAAAAGGAACAGGTGCAGATCGCTGCCCAGATGGACGAAATCCGCAGCAATAAAGAGAGTATCCGCGGCCAGCTGGAAGCATCCGAAAGATTAGAAGCGGACGTAAAGAGACGGATTGCCGACGCGGAAAAAGATCTGGAGGGCCTTCGGGAGGAAGAGGCAGGACACGCCGCCAGGGTAGCGGAATGGGACGTGGAGGTGGAAAAAATCCGCCAGAAGCAGGGATTTGAGCAGACCAACCTGGAACGTGTGGAAGGCGAAATCCGCAGATTCACGCAGGAATTGGAAGAGGTTCAGGCCGGGCTGGATCAAAAGGCCGAAGAAATAGAAACCAGGCAGCGAGACATCCAAAGCCTAGGAGAAACCATCCTGGCTTCCCATACGAGCCAGTCGGACGGAGAAAAGAAGCTGAAAGAGGACGTGGCCAGGAAGGAACTTCTGGGCGCACAGCAGAAAAATTTCTTCGCGGACCGGGAAAGCCTCGCCGACCGCAAAGCCGGACTGGATAAGGAAGTCTATCGTCTGAATGCTCAGAGGGAAAAACTGGAGGAGTCCGTGGAGTCCCAGATCAATTATATGTGGGACGAATATGAAATCACCCTGAGCGACGCCGCAGCCCTGCGGGATGAAACCCTGCAGGATCTGGACGCCATGAAAAAGGAAATCGCCTCCCTGAAGGATCAGATCCGGAAGCTGGGGGACGTGAACGTAAACGCCATTGAGGACTACAGGAATCTGATGGAACGCTTTACCTTCCTGAAAAACCAGCACGACGATCTGGTGGCGGCTGAAGAAACCCTGGTGGGCGTTATCAAGGAACTGGACGAAGCTATGCGCAGGCAGTTCAAGGAGAAGTTCGCCCAAATCGGCCAGGAATTTGACAAGGTTTTCCGGGAATTATTCGGCGGAGGAAAGGGAACCCTGGAACTGATGGAGGACGAAGATATTCTGGAGGCGGGAATCCGTATCATCGCCCAGCCGCCGGGGAAAAAGCTGCAGAATATGATGCAGCTTTCCGGCGGGGAAAAAGCGCTGACCGCTATCTCCCTTTTATTCGCCATTCAGAACCTGAAGCCTTCCCCCTTCTGCCTGTTGGATGAGATCGAAGCGGCCCTTGACGACAGCAATGTGGGCAGGTTTGCGGGCTATTTACATAAACTGACGAAGCACACCCAGTTCATCGTCATTACGCACAGAAGAGGCACCATGGAAAGGGCGGACAGGCTGTACGGCATCACCATGCAGGAAAAGGGGGTTTCCACCCTGGTCAGCGTGAGCCTGATCGACAAGGAATTGGATAATTGAGAGCCGCCTTGCGGCGGCAGAGGGGAGTAACATGAAATCTGCGATTTCATGATCCTGATTAAATGCCTGCTGAAGCAGGCAGAGGGGAGTAACATGAAATCTGCGATTTCATGATCCTGATTAAATGCCTG
>JAETRI010000208.1 GCA_021770245.1 Lachnospiraceae bacterium
ACGGATATTCTCCTGGCGCACCCGGCCAGCAGCGCTTACGGCCTGAACCTGCAGCAGGGAGGAAACCATGTGGTGTGGTTCGGGCTCACGTGGAATTATGAGCTGTACACGCAGGCCAACAAAAGGCTGCACCGGCAGGGACAGACAGATAAGGTGATCATCCACCACCTGGTCTGTGCCGGGACGCGGGATGAGGATGTGATGCAGGCCCTGCAGCGTAAGGACGACGTGCAGAACTGGGTCATGGAAAGCCTGAAGGCAAGGATAAGGAGGGTCCGGGATGGTAATCAGGTTTCATATCCCCGGCGGGGAAATGGTGATTAAGGCCGCCCCTTTTTTCAGGGAGGCGCGCATGCGGCAGATCCGCAGGATGCTAAAGATGTACCGGGAGTCTGGTTCAGGCGGGGAGTATAAGGAGCTTGTCCGGTGGCTCGGTGAAACGGCTGCCGGTGTACAGGATGAGCTCAGGGCTTTACAGGAAGAGTATGATGCGGCCTTGCGCAGGGTGTCTGAAAAGAGCGGTCTGAAGGAAGCACGGAGGGAGTTATCCAGGCTCAATACGGTAGCCAGGGAGATAAAACGGGAGATGGAAATTCGGGGGAAGCTATTGGTGAGATATGGGAAAATTTTAAAAGATGTGGAAAGGATACTGGGGGAGGGATGAAGACATTGCTGCAATACCCGGGAGGGAAAAAACGGCTTGCCTCCTGTATCGTGTCCCGGATGCCGGAGCATCACAGCTACCTGGATCCGTATTTCGGCGGCGGGGAGGTTTTGTTTGAAAAGCCCGCGGCACCCATTGAAACAATAAATGACCTGGACGGGGATGTGGTGAATTTCTTCCGGGTGGTCCGGGATGAGGAGAGCCGAAAAAAACTCATAGACTGGCTGAGGTATACACCGTATGCCCGGGAGGCGTATGAGGAGACTTTTAAGCAGCCGCCGCGGGATGGGATAGAGCGGGCCGGGTATTTTGCGGTCCGGTCCATGCAGGGGCACGGGTTCCGGCTAAACGAAAACTGCGGGTGGAAAAAGGACGTCCACGGCCGGGAAGCGGCCTATGCGCTCCATAACTGGAACCGTCTCCCGGAATCACTCGGGGAGATAGCCGGCCGCCTTAAGCAAGTGCAGATCGAAAACCGGCCGGCGCTGGAGCTGATAAAAGCACTTAACCACGATAATGTGCTGATATACGCCGATCCGCCTTATGTGCTTTCGACCCGAAGCCGGAGACAGTACCGGTACGAGATGACGGATGAGGATCACAGGGAATTGCTGGAGGCGTTATGCCGCAGCCGGGCGAAGGTAATGCTGTCAGGCTATGACTGTGAATT
>JAETRI010000092.1 GCA_021770245.1 Lachnospiraceae bacterium
ATGCCTCCCATCTTTTTTACCGACACCCTTAGGTGCCGCTCTATCCTGCTTTCCTCATCCATAAAACCATCTTTCCTTTCCGCCTTTGCCGGAAAGCTGTCCTCGCGCGTATATAGCGCATTTGTGCGTTTACGCCTGCCTACTGCTATATATTTATACATTCCAATATATAAGTAAGTATCAGCAACATAAGCAACCAATGACTGCTAACGCCCTGCCTGACAGCTTTTCCGGCTGTTGCATATATTCCATTTTTCCGGCATCATTTATAGCAACAGCAACTCCCTGTTCCGTTGCACACTAATTTATGCGTTTCCGTTTTTTGCTTTTGCATCCCGGTCACGGCAATACCCGCGCACAATGCCATAGATCGGAAAGCGCACCTTATTGTCCGCTTTCTTCCACCCTTCGATGTTCGCCATGATCGCGCTGATCTCATTGGCATCCTGCCGCTTTAAGTTCCCGCGCTCCTTGCCGAAACACTCGCACCATATCTCCATATTGCAGACGCGCTCACGTTTCCGTACCCCCGGCTCACGCTCCCCGCCAAACTCGGAGCCGCAGATATAGTTCCTGCGGTCAAAGATATCCATCTTATCCCACCGCTCCGGCAGGGGCATCTCCAAGTAGTCCCGCACCATACCTTCCCGCTCGTCTACTTCCATAGCGATCTGCTGCTCCTTAAGCGCCATGCCCGCCAGCTCGTTATCAAGGTGCAGGGGCTCCCCTTCCTTATAGCGGACTAACGCCTCCGCCCATATCTGCCGGATTTCCTCCTCCGTCATCTCCCATGAGGCGCGCGCCGCATCCCCCGGCGTCTTCACCGGCCAGAAACGGCGGTTCCCTGCCGTGTCACGCAGATACCCGTTCTCCGCATTGGTGGTACCGATGAACACGCACTGTCTGGGGTGCGGGGTAGCCCTTCTCCCGAAGGATGCACGATAGATGTCGTTCTGCCGGGATAGGAATCCCCGGAGCGTCTCGATCTCCGTCTTCTTAAGCCCCGCCAACTCCCCAATCTCCAGAATCCAGTAGCCCTGCAGTTTCTCCGCCGCCGTCTTGTCCTTCGTGTCATTTAAGAGCAGGGAGTCATTGAACCACTCGCCGCACAGCTTGGATATCAGCGTGGACTTGCCCTTCCCCTGCGGGCCGTTTAAGACCAGCATGGTATCAAACTTACAGCCGGGGTTCATCACCCTTGCGATTGCGCCGCAGAGGGTCTTGCGGGTGACAGCACGGACATAGGCGTTGTCCACCGCGCCGAGGAAGTCCACCAGTATGGTATCCACCCGCGGCACCTTATCCCACTCCGGCAGGGATGAGAGGAACTCACGGATTGGGTGGTAGGAACGGTCATCCGCCACCTTCGTCACCGCAATGTCATAGTTCCTTGCGGAGAACGTGCCATAGGTAAGGTCCACATAGGAGATAAGCTGTGCATCGTCCGCGTCCCGCCAAAAACGGCTCGGATGCTCCCACGGCACTTCCCCCTTTATCTCCATGCCGTCACTTAACTGGTTGAACACAATGCCTTTCAGCTTCTCATCGTTATTCAGGATTAAAAGCAGATTCCGCAGGGTGTTCTTTACCACCGTGGAGCGTTTCTCATATTCAAGCTGTTTCAGCCAGTCCTCATTCTCCCCGGAGAACTCCCTCTCCGCTATCTCCATCCGCTCCCCGGCAATGGTCATCTTCACGTTCTCATCGTTCACGGCAAAATCACACATGGCCTTAAAGGATGGCAGCTTTGCCGCCTCCGTTTCCTCCGGCACTTTCTCATCCAGTCCGCCAAATTTATGGATACGGACAAGGTCAAAGGCATTCAGCAGCTTTCCGCAGGCCGGGTCCGTGGCATGGTGGGAATAGGCGAATACATCATCATAGACCACCACCCCGGCAGAAGAATCCGCAGGGATATAGTCAAAACGTCCCTGCAGTGCGCTTTCCTGGTATATATCCTTTAAAAACACATGGACAGCCTCATTTATTCCATAAGTCCTGCAGAACGCCCCAATCACACCCTGTTTCCCCAGCGGGTTCTCCTGCTGTTTCCTGCCCCTCTCCACATTGCCCCCTTCACGGGCAGAATGCGGCAGCCCGGCGCAGTCACGCCACCCCGGATGCGCCGCAAGGTACCTGTCCGGGTCAAGCCACTCCCCGTCACAGCGTTTAAACACAAATTCACCATCCGTAGGCGTGGTGGGCCAGTACATCAACTGGTGCGGGCGGTGGGAGCATTCATCGAACTGGTCTATCCCCCATTCTGCCGCAAAGAGCCGTGAGATGGCGGCATATTCATCCGGCGTCACGTCCCTTGTGAGAGGAACTACCACCCTCACTCTCGGAGCCTCCGGCGTATGCCCGTGGGTCGTGTACAGGCATGAGGCATAAGGGCAGAGCATCTCATAGCTGTCTATGAAGCCAATGCCCGCGTGGTCGGCATCCTGCGTCAGCATGGAGCGGCCTTCCACCGTGTCCCTTTTGCGCCGCCCGCCTTTCAGCTTTCCCCCTACAAAGCCGCCCTTGTCCTTTGCCCGGTCACGCTCGGCCTTCGGGAGCTTCGGGTATTCCTCCACAGTTTCCGGCGTCCGCACCGTATGCGAAAGGCGCTCGCATAGCTCGTCAAAGGTGACCTGCTGGTTCACCCATCTTTTTGCATGGCAGCTACTGCCATAGGCGATTGATAATTTACGCATTTCCCATCCCTCCAATCTCATATTCTTTTGCCGCATACTGCCCCGGATTGTTCCGCTCGCGCCCCTTCCGGTAAGGGTGTATCCATACCCTCCTGCCGGATTTATAGTTCCGCCAATGCCCGATGACTCCCCAGCTTGGGCAGTTCATTTTCCTGCTTTCCGCACAGTATTTTGTCATTTCCTCTTTGGACAGCCGGATCACGCGGACAGCTTTCACTTTGCGGAATCCCTCTTTCTTCCTGCCCTTCCCCCTGCCCTCATGCCTGACAGCCGGCCTCCCCTGCCCGGTGACGAACACGGCCGGGCGGTCATACAGGGCTTTCTGCACAGCCATGTACAGCAGCTTTACATTCCTGCTGAATTCCGCATTTGCCTGCCCGTCCGCAAGCATGGGATTGTCATACCGGGTCCATACAATATGGGAGTAGGTCGATGTGACTTTTTCCCCACCCTTTGAGAAGATGAACTGCCCTATTGATATGATCTCGTCCGCATGGCTCCCTCCGTTGTTGATGTGGACATACGCGTCAATGGCATGGCGGGAAACCGCCCTTGTGCCGCCCTGTTCATAGGACGGTCCTTCGGGCGGCAGGATTGTTTTCTTGAAAGCCACCAGCGTCTCCTCCTGCCTGCCCTCCTTCCGCACGATGCACGTAAATTCAGGCAGCGCCGGGTTCATGACCAGCTCCAAGCCTTCATAGGGCATCCCTTCCAACTGCCCTGCAAGCGCGTCAGCCTCATCCTCATCCACGACAATACGGTCCAGGTTCTCCCAGCCGCAGGGTTTTTTCCATACCTCCGACCATGTATCCGCATCTGGGTTATCCAGGTCAAGCACCTCAAGGTCTGATGTGCAAACACATTTACTTAAATCCATAACTGCATCTCCTCCTACTACTGTTTTTGGTAAAATGAACATTCGTAACCGTCTGCTCTTAAAGGCAGTCCCACCGCCCACTCTGGCTGAACCGCCATAATCTCACACATCTCATCCACGGAGCCAATGCCCTCCGGCACTTCCGCTATGATCTCATCATGGCAGTGCATCACGATGGAATATCCTTTTTTCTCCACACGCAGCATAGCCTCCGCCAGCAAATCCCTGGCCGTCCCCTGCACGATGTTCTCCACCAGCTTGGGGCCGTAGGTCTCTATCCGGCTCCATTTCTTGTTTTCGCTGATACCTTCATAGGTCAGGCCGTCCCTGCCGAATCGGTTCACAGCCATCCTCGGTTTTACATAGGACAGCTTCCGCCCGGACGGGAGTGTGATAAATAAAATCCCGCTCTTATATTCAAAAATGATCTTCCCGACCTTTGTTTTCTGCTTTTCTGTGACCGCCTTTATTGCGGCGGCATCCACATCCCACCAGAACTGCACCATGTGCGGATTGGCTTTCCGCCATGCCGCCACCAAAGGCGGAAGTTCCTCTTCGGTCAGCCCCATATCCAAAGCCCCCATGCTGACAAGAGCGCCACTGGAGCCCCCATATTGGCAGGCGAGGGATGCTACTTTACCTTTCGCCCGCTCCGGGCTGCCCTTTCCAATCTCCGTCATCGGGATGCCGAACATCCTTGATGCCGTCATCTCATACAGTTTCCCGTCACCACGGAAAACGTCCAGCACCCATTCCTCGCCGGAAAGCCACCCCATGACACGGGCTTCAATGGCAGAGAAGTCCGCCACCACAAAGCGGCATCCCGGCTTTGGGATAAAGGCTGTGCGGATAAGTTCCGAGAGAACATTTGGTGTGGAATCATATAAAAGTTCCACATCTTCAAATCTGCCCTGCTTCACAAGGTCTCTTGCCAGTTCCAGATCGGGGATATGGTTCTGGGGTAGGTTTTGGATTTGGACTAAGCGCCCCGAATTCCCCGTTACCCACACTTTCCCATTCCGTCTGACAAGAAAATAGCCCGTAGGCGTGACCGCGCAGTACACTTTTCCTGAGTATTCCATTGTTTTCGGTTTATTGCGTATCTCATGACAGTTACCTGGAGACATCCAGATATCCAGTATATAAGCATCCTTCCAACTCGGATGTTCCGCAGAACGCTTTTTCACTTTAATCACTGCACTCCGCCCGCTGATATGGGCAAAAGCCTGCACAATATCCGCATTCTGCTTATTGCAGGTGCCGTATTGAAGGCTGCTCGGCCCGCAATGGTATCCGTCCCAATATGGCAGTTCATCAAAGAACACATCCGCACTTTCATCAAAGAGCCAAGTACCGAAGGTCTTATCCCGGAAAATACGCAGCCATAGCGGAACACAACGGGACACCACTGTAATCACGCTTGTATCGCTTTTCTCATAATCCTTTACTGTGAACGGTATCTCCGTCTGGCGTAGCAGATATTTACACCTCTCAATTTTCCGCTTTTTCTTAAAATGGAACTGTATTGTACCATCCGGCTTATACGTTCCGTCTGCCTGCACCATGATCAGCACACGCAGCCTACTATGCTCCATCCCTGACGTTGTCCGGCGGAATCCAGTGAAAGGAATGGTTGGGCGGTATTTCTGCATATTTTCAACAGTATCTTCTATCCACGGACCGTCATATCTTTTCTTGGTATACATCTTGTGATCTGGCGTGCTTAACTGGCTGATACGGCTGTCGCTGTATTCATACATCAATCCGTCATAATCAAACTGCACAGCCTCCGCTTTTTGGAAACTTACAGCCTCCCCATGTGGATTCCAGCAGGCAATCTCCCCGCCGCCCCATTCATCAAGCCTTTTCCATCCATCGGGAGTCAGGACTTCATGATCCCCGGTCAGGCACCACCGCCCGGAGCGGTTTGCACCGTAGAATTGTAAAACTCCGTGTACCCTTCCATCTGAGCAGACGCTTCTCTCCATAGCTTCATATTTCTTCACGGACGTTTTTGCCATCAGCAACCTTAATTTCAGCAGTTCCTCCACTTCCCCGTCCGTCTCCGCTATCATCTCCGCCACCGCTTTCTTGGAAAGGCTCTCCGCCTCCATCCCCATGTCCCCAAGCCAGCCTTTAAGCTGTGCCACGGAATTGGGATTCTCCAATCCTGTCAGTTCATAGGCGCGTTTCGTCACCACTTCCTTATGGAGCCGCTCACAGGCAATGGCCTGTCTTACCAATCCCATATCCACCAACACGCCCCGGTCATTGATGCGCTGGTCTAAACGGTACAATTCCATCTCGCTTTCCGGGATGGGGAAATTGTGCAGTTTCCTGCGGATGGATTTCTCCACGTCCACATCCCTCTTGCAGTAGGTCTTGAAAAGCTCCCACTTCTCCGGCGCATGGCAGGGAAGGTTCCTCGTCCTTCCGCCGTTTGCCTTTGTGGGCTTGCACGGAACACAGAAATACCGGATCAGCTCTTTCCCTTCCTTCATTTTCTGCTCGTCCAGACCAAGCACCCTGCCCACATCCTCCAGTGACCGGGGCAGGGCGAGCATGGCCGCCTGCACCGCGCTGCAATGCCAGGACTCCGGGGGAATATACCTCCCGAAATATTTAGAGAGGCAGGTGCGCTCAAAATTTGCATTGTATGCCGTCTTGGTCACTGACACGTCAAAGATGGCTTCCTCCACCTCTGCCGGGAGCTGCTCCCCCTGCGCCAAATCTATGATCTGCGTCTCCCCTCCGTCAAAGGAATAGGCAAACAATAAAATCTCAAAAGCAGGGCTGTCCGCATAGGCGTATACCCCGCATTTAACTAAATCCACATCCGAAAACGACTCTATGTCGGCTGCTAAGATTCGTCCCATTTCACGGCTCCTTCCTGTGTAGATATTTTGAATGACGGGCGGCAGTCGCCCGCCGCCCCGGTTCCCTTATCCAAGAAAATCTTCCTCGTCATCCACTTCCACCGCGTCAAAGTCATCCTCCGCGTTAGTCCTGCCGCCCAGCGACTCCCCGTCACGCAGTTTCTGGATATTGCCAAGACCTGCGGCAATGCCCTTATTGCCGTTGGTGGAAAAGCCGTAAAAGTTCACGCTGATCCTGCCGTAACACCCGGAATATACCTCCGACTGGTCAAGGATGGGCTGTACGTTCTTGTCCACCACCTGCGGTGCCTGCTTGCTGTTGGCGTTGAAGAAATAACTGTCCGCATATGCCTCATCCTCCGGGCGGTCAATATCGCCATCACGGAGCGGGAGTTTCAAATTCGCCGGGACCTTACCGCCCCATTTGGAGACGGAATCCTTCTTCGCCTGCTCAATCGCCCTTTTTATTTTCTCAATGGTCTCCGTGTCCGACTTCGGTATGATGGCCGATACGGAATACTTGGGGTCGCCATCGCTCACTGCGTTGGGCTCCCAGCAGTGCAGGTAGGAAAACCTGCACGGTACGATCACTTTTGTCAAATTCGCATTTTCATTACTCATTGTTCTGTTCCTCCTTAAAATCCGCCTCCGCGGTTGCTGCGGCAATCTCCTGCCTTTTATCCGATTCCGGCACTAAGGTCACCTTGCCCTGGGGCTTGTAGACCAGCTTCCCAAGTATCTCTGCAAATTTCTTCTTCCCAAGGAGCCGCTCCATCTCCGTGATGCCGATGAGCGTCTTTTTGTAGATGTCCGTATACCCTGCTTTCTGTGCCGCCTGTGCCACTTCCTCCTCATCCGTGTATTTGCGGTTGCTCCTGCCCTCGACTAACTTAAAGCCGGCCCATTTCTTCCCCTTCGTGACCGCCTCGTCCTGTGCATAGGCGTAGACATCCGCAGACCACTTGGCAAGCTCGTCCGCCACTTTCAGCACTTCCGCGATCTCCTCATCCGATAGTAGCGGCGGAGCCTTGAATTCCATCTGCGCCAGACGCAGGTATTCCTCCGCCCTCGCCCTGCAGGTGTTCTTCGCCTTGCAGAAACGGCACCAGTCGCCGGAGCGGAACTCTCCCTCGCCCTTGATGGCAAGCACCGCCTTTGGCTTTAGCTCCATCTCCACCCATTCCATCAAATCCTTTACGGAAATCTCCCATGTGCTGACAGATTCCAGCCTCGGCTGGTAGATGGTCATGCGGATGGTTTCAATGTCATAGAGGGCATCGAATAATTCCAGCGCCCCTAATCCGTATAACATCATCTGCGGATTCCATTCCGCCTCCACCGCCACACCTTTCCCGTACTTAAAGTCAATGACGGTAAGGACATGGTCAGCAACAATCAAAAGGTCTCCCGTTCCGAAGCCCTCCGGCACATAGGCGGAGTAGTCTAGCCGCTGCTCGATCAGGACAACCGGATCCTTGCATTCCTGTTTTGCCAGCTCCACCTGCTCCATCGCAAAGGCCACATACCCGTCCGTGCATTCCTCCATCTCGTCACAGTGGTAATCCGACACCGGGCGCTTTGACCGCCTTTTTAATGCCTTTTTCAGCTTATGCTCCGCAAGGGCATGGGCGGCGGTGCCTTCCTCGGCGTAGACGCTTCCGCCCGGTTCATCCTGAAACTGCTCTTCCAACCGTGCGGAAGGCGTACAGGAGAGCCACCGCTTTGAGGAGGATGCGGAAAGAAGCGCGTGTTTCCCCATCACAGCACCTGCGCTTCCTGCATCAGCGCCGGGTAGTCCTCCGGCTTCACCGCCGAGAGCTTCGCCGCGCCGTACTTCTGCAAAAGTTCCCTGATCTCCTTCGACTTGCCCTCCTGGGTCTTCTGTGCCATCAGCGCGCGGATGCCCTCCAGCGTGGCGGGATTCTCCTGCTGTGCCTCTGCTTTTTCCGGCTGTGCCTTTGCCGCATCCTGCTTCTGTGCTTTCCCTGCTGTCTTACTGCCTCCCTCCGCTTTGGCAAGGCCCCGCAGACCTTCCGCAACGATGGAGAAACCTTCCGCAATCCTCAATAATTCACTTCCCATTTACATTCCCTCCGTTTCCTTAAAAATGATCTCTTTTCCCTGCTCTGTGGCAGATGCGATCTCTGCCGCCATCCCTTCGGTGGCTTCCCCGAATACCCACACCTCATCACAGAGGGCGAGCAGTTCCATCCCCATAGCGATGCCCAGCCGCCTCTCTTCCTCAATGCCCTCATTTAAGAACTGTGGGAATAAAAGGTGCGGCGCAATGGGCAGGCACCCTTCCTCACACGCCATGCGGCTGTAAGCCGCCGCCCTTCTTGCATTCCCTTCCATGTCGCCGCGGAAGGGGCTGCAGATAAAAACCTTCTTACGCATCAGCGCCTCCATCCTTTCTTCATTTTCCTGTCGTGCGCCGCTTTCGCGGCTTCGTAGGCTTCCACTTCCTTCTCGATCTGCATCAGCTTGGCGGCGAGGCTTTTCGCCACGATGCTGATCGCCTGCAGGATGCCGATAAGCTCCTGTGACTTTTCCATAGGTTCCATTCCTCCTTTCCCGTAATCTGGAAGGTTCCGAAATTTACCCTCCTACCTTTCGTAATGACACTTTTTTGAAAACAGGCAATGAAAAATGAAACTTTTTTGAAAACCGTTCGACAAACGCATCTTTTCCTGTCGAATAAGGGAAAAACTACACATCAAACCCCCGTTCCCGGAAAAAATGGCGCAGTTTTTCCATGACCTTGTTTTTGCGGAAATCAAGCGTCCGCCTGTTCCCTCCTTTTACCCGTGCATACTCATAGACGCTCATTTCCTCCCCGAACACCTTCATGGCAAGTTCCCTCTCTTCTGGCAGGAGGGAGTCTATCGCATCCGCAAGCACACCGAGCAGCAGCTTTTTCTCCACCAGTTCGTCCACTCCCGGCACTTCCATGTCCGGGATACC
>JAETRI010000209.1 GCA_021770245.1 Lachnospiraceae bacterium
GGAACCTGAAAGGGCGGCAGGAACGCATCCGGCAGGAGCAGGCAGAGAAACGCCAGCCGCCCCGGACACAGAAACAACAGAATATGGAACTTTAAACAGGCACTTGTTTTGTGATTTGAAATCGCTGGCAGGTGCCCTTTCTTTTTAAACAAAATGGATTTACAGACAACGTGAACGACATTGTGTCGCTCACGTTGGGATTATCAGGAGGAAACGCCTATTGAACGTATTTGAAGCTGTGAAGCAGTCCGTCACCACAAGGCAGGATGCGGAGCGTTATGGAATAAAAGTAAACCGGAATGGGATGTGCGTCTGCCCGTTTCATAACGATAAGAACCCAAGCATGAAGGTTGACCGCCGCTTTTACTGTTTCGGCTGCGGAGCCACTGGGGACGTGATTGACTTTGTTTCCCGGCTCCACGGTATCGGCAGCAAAGAAGCCGCCCTCATTGCTGGCACAGGACTTCTCCATCCCCTATGAGGACGGCAGGAACGCAAGGAGGCAGCCCATCCGGCCACGCTTACGGAGGGAAAGCGAAGAACAGAAATTTAAACGCATGGAGCGGCACTGCTTCCGGGTGCTGTCCGACTATTACCATCTCCTGCGCCGCTGGAAGGAGGAACACGCCCCACGACAGCCGGATGAAGCATGGAATCCCCGGTTTGTGGAAGCCCTGCAGAACATGAGCCGGGTGGAATACCTGATAGACGTACTTCTATCGGGGGAACTTTCAGAGCGGGCAGCCCTTATCACAGGACACGGAAAGGAAGTGAGGAACCTTGAAAGGCGAATGGCAGAACTTACCGCCCCAGATACGGCAGGAACTAAAGAACATGGCAGAAAACACCGGGCCGCCCCGGAGCGTTGAGGACGTCAAAGCCTTGCTGGAAACCACCGAAAAAGGCGGCTTCCGAAACAGCATCCGCAACTGCCTGACCGTGTTCCAGTGCGACCCGCTCCTGTCCGGGGCGGTTGCTTATAACCTTCTGACCGACCGCACCGACATTTTAAAACCTGTCGGCTACAAAAGAACCCCGGACAGCCCCATGACCGACACCGACATGAAATATATCCGGCTGTATCTGGAAGAAACCTACGGCCTGACAAGCGAAAAGAAGATACAGGACGCCGCCGACCTTGCCGCCCATCAGAACAGCTATCACCCCGTCCGGGAGTATTTAAACAGCCTGACATGGGACGGAACCGAACGGATACGCTCCTGCCTGCGGCACTTTCTGGGAGCCAGTGAGGACGATTACACTTACCAATCCCTGCGCCTGTTCTTATTGGGAGCCATCCACCGGGCATTTTCCCCCGGCTGTAAATTTGAA
>JAETRI010000093.1 GCA_021770245.1 Lachnospiraceae bacterium
AGCGTCCTTCTTTCAACCATGCTCCCCTCTGCCCGCGAAAGCGGGCGTTTGAATCAGGGAGGTTGAAAGCGTCCTTCTTTCAACCATGCTCCCCTCTGCCCGCGAAAGCGGGCGTTCAGATTTCGCTTCTCTTTTTTGGAATCAAACTGGCCCCATTCTAGCACGGTGGAAATAGCAAGTCAATGAAAAGCTAAAACGAAAAAGGAGAAAAGCGCAGGAATATAACGGAAAATTATGGAATAAAAAGGGAAAAAATCAAAAAAATTTAGCATTTTCAAAGCGGAAAAACGAAAGGGGAAATATTTGCGAAAAAGGATGAATACAAAAGCTTTTATGAGAAACCGAAAGGGAAATAAGGAGGAAAATTGTGAAAAATGACGGAAAAAATCGGCTCAGTTAGGCAATAATACACATTGACAACCAAATGCATTAATCGTACAATGAATTTACTAAAACGAAAATGCATTATGGAATGCAACGTTATGCAAAGAAAAGGAGGAGAAGTCACATGAAGAGGTATGCAAGGGTGTTGGCCGTCTGCATGAGTCTGGTAATGATCACACTGTCAGGCTGCGGAGGCTCAAAGGGAGGAGAAACAGGAAGCGGAGATGCCGCGGAATCCTCTTCCGCTCCCGCACAGGCAGAAAGCGAAAGTGAAAGCGCGCCGGAAGAGAAGGCGGAAAGCAGCAGCGCACCCATAACCGTACAGTTCTGGAACGGCTGGACAGGAAACGACGGGAACGTCCTGCTGGAAATGGTGGAGGAATTCAATGCGGAGAATCCGTACGGCATTACGATCGAAATGGATATTAACAGCGATTTCCAGAATAAGATCGCCGCATCCTTTGCCGCCAACGAAGGCCCGGATATGATCCTGGGCGTTCACACTTACAAATTTACCTATCCCGATTATCTGGTTGATATGAATGAGATCTTTGAGGCGACCTCCCTGGAAAAGGCGGATTGGGTGCCTTCCCTGGTGGATGCCTGCAGTATGAATGATACCCTTTATGTGCTGCCTTTCCAGCAGACGAGCCGGTATATGTACTGGAACAAGGATCTGTTTGAAGCGGCCGGCCTGGATCCCGAAACGCCGCCTGCCACCTATGAGGAATGGACCGAAATGGCAGCCAAGATCACGGACGAGGATCGGAACGTGTACGGCTCCGGTATTTCCTATACGGACGTGGCATCCAATCTGCAGATCATGCAGAGGTTCGGGGGACTGTATTTGGACGAAGACGGAAACGGCAGCTATACGGCCAATTTCGCCGGGAACGAAGGCTACAAGAAGTTCCTCGTGTGGTATAAAGACATGGTGGATAAGGGAGACAACCCGGTGGAATCCGATACCGGTTCCATGATGCAGGCAGGCCAGATCGGCATTATCTGTTCGGGTGCCTGGCTGAATGCAGGCCTTAAGGATGCGGGACTCAATTACGGGGTTTCCCTTCTTCCTGACGGGGATGCGGGTTCTATGAATCCGTCCACGGTTTCCGGTTTCTCCGTGACCAAGTATGCCAGCGACGAAGCAAAGGAAGCCTGCTTCCGCTTTATCGAATGGTGGTACAAGGGATTTGAAGATACAAAAGCCACGGGAATCATGCGCTGGTCTCTGGACTGCGGTTTCCCGAGCGTGTATACGCCTGCCACGAAGGATGAGCGTTATACCAGCAGCGAACTGTTGATGGCCATGTCCGCAGATCCTTCCGTCGATACCACTTATATGGCGCCGCCCACCTTTAAGGAGGCTTTCCTTCTGGCCAACGAGGTGGTTGACCCGTTGATCCAGTCGGTGATCTTGGAAGACGTGGATCCTGACAGCGCTCTCGATAAAGCGCAGTCGATGGCGGAAAGCGTGGTTGAGAGGACTGTGAGCGAATAATCTGCCGGATCGGTATATGGAGCAGGGAGGCCTTGAACTGTCAGACCTCCCTGCAGTTTGCTTGGAATGTTTTTTTGCCGGACGGTAAATGTCGGCAGAATGGAGACGGAATGACGAAGATACGAGAATTCTGGAATAAGCCGGAACATATCGCCTATTTATTTATCGCGCCCGCCCTGATTTTGCTGCTGGTTTTCAGTATCCTGCCTCTGGCAGCTTCGCTGGTGATCAGCACGTTTGATGCGAATATGACGCTGAACAATGTGAAGTTTATCGGCCTTAAGAACTTCGTCGAGGCTTTTCATGACAGCAGGTTCTGGAACAGCATGTGGGTTACCGTAAAGTGGACGCTGGTGGAGATGCCGGTACAGGTGCTGGTCGCCCTGTTTTTGGCGGCCCTCATCGAGAAGAACACGGTGTTTAACAAAATATGCCGGGGCGTGTATTTCCTTCCCATCATCTGCTCCGCCACGGCGGTGGCGATCATGTGGCGTATGATCCTGCACTCCAACGTGGGGTATATCCCCTTCCTGCTCAGGCAGCTCGGCTTTGGAAAGATCAGCTTTATGAATAACCCGGGCGTTACCTTTTACGTAATCGTTTTCATGTCCGTGTGGAAATCCTTCGGTATTTCCACCATTATCCTGGTGGCGGCCATGCAGAACGTTCCCAGAGAGCTCTACGAGGCGGCGGAACTGGATCATGCCGGGAAGTTCAGGCAGTTTACTGCCATTACCCTGCCGGGTATCGCCCCTTCCCTCTGGTATGTGGTCATGACGCGGGTGATCGGCTCCCTTCAGGTATTCGATATCGTGTATACCACAACGGGAGGCGGGCCCAACTTCTCGACGGAGACGCTGGTGACCTATGTCTATACCAGAGCCTTTGAAGTGAACCGGATGGGCTATGCGACCGCCGTTTCGGAATGCCTGTTCGCGCTGATCCTGATGATTACGATTCTCTTATACAGCCGTATGCTGAGGCAGGAATCGGATTGACGACGAATGAAAAGGTAAGCATGAAGTCCGTAGGCCTACGGCTCCGACGGGGCCGCCGCAGGGAGGCGGCAGGCAATGCGGTTTCATGAGATGGGAGCAATCCCGGATTTGTACGCGCGCCAAAGCGCGCGGATGGGAGCCAGCAATGAAAAAAAGCCTGAAATTTATGAAACATCTGCCCATTTATATCCTTCTTGGGTTCGTGATGGTAATCATCCTGCTTCCGATACTGTGGATGTTCTTAAGTTCGTTCAAACCGCAGGGGCAGATCATTTCCTATCCCCCCACTCTTTTTCCCGGGGAGATTGTGACCGAAAACTTCACTAAGCTGGGAAGGCGGATACCCATTTTAAAATATGTGAAAAATTCCGCCATCTATGCGTTATGCACCACGATTCCCGGGGTCTTTATCAACGCTCTGGCGGGCTATGCTTTCGCCAGACTGAAGTTCAGGGGACGTAACGTTTTGTTCATCGCAACGCTGGCCACGATGATGATTCCTTTCCAGGTCATCATGATCCCTTTGTACCTGGTGGTACATAAGCTGGGAATCTACAATACCTATCTGGGGCTGATTCTGCCGAAGCTGGCAAATGCGATTTCGATTTTTATGATGCGCGCCGTGTTCATGGGAATCCCCAAGGAGCTGGAGGAGGCCGGCAGGATCGACGGGGTCAGCGAATTCGGCCTGTTCTGGCGAGTGATGCTTCCCCAGTGTAAGCCGACCATTGTCACGCTGATCATCCTCGGGGTAAACGGCGCTTGGAACGACCTGATGTGGCCGCTGCTGGTCACCGGGGATACGTCGATGCGTACCCTGGCAAACGGCCTGGCCATGTTTGTAGGCACGGATACCATCGAATACGGGGCCGCTTTTGCGGGCGCATTTGTATCCATCCTGCCCATGCTGGTCCTGTATCTGGTCGGGCAGAGATATTTCGTGGAGGGCACGGTTACGAGCGGCCTGAAAGGATGACGGGGATGCGGACAGCTTATTTCGACAAAAAAGGAGACGGAAATGGAACTGATCTATAAGAAATTAAAAAAATCGGGAAGGGGGATGTATATATACTATCCTTCGGAAGAAAACCGTACGGCGTTTAAGCGCTGCAGCATCACCGTGCTGAGGGACGGGAACGATGAGGCGTCGGTGCGCCGGCTTCTGGAGGAGGGAGGAATGGCCGAACTGGCCCGCAGGGAACAGGCGATCCTGGCATTCCCCAATCCGGAAGAGGGAGGGTGGAATTATGACTTCGGCGGGGGGCCGGACGATGTGGCGGCCTTTGCGGATTTTCAGGATGCGATGTCCAAACCGGACGACGAACCGCTGGAGTGCAGGCCGGACGGCATCCCCACCTATCAGGCCATGATCAGCACTTGGCATCCCATGATGGATACCCGTTATCTGATCGGGATCGGGGACGGGGCAAAGATGGCTCTGACCCTGGCGGCCTGTGTGCCGGAGCAGGTCACGGCGGTGCTCAGCCTGGGAGGGGTTCTGTGCGAGGCGGCACGGCAGAGAGCCGTGGAGGCCGTGATGCCGGTCTGCCTCCTGGGCAGCGATAAAAGGACGGAGAACTATTTCAACGTGGTCAATGAAACCGAATCCGTTCTACGGGAAGGACAATGGGATGTGTGGCGCAATCGGGTTAATCCGCTGCAGTGTGTCATGACGGCGGAGAGCCAGCCTTTTACTGCAAAGCTGTTGGAGGACGTCTGGACACGCCTGTTTTCCAAAGTGAGGCGTACCAACACGGGAGCCCACGGAGACTGTGAGCCGCGTATGGATTTCGCAGCGGCAGGATTCGAGATCTATTTAGACGACGACAGGCTGGAGGAAGAGGTGAAAACGCCGCACACCTGGTTCGTGCACGTACCGGAAAGCGTGAAAAAGGGCGATAAAAAGGTACCCCTGATGATGTTTTACCACGGGGGATCCGACAACCCCGCGGAAGCGGCGGAGATGAGCAAGTTCCATGAGGTGGGGGAAAGGGAAGGATTCATCACCGTATATCCCTGGGGAACGAATAAAACCCAATGGAACAGCGTCATGGATCCGCAGGAGGCGGACGACGTGGGATTTGCGGTGGCGCTGATCCGCTATATGCTGGAGCATTATCCGGTGGATCCGCAGCGGGTTTACCTGTCCGGCTTCAGCAACGGGGCGGCCCATGCCCAGGTGGTCGGCATGCTGTATCCGGAACTGATCGCGGCCGTCTGCCACATCGATTCCAACTGGCCCGGCCTGCGGGGGAAACCCTGCGAGGTGGACTATCAGAAAGTGACGCCCATGCGTCTTGCGCTGGAAAAAAAGAAGGAATACGATTATCGGATGCCTGTGTGGTATACCTACGGAACGAGGGAAATGTCCTATCCGGTGTACCGTAAGAGCAGCCAGCAATACCAGTATGATTTCTGGAAGCTCTATAATAATATAGAAGTACTTTCCACGCCTCCCCAGGAGGAGCCGGATCCCTGCGGCTGCGGGGTTCCCGGCCAGGTGCAGGAACGGCTTCGTCCGTCCAAGCGCCATCCGCATCACTTTTATGACGTGCAGCGTTTCTATACCAGGGACGAAAACCACTGGAACCTGTACAACTACGTGATGATGCACGACAAGGGCCATGATGTGGCACAGATGGATGCGGCGCTGGGCTGGGAGTATGTGAAGCAGTTTAGGAGGCTTCCGGACGGCAGCCTGGGACTAGCGTGAAATCTTCGATTTCACGATCCTGATTTGAATGCCCGCCGAGGCGGGCAGATGGGAGTTAGTGTGAGAAATAGGCCCGATGGCCTATTTCTCGCACCCGGATTTGTGCCGCAGGCGGCCCAAATCCGAATCGCAGATGAGAAATCGCATCCGCGATTTCTCATCTGGATGCCGCGAAAGGCGGGCAGACGGGAGTTCATGTGAGAAGAAGGAGGTAAGCAAGGATGCTCAGAGAGGCGATAACCAGGAAGGGGACGGTCAGGGGCGTTCCCGCGGCGGATCCCCGTATCACGGTGTTCCGCGGGATTCCGTATGCGAAGCCGCCGGTGGGAGAGCTGCGCTTTAGGGCCCCGGAACCGGCGGAGCCCTGGGAAGGGGTCAGGGTCTGTGAGAGCTTCGGCCCCATTCCCATGCAGGATATCCCGGGCGCGGACCCCACGGAATTCTATGCCAAGGAGTGGCATGTGGATCCCGAGGTGCCCATGGGAGAAGACTGCCTGTATCTGAATGTATGGACGCCCGCACGTACGGGGCAGGAGCGCCTGCCGGTGTTCGTCTGGATATTCGGGGGAGGATTCCAGGGCGGCTACTCTTCGGAAATGGAGTTTGACGGAGAACGTATGGCGCGAAGGGGCATCGTCGTGGTGTCCATGAACTATCGGGTCAATATTTTCGGAATGTTTGCCCACGCTGACCTGCAGAAGGAGAATCCGGAGGGGCCATGCACCAACTTCGGGCTGCTGGATCAGCGCATGGCCATACAGTGGGTACGGGAGAACATAGAGGCCTTTGGCGGCGATGCGGATCGGATTACAATCGGAGGTCAGTCCGCCGGAGCAGGCTCCGTTCTGTATCAGGTGGTTTCCCCCCAAACGGAGGGCATGTTTAAGGGGGCAATCATGCAGAGCGGGGGCGGTATGCGTACATGGGCCTACGGCCGGCTGAAATCCCTGCAGGAGGCACAGGAACAGGGTGAGGATTTCTTCCGCTTTTCGGGGATTTCCTCTCTGGAAGAGGCCAGAAGGATCGGCGCGGATGAACTGTACAGCCATTATCTGCGCTATCGGGAGATCCACGGCTATGTGTGCTTCCAGCCCTGCGTGGACGGCTGGTTCCTGCCGGACGATCCTTCGGATATGGTGAAAGGCGGCCGGCATAAAGAGATCGCTTATATGATGGGGCATACCAGCGGAGAAAGTTTCGGGATTCCGGACAGCGTGGAGGCGTTCCGGGACGGTGTGAAGCAGCGTTATCCCGATATAGCGGATTCTTTGCTGGCGGCGGCGGAGGTGGATACGCCCGAAGCGGTACGCAGCCTGTATGCGGGCGACATGTTCAACGCCAGGGCCATGGCGAATGTACTGTTCTGCCAGAATCAGCTGAAGCTGGGCCGCAGACCGGCCTATCTATATTATTTTGCGCCCACATCGGTGCCCGGAGACAATGCGGGAGCGTTCCATTCCTCCGATCTGTGGTTCATGTTCGAGACATTGGCCAAGAGCACGAGACCTTTCGTGGGAGCGCACTATGACCTGGCCCGTAAAATGTGCAACTACTGGGCCAATTTCGTGAAAACGGGCGACCCGAACGGTACGGATGCGGACGGCACGCCGATGCCCGAATGGCGTCCCTTTGAGGAAGATGCGCCAAACTGTATGCGGCTCAATGAAGAGGAGCTGGGAATGCAGAAAGCAAAGACCGCCCTGGCCGAGGTCCTTATTAAGAAATATCTGTAGAGGCTGCCGGGGCTGCAAGGCCATTCATGCGTTTGTCCTGGAGTACTGCCCTGCGCATCAGAGATCCCCTGAATGGAAAGCCGCCGGACGGCGGCAGAATGAGAGGAAATATGGGTACATTACGTTATAATTATCGTTCCGAAGCCTTGGGAATGCATACGGATATCACCATCACCTATCCGTCAGGGCAGTATACCTATTATACGCCCGATCCTGCGGAAAAGGGGATCGGCCCTTTCCGTCGGGCGCAGAGGCAGTACCGGGAAGGGATGAAGTTCCCCACGGTATATCTCCTGCACGGCGGCGGGGACGACGACAGCCTGCTGCACCGTTATACGCGTCTGGAGTTCTACGCCGACCGTAACCGCGTGATGACGGTGACGGCACAGGCCCACGACAGCTTTTTTATCGACACGGAGTACGGCATCTCCTATTATAAGTTTTTTACCGAAGAGCTGCCCGTGGTGGTGCGTTCCCTGTTTGCCTCTTCTCCCGCGCGTGAGGACAACTACGTGGTGGGGATGGCCATGGGAGGAAATGCAGCCCTGATGATGGCCCTGCGGCGCCCGGACCTGTATTCGGCCTGCGTGGATCTGTCGGGCGGTATCGGATGCAGCGTGGACAGCGCATATTTCGTGGAGGAAATCAGAACCATGGGGATGAAAAAGCTGCGGAGCGCTTTCCCTCCCCACGACCGTCTGGCCGGTTCGCCGCTGGATCTGGGCGCCTTGGCGCGGGAGCATCTTAAAAAGCATACGCGGCTGCCGGAATTCTATATGGCGGTGGGGGAGGACGACTTCATCCGTGACGTGGTGAGAAAGGATCGGGACGCGCTGCGCGCTCTGGGCATTCCCCTGCATTACGAAGAGGCTGCGGGCCTCGGCCATGAGTGGGATTTCTGGGATCTGTATATGAAGAAAACCTTCGACGAATGGCTGCCGCTGAAACGGTGATTCTTCCGGCTCTCTTTGAACAGCTTCCTTCCGTTATCCCTTTTTCTTTACCACGGGTATCCATACCTCATATTGTGCGTTCTGCGGGTCCGGATTTAAGTAAACTTCAAGATCGGGGGCGTTGGCATATTCATAGCCGGAGGCCGGAAGCCATTCCGTTATAATCCGCTGCTCCAATTCCTGTATGGACCGATTGGTACCCGTTCCGGAAAAGATGGCCCAGGTAGATGCGGGCACGGTGTATTCTTCAAACTCACCGCTTGTTTTTGTGCTGGAAACGGCAATAAAATATTTCCATTGTTCCTCATCATTGCAGGCGCTCACGCCCAAAAGTCCCATTGGCGGCGTATCCATCATTCCTGCCAATTTTTGTATCGTTCCATTTACAGACGCTTCCTGCCACATCGTCGGCACAACCATAAAATTATTCTCGATTTCTTTATCGAGCGGTGCGGATACGCCGATAATGCGGAATGCTTCTTTTGTTTCGATTCTGTAATTCATTTCTGTCGCTCCTTTTACGGCAATTCTAAACACAATGGGAGAAAAAGATTTCACGGATACGCCCTCGTCCTTTACGGACGACGGGGCTATCCCGTGAAAAGACTGGAACGCCCTGTTAAATGCGGTCGGGGAACGGTAGCCGTACTTCTCTGCAATATCAATAATCCGTTGATCCCCGCCCTGCAGGTCTACCGCCGCTAAAGACATTTTCCTTCTTCGGATATACTCAGACAGGCTGATGCCCGCCATATAGGTAAACATTCTCTGGTAGTGATAAGCGGAGCAGCAGGCAATCCGCCCAAGCTGTTCATAGTCAATTTCGCCTGTCAAATGTTCCTCAATATAATTCATGCTTTGGTTTAGTTTCTCAACCCATTCCATGGGATGCCTCCTTATCCGCGCCTAGGGCGCCTTGTGGACAGTACTTTGCTTTTCTTTATTATAAGGCTTATGTCGAAAGAATTCCTCTCTATTCTTGCACAAAAAAGAGAGTCGGTGATGTAATAAT
>JAETRI010000094.1 GCA_021770245.1 Lachnospiraceae bacterium
ACAGGGAAGGATCCTGCCGGAAGCCATCTGCCGCTTTGGTGCTGCTTCTTAAGCCGATGGGCACGGCTTCCTTGCGAATGCGGCGTTGTCCGACGAGCGTGGCGAGAAGTTTAGCCGCAGTCGCAAGGTCCGAAGCCGGGAACAGCGGCGTTAGAAACAGCCCAAAGCGGCAGCGGGTTTCCGGCAGGATCCTTCCCTGTGCGCCCCGGCGTCCGCGAGCCTGCGGGGTAGTCGAACCGTTACCCGTGAAAGAGTGGATGAACTGCTCATTCGGTTCGAAAAGCGGACACGAAAAAACGGCATAACCCGTAAGTTATACCGTTTCCGAGAACAATCTCTCTTCCGTTTTATGGCGCCGCCTCTCCGGCGGCTGTATCCCGTCTATGGACCCGAAGGGATTCGAACCCTCGGTCTCTGCGTTGCGAACGCAGCGCTTTCCCAGCTAAGCTACGAGCCCGTCTGACAATTACGCTTAAAAAATGGAGGCAACGGGGCTCGAACCCATGACCTTTCGCGTGTGAGGCGAACGCTCTCCCGGCTGAGCTATGTCTCCATGCATTTTATTATACCACATTTTTGAAATGTGGCAATGGCATTTTTGCTAAATTTTCAGCTTATTTTTTGGACAATCTTAACATTATCTCCTCTCTTTTCTTCCATATGTTCCGAATCTATGGAAGAAAAGAACAGTTTTCATTGGTAACAATTCCGGGAGTCCGGCAGGCACTTCCCTGACTGCGGGCGGCGCCGACGGCCCCTGCCGAAGCAGGGACATGCCGCTGCCGTCCACGGCCCGGGAAGCGGCAGCGGCCTTACGTTGAACCCATTGGGAGCAAAGCGGCGGTCCCTACAGCCTAGCGGAAGCTCTTTACCCAGTTCACCAGGGAATCGTGCCAGACGTTTTCCGCCACCTCCCGGCGCATCCGTTCGGTTATCGGGCCGTTTTTGCTCATTTTCTCCAGAATCGCTTCCTGAAGCTCGGCAACATCCATCTCCTCATAGGTTTTGGGGTGATCCCCGCCGGTGGGCCTGCGGCCGGCCTGCGCGTCCGCCGTCTCTTTCTTCCCCTCATCCGGGCGCCGGTCTTTCTTTACGGCGCTTTGCGCCCCTTCCGCCACGGTTTCCTTTTCTTTTTCGGCATTCCCAGGGCGGGCCGCCGTCCGGGAGCCTGCGGGAACCCGCTTTTCCGGTTCCGCCATCCGCTCCTGCCCGGCAGGAACATCCGGCTTCCGGTCCTCCTGTCCGGCCGGGGCTTCCGGCTTCCGGCCCTCCCGTCCGCCGGGTGCCTGCCCTCTGCTTTCCGGCAAATCAAAGGCCCTGTTTCCGATCATACCGTGGGGGCTCGTTAAAAGGGAATTTTCGTCCTTTTCCCCTTCCTTCGCCGGGCGCCAGATCCCCCCGCTGTTTCCCCGAACCCGGATCCGAATCCGTCCGTCCTGCACGGGCACCGTCTCTCCGGAAAGGGCCTCGGTATAGGCGGACGCACCGCCCGCCGGCAGGGACAGCTGCGCTTCGCTGCCGTCATTGTTCACGGCCACGATCACGCTTTCCCCGTCCAGGCTCCTGGAAAAGGCGTACTGGCGGTTGGTCAGAGCCAGCTCCGTATAGTCCCCGTAGGAGAGCGCCTTGGTTTCCTGGCGGATCCTTCCCAGGGCCGCCACCAGGCGGGTACAGGGGTTCTTTTCCACCGCGTCCGCATAATCCGACAGATCCAGGGCCGGGCGCAGCGAAGCGTCGGAGAAGCGTTCTTTCTTCCCTTCGATACCGAATTCCGATCCATAGTATACGGAAGGGATCCCCGGCAGGGTGTATAACAGGATATGCACCGGCGCGTAGTGCTCCTTGCATGCCAGTTTGGTATAAATCCGTTCCACGTCATGATTATCCACAAAATTATAGAGTTTCAGGCCGTCCGGGCGGTTCCCTCCCATCCCGTAAAGCCTTTTCACCGTATGGGCGATCTCGAAATAGTTGTGATCGTTATGTCCCGAATACAGGGCCTTATGAAGATGGTAATTGGTCACCGAATGCAGGGTGCCTTCATTCACCCAGCGGGTATAATCTCCGTGGATCACCTCTCCCATGAGCCAGAAGTCCGGGCCGATTTCTCCCGCCGTACGCCGGAGCGCCTTCATGTACTCGAAGTCCAGCACATCCGCCGCGTCCAGACGGATCCCGTCGATATGAAATTCTGCGGCCCAGAACCGGACCACGTCGCAGATATAGTCCCGCACAGCCGGATTGTGCTGGTTCAGCTTGGCGAGAAGGTTGTACCCTCCCCAGTTTTCATAGGAAAAGCCGTCGTTGTACTCGTTGTTTCCGTAGAAATTCACGTTGCAGTACCAGTCTTTATAAGCGGAACGCTCCCGGTTGCGTTTGATATCCGCAAAAGCGAAGAAATCCCTCCCCGTATGGTTGAATACTCCGTCCAGGATCACGCGCACGCCCTGTCTATGGCATTCCTCCACAAAGGCGGTCAGATCCTCATTGGTCCCCAGCCGGCTGTCCAGCTTCTTATAATCCGTGGTTTCATAGCCGTGGCCCACCGACTCGAACAGCGGCCCGATATAGAGCGCGTTGCACCCGATTTCTTTGATGTGCGCGATCCATACAAGCAGCGTGTTAAGCCGGCTCACCGGCTTTCCGTAGGGATTTTCCTTCGGTGCGCCGGTCAGTCCCAGCGGATAGATGTGATAAAATACAGCTTCGTCATACCATGCCATTGATCATACCTCGTACTTTTATTTCATTTTTCCTATGCCTGCCGCGTACTTTTCCGTCCTCTCGTCCGCGATGACGCCTTCGTAGTTCATGCCGAAGGCAAAATCATACCTGTGTCCTTCGCCGTCCTGATAGCATTCCATGTCAAAAGCCACATCCTCGGCCTGCTCCTCCACGGTCTTCATATCCGCAGGCATCTGGATTGGCAGCAGCCCGGTGGGCTCAAACCGGCCGGAGAGAACGTCCAATACGGCGGAGGGGGATACGCCGAATTCCACCAGGATCGCGTCGGCATAGGGTTCCAGTTCGCTCATCACCACAGGATTTCTCACGGTCATGGAGACAATAACCGGCTTTTCACCCATCTGCTGCCGGGCGCGGATCACCAGATCCAGATCCTCCTCGTTGGCCGCCGTATTGCTCTTCCCCTTATAGGAGCGGTTCGTGAAGTCCTCCAGAGGATCCCCGCCCGCCAGGCTCACTTCCCTGGCATGCTCCGCCACGTAAGGGCGGTACTGGAGCGTTATGGGCACATAGCCGTTTCCGCCCGCCTCCCGGTCTTCCGGGCTGTAGCCCACGGAAATGGGGGACTCGATAAAGCAGAGCGCCGCGTCCGCATCCTCCGGCCTCTCTACCACCTCAAAGTAGTCCGCCGCCGCCCGTCTTCCCCCGGGCGTCACCACCCGGTCTTCCGTCATACCGCTCATGAAGTTCCGGTAAGGACGGATGTGGCGGTTGGGGATATAGACCCGCACTCTTTCCTGCAGGGGCAGCACATGATTTTTGTTTTTCAAAAGGACAATCGAACGCAGCTGGGATTCATAGCCCCTGGCCACAAAGGCAGGGTTTCCCACCGTTTCCAGGGAACGAGCCAAATCCAGATAGGGATTTTCAAACAGCCCGGTGCGGAAAATATTTTTCAAAAGCCGTACTGCCGAACGCTCGAAGCGCTTCCGCATGGCTTCCTGCCCGTATTTCTCACATCCCATCCGGTATGCCTCCAGCACGGGAGCTGCGTCGTTGTTGCCGCCAAACTGATCCACGCCCGCCTCCAGGGCCTTCAGATGGCGCTGCGCCTCGGTGAACGTTTCCACTCCCCAGCATTTTCCCGCGAATTCTTCCTCCGTCGCGCCCTCATCGTGGGTAATCCCCCAATCCGTACAGACCACGCCGTCATACCCGAGTTCCTCCCGCAGCAGGTCCCCGATCAGATATTTGCTGAAGGAATTTCCCACGTTTTCCCCGTTCTTCTTATCCTGTCCATAAGAAACGGTATAATAGGGCATCACCGCGCTGGCGCAGCCGGTGCCGTCCTCCAGGGCAAAGGCTCCCTGGGTAAAGGGTTTGAGATGCTCCGCAAAGTTACCGCCCGGATAGACCGCAAACTTTCCGTAGGCGTAATGGGCATCCCTGCCGGCCTCACAGGGACCGCCTCCGGGGAAATGCTTCACCATGGCGTTTACGCTGTCCTCTCCCCATCCGTCCTCAATGCCCTCCGTGGTCTGGAAGCCGTCGCAGTAGGCCTTCGCCATGGAACAGGCCAGCTGCGTATGTTCCCCGAAGGTATCCGCGAAACGCATCCATCGGGGCTCCGTATTCAAATCGATCTGGGGCGAAAGGGCGGTGGCGATGCCCAGGGCCCGGTATTCCTTAGAGCCCATCTTCCCGAAATCCTTCACGATCTGCGGATCAAAGGTCGCCGTAAAGCCGATTCCGTTCGCCCATTTGGAAATGGATTCCCCGGCTGCCGCCATATATTCCGCGTCGGAACCCGTCCCGTGCCTGGGATCCGAGCTGTTGTTGGCGGGAATGCCGAAACCGATACCCTCCGCCAGTGCCTGCAGCCTGTTGTTCCACTTAACCGCCGTTTCCGTATCCTGCAGTCCGGTGACCAGCACATGGCGCACCCGGTCCTCCACCAGAAATTTTTTCTGCTGGTCGGTTAACTCCCAGGGCCGGACACCGCTTTCCTCATAGCTCTTTCCTCCATAGGTGCCTCCGAAAGGCCCGGGCCCTTTGGCGGGCACCATCTGATGGGCGCTGTAGAGCATCAGCCCCGCGATATCTTCCACGGAAAGCCGGGCCGCCAGATCCTCCGCCCGCTCCTGGGCGGACAGACGCCAGTCCTCATAAGGAACCAGTTCTCCCGTGCCCAGGAAATCCTTGAAAGCCAGTCCGTCACGGACGATCACGCCCACTCTGCTTCCCTCCGCAAGTCCCAGCGTCTTTCCCCCTTCATTATGAATCAGGCGGAATCCGTCTTTCTTTTCTTCCTTCCATCTATTTTCCATAGAAATCCTTTCACGCCGCGTCCTGCGCGGCACACGCGCGATGAGAAATCGTGAATACGATTTCTCATCTGCAGTTCTCTATCTCCCCACGAACACCATTACGCTCCTGGGGCGGATCCGAAAATAGCCCGATTCCAGATTCCGCCGTCCCTGCTCCGCTTCCCAGGTATCCACTTCCTGCTCCCAGCACATGGAAGCGGGAAGGGAGGGAAGCCGCACCGAAAGCTCCTCCCAGTAGGCGTTGGAAGCCACATAGACCGCCTCCGGCCCATTCTGGGGATCCTGCCCCGTGAACAGGACTCCCACATACCGGTCATAATCCTCATAACGCTCCTTCCAGGGCTCTACTCCATGGAAGCTCACATCGGGAAGGCCGCAGGCGCCGTCGCTCACCCTGGTGCGCACCACCCGATGCGCTTTCCGGAACCGGATCATATATTGAAAGAAACGGAACATATCCCTGTTTTTGTCCAGCAGCCTCCAATCCAGCCAGGAGATAAGATTGTCCTGACAGTAGGCATTATTATTGCCGAACTGGGTATTGCAAAATTCGTCACCGGCCAGGAACATAGGAATCCCCCGGCTGCACATCAGCAGGGCAAAAGCATTGCGCATCATGCGGTGCCGCAGCGCATTGACCTGCCCGTCTTCCGTCTCCCCTTCCGCACCGCAGTTCCAGCTGTTGTTGTCGTTGGCCCCGTCCGTGTTGCCCCAGCCGTTCTTTTCGTTATGTTTTTCATTATAAGCATACATATCGTAGAGAGTGAATCCGTCATGGCAGGTGATGAAATTCACCGAAGCGTTTTCTCTGGAGCCCGGCTCGTAGATATCCCTGGAACCCACGATTCTCTGGGCCGCTGCCTTGGCCATGCCTCCGTCGCCTTTCAGGTAACGGCGCATGTCATCCCTGTACCTCCCGTTCCACTCCGCCCAGCGGTTCCAGGCCGGAAAGCTTCCTACCTGATAGAGCCCGTCCGCGTCCCAGGCCTCCGCGATCAGCTTCACGTCCCCCAGGATCGGGTCAAAAGCCAGCGACTGCAGAAGCGGCGGCTTGTTCATGGGCGTCCCGTCCTCATTGCGCCCCAGAATGGATGCCAGATCGAAGCGGAACCCGTCCACCCGATAGGCGGTGACCCAGTAGCGCAGACAGTTCAGAATCATCTGGTGCACGATCGGATGATTACAGTTCAACGTATTGCCGCACCCACTGAAATTGTAATAATACCCGTCCGGCGTGAGCAGATAATAGATATTATTATCAAAGCCCTTAAAAGAAAAGAAGGGGCCTTTTTCGTTTCCTTCCGCCGTATGATTGAATACCACGTCCAGATAGACCTCAATCCCGTGCTGCTTGAATACCCGGATCAGGTTCTTGAGTTCGTTCCCCTCCCGGTTATACTCCGTCCCGGCCGCATAGCTGGTGTTGGGGGCAAAGAAACTGACCGTATTATAGCCCCAATAATTATACAGCTTTTCGCCGTCCACCTCCCGGTAGTCCTGCATTTCGTCGAATTCAAAGATGGGCATGAGCTCCACCACGTTTACGCCCAGTTCCAGCAGATAGGGCAGCTTTTCCATCAGTCCCGCAAAGGTGCCCGGATACTGCACGCCGGAAGAATTGTGCTTCGTAAATCCTCTCACATGCAGCTCATAGATGATCAGGTCCTCCGTGGGAAGCAGGGGAGCCTGCATATCTCCCCAGTCAAAATCGTCCTTCACCACCCTGGCCCGGTAGTGCTGGCCCCAGGGAGTGGCTTCCCCCCACCTGCTCTGACCGGTTACTGCCCGGGCATAAGGATCCAGCAGGCTCCTGTTTTTATTGAAAATCAGCCCTTTTTCCGGCTCATAGGGGCCGTCCACCCGGTAGGCATATTCGAATTCTTCGATATTCAGCTTGAAAACGATCATGGAGTACACATCCCCGATCCGGTAATGGGCCGGAAACGGAATCCTGGCAAAGGGCTCCTGTTCCTGCCTGCCAAATAAAAGAAGCTCGATGGATGTCGCTCCCTTGGAAGATACGGTGAAATTTACGCCGCCCGGAATAGCCGTTGCGCCGTTGATCTCATAGAACCCCGGGCGGATGGCATACCCGTCCACATAGTCCATGGGAACCAGATGGATGGCACGGGGAAGGCTCATCCGCTCCGCTTCTATGCTTCCGGACCTATTCTGCATCGTCCGCTGTGTCTTGTTATTTTCCTCCCTGTCCATTCTTTCCTCCCGTCCGGACAGCCATGGCGGAGAACAGGGGACGGCACGGCACAATCCTGGCGCGGCTTTCCCCTGTTTCCTGCATGGACGCCCTTGTCATACGGAACTTATTTCCTGCTGGTCATTATTATACCCTTTTCTTTTCGCTTTGCCAACCAAAAAAAAGACCGGTCCACGATAAACAAACCGGCCGTACATTGACAGGCATCCCCATCAGGCTGGGATGACCGCCTTTTTTCTCCGCTCGACCCGCTGATAAAGGAACAGATCGTTCTTCTTCGTCAGCTGCATGCTGCCCTGCTTCACATAATTGTCCGCCGCAGACCGGCTATGTACCGATTTCAGCCGTCCTTTCATCACCCCCGTCACGACCAGCGAAATGAGAAACGCCAACCCGAATGCAGCCGCGAGATTTCCGGCAAACCCGAAAGGTTCTTGCCGGGGATTGTCGATGTCATAGAGCTCCCCGTCCGTGGAGTCAGCCGTGGCCGCCATGATATCGGCCCGCTGCCTGACACTGACCTCGTCCGGCATGTCCGATAAATCCGCTTTCTCACCATCCGAGAGCAGATCGGCCATATCCGCAGGCCTCGGCAGATTACCTGACGCAGACACGGGGAATGCCAAAACTGCGGGCACGAAAAAAACGGATAGCAGCAACGTTGAAAATAGACCGGCCGGCCTTTTTAATGTCCTCATCCTCCGCACTCCCTTACAACAGCCAAAGCAGGTAGAAGACGGCAAACAATACCGTACCTATGCTCCCTGTCAGGCCAAACAGCCATCTTTTATATACGGTTTTGTCCATCGGCAGATCGCCCGCCATCCTGCCCGTCTGGCCGTTCATGGCAAACAGGAAATTCCGGCCGTTCCATGTGGTGCAAAAGAGCCAGACCGGCAAAAGGGCATAGGCTGCTTTACCGTTCTGCAGCCGGATGCTGCCCGCTTCCTTTACCACCGCCGTATAACCCCGGACTGTTTCACGAAAGGCGCCCTCTACGCTTTTTTTGATCCGCTCATTGGCACGCTCTATACTTTTCTTCTTGTCCGCGTCAAATTTATCCGCCGGATAACCTGCCAGATATGCGGGCTGAAAATCCACCGCCTTCGAGAAATCAAAGGGTCCGATGGATTCCATCAGATCGTCAGGCATCACGGAAGAGCCGTCCACGGGGACCCGTTCAAACGTAAGCGTTCCGCCCCGGATTACCTCATAAAATTTTGTTTCGGTGTAATCGTATTTACGGTCATTCCATTTACGTATTTTGGATGCTTTATAGCGCATATCGACATTGGCGTCCGCATCAAACAGCCAGAACGGAACATATATCCCCTTTACTTCATCGATATGATTCTGATCTTTGAATATTTTGGGAAGCAGACGTTTTCCTTCATAATGCTTCCTAAGGGCAGCCTTGGCGGCCTCTTTATCCACCTGAAACGGGATCACCAAATCCGGCATCAAAGCGCCCTTAAGCTTTCCCATGATGACCATCGGTTTCCCACAGAACGGACAGTCGGTGACCGGCGTATTCTCATCCCCCACGACCTCTCCTTTGCAGGAATGACAGGCATAAACGTTCAGCCCTTCCGGGTCCTTTTCCTCCCATTCATCCCTCGAAGCCATCCGCCAGCTCATATCGTCCGCCTGATCGTTTTTGCACTCATTGGCATAGCCCGCCAGTATTTCCACCGCAAATTCCGTATCACAGAAAGGGCATTTCATCTTTTGTACGGTACTGTCAAAGGCAATGGCACCGCCGCAGCACGGGCATGTGTATTCTTGTATTGCCGCCATCGTAATCTCCATCCCGGAACGTTTATGTAAACCGCCATGCCGTCAAAACTGTTTGCGACGCTCCGGCGCGAACAGCCATGTGAACCGGTGCCCGCCAAAACAGGCCGCGGCGGTAACATTCATATTAACCCCCATTCCGGAGCGTTTACGCGACGGGGCGATGAGAATTCGCGTATGCGAATTCTCATCTGCCATCAAAGCTATTTGCGACGCTCCGGCGCAAATAGCCGTGTGAAAAATAAGCCATCAGGC
>JAETRI010000210.1 GCA_021770245.1 Lachnospiraceae bacterium
TGGCCCTCTCCCCAGCCTGCTATCCTTCCATGATCCACTTTTTCAGGGCCTCCTCCTGGTCTCTCGTTACGCTCCGCCGCCGTTGGTTTTCCATTGTAAGAGATGAGTTCCCTCTCTATAAAGAAGGAAATTTCCATGTCCTGGTGGGGGACGGCGTCAAGCAGTCCAAGGAGGGCCGCCGTATGCCTGGTGTTAAGAAACTTTTTCAGGAATCCGAAAATTCCGCAAAACCGGACTATATCCATGGACATATGTTTGGCGGGCTTGGGATTCTGGCCGGAAATCCAGGCAGCTGGGCCTGTATCCCCTTAAGCATCCGCCTCCACGACGGCCTCCAGGCTGCCCATGGCTGGAAGGGAGCTTCTATTTCCCAGGCCTCCCATGTACTCCAAATGGTGGGGGACGCTTACCGCGCCGCCCAGGTCTTTGGGGACTCCCTCCTCCTTTTGGACCGGTATTTCCTTACGGTACCTGCCCTTGTGGTGCTGGACGCCTTAAACCGCGCCGGCTCTGTCCGTCTGGAGATTGTCACCAAAGCCAAAAAATCCTGCACGGCCTTTGAGAAGCCAGCCCCCAAAAAACCAGGAAGGGGACGTCCGCCCAAAAAGGGGGCCGCTGTCCATCTGAAAGAGCGGTTCGTATCCCACAAAGAACGATTCCAGGAAACACGGATCGAACTTTATGGGAAACAGGAAACCATACGGTACTATAGCACCGACCTGCTCTGGGGGCAGAAGCTGTACAAGGAGCTGCGTTTTGTCCTGATCGAAATGAATGGGGTCCAAAGTATCCTGGCCAGTACCAGCCTGGAGCTGGAGCCACTGTCCATCATCCGCCTGTATAGTTACCGTTTCCGGATCGAAGGCATGTTCCGGGAGCTGAAGCAGCAAATCGGGGCATTTTGTTATCATTTCTGGTCCAAACACATGCCCAAACTGAGTTATTACCAGAAAGCCGGGGACGCCGGCCCCCTGGAGAGGGTGGAAGACGAGAAGGGCCGCCAGAACATCCTGAAGGCAGTCCAGGCAATTGAAATGCACATGGTAATGTCCTGCATCGCCATGGGGATCCTCCAAAGCGTCTCCATCTATTGGGTTGGGAAGCTGTCCCCGAACCAGCTGCGTTACCAGAGGACGGCCTCCCGTGGGAGGGTGTCTGAGGCCGCATTGATGGTGTACTTAAGGAAATATTTATTCCTGTTTATGGAAAAACAGCCAGATTTGCAGATAACGCAAATAATTCGGAAGCAGCAGGATACGTCAGGAATTTACTGGGATCCCCTGGCTTTTTAGTAGTGCAAAACTTTTTACTCTCAAGT
>JAETRI010000211.1 GCA_021770245.1 Lachnospiraceae bacterium
CTCCCGAAGCCCCCAGACCTGCAAGCGTTCCCTGAACGAGCTGGAACAGGCCGGGATGATTATGCGTGTCCGTCAGGGAATCGGGGAGGTCAGCCACATCTATATCCTGCTCCCCAGGGAGGACACCTCCCATGAATGAGAAGCTGGAAAAACTGAATCAGGAGATTGAAAAGACCGAAGCAAGGCTGCGGCGGGCGCAGCATAAGGAGAAAATGCTGGAACACCAGATAAAGACCCTGAACCGGAAGGAACGGACGCACCGGCTCTGCACCAGAGGGGCAATGCTGGAAAGCCATCTCCCCCACCCGGAAGCCGTGACGGACGAGCAGGTCAGCACCATCTTAAAAGTATTGTTCCACCGGGGCGATACGAAGCGTCTTGTGGCACAGGTTCTTACCGAAAACCGGAAGGAGGACACGGAATGAAATTTTCAAAAAGCGAGCTGGATATTATCTACCAGTATGCCGCACCAACCAAGGCGGAAACACTTGCGGGCATGAAGGAAATCGTGCCGGTGATAAAGGACTTACTGACCAAGGCAATCGTGGAGAACGCCATCCGAAAACTGGAAAAGATACCGGAGCCAGAGTGCAGCCAGTTTGTCGCCGCCACAAAAGCCCGGTTCCTTGCAGAACGTGACAACTCCATCCGCCAGCGGCTTGCGGCGGCAAAGCTACAGGAGCCGATTATGCAGGGGCATGACCTGTCAGGAAAGGAACGGTTCCATCCGGAAACCCGGCACATGATTACGCTGGAAGTACAGAAAGATTGTTTTGTCGGTTTTAAGGGAGAGCGGTTCCGCTTTTACCTCTCCGATGAAGGCTACCGGAACGCAAAACACAGCGAACAGGAAGGGGAAATCAAGATAAAGAGCCATGCCGCCGTTGTCGCCGGGAAGCTCTATCCTGACAAAAAGCGCAGACAGCAGGAGCGATAAAAAAGCCTGTTCCAGAATCAAAGTGCGCCGGGCGCGTCTTGATTTTTGAAGGGAAGTTTTAACGTGGACGAGCCGGGCGCGTTCTGATTTATGCAGCCTATGGCGCAATCGGTACGACTGATTCCTGACTGCCGGATATTTTGCTTGCAATTTTGGCTTCCAAAGTGTCAAGCTGGAAAACTCCCCTCTGAAAGAGGGCGCAATTATACACCACTTCGGGAAGTGGTGCATTGCGCCCTGCCGGGGGCGTCCTGCGGACAGCAGATGATTTCCGTAGATTTTCAATCTGCTCCAATCATCACAGGGGAAGTTACCCTTCCCCTGCGCTGGCTTACGCCAGCTACCCCTTTGTGGACTTGCC
>JAETRI010000212.1 GCA_021770245.1 Lachnospiraceae bacterium
CGGAAGTCCTGTTCTGTGGTGCGTCCCTCGCCCTGAACAATCCACTGAATAATCCCATAGGAACCACGCTCCCTTCCAAAAGACAGACAGCAGAAAGGCACCGCCAAAGCGATGCCCGTCTGCTGCCTGTGTTATGTGTTTTTTTATTTATTATCTTCCCTGATCTGCTTTATCAGCCTGTCAAGACTCACCCCATCCCGGAATCCTGCACGGTAGTAGTATTCGTTTTCCCGCGTGGCTTCCGAGTTTGTCACATCCTCACACAGCTCCATCATTGCCCTCTGCTCTGCGCTTAACTGCTGGAACAGCAGCTCGTGTGCCTGGTCTGCTTTTTCCGCTTCCGCCGCCTGCTTCTCCGTAAGGGGGTATTCCTTTTTAAAGGTATCATGATGCATCCCCATCCGTTCCGAAATGATAAGCTCAAGGAAATCCTTATCTTCCATCCTTCCACCTCCTTCGCCAGACAGCATAAAGGAATATGTGGAAAATAGCCATATAAGGAACCACCAAGGATTCCGCACACAACTCTGTAAAACATTAAAATACCAACAAACCGCGGCTGTCATACACACTCTCCGAGGTTTCGTTCCCACAGCGGATGGCGCGGTCAAGCCCCATGATGGCTGCCACGGCACCGTCAATCTTCTCCGTGGACTTTTCTTTATCTGCCTTAATATTGCCTGCCGGGTCGGTGCGGATGAAGATGTTGTCCATCATCCACCGGAGAACCGGATGCCCGCCGTGGGCAATCATCTGCTCCAGCACCAGCTTCATCAGCTCCTTGGTGGGCGGGGACATATCCTTGAAGCCCTGGCCGAATGGAACCACCGTGAAGCCCATCCCCTCCAGGTTCTGCACCATCTGCACCGCGCCCCACCGGTCAAAAGCAATCTCCCGGATATTGAAACGCTCCCCAAGCCGCTCAATGTATTTCTCAATAAAGCCGTAATGCACCACGTTCCCCTCCGTGGTCATCAGTTTTCCCTGCCGCTCCCACACATCGTAGGGGACATGGTCGCGCCGGACACGCAGCTCCAGCGTTTCCTCCGGCACCCAGAAATATGGGAGGATGCAGTATTTGTCCTCCTCATCCAGCGGCGGGAACACCAGGACGAACGCCGTGATGTCCGTGGTGGAGGACAAGTCCAGCCCTCCGTAGCACACGCGCCCCTCCAGGCCGTCCTCCGAAACCGGGAAGGCGCAGGCGTCCCATTTATCCATGGGCATCCACCGCACCGCCTGTTTCACCCACTGGTTTAAGCGGAGCTGCCGGAAACTGTTCTCCTCCCCCGGATT
>JAETRI010000213.1 GCA_021770245.1 Lachnospiraceae bacterium
AATCCGGGGGAGGAGAACAGTTTCCGGCAGCTCCGCTTAAACCAGTGGGTGAAACAGGCGGTGCGGTGGATGCCCATGGATAAATGGGACGCCTGCGCCTTCCCGGTTTCGGAGGATGGTCTGGAGGGGCGCGTCTGCTACGGCGGGCTGGACTTGTCCTCCACCACGGACATCACGGCGTTCGTGCTGGTGTTCCCGCCGCTGGATGAGGAGGATAAATACTGTATCCTGCCGTACTTCTGGGTGCCGGAGGAAACGCTGGAGCTGCGTGTGCGGCGCGACCATGTACCTTACGATGTGTGGGAGCGGCAGGGGAAGCTGATGACCACGGAGGGGAACGTGGTGCATTACGGCTTTATCGAGAAATACATTGAACGGCTCGGTGAGCGGTTCAACATCCGGGAGATCGCCTTTGACCGGTGGGGCGCAGTACAGATGGTGCAGAACCTTGAGGGCATGGGCTTCACGGTGGTTCCGTTCGGGCAGGGCTTTAAGGATATGTCCCCGCCCACCAAGGAGCTGATGAAGCTGGTGCTGGAGCAGAGCATTGCCCACGGCGGGCATCCGGTACTCCGGTGGATGATGGATAACATCTTCATCCGCACCGACCCTGCGGGGAACATCAAGGCGGACAAGGAGAAATCCACGGAGAAGATTGACGGTGCGGTGGCCACGATCATGGGGCTTGACCGTGCCATCCGCTGCGGGAATGATGCGGGGGCTTCCGTCTATGACAGCCGGGGGCTGCTTGTTTTTTGATTTTTCACCAGTCTGTACACATTATCTTTGTCGGTTCCTTATATGGCTATTTTCCACATATTCCTTTATGCTGTCTGGCGAAGGAGGTGGAAAGATGGATGAGAAGGATTTACTTGAGCTTATCATTTCGGAACGGATGGGGATGCACCATGACGCCTTTAAAAAGGAATATCCCCTTACGGAGGAGCAGGCGGCGGAAGCGGAAAAAGCAGACCAGGCACACGAGCTGCTGTTTGAGCAGTTAAGCGCGGAGCAGCGGGAAATGATGGAGCTGTGCGAGGATGTGGCAAATTCGGAAGCCACGCGGGAAAACGAATACTACTACCGTGCAGGATTCCGGGACGGGGTGAGCCTTGACAGGCTGATAAAGCAGATCAGGGAAGATAATAAATAAAAAACACATAACACGGGCAGCAGAAAGGCATCGCTTTGGCGGTGCCTTTCTGCTGTCTGTCTTTTGGAAGGGAGCGTGGTTCCTATGGGATTATTCAGTGGATTGTTCAGGGCGAGGGACGCACCACAGAACAGGACTTCCG
>JAETRI010000013.1 GCA_021770245.1 Lachnospiraceae bacterium
TTTCGCTCAGCCAAAAACGCAGCGGTACTAAGCTCGCAAAGGACGCGCTCGCTAAGTGCCCAATGTGGTCAACTTAAGACCTCGGGCGCTCTCCCGCCTGCAGCCTCGGGCGCCCGACAGGGAGCGCCCATGGCCTTAAGTTGACCACATTGCGCTAAGTGCCGGCGTTTTTGGATGGTCCCCGATGGATCACCACGCGCCGCCGATATCAGGCCGGGCCGCCGACAGGGTGCAGGGCCGGTCATGCGTTTGTCCAGACGGCAGAAGTTTTTGGCTTGTAATTCCGGGGGGAATCCATTACAATAGGAACGTAACGCAGGACGGGGCAGGACGGAAGGCGCGCGGACGGCGGGGCCGCCCCTCGATTTAAGCGCGCATCGTGTACGCCGGACATTGCAGACGGGATCGGACAGGACGAAAGAACGATGGAACAACGGTCAATTATAGAGACGGACAGGCTGGTATATGAATATGTGAGGCGGGACGAGGAAGGCAGGGAGGTGGGCTCTACCCGGGCGGTGGACGACGTGAGCCTGCAGGTGAACCAGGGGGATTTTATTGCGATCCTGGGGCACAACGGCTCCGGAAAATCCACGCTGGCCAAGCATATAAACGCGCTGCTGGTGCCCACTGCGGGGACGGTATGGGTGGACGGGAAGGATACTTCCCTGGAATCGAACGCCTGGGACGTGCGCCAGACGGCCGGAATGGTATTTCAGAATCCGGACAATCAGATCATCGGCCAGGTGGTGGAGGAGGATGTGGGATTCGGGCCGGAAAACATGGGCGTACCCACCAAGGAAATCTGGGAACGGGTGGAAGAAAGCCTGAAAGCCGTGGGCATGTATGAATTCCGTAAGTATTCCCCAAACAAGCTTTCCGGCGGGCAGAAACAGCGGGTTTCCATAGCGGGGGTGCTGGCCATGCATCCCAAATGCATCGTGCTGGACGAGCCCACAGCCATGCTGGATCCCAACGGACGCAGGGAGGTAATCCGGGCGGCGCGGGCGTTGAATGATGTGGAGAACGTGACGATTATCCTGATCACCCATTATATGGAAGAGGTTATCCATGCGGATCGGGTTTTGGTGATGGATGCGGGAAAAGTGGTGATGCAGGGGACGCCCCGGGAGGTCTTTTCCCAGGTGGAGAGACTGAAATCCCTGCGGCTGGACGTGCCCCAGGCTACCCTTCTATCTTATGAGCTGAAGAAGGGCGGACTTCCCCTTCCGGACGGGATCCTGACGGCTGAAGAATTGCGGGACGCGTTGTGCGGGTTGGGGACCGGAGGAGAATAAAGAAAGGGCCGGATAGACGGCGCGGTATATAAATGCCGCGGCATATAAATGCCGTTTCCCGGAAACAAGGAAGAGGTTGGTGCGCCATGGCAATGGATCTGGAGCATGTGAATTATGTATACGGTGCGGACACGGAGCTTTCCGTGGCGGCCTTAAAAGATATCTGTCTGCATATAGACGACGGGGAGTTTATCGGCCTGATCGGGCATACCGGTTCGGGAAAATCCACGCTGGTGCAGCATTTAAACGGCCTGATCCGGGCGACCAGCGGTACGGTTTCCTATAACGGGTCGAATATTTACGATAAGGATTATGACAGAAAGCAGCTGCGCAGCCGGGTGGGCCTTGTCTTCCAATACCCGGAACACCAGCTCTTTGAAATAGACGTCTTCTCGGATGTGTGTTTCGGGCCGAAGAACCTGGGCCTGGGGAAGGAAGAGACGGAGGCGCGCGCCAGAGAGGCACTGGAACTTGTGGGGATCGGGGAGGAATATTATACCCAGTCTCCCTTCGATCTGTCAGGAGGGCAGAAGCGGCGGGTGGCCATTGCCGGAGTGCTTGCCATGAAGCCGGATATGCTGGTTCTGGACGAACCCACGGCGGGGCTGGATCCGAAAGGCAGGGACGAGATCCTGGGGGAGATTTGCCGGCTGCGGGAAAAAACGGGAATGACCGTCGTTCTGGTTTCCCACAGTATGGAGGATGTGGCTAATTATGTGGGCCGGATCGTGGTGATGAATAAGGGCAGCATCCTTTTTGACGGTACGCCCCGGGAGGTCTTCCGCCATGTCCGCAAGCTGGAGGAGGTGGGCCTTGCGGCTCCCCAGGTGACCTATATTATGAACATGCTAAAGGATGCCGGCCTGAAAGTGGATACGGACGTGACGACGCTGAAGGAGGCCTGCGCATGCATTCTGGAGGCGGTGGGACGGCCGGGCCGGGAAAGCTGACGGCCGGGAAGGAAAGGCTGGTATGTTAAGAGATATCACTTTGGGCCAATATTATCAGACGGATTCCGTGATCCACAGACTGGATCCCCGGGTGAAGCTGACGGCTACGATCGTTTTTATTATCGGGCTTTTTGTGGTGGACAATATATGGGGATATGCGCTGGCGGCGTTGTTTCTTCTCTGTACGATCCGTCTTTCCCACGTGCCGTTTCGGTTCATGGTGAAGGGGATGAGGGCCATTGTCTTCCTTTTACTATTAACCGTGGTTTTCAATCTGTTCTTAACGCCGGGGGAACCGCTGATTTCTCTCTGGAAGCTGCGTATTACGAAGGAAGGGCTCAGGACGGCCGTTTTTATGGCAGTCCGGCTGAGTTTCCTGATCATAGGCTCTTCCGTTATGACGCTGACCACCACCCCGAACAACTTAACGGACGGGATGGAAAGCCTGTTAAATCCTCTGAAAAAATGGAGGGTACCGGTGCATGAGATTTCCATGATGATGTCCATCGCCCTGCGTTTTATTCCCATATTGATGGAGGAGACGGATAAGATCATGAAAGCCCAGATCGCAAGGGGGGCGGATTTTGAGAGCGGCAGCCTGATTCGAAAGGCGAAAAGCCTCGTTCCCCTGCTGGTTCCCCTGTTCATATCCGCATTCCGCCGGGCCAACGACCTGGCGATGGCTATGGAAGCGCGCTGTTACAGGGGAGGGGAGGGCAGAACGAAAATGAAGCCCCTGGTCTACCGGAAACGGGATTATGCGGCCTACGGAGTGCTGGCTGCGTATTTTGCATCCTGCGTGGTGGTGGGAAACCTGCTGTTTTGACGGGCTGCGGGAAGCCCGCGGGATGCAGGAATTTCGGATTGTAAACGGAGGCTTACGACCGTGGAATCTGTGCTGCCGGTGAGGCTTCGGAACGGATGCCCATGCACGGCGGCAGAATGAGAGGAGACATGAAAAGAGTCATGCTGACCGTGGCTTACGACGGCACGCATTATCACGGCTGGCAGCTCCAGCCGGGCAGAATCACCGTGGAAGGAGTGCTGAACGAATGCTTAAGCGGGCTCCTTTCGAAGAAAACGGCCGTGATCGGTGCGAGCCGGACGGATGCGGGAGTACACGCGCTGGGAAATGTGGCGGTGTTCGACACGGACGCACGGATCCCGGCGGAGAAGTTTTCGTATGCACTGAACCAGCGCCTGCCGGAGGATATCCGCATCCGCGGTTCCAGACAGGTGCCCTCCTCTTTTCATCCCAGGAAAACGGCCAGCGTCAAGACCTACGAATACCGCATTTTAAACGAAGAGTTTCCCGACCCGGTAAAACGGCTGTACAGTTATTTTACCTATCGGCCGCTGGATGAAAAACGGATGCAGGAAGCGGCGGCTTACGTGGTGGGAGAACACGATTTTGCCAGCTTCTGCAGCGCGGGCGCGCAGACGGATACCACGGTACGGACGATCTATGACTGCCGGGTGGATCGCTTGGATACGGAAATCGTGCTGCGGATATCCGGTTCCGGCTTCCTTTATAATATGGTGCGCATCATCGCGGGAACCCTGATGGAGGTGGGAAAGGGAAATATCCCTCCGGAAGCCATGGAAGGGATTCTGAAGGCCGCAGACCGCCGTGCCGCCGGTCCTACCGCGCCGCCGGAGGGCCTGACCCTGCTGTCTTACCGCTTCCCGGAGCTGGAGGGACGGTAAGGACAAACGCATGAATGGCCCCGAGGCCCCTGCGGGGGTACCTGAAATGCTGCCAGATTTCTGCGAAAATAAAGGAAAATCGCCGAAAAAGTTATTGACACGCCTGGGGGCGTATAATATAATAATCAAATGTGATGAAGTAAAAAAATGCCTTACCAAAGCCCCGGAAAGGTATTTTTGAATAGAAGCATCCAAGCGGACGGCCCCCAATTCCCAGGGCAGTCCACATAGCAATCCATAGGGGACTGCCTTACGCGGGTATGTCCCAATCGGACAGATCAATGGAGATACCAGGGTGGAAGGCGTTTTGAGTTTTCCTCCCCCAAGTTTGTGTCTGCGCTGTGTCCACAAACTTGAAATGCGAAAAAACAGTGTAGAAATGAGGTAAGCGATGAAAACATTTATGGCGAATCCGGCTGAAATTGATAGAAAGTGGTATGTGATCGATGCAGAGGGCCAGACCCTGGGCCGCCTTGCTTCCGAAGTTGCCAAGATCCTGAGAGGCAAGAACAAACCGCAGTTTACGCCTCATGTCGATACGGGCGATTATGTGATTATTATCAATGCGGAGAAGGTTGCCGTGACAGGCAGGAAGCTGGATCAGAAGATTTATCATCATCATTCCGATTACGTGGGCGGGATGAAAGAAACCACCCTGAGAGATAAGCTGGCGAAGAAGCCGGAGCAGGTAATCGAACTGGCCGTCAAGGGAATGCTCCCGAAAGGACCTTTAGGAAGACAGATGTACAGCAAGCTTCACGTATATGCGGGACCGGAGCATAAGCATGAAGCCCAAAAACCGGAAGTACTGGCACTTTAATCCGAAGGATTCTATAGAGGAGGAAATAGAAAATGGCTAACGCAGCAAGATATTATGGAACTGGCAGAAGGAAGAAATCCATCGCAAGAGTTTATCTGGTACCCGGAACCGGAACCATTACCATTAATAAAAGACCTATCGACGAATATTTCGGCCTTGAGACGCTTAAGGTGATCGTTCGTCAGCCCCTGGTGGCAACGGATACGGACGGAAAGTTCGATATCAAGGTGAACGTGAAGGGCGGCGGTTATACCGGACAGGCGGGCGCTATCAGACACGGTGTCGCAAGGGCGCTTCTGGAGGCGGACGCGGATTTCCGGCCCGTCCTGAAGAAGGCCGGATATCTGACCCGTGACCCTCGTATGAAGGAAAGAAAGAAGTACGGCCTCAAAGCCGCAAGGCGGGCGCCGCAGTTCTCCAAGAGATAGGCAGAACACAAGATTTCAAGAATATATACTCCGCAGGTTTTCCTGCGGAGTATTTTGCTCTATTAACATTTTGAATTATTTAGGCTATAATATATTTTAAGCTTATACAGTTTTCATAATGGAGGTGCGGGTATGTGCGATGTTAAAAAATTTGAAAAAATCTATGAGGATATAAAAACTCTCCAACCGGAAGATACTTTACAGCTTGTACTGGAGGCTGAAACAGAAGAACAAAAAAGTTTTTATGAAATGGTAGGAGATTTCCTTCTGCAAAAGAGACAGCGTCAGGTGATAGAAAGGAACCTTTTTTAGTGAAAAAATATATTATAATAGCAGGTGTTAATGGAGTGGGTAAATCGACGTTGTATCAATCATTGCAAAGCCTGCAGGACATGCCGAGGGTGAATACAGATGAAATATTGAGAGATTTTGGCGATTGGAGAAATATGGCTGATGTGATGACAGCCGGGAAAATTGCAGTGAAGAAGATTGATCAGTATTTTGGTGAAAGCATCACTTTTAACCAGGAGACTACATTGTGTGGGAAATCAATTTTAAACAATATAGCTAAGGCTAAGGATAGAGGATATTTTATAGAACTGCACTATATTGGCGTTGAGGAAGTAGATATTGCTAAAGAAAGAGTAGCGATGCGCGTAAAACAGGGTGGTCACGGCATTGCCGAAAAGGATATTGAAAGAAGATATATTGATACGTTTATTAATTTGAAAATTGTCCTGCCAAAATGTGATTTGGCAGCGTTCTATGATAATACAATTGAATTTCGCAGGTTTGCGATTTATAAAAATGGAAAGCCGGTAAGAGTTTCGCATGATGTGCCGATGTGGTATGAAAAATTCATAGAAAATGTAAAATAGAGAGTGGTAAATTATATGATGAAAAGCTGTGAGGCAATATAAAATTATGTGGGTAAGTGACACGTAACTAACAAAGCGCTTGAAAATGCCGTATTTTAGGTGCTTGAAACTATCCAAGAGATTACTACAAGAAGAATAATGAAATTAGTAAAACCCTTGAGAATCCGAAGATTTTATATGGATAAGGTCCGTGGATTTTTTATAGTCAGTCGCTGTCACTCTATATTTTCCTTCATCATCATCAAAAATTTTTCGGCAGGTTTGGAGAAGATCTGATACCTTTTCCAGATCATATACATTTCTATTTCGATTGTGGGTGCCAGAGGGCGGAAACAAAGCCTGCTGTCACCGGAGGTATTGATGATCCTGTCAAAGCATACGGCATATCCAAACCCTTCTTCCACAAGCAGGGAGGCATTAAAAAGCAGATTGTAAGTCATAACAATATTAAGTTCCGAGATACTGCGCTTCATCCACTGGATAAGCTCCCCGGCGTCTGACTCCTGCTGGGAGATCAGCAACGGCCGTTCCCATAAATCTTCCGGAGTGATGTATTCCTTTTCTGCCAGGGGCGAATCTTTCGGCATCAAAACGCCCCAGACATCTTTTGATGGAAGCTTCAATGCCTCATATTTCGTCAGGTCAGGTGTGCCGAACACAATGCCGAAATCAATCAGCCCCTTATCCAGCTGTTCCCTGACGAATATGGCATTTCCGCTGGAAATGTGGTAATGGATTCCGGGATAAAGTTCTTTCAGCTTTCCGGCTGCCTTTGCCAGCAGGCGCATGCTGTCTGTTTCTCCTGCACCGATATAGACATCTCCGATAATAACATTGTCAGAGAGTGCGATTTCATGTTCCGTTTTCTTTACCAGATCCAGAATTTCTTCTGCCCGTTTTCTGAGAACCATCCCTTCTTCTGTCAATGTCACTTTGCGGGAGCCTTTCGTACCGCGGATCAGCAGCTGTTTTCCCAGTTCCTTTTCCATGTTTTTGATCTGCGTGGAAAGTGTGGGCTGTGAGAGATGGAGAGATTCGGCAGCCCGTATGATGCTTTGTTCCCTTGCGATAGCAAGAAAATACTGAAGTACCCTTATTTCCATATACATACTCCTTATTTTATGTTCTGTTATCTGTCCTGTCCCAAAAGATACCATCTGTCAGTATCAGAAAATCCTAAATAGATCTTAACAAGAATTTCAATAGGTTTTAACTATGCAAACAAATTATATATAAATATTTGCTATTTTTTTTCCCGGTTTTATAGTGAACATCAGAGAGAACATCTGCTTGGCAGGGTCCATAAGGAAGAAAAAGGATCTCCTGTCTGGATTATCTGAAATTGTTTAGATATTATTGTGAATTCTTTTATCCTGCCATGCTAATCTGAACATAGAGAGGCCCTTTGTATTTATGCTCAGGAAAGCGAATGGGTCAGACCACAGTGGCAGACATTGTGGGTATACAGGAAAGCATGGCCGGAAAAGGAGAACACGGGAAGTGACGATTAAGAAAAAACAGATGGTCCAACATTATGATGGGCTTTCCAGGGAATGTGTCGTCACCGGATATCTTTGTGGAGAATTTCAGTGCTGCAGTGGATTTTCTTGGCTTACAGCGATTGGTAGACCGGGAAAAGATTGGGGTAATCGGTATCTGCGGTTCTGGCGGTTTTGCGCTTTCCGCAGCGCAGTGTGACACCAGAATCCGGGCAGTTGCCGTAATGAGTATGTATGATCTGAATGTGGCGGTCAGAGGGAATATGAACAGGGAGGAACTCCAGGCTGCAAAAGAGCGCCTGTCAAGGCAGCGGTGGGTGGATGCAGAAAACGGATATCCAGAGTATCTGCCGGGATTTCCGGAGCAGCCCATCGATAAGGTGCCGGAGGATATACCGGAACCGGGAGCAGAGTGGTTCCGCTTCTATGCCTTGAAAAGAGGCCATCATCCGAATGCCAGAGGCGGGTTTACCACCGCAAGTGAGTTGGCAATCATGAATTTCCGTCCATTGGATTTTATTGATGAAATATCTCCCCGTCCGATTTTATTTGTAGCAGGCGACAGGGTACATTCCCGCTTTTTCAGTGACATAGCTTATGAGAGGGATTTAGAGCCGAAAGAAATGTTGGTTGTGGAGGATGCGGAGCATATTGACCTGTATGACCGCAGAGACCGTATTCCTTTTGACAGGCTGGCTGAATTTTTTACGGTAAATGTGCAGTAACAAAAACTAAAATGTATTTGCTATCATTTCTTTATAGGATAAGCCCCACGCTTCCATGGAATCAATGATGGGCCGCATAGATTCACCTAGCTCACTCAATGCATATTCTACACGCGGAGGGACTTCTGGGTATACGGTTCGTGTGATAATCCCATCTTCTTCTAAAGAACGCAAGCTGTCGGTCAACACTTTCTGGCTGATCCCTTCCAGGTCTTTTTTCAATTCGTTGAAGCGCCAAGGACGTACACGGAGATTTCGTATGATCAGCAGTTTCCATTTGCTCCCGATCAACGCTACAGTGGTAGCTACAGGGCAGGCGGGCATTTCCTCTTTTGTCAGCATATCGATACCTCCATAAGTTCATATTTGAATATTACATACAAATTATAATCTAATGTGGGAATTACGTCAAGTAAGGCATGATGGGTGGGTTACTTTTTTGTGACCGGGTAATAAAAAAGTGCGTACTTTTTTCCGGATGGTCCTTCTGCTACACTTTAATCAGAACAAAAAGACAGGAGGGTGTGAGGATGGCACAGTCTAAAGTCATGAAGAACCAGATCACGGAGGGCGTTATATGGAAGCAGTTGTTAGTGTTTTGCTTCCCTATCATTCTGGGGACATTGTTCCAGCAGATGTACAATGCGGCGGATGTGATCGTGGTCGGGCATTTTGTGGGAAAAGAGGCGCTTGCCTGTGTGGGCGGTTCGTCAGGGACGGTCATTAACCTTGTGGTCGGATTTTTTGTGGGACTGTCATCGGGGGCCATGGTCATTGTATCCCGTGCATATGGCGCCGGAAAGACAGCAGAGCTGGATAAGGCTGTGCATGCATCCATGGCATTGTCTGTTGCGGGGAGCGTGATCCTGATGGCAGCGGGATTTATATGGACGCCAAAGGTTTTGGAAATGATGGATACGCCGCAGGAAGTGGTGGAAGGCTCCCTGGTCTACCTCAGGATCTATTTCGCCGGTATCCTGTTTGTGTTTATCTACAATATAGGTTCTGCTATCCTGCGGGCCATGGGGGATTCCAGGAAGCCGCTGTATTATCTGATCGTCTGCTGTGTGATCAATATCCTGCTGGATGTTATCCTGGTGGTCGCATTCCGGATGGGGGTTGCGGGGGTAGCCATAGCGACAGTGACAGCCCAGGCGGTCAGCGCGGTGCTGACTGTCCGGGCGCTGATGAGGACGGATGCGGCCTATTGCCTGAAACCGCATAAGATCAGGTTCCACAGGGAGGTACTTTTTTCCATCATCTGGATAGGGCTTCCTGCAGGTTTCCAGAGCGTCATGAACAGCATATCGGGGATCATCATGCAGGCGGCGGTGAACGGGCTGGGGACGGATGCGGTGGCAGGGAATACGGCGTATGCGAAGCTGGATGCCATATTCTGGATGATCTCCGGTGCGTTTTCGGTATCCATTGCCACCTTTGTGGGGCAGAACTACGGAGCGGGGAAATATGAACGGATGCGGCGCAGCATATGGGTATGCCTGGGGCTGGATGTCCTGGTTTCGGGAGGGCTCAGCGTCCTGTTCATGACCTGCGGCAGATACCTTCTCTATCTGTTCACGGCGGATGCGGATGTGATAAACAGCGGGCTGGAAGTGCTGCGGGCGATCGCCCCGTATTATGTGCTGGTTGCTTTTTATGAGATATTTACCAGTGCGCTCAGGGGGATGGGGGATGTGGTGGTCCCTATGGTCATGAATATCCTTGGGCTGTGTATGGTGCGTATTTTATGGATCGTGTTTGCGGTCCCTCATTTCCCGGACCTTTATCATATCATTTTATCCTGCCCGGTTTCCTGGGCGGTAACGGCGGCCATATTTATCGTCTATTTTCGCGTAGCAACGAGCAAAATGGACATGTTTACATGTACATTTTGCGACTGCCGCGAAAGTCAGCTACACCGTAGCTGACTGTGGACTCAGGAATAGAAAGACAGGGGTTCAGAGAAAGGGGATTGTGTTAAAGAACCTGTTTCTGAAAGACGGCAAAGGAAGGAAACATTTTCTGGTCAGCGTGCCGGAAGATGTGCAGATTGATTTCGGGATGTTAGGCGGGCGGCTGGGTGTCAGGAAGATGGGGCTGGCATCAGCAGAGCGGCTGGAACGGTATCTTGGAATGGAACAGGGATGCGTATCCCCGATGGGGATATTGAACGATGAGGAAAGAGCGGTTGTAGTTGTATTTGACAGCGATCTTCCGGAGGATACGGTAGTGGGCATCCATCCGAATGATACAACGGCTTCGGTCTGGATGAAATTCGGGGATGTGGCGCGGATCGTGGAAGAACATGGAAATGAAGTTGTCAGGCTGGATTTTTCGGGACAGGAGGTATGAAGCTATGGATTTTATGGAGATATCGAAAAAAGAAGGACAGTGCGTAAGTTCGCACAGCGTCCGGTGGAAGCGGAGAAAGTGGAAAAGATACTGGAAGCAGGGCGGTGGTCGCCTACGGCGGTAAATGCACAGCCCTAGAGGATACTGGTGTAGATGCGCCGGAGAGCCTTTTAAAAGTCAGGGAGTTCTGTTCCTTTGGCTATGATAAGAAGTATGTCGATCTTGCAGAGGAATGCGATGATAAGGAGCATGGAAAGATCAATCTTTATTATGGCGCGCCGCTGGTACTGTTTGTGGCTTATGACAGAGATGTCTGCTGGAAGCATCCGCAGAGCGGGAAGAGCAGCGGGGCTGCTCCTGTTTGCAGCGTGGGAGCGGAAGGAAAAGGAAGAAGGGGAGATGCCTGTCCAGTATCAGGATCTGCCTCGGATACATCTCATGGTGGCATTCCGGGACATTTACAGGGAGATATCTGGAGAGTATTTTGGGAAATGCCCATGAAAAGATGTCCGAAAAAGGCTGCCGGATCACCCAGGATTGTATCGGGTGTGGGACGTGTGCCAGGAACTGTCCGCAGAGGTGTATCGAAAGCGGGAAACCATATAGGATCATGCAGGAACACGGTCTGCATTGTGGAAGCTGTTATGAGCGGTGTCCTGTCCAGGCAGTGAGAAGGAGGGATTGTATATGAAACAGCAGGGAATGCGTGGTTTTTTTAGAAAGGATCTGTCCGCGGTACAGAGGCTTTGGGAGAAGCTGGATGCCGCGGATGCGGTGGTGATCGGCGCGGGCGCCGGACTTTCCGCTTCGGCAGGGTTTACTTATGACGGGGAACGGTTTCGGAGATATTTTTCTGATTTTGGGGAGAAGTATGGCTTCCGTGATATGTATACAGGCGGCTTTTATCCATACAGGACTTTGGAAGAGCATTGGGCTTACTGGAGCCGGTATATCTATGTCAACCGGTATATGGACGCACCGAAGCCGGTATACCGGGAACTGTTTGAAGCGGTGAAGGGAAAGGATTATTTTGTTATTACGACGAATGTGGACCACTGCTTCCAGAAAGCGGGATTTGACAAGAAGCGGCTTTTTTATACCCAGGGGGATTACGGCCTGTTCCAGTGCAGTGAACCCTGCCGTCAGGAAACTTTCGAAAATGAAGAGGCGGTCCGTAAGATGATGGAGTGCCAGAAAGATATGCGGATACCAGAGGAGCTTCTACCCGTCTGTCCGCACTGCGGGAAGCCGATGACCATGAACCTGCGCTCGGACGGGCGGTTCGTGCAGGATGAGGGCTGGCATATGGCGGCAGGGCGGTACGAGGATTTCCTGTGTACCAGGAAAGGGCAGAGGATCTTGTTTTTGGAGCTGGGCGTGGGATATAATACCCCCGTCATCATCAAATATCCATTCTGGCAGATGACCGCCAAGAACCCGAAGGCGGCTTATGCCTGCATCAATGACGGAGAAGCGGCAGGACCGAGGGAGATTGAACATCAGGCGGTTTATATCAATGGCGATATCGGTGAGATACTGTCCGGAATAAACCAGAGAAAAGGAGGGGGTTTGCTTGCGGGAGCATGGTAAAAATACAAAATACTGGAAATCATTAAAAGCCGCTTTCCCGCATACCATACCGATCTTTGCGGGGTTCTGGTTTCTTGGGCTGACGTAGGGGATGGCTGGAGAAAGGAGAGAAGCTGTGATGACACTGATAAGCTGTACCATCGAGAGCCTTCAGGGGATGTGCTATATTGACAACCTGGTGATGAAGAACTGCAAGCTTCTGAATACCACCCTTGCTTTTGAATATTCCACGGTGGATGCGGAGATTACCGGAAAGATTGACAGCGTCATGAATCTTTCCGGTGGAGTGATCCGGGCAGACCGTATCGATGAACTGATTCTTGAAAAAGACAAGGTAGACCCGTCAAAGACAAAGCTCATCTGCCAAAGAAAACTAAAGGAGGTCGTATGAGCCTGTTTTGGAAGGGAATCCTGATCGGGCTGATCTTCGGCGTACCGGTGGGAGCCATGACGGTGCAGAGAACCTGGGAACACGGTATCAGGGCAGGACTCTTTACGGGAATGGGATCCTCCGTGGCAGATTGTATCTATGCGGGGATCGGGGGCTTTGGCCTGACCATGATTGCATCGGGAAACGGATGGCTGGTGGTCGTGGGAGTGTTCCTGGGAATACAGGCTCCATGGGAACTGAGACAGAGGGAATGTCAGAGAGTGCCATTACCGATGAGACGGAAAGCATGACAGGGTTGGCGGCGGATGCAGGCGAAGCGGAAAGTGAAACGGTAACTGCACCGGAAACCGCAGCGGAAAGTGAAACGGCATCCGTACCAGAAACTGCACTGGAAACGACTGGCACAGAAACAGGTACCCGGAATGGTGCCAGAGAGGAAAATGTAATGAATATGAATGTACAGGTTGGCGATGCAGTATTTTCAGCCACATTGGAAGAAAATGAAGCAGTCACTGCGTTTGTGGAAATGATGCGGGAGGGTTCCGTGGTGATCCAGATGAGCGATTATTCCGGTTTTGAAAAGGTAGGCCCCCTGGGAACAAGCCTTCCCGCCAGTAACGGCCAGACCACAACACATGCCGGAGATATTGTTTTATATAACGGGAATCAGATCGTTATATTTTATGGCTCCAATTCGTGGAGCTACACAAGGCTGGGGCATATTGATGATCTGACCGGTTGGGAGGAAGCTCTCGGAAACGGAGATGTGACAGTGACATTTTCGCTGGAATGAGGTCCCCAAGATCTTTGGCAGTCAAAAACCCCGCTACAGGTATCGGTTTTTTTGATACTCGGCATTCGCAAAGCCAATGAAATTGGCTTTATGCTCGTGCAGGCACGGCACTTGGCGCATTGCTCGCGGAAATTTGAAAGAAAGTTTGGAGGTGTCGTATGCCTTACGATGAGGAAAGGATATTTCATGGGGCGGCAGGCCGTCTGCGGTAAGCCGCCCCATGGCAGTATCCAAATTAGAAGCTGGTAAATGCGCCGTCTATTACAAAGTCGGAGCCGGTGGTAAAAGTGCTGGTATCCCCCGCCAGATAGACACAGACGGACTGCAGTTCCTCCGGCTTGCCCAACCGCCCCATAGGAGCCATAGCGTTCCACTGAGCAATTAAGGGCTTGAGAGTCTCGGAAGAGAGGGTCAGGTCAGTACCGATATAGCCGGGGCTGATACAGTTAACCCGCACGCCCCTCTTGGCCCACTCCACGGCCAGAGACTTGGTTAGCTGGATTACTCCGGCTTTGGAGGCGTTATAAGCGCACTGTGGCTGAGGTACATTGACAATGTGGGCGGACATAGAGGCGGTATTGATAATGGAACCATAGCCCTGCTTCAGCATGACTTTGCCTGCCGCCCGGGCCGTGAGAAATACGCCGGTTAAATTGGTATCAATGACTTTCTTCCAATGTTCAAAGCTCATAAGCTCGGCCGGCTCGTTGATACAGATGCCTGCATTGCAGAAGGCGGCGTCCAGTTTCCGATACTTTTCTGTTACCGCAGTGACCATGTCGTCAACCTGATCCGGGTTGGTTACATCGGCCTGGAACGCCATGGTATCGGAGCCGGTGGTTTCCCGGAGCCAATCGGCGGTTTCCTGAGCGGTTCTGATATCCACATCCACGACAGCCACGTTGGCCCCCGCCTCACAGAAAGCGGTGGCAACGCTTTTCCCGATTCCCCGCGCACCGCCGGTCACAAAGATGCTTTTGTTGTCCAGTCTCATTTTTTCGATAATACCCATAGTGCTTCCCTCCGATCGATCAATCCGTTATACAAAATGATATTAGATGTAACGGTTCGGCTCCCCGCAGACGCCGGGGCAAACAGAAAGGATCCTGTCGGAAGCTCCAGCGTCTGCGGGCTTGAACTGTTACTGACAGATAAAGTATTTCTATCATATCCTGAGCACCGCAAAACTGCAATACGCAAAATGACCTAATATTTTACTAAATTTTTGGACTGCCGTTGTGTTCAATCTGTATGGAGCCGGTCTTGAGGGAGAGGGCCCGTATCCGAAGGCGGACAGCGGATGCTTTTGAAGGCGCGGTTCGTTTCGTTGGAGCAGATTTGGGCAGGGCTTTTGTAAGGGCAAAAAACGTCAGCATTTCGGCGGGCGAAGGGCCGGTGTGTGGAGGAAAGGGTTTGGACAAATGGAAGCGGGAAGGGAAGGCAGGAATGGGCTGAGGGGGAGTGCCATGGTATTTCTCCTTTTGGTACTGCTTCTGGCAGCATGGGGAGGGCGGGAGGACGCCGGTAAAAGGGAGGAGACGAGGGAAGATACTTACCGGGAAGAGAAGGAGGCGGCCACAGAGCTGCCTGCCGAAGGGAGACCTCGGCGCGGCAGAGGAATTACGGTAAGCGAAACAAAACTGATGGTGGAGGCGCTGGGGGAAAATGGTTTTCTGGCCAGGGAAGTCCGTTCGCAGGCACGGCAGGATGCGGGCTGCATTGTCCTTTATCCGCCGGCCCGACAGACAGGGAAGCCGGTGGAAGTGGTCTATACGGAGCGGACTGTTTTTCTGATTCGCGCCTCGTGGGACGGAAGGGGCGTTATGGATAGAGAGGGAACCGCCGCGGATTTGGAGAAGGGCAGCCGCATACTCCTTTCCGGGGTGAGAGAAGGAGACGTTCTGTACGCCTCACGGATCGTTATAACCGGCTTTTGAACTCCCGGGCGGCAAGGTCCGGTATCGGGCGGGAGTGTGGCCGAAGGTCCGGCTGAACATACGGATATAATAGCTGGTATTGGAAAAACCGCACATATAGGCGATTTCCGTAACGGAAAGCGCGGTGGTGCATAACAGTTCCATGCTCCGTTCCAGCCGATAGTCCATCAGAAAGGCGACGGGTGTTTTATGGAGGAGATCGCGGAAAGTCTTGCAGCAGCCGCTTCGACAGACATTTCCCGAGGCGGCAATCTGAGACAGGGTTATTTTTTCCGTATAATGGGACTGGATATAGCTGACCATATGCCGCAGCTCCTGAAAGCGTCGGAGCGTGTGGGCGGGGCAGGAACGTTCCATGCTGCCCAAATGAAGGTAAAGCTGCTGCCAGATAGAGGTGAAGATCCCCAGGATGCCCAGTTCAAATCCGTCTTCCTGCCTGGTGCAGAGGGCATAGAGCTCCCGCAGCCATTCCAGGATGGAACGCTGCCAGGAAACGGACGGGTCCAGAAGCGTTCCCGGGCCTGCATTGGTTAAGACCGGATGAATGCAGGAGGACAGGAGCCTGTGGGACGTCCCCAGCAGAGAGGGCGGGAGAAGAAAACACAGAAATTCACAGTCAGATCCGTCCAGGTCATGGCCATGGTGAAGCTGGTCCGCATTCACGAAGATTCCCTGTCCTTTACGAAGCACATATTCCTCCCCGCTGACGAAATACCCCATCTTTCCGTTCAGGACAACAATAAATTCCACATCGTTATGCCAATGGCTCGCGGCTCGCATACCGGGGTAGCGGGAAAGATGTCCCACCCGGGCATAAACCGGAAAATCCGAAAAATTGTATTCGACCACTTCCGAACTGTCCGACCGCAGCTCGGCAGGACACAGGACAGGTGTGAGGAAAATATCCATGGGCGCTCCTTTTCTTTCCGTTTCGGACCGTTCGTACGGGTCCGCAGGGGACCGTCGAATCGGAGAAAAAAATACGATTCTGTTATCCATGCGTCTTAAAATGATATTTCTATCTTATTTTATCAAATATAATTCTATCAAATGGAGAACGGAAAGTCCATGCGCAATAGAAGAGAAAACGGGAGCGTTGTAACAAAGGATGTGCCTCCTGATGTAATTGCGGACGGCAATCCCTGCCGCTCCTGCGGCCGGTCACAGACCGGGATTTGGAATATTATTATAAAGACAGAAAATGAAATCCCTAACCGATATAAATGCTGATTACCCCATTCACATAAGTCAGCCATAAGCCCTGCATCCGGATGCGGATGCGGGGCTTATTGGCGTAAAATCATTCGGGTTTCCGAAGGGTTTCATATTCCTGGGAAAAGGCGTCGTAGATTTTATCAAAGGTTTTAAAAAACTGTTCCAGCTCCCTGCCGTCGATGCGGGAGAGGGCTTTGTTGATAAAAGAGGACAGGATACGGACCGCATCCTGGTACGCGGCTTCCCCCTGGCTGGTTATACCGACACAGGTATTACGCCGGTCGTTGGCGACGGGGCACTTACGGATCAGCCCCTTTTCCTCCAGCTTGCCGAGCCGCCTGGAAATGGTGGGTACGGAGACCTGCTGAATCTGTGCGATAGAGGAGATCAGAGTGGCGTCCACGCCCTTTTCACGGTTCATATCGTGGATGATGGAAAGCGTGACCATTTCCGTTTCCGGAAGGGGAAGCGGGAAGGCGCTGATCCGAAATTTGTGGAATTTGTGAACCAGCCTGAGGGTGGTTTTATCTGCATCGAACATGGAAGCTTCCTCCGCCTTACGGCCGCATTCCGGCCGGAAAAAAGGATGTGTCTGCTTTTAAGTAGTATAGCATGGACGCGGGGAAAATGCAAAAGATGTTGTGGTCTTTCGACAGGCTCCTTCTGTGCGCCCCGGCGGCCGGGAGCCTGCGGGGTGGCTGTTACGATTTAATAATTAATTTAGAAATGCGGGATTGATTTACGAGAAAACGGCTGTTATAATGGGAACATCTTCCTTTTCACGAGGGCCTCGGGCGGTCCTTATCCGCTGCCTTGCCGGTATGATCCATAAGGACACGGCGATGGCCTGTCGGGGAATTCTTCCCCATTGATTTCCATGCATGACGATCTTAATAGAAAGACTTATTTTTATCTTATCTTTTCCGTCTTTTTTCTTTTCCGATTCGGGAAAAACCAGCAGTTTATGACAAAAAAGGACATTTTAAATCATTTCGGGCCGGGAGGCGTCCGGGGACTGGGCTGTGTCTCCGGATGCGGCGCACGGCGTCCGGGGATCTTGTGGAAGGAAGAAAACGATTAAAATGAGGAGGTATTTCATGAAAGCAGGATCTGGAAAAAGGGCGCTGCAGGCTTTTTTGGCCGGCACAGGGTGCCTGGGGTTTTTGCTGGGAAGCGTCGGAAATGCGGCGCTGCCGGTCAGGGCGGAGGAAACGGGACGGGTATCCGTGTCCATTCGACATCATCATGCGGGAAATGAGGAGGATGGGGGCGGCTGTTACAGGGACGTTTATCATCAGCACTCCGCACAGGAGAATTGTTATCGGACAGGTACGTGTACGGTGCAAACGAGCGGAAACGGGGAGTTTCGGAGCGGGGATCTGGATCAGTTCTGCAGCTGTCACGGGAATGTGCACACCGTATATCAGAGCGTGAAGAGAACCCACAGCAGCTGCGGAGCCGCGACAGGGTACGGGACGATCAGCTTTACGGAATATCATGGACCGGGCACGTCGGGCTTCCATGGTTACGACAGCTATACGCACGAGTATAGCACGCTGGTCTGTTCCAGGGAAAATGAAGTGGTGGGCCATGAACTGGACTGCGGGGAAGAGGAAGGGGCGGAGGTGGCCGTGTTCAGTCTTACGCCCAGCACGTCGGAATGGACCAGGGAGCTTACGCTGACGGCAGCCTGCGAGGTGAAGGGGAATATTGCCCTAAAAGAGGCGGCTTATATCTGGAACGACGGTACGCCCACTTCCCAGGCGGTTCTTTCGGTGGATGAAAACGGCATCTATACCTGCCGGCTGAACGCGGGAGAGGATAATGATTCGCAGCAGGCTCCCGTCAGCGTGACGGTCGGCAATATAGACAGGGTGGGTCCGGAAATAACGCAGATCGATTTCCCCAGGGAATGGACGTCCGGGAACGTGACGGTGACCGTGGCAGGGGAGGACCGGCAGGAGGACGGAAGCGCCGGGTGCGGCCTGGCGGAACAGGCATTCAGCTTCGACGCAGGAGGTACCTGGCAGGGAAACTCCCATACCTATACGGAAAACGGGACCTATGTCATCAAAGCGCGGGATGCTCTGGGCAACGTGGGAGAGAAGAGCGTGGTGATCGCCAATATTGACCGCACGGCGCCTGCCCTCCGATTTTCCATGGATCAGAGCGCAAACGTGCGCAGCAACACGATAACCCTGTCGGCGCAGGATCTGCAGCCGGACGGAAGCGCCGGCAGCGGGCTGGCGGAAGCGCCCTGGTCCTTTGACGGAGGTAAAACCTGGGGAAAGGATCACAGGCTGTTGGTGGAGGCGAACGGGGTGTTTACGGTGGCGGTGAGGGATGCCCTGGGAAATGTGGCCAGGACGGAACTGACCGTTAACAATATCGACACCACGCCTCCGGAGTTTACCCTTTCCCTGGAACCGGAGGAATGGGCGCCGGAGGCCCGGATCCTGGTGGAGGCCGAAGACAAAAACGACGCGGGAATGCAGGGCAGCGGCGTGGATCAATATTCCTATGACGGCGGGAAAAGCTGGAAAAAGGACGGCAGCCATAAGGTGACGGAGAACGGGGTTTATCATATCCTGGTAAAAGACGCCCTGGGAAACGCGGCCGGGGATACCGTAACCGTGGCGCGGGTGGACCATACGGCGCCGGAAGCAGTCGTCTCTTATAACAGGAATACGGCCAGCGAGGTGAGGATCACCGTCACCGCAAAAGATCCGCAGCCGGACGGAAGCCAGGGAAGCGGTCTGCCGGAACGCCCCTATTCCTATGACGGCGGTGAGAGCTGGACGGCCGATCATACCCATTGGGCGGACGAAAACGGGGATTACCCGGTCTGGATCAGGGACCGTGCGGGGAATATCCGGAAGGAAACCGTACATATCACCAATATGGATCACACGGGGCCCGTGCTGACCGTCCGAAAGTCGCCGGATGACGGAGAGTGGACGACGGGTGAGGTGACGGTGCAAATTTCGGCCGCAGACATCCGGGATGACGGGACGTTCGGAGCCGGCCTGGCGGAAAATCCCTATTCCTACGATGAAGGGAAGGAGTGGGGGCAGACGACGGAACTGGTGTTGGGTGAAAACGGGGATTATCCGATCTGGGCCAGGGATCAATACGGGAATATCACGAAGGAGATCATCGAAATCCGTAACATAGACGTGACGCCGCCCAGGATTAAGCGCGTGGTATGCGATGAGGGGGAAAATCTGCCCAGGGTAACCGCCCGGGTGGAGGCGGAGGATGTACAGCCGGACGGGAGCGCGGGCAGCGGGCTGGCGCAGCTGGCCTATTCCTTCGACGCGGGAAAGATCTGGACCCGAGAGAATACCCATGTCCATGAGTCAAACGGAACCTTTGAGGTATTGGTGCGCGACAGGCTGGGAAATGTGGCGCGCAGACAATATACCGTCGGAAATATCGACGAATATCCTCCCGATGAAAGGAGTGTGGAAGTCGGTCTGCAGCCGGAGGGATGGACGCGCGGAGACGTGACGCTTACATTTTCTGCAAAGGACAGCAATCCGGACGGGAGCGAAGGGAGCGGCCTGGCGGACGCGCCCTGGTCCTATGACGGGGGAGAAACGTGGCAGGAGGAAAACAGCTGCGTGGCAAAGGAAAACGGCGTGTATCGGATTCTGGTGAGGGACCGGTGCGGGAACACGACGGAAAAAGAGGTGACGGTGTCCAATATTGACCGGACGGGACCCGTGGTGACCCTGCGTCAGAAACCGCTGATCTGGCTGCTGGGGGAGGCGTCAATCACCATAGAGGCAGAGGATATCCAGCCCGATGGGGAGGCGGGCTGCGGCCTTGCCGAAAAGGCCTTTTCCCGGGACGGGGAGAATTGGTCCGAAGCCTCGGAATATCAGGTGGCAGAGCCCGGGAACTATACCTTTTATGTGCGGGATCTGTTGGATAATGTCACCGAGGCATCCGTCACGGTAAAACGGGCGGCGCTGCCCGGAGGCCAGACCACGGGCGGCGATAAAAAGCCGGGCGGCTCAAAGGATGAGGGAGGCTCCGGGGACTCCGGCGGCACGAATGACTCCGGCGGCTCGGACGGAACCGGAGGTACGGGTACAAACAAGAACCCGGACAAGACGGGTTTAGGCGGACAGCCGGGCGGCCTTCCCGTGCTGCCGTTCCCCTATCCCGGAGCAGGCGGCGGGACGATGATTCAGGAAGCGCCCGCAAAGGAGCGGCGGGCCGGAAGCCGCAAAACGGAAAAGGCGGGCAGGCAGGAGGAGAGCCGGGAGGGACAATCCGGCAAGGAAGACGAAATCCTAAAAAGCAGGACGGAGGAAAGGCGGCTGGAAATACGGGAGGAGGAAGCAGAACCGCAGGGCGATATAGGAGAGATGGCGCAGGAGGAATGCATCTGTCCGTCACGGTGTGAAAAAAAGGAGGGCAATCAGGCCTGTCCCGTCTGCCGGGAACGGCCGGAGGACTGCCGGGGGAAAGAAAACGAAGAGGCCGGGGCCCTGCCCGCCTGGCTGCCGGTTTGTATGGGGGCGGGAATCGCCTTATTCATTGCGCTCCTGCTGCCGCTGCTGCTTAGGTTGTCCGTCCTGTTCGGGACGGACGGGGACGGAGCCCATTACCCTCTGGCGCTGAAGCGGATCCGAAGGGAGGACGGGAAAAACCGGATGGATATGAAGCCGGAGGAATGCGAAAACGAAGATACCGGGGAATATATGCTGTGGTGCGGCCTTTGGGGCAGGCTTCACGCGGGGCAGATCCTGGAGATATGGCTGGAAAACCGGGTGGTCAGTGAAGCCATCATAGACGTCAAAACCGGAATCCGCATTTAGAAGAGGAAAGGACGCCGGAAAGAAAAAACATCCCCGTCCCGGCGGAGGCAGAGGACCGTTGGATTCCTTCCGGGAGCAGGGCCATTCATGCGTTTGCCCTGCTCCCGGGCGCATGCGCGCCGGATATTCCGATGGGCCGCTGCCGCCCGGCAGAACGGGGGATGTTTCTCGGGTTTTATAAAGGATGGAAATCCGTTTCTTAATAGATCTGCACTTCTTCCTCTCCCTTGATCACGCGCAGGCCGCCCTGGGCCAGGGCCAGAAGCTCGTCTTCGCCGGGATAGACCACGATGTCCGCGATCCATCCCACGCGGTTCTTCAGGTCTTCACAGGTCTGCTTGGAATAGGCGATGCCTCCGGTGAGGATGATTTTATCCACCTTGCCGTTTAAGACGGTCGCCATGGCGCCCACGTCCTTGGCGAGCTGATAATGGAACGCATCCAGCACATTCTTATATTCGGCAATTCCCTCCGCCGCCTTGCTTTCCACAATACGGGCATCGTTGGTTCCCACGTAGCCGTTGAATCCGCCGCCGCCCACCATTTTTTTATAGATTTCCTTCTCCGTATACTTTCCGGAGAAGCACAGTTTGATCAAATCGCCGACGGGGACGGTTCCTGCCCGCTCGGGGGAGAAAGCCCCTTCGCCGTCCAGGATATTGTTCACATCCACGATCCGTCCGCCGCTGTGTGCGCCTACGGAACAGCCTCCGCCCATGTGGACCACGATCAGATTCAGCCGTTCATAGGGGATGCCGGCTTCCTTGGCATATCTTCTGGCGACCGCTTTCTGATTCAGGGCATGGAAGACGCTCCTTCTGGGAAGCTCGGGACAGCCGGAATATCTGGCGACTGGAGCCAGCTCGTCCACCACCACGGGATCCACGATGAAAGAAGGCACGCCGATGGAATCGCCGATTTCCCTTGCCAGAATCCCGCCCAGGTTGGAGGCGTGTTGTCCCTGATAACCGATGATGAGATCATGGAGAAGCTCGTCGCTCACCTTATAGGTGCCGCCCCGGATGGGCTTGAGCATTCCGCCGCGTCCCACAACGAAATCCAGGGAATTGATATCGAAGTCCTTTTCCCTGAGAAGATTCGTAATGATTTCCCTGCGGAAATCTTTCTGATCGATGATGGAAGCGTACCGGGAAATCTCCTCCGTGGAATGTCTCAGGGTTTCTTCAAAAAGAAGGGTTTCGTCCTCAAATACGCCGATTTTGGTGGAGGTGGAGCCGGGATTGATAATTAAACTCTTATAGGACATGATGGTTTGTCTCCTTTTCTTAGTATCCGCCTATTTGCGCAGGCCCTCTGCCACCACGGCGGCCAGGGCGATGGAATTCACTTTGGTTTCAAAGGTATCGGAACGGCTGGTAAGGATGGCGGGAACGCTGGTTCCCGTGAGGATGCATCCGTTTTTCACGCCCTCGACCATGTGGACGATGGCCTTATAAACCAGATTGCCGGCATGGATATCGGGGAAAAGAAGGATGTCGGCGTCCCCCTGAATTTTTCTCCCCGTGGCCCCTTTATGAAGGGCGGCTTCCGGGTCGATGGCCAGATCCAGGGAAAGGGGACCGTCCACGATGCAGCCGGTGATGTCGCCCTGAGCGTTCATTTCGGTCAGCTTCGCCGCTTCCACGGTGGCCGGCATCTTGGGGTTGACCACCTCCACGGCGGCCAGAGGAGCCACCTTGGGCATGGGAATGCCGCAGGCATGGGCCACCTTTACCGTGTTTTCAATAATATGCACCTTATCATCCAACGTAGGGTATGTCATGAATGCAACATCCGTCAGGAAAAGAAGCTGTTCGATGCCGGGAATATCGAACACACAGACATGGGAAAGGGGATTGCCGGTACGGAGCCCCACTTCCTTATCCAGGATGCTCTTGAGGAAGGTTTTCGTTTCAAGAAGGCCCTTCATATACATGTCAACTTTTCCGTCATGAGCAAGCTTTACTGCGGTCAGGGCTGCGGTCCACTCATCGGGCTCGTGGATGATTTCAAAATCGGAGATATCGATGCTGCCTTCGGCAGCCACCGCTTTGATCTTCGCTTCGTCACCCACCAGGACGGCATTCGCAATCCCACGGTCTTTGGCCGCCCTTACCGCTTCCAGCACTGCGCTGTCCTGTGCCACCGCAACGGAAACGGTCTTGAGCCCACACTCTTTTACCTTGGAAATCAATCCTTCAAAACTTGTACTCATCTGTCTGCACCTCGTTTAGAATATAATATGTCGCTTTTTTGGTTCGCCGGGCGGAAAAGACGGCCCTGGGGCCCCTTTCCACCATTGTTAAAATTGTAACACTTCTGCCTGTAATGGTCAAGACACGGTTGAAAACGGGCCATTCATGCGTCTGTCCTGGAAAACGAGTAAAATATTCCTTGTAAAACACCGTATTTTATCATACAATAAACCTAGGCTGTATACGGGGGCCTTTCCATATGGCGGTTCATTTTGGAAAGGAATTTTATGGCATATTTATTCAGAAGGATTCCGGTGCTGTGCGCAGTACTGGTCTTTGTTTTTTTTCTTGCCGGATGCAGGGACAGACAAGTGGTAGAGCTGCTGCCGCAGGAGTCTTCCGCGGCCGGGGATGTGGAAGAAGCGGACCTCAAAGAGACGGAGTCGCAGAGCGCTCTGCCAAAGGACGGAACGCGGGAGATTCCGAAAGAAGAGCGGGCCGGGGAAGAGTGCGTGGTGCATGTGTGCGGCGCGGTGAACCGCCCCGGGGTGTATTCCCTCCCGGCCGGGAGCCGGATCCATGATGCCGTTAGGGAGGCGGAAGGGCTGCGCGGGGATGCGGCGGAGAGCAGTGTGAACCAGGCGGCGTTTGTGGAGGACGGGATGCAGATACGGATTCCCACGATAGAGGAGGCGCAGACCGCGGCTGCGGACGGCTGCGGCGGGGAAGCGCAGGGCGGCCTGGTGGACCTCAACTCCGCATCGCTGTCGGAGCTGATGAGCCTGCCCGGCATCGGAGAGACGAAGGCGGAGGCCATATTGGCATACCGGGAGAAAAACGGAAGGTTTCAGACGATCGAGGACATCATGAAGGTGGACGGTATTAAGGAAGCGGGTTTTCGGAAGCTTCAGGCATTGATAACCGTCCGATAGACGACAGCGGCAATCCGGGAGACGCCGGGGCAGAAAAGGCATGAGGAAAGCATTATGGCAAAAAAGGTTTTGGTGGTGGATGACGAGAAACTGATCGTGAAGGGGATCCGATTCAGCCTGGAGCAGGACGGCATGGAAGTGACGTGCGCTTATGACGGGGAAGAGGCCCTGGAGGCGGCGAGAAATACGGATTTTGATATTATCCTGCTGGATATTATGCTGCCGAAGCTGACCGGCCTGGAGGTCTGCCAGCAGATCCGGGATTTTTCCAATGTTCCCATCGTCATGCTCACGGCCAAGGATAACGACATGGATAAGATCATGGGCTTAGAATACGGCGCCGACGATTATATCACCAAGCCCTTTAATATCCTGGAGGTGAAGGCCCGGATCAAGGCGATCATGCGGCGCACTGCGGTGCGGGATAAGGCGGAAGCGCCCAGAACGGTGGTGCACGGCGACCTGAAGCTGGACTGCGACGGCCGGAGGGTTTCCATAGCGGGCAGGGAGATCAACTTAACGGCTAAGGAATTCGACCTGCTGGAGCTGCTCGCCCTTAACCCGAATAAGGTTTACGGCAGGGAAGCTTTGCTGAAGCTGGTATGGGGAAGCGATTATCCGGGGGATGTACGGACCGTGGATGTACATGTGCGCAGGCTGCGGGAGAAGATCGAGAAGAACCCCAGCGAACCGAAATATGTGCATACGAAGTGGGGCGTGGGGTATTTTTTCAGGGCATGATTCCTTCAAAAACGCGGGGGATTGGCTGTCCGTGCGGCAAACGCAGGAATGATCCGGACTTTCAGCCTCCCGCAGGCGGTCCGAAAGGAAGATGCCATACCGCAGGGGCAATGAGTGCGGCTGGCCGGAGGGAAGATCAGGATGCTTAACAGGCTGAAAGCGTTGTTTGCCAAAATACCCGTTCTACGGAGTATGAAAGTGTATATTTTCCTTGTCATGCTCGTTATCGGGATCGTTCCCAGCTATATCACCAGAGTAGGCATTCTCCAGAGTTACGAGGAGAGGGCGGTTTCCCTGCGCTTAACCGATACCCAGACGCAGTTTAAAATCATCGCCAACCATCTTTTAAATAATAACTATCTGAGGGACACTTCCAGCGAAGCGATCAATGCGGAGCTGGAACAGATGTCCAATCTGTACGACGGCCGTGTGCTCATCATCAACAGTAATTTCCGGATTGTAAAGGATACCTATGGGATCAGCGAAGGGAAAACGATTATTTCCGAGGAAGTGATCCGCTGCTTTAAGGGAGAGGAAGTCTCCAATTATGACCGGAAGAGCGGCTATATAGAAATGACGATTCCCATTACGGAGACCATCTATCAGACGGGACAGGCTTCGGATTCTCAGAAGGAGGACGGACCCGCACCCGTGCAGGGGGTTATGCTGGCCAGCGTGTCCACGGATAACATTGAGGCCACGCTGGAGATCCTGAACAGGAAAGCGCTGATTGTGGAAATCGTGATTTCGATTTTCATCTTCGGCATTTCCATGGCGTTTTCCACGCTTCTGATCCATCCCTTTAATAAGGTGACCCGGGCGATCAATGAGGTCAAGGACGGATTCCAGGAGGAGCCCATCAGCGTAAAGGACTATTTGGAAACGGAGCATATCGTGGACGCCTTTAACCAGCTTCTGAGCCGGATGAAGGTAATCGACGATTCGAGGCAGGAATTCGTTTCCAACGTTTCCCACGAACTGAAGACGCCGCTGACCTCCATGAAGGTGCTGGCGGATTCGCTGATGCAGCAGGAGGGCGCACCGGTGGAGCTGTACCAGGAATTCATGCAGGATATCGGGGAAGAGATCGAGAGGGAAAACAAGATCATCAGCGATCTTCTGTCCCTGGTGAAGCTGGATAAGACGGCGGCGCAGCTGGATATCACGGCGGTGGATATGAACGGTCTTCTGGAGCTGGTGTTAAAGCGCCTGCGGCCCATCGCCCGTCAGAGGGATGTGGAGATGGTATTTGAGAGCATCCGGCCGGTTACGGCGGAGGTGGATGAGGTAAAGGTGACTCAGATTTTCACCAATCTGGTGGAAAATGCCATTAAATATAACAAGGAACACGGGTGGGTGAAGGTCCTGCTGGATGCGGACCATCAGTTTTTCACGGTGGAAATATCCGATTCGGGAATCGGTATCCCGCAGGAGGATTACGACCATATTTTTGAAAGGTTTTACAGGGTGGATAAATCCCATTCCAGGCAGATCGGCGGGACGGGGCTGGGGCTATCCATTACCAGGGGAGCCATCCTTCTGCACCGCGGTTCGGTGAAGGTTTCCAGCGTGGAAGGGGAGGGATCCTGTTTTACGGTGAAGATCCCGCTCATCCATGTAAAACAGTAAAGGATCGGGAGCGTTTATGGAATTGAAAAGAGGAATAAAGTTTTTGAAAGGTGCCTTTCTGCCGGCTTTTATCCTTTGCATGCTTTGTATGACATCCTGCGGCGCAAGGGAGACGGAGGACGGGAGGGAATATGATATTTATTATTTAAATCGGGAGGAGACGAAAATCGTCAGGGAATCCAGGACTCTGGAGGAGAAAGAGGGACAGGCGGCGCAGACGGAGGCGCTCCTTGAGGCTCTGGCCCAGGCGCCCCGGGATGCGTCCCTTAAGGCTTCGGTGGGTACCTCTGTCTTGGTGGAAGGGTATCAGGTGGAGGAAGGACAGCTGAATCTGGATATGGACGAGTCCTACAAAAAGCTTCCGGCCACTACGGAGGTGCTGATGCGCGCGGCTTTGGTGCGGACACTGTCCCAGGTGGACGGGATCAACCATGTGCTGATGACGGTGGAGGGACAGAGCTTAACGGACGGTTCCGGAACGGCGGTGGGGCCCATGACTGCGGATACCTTTATCGATAACGCGGGGGAAGAGATCAATGCCTATGAGATGGTGACCCTGCGCCTGTATTTTGCCAACGAGGCCGGAGACCGCCTGATCGAAACCAACTGCACGGTGGTGTACAACAGCAATATTTCGATGGAAAGGCTGGTAGTGGAAAACCTGGTAAAGGGACCGGAGGGGGACGAGGCCTATCCCGTGATCAATTCTGCCACAAAGGTGCAGGGGGTAACGGTAAAGGATGGGATCTGTTATGTGAATCTGGATGATGCTTTTCTCACCCAAATCTATAACGTGACCGCGGATGTGGTAATATATTCTCTGGTGAATTCTCTGGCAGAGCTGCCCAATGTGAATAAGGTGCAGATCGCCGTCAACGGGAAAACCGATTTGGTATTCAGGGAGAGCTTTAATTTGGCCAATATTTATGAAAGAAACCTGGAGATTACCAGGACGGAGGAAGAAACGCAGTGAGACGGCCTCTTGCGGCGGCAGCGCTCCTGTTTGTGGCGGCGGTAAGACTGACCACCCTTGCCTTCCGCCTGCCTGTTCCCGTTCCGGAATACGAGGACGGCCAGGCGGCGGTCTATACGGGAAAGGTTATGGACATTGCGGACGTTCCCGACAGCCGGAGCAAAGAGACTGCCCATATTATCTATCTGAAGGATGCCATATCCGAATCCCCCCTTCTTCAGCCGGGGGAATCTCAAAACAAGGACCTGTCCGAAATTCATCCCTCGTCGGGGAACGACGAATCCGAAGATCTTATTTCAACCGAATTACGGGAAGCACCCGGCGGGAAGCGCCCGGGAGGCGGTTATGCCATCCTTTGCAGACCCCAAAACGGAGAAGCACTGCCGGAAATAGGAAGTTATGTACGTTATGAGGGGAAAGTGCGCCATTTCCGGCAGGCTGGCAATCCTGGGGAATTTGATGCGAAAACGTATTATAACAGGCAGGGATATGCCTTTGAGCTTACGCAGGCCGTCCTGGTGGGAAAAAGCGCGGGATATTCCCGGTTCGGGCAGAGCCTTTACCGGCTGAAAAAACACCTGGGGGCTGCAATGGAGGCCCTCCTCCCCGTCCGGGAGGCTTCGGTGGCCAAGGCCATGCTGCTGGGAGAAAAAAAGGGAATGGATGCGGAACTGAAAAACATGTACCAGCAGGCAGGGATTTCCCACATTCTGGCCATTTCGGGCCTTCACATCTCACTGCTGGGGACGGGGGTGTACCAAGTCCTTTCCAGGTGTTTCGGGAAAAGGGCGGGATGTGTGGGCGCCTGCATCCTACTGGCTTCCTATCTGTGTATGACCGGGTTTTCCTCGTCCTCCCTGCGGGCAGGGATTATGTTTGCCCTTGCCATGGCGGCACAGCTTGCGGGGCGGACTTATGATCCTGCCACTGCGCTGGCCGTGGCGGCAGCCCTGCTGGCGGCGGGAAATCCGGCCCGCCTGGAGGACGCGGGATTCGGCCTTTCTTTTTCGGCCGCCTTAGGGGCGGTTGCGGTGGTCCCGGCCTTCGGGAGAATGAAGCAGTGCGGCAGAAAGAAGCAAAGCGGCCGGTACGCCGGGGAGGGCGGATGGAAAGGGAGGTTTCGGGTTCTGGGAGAAGGGATGCGGACGGGCTTTCGTGCCAGCTTCTGTATCAGCCTTACGACCCTCCCGGTGCTCCTTGGCGCCTATTATGAATGGAACCTGCTCTCCGTTTTGCTGAACATGGCGGTGGTGCCGCTCATGGGCGTCCTGTTGGGCGGCTGCATCCTGCTTGCGGCGGCGGGAGGGATCCTGCTGGCCGTCTGCCCGGCTCTGCTTTGGTGCGTGAAGCCCGCTGCCCTTTTGGTTCGGGGTATCCTGGGATTGTATGAATGGTTGTGCCGGTTGGGAAACGGGGCCGGTCTGGGCCTTTTGCGCACCGGGAAGCCGCAGACATGGCAGACTGCGGTTTTCTGTGCGGGCCTGTTCCTTCTCGTCCTGTGCGCGGAAAATATCCCCAGGGCCGGCGGATATGGGGCGGCCCTCATCCTCTGCCTGGTCTTTTTGATAAATCCCTTCGCGGGCGGGCAGCTGACCATGCTGGATGTGGGACAGGGGGACTGTATTTATATCCGGACGGAGGAGGGGAAACATTATCTCTATGACGGAGGAAGTTCCTCCGAACGGGATGTGGGAACCTGGCGGGTAATCCCTTTTTTAAAATACCAGGGAGTGGGCAGACTGGAGATGATCTTCGTAAGCCATTGGGATGCGGATCATATCAGTGCGGTTTTACAGATCCTGGAATGGGCGGGGGAGGGAGGCGTGGAGCTCGGCGGCCTGACGCTTCCGGCGGGAGGGCCGGAGGATGAGGCTTTCTGTGGCCTGCTGGAGGCCGCCTTTGCAAACGGGGTCCCGGTGTACCGGATGAGGGCCGGGGAGGAGGTGAGGGATGCGGGAAGCCGGTTCCTGGCGCTTCATCCCGCGGAGGGAGAAACAATAACGGACAGGAACGCGTGCAGTCTGGTATTGCGCTATTCCAGCGGAGAAGCAGGTTTTTTTGCCCTTCTTATGGGGGATATCGGAAGCGGCGGAGAGGAACAAATCCTGCGGGAATACGGAGCCGGCCCGGGAAACTGCAGCGTCCTGAAAACGGCCCATCACGGTTCCGATACCTCCAGCAGCGAAGCTTTTCTGGACTGGGCCTGCCCGCGCGTCGCCCTGATTTCCTGCGGAAGGGACAATTCCTACGGCCATCCCCACGAAACCGTTCTGGCCCGGTTTGCCGAACGGAGAATCCCGGTCTTTGTCACCGCGCGCAGCGGGGCGGTCACGGTCCGTTTCCGGAAGGGCAGGACGTGGGCGGAGACATTTTTGGACATTGACTGAAAAGCCGGAATGTGCAATGATAGTAAATAATAAACCGCGAGTTCTGCAAAAGAAGAAAAGTGCGTGCCATGCACGCGGATGGGAGCAAAGTTGAAAGGAGGACACTTTCAACTTCCCTGATGAGAGAGCGTGCCATGCACGCGGATGGGAGCAGAGACCATGAAACAGCTGCTGGAGGATATAAAGGCCGGACGGTTCCTGCCGGTGTACCTGCTGTACGGGCAGGAAAGCTACCTGAAGAACCAGTATCGGGATAAACTGAAAGGAGCCATGGTGCCGGAGGGGGATACCATGAACTTTTCCTCTTATAAGGGGAAAGATACGAGTCAGGGGGAAATCATTGACCTGGCGGAAACCATGCCCTTTTTCGCGGACCGCCGTCTGATCCTGATTGAGGACAGCGGATGGTTCAAAAAGGGCGGGGAGGCGATGGCGGATTATCTGAAGACGCCGCCTCCCGCTTCCTGCCTTCTGTTTGTGGAGACGGACGTGGATAAAAGAGGGCGGTTGTTCAAGGCAGTGAAAGCGGTCGGCCGGGCGGTGGAATTCGGCGTACAGGATGAGGCCACGCTCAAGCGATGGATCCAGGGACGGATGAAAAGGGAGGGGAAAGCCATTTCCCAGGCATGCCTGGAATTTTTCCTGGAAAAGACGGGCAGCGATATGGAGAACATCAGCAGGGAGATGGAGAAGCTTTTCTGTTATACCCTGGGCAGGGACGCCGTGACGCAGGAGGATGTGGAGGCCATCTGCACCCATCAGGTAACGGGGCAGATATTCAGTATGGTGGAGGCGATCGCAATGCAGCGGCAGCAGGAGGCGCTTCGTCTGTACTATGATCTTCTGTCCCTGAAGGAACCGCCCATGCGGATCCTGTTTTTGATCGGAAGGCAGTTTAATCTGCTCTGGCAGGTGAAGGAATTGAAGGGGAAGGGATACGATAATAAAAAGATCGGGGAAAAAACGGGCCTGCATGGCTTTCTGGTGGGTAAATATGTGAGCCAGGCCTCCCGGTTTTGCAAGGAGGAGCTTCGGGAGGCCCTGGAGGCTTGCGTGGGCACGGACGAGGCGGTGAAAGGCGGCCGGATCGGGGACCGGCTGGGTGTGGAGCTTTTGATTGTCAGGTACAGCAGCAAAAGAAGTGCCCGTTAAATCGGACAGATGGGAGCAGAAGTCGTGAAGAAGAAATTCTGGTTATATTTGGCAGTGCCCATGACGTTGATGAACGCCTGCCGGAATGTGCCCGCTCCGTCGGAGGACATGGCACAGAACCGCACCGATTCGGGAACGTCCCTTGAGGATACGCGGATTCCCGAAGGAGAAGACGCATCCGGAGAGACTTCGGAAGGGGACGGCACACGCGGGGAAGGCTTTGCGGGAAATGAGGCGCAGACCGGCCCGGCCGGGGAAGCGTCGGCCGAAAGCAGCGCCTTCGGCGATACGGCGGATAAAAACGGGCCGGCCGGTGAAGACATCCGGGAGATGACGGAAGAAAACGGGATTCGGGAAGCCACGTTTCCGGGATCCACCGTATCCGTCGTCCGGTCGGACAAGGCCAGGGCAGAGGACATCACGGAGGCGGAGATCGAGGAGATGGTGCGTTCGGCGGCCTCCGACCTGGGAACGGTGGTGCAAAACGGCCAGACCGTGGTGATTAAGCCCAATTTAGTACAGATGATCGTGGATTCCACCGGAGAGCTGCTGGACGAGGAGGTCAATGGTATTACCACGGACTGGCGGGTTACGAAGGCCGTGGTGAAACTGGTGCGGGAACTGAATCCGGACGGTAAGGTGTATTTAATGGAAGGATCCGCGACGGGACCTACCCGGAAGGTGATGGAGCATTTCCATTATACGCCTGAGTATATGGAAGGGGTGGACGGCTTTATCTGCCTGGAGGAGGACTGCGGGGCGTGGCAGGATTTCGATGCGCCAAAGGTGGTTAAGGTGGATCTGCCCGACGGCCTTTTGCACAAGTCCTACTATTTCAACAGGATCCTTTATGAGGCGGACGTGGTCATCAGCGTCCCGGTTTTGAAAACGACATCGGGCGTGGTGGTGACCGCAGGGATCAAAAACGTGAGCATCGGCACGCCGCCCGGCAACCTTTACGGCGCCGGGCCTGACAATCCCAGCAAAGTCCGGATGGTTTCCCATCGGATCACGGACGGGGAACTGGATAAATGGATTTACGATTACTACAGGGCGAAGCCGGTGGATTATGTGATCGTGGACGGCCTGCAGGGGTTCCAGAACGGCCCGGTACCGGCTTCCCATGAAAGCAGGGAAGCCGACAAGATGAATATGCGCACGATCCTGGCCGGTAAGGATGCGGTGGCCGTGGATACCGTCGCGGCCCTCACCGTGGGATGGGACCCGCAGAGCGTGGGGTATCTGAACCTTTTCCGGGAAAATATGGGATTGGGCGAACCGGCGGACATCCGCGTAAAGGGCGCCTATGTGGATGAGATGAGGGAAAATTTTTCGGTGCGCAGGCCGGAGCTGGGCGGCGTGCCCGTTACGGTGGAAGGAGAACCGGAGTTTACGGCAGAGACATACAGGGAGGGAGATACGCTGTCCATCCGCTATCGGGCGGGTGGGGAAGTGGATAAAATCGAAGTATATTTAAACGGCTCCTTCCAATATGCGGGGAGGGCACAGGAGGAGGGGCAGATCCGGCTGGAGCTTCCTGCTTCCTTGAAGGAGGGCGGGCAGCTGCGGGTGATCGCCTATGACAGGTTTTTAAATAAGAAGGTGGTGGAGGCCGGCCTGTAAACGGAGGCCTCCTTTTCTTACGCAGGCGGCAAGCCCCCGTTTCCGTCCGCCTGTGTTTGACCTGGCTTTTTTCCGCTTTGCCTTGTGCAGTCCGGCAGGCTGTGTTATAGTATAGTCTGAATAATGGGTGTATTACGTTTTACATGTAGGAGGAGATTGTAGGAAATGGGAGAAAAGACTACAAAACAAAAGCTGGTTTTGGGAATCCAGCACACACTGGCCATGTTCGGAGCCACCGTACTGGTACCCGCCCTGACGGGTATGAACACCTCGATCACATTGTTCTGTGCGGGGCTTGGTACGCTGCTTTTCCATTTGGTTACAAAGAAAAAGGTGCCTGTATTCCTGGGTTCCAGTTTTGCCTTTATGGCAGGGCTCATGGCCATCATCGGGGATTCAAGGATGGGGGATGCGGATTTCCTGGAGAAGCTGGCCGCGGTGAAGGGAGCGCTGATCGTGGCAGGGCTGGTGTATGTGGTATTCGCCGGCCTGATCCGGATTTTCGGATACGAAAAAGTGAACAAACTGCTGCCGCCCATCGTGACAGGGCCGATCATCATCGTCATCGGGCTTCGCCTGAGCGGTACGGCGATCAGCAGCGCATTTTACTATAATGGTGAATTCAGTTTGAAATCCGTGCTCGTAACGGTGGTAATCCTTACGGTGGTTATCTGTGTATCCATTTTCGCCAAGGGGATCTTTAATCTGATGCCCATCCTGTTTGCCATTATCGCAGGTTACCTGGTGTGCCTTCCCCTGGGTTTCTGCGACTTTACCGCGGTAAGGGAGGCGCATTTCTTTTCCTTCCTGGATAAGGACATCATGGCGCAGGTGCTCTGTCTGCCTGCTTTCCGTGTGGATGCCATCCTGGCTATCGCGCCCATCGCCCTTGTGACCATCATCGAGCACGTGGGGGATATTACCACCAACGGAGCGGTGGTAAACCAGAACTTCATGGTGGATCCAGGCGTGCACAGGACGATCCTGGGCGACGGCCTTGCGACCGCCCTGGCGGGCCTGCTGGGCGGCCCTGCCAATACTACATATGGAGAAAACACGGGAGTGCTGGCCGTGACCAAGGTATATGACCCGGCGGTCATCCGCATCGCTGCGGTATTCGCCATTATCCTGGGTATTTTCGGAAAGTTCGGCGGATTTATTTCCAGCATTCCCAGCCCGGTGACCGGAGGGATCAGCATCGTACTCTACGGTATGATTTCCGCGGTGGGCGTGCGTATCCTGGTGAACTCCAGGCTGAACTTCGGCAATAGCCGCAATCTGCTGGTGGCGGCCATTATTCTGGTTCTGGGAATCGGCTGTGACAGTATCCCGGTATATGGCGTGGTGACCATCTCCGGGCTGGCATTGGCAGCGGTGGTGGGAATTATCCTGGCTTTGATCCTGCCGGAGGGAGAGGACAGCGTGTTGCCCAATTAAGTGAGAACGGCCCAAGGCTTTGTGCTGCCGCATAGGGTTTTCTCGTGCGTAATGCTGCCTGCGGCAGCCGGGTTTAGAAGGAGGAAGAGAATGAAGAACAGGATCACCCGTTTTATAACGGTCAGCCTGATCGGCGTGGTGTCGCTCTGTGTGGTCGTATGTATTTATCTTGCAGTTTCCATGGGGAAAGAAAGTGAAAAGGCGGTGAGTGACGTCAGCCTGATCTATATGGTGGGCATGAGCGAACAGATTTCGCGCCATTTTGAAACGACGATGAATCTGAGGCTTTCACAGGTTGGCGGGATTACGGAAAGCGTGGTGCCCGAGGAGGCCGTATACGGGCAGGAAATGCTGGATAAGCTTGCGGAAGCCAGCCGGGTCTGCGGTTTTGGGTACCTGGGATTGTATACGAACGACGGCAGCTTTCAGATGATCTATGGAGAACAAGTGCAGTTGGTCGATCCGGAGTCATTCTGGAAATCCTTAAATGAAGGGAAGAGAAAAATCGCCGTGGGAACCATCGGGGAAGAGGAAGACGACAAGGTGGTTCTGATGGGGGTGCCGGCCGCTTATCCTATGGCAGAAGGGCAGACTTCCCTGGCTCTTGTGGCGGGTCTGCCAGTGTCCTATATCAATGAGACGCTGTCGCTGGATGTGGATGATACCCTGGTGTATTCCCATATCATCAGGAAGGACGGCAGTTATGTCATCCGCAATTCCGACGCTTTTCGGCGAAGCTACTTCGACCGGATCAAAGAAACCTTCGATGAGTTTAAAGGGAAAAACGCAGATCAGTATGTGGAGGAGCTGCAGGCAGCGATAGACAAACGGGAAGACTATTCCGCCATTCTGCCGATCGGTGAGGAACGCCGGCATATTTACTGCACGGCGCTGGCTAATTCCGAATGGTATCTGGTGACGGTTATGCCGTATGGCGTGCTGGATGAAACCATCAGCAGTATGGGCCTGCGGAGACTGTACAGCTTTCTGATCTGCTTTGGCGTAATTATTTCCACCCTGCTGCTTATTTTCCAGAGATACTATCGGATGACACGTCAGCAGATTGAAGAGCTGGATCAGGCCAGACGTGATGCTGTCCATGCGAATAAGGCCAAGAGCGAATTTTTATCCAATATGAGCCACGACATCAGGACGCCTATGAATGCGATTGTGGGCATGACTGCCATTGCTACGGCCAATATAGACAACCGGCAGCAGGTGCAGAACTGCCTGAAGAAGATTACGCTTTCCAGCCGCCACCTGTTGGGCCTCATTAATGATGTATTGGATATGTCCAAAATTGAGAGCGGGAAGCTGACTCTGAATATGGATCAGGTTTCTCTGCGGGAGGTTGTGGAGAGCATTGTAAGCATCGTACAGCCCCAGGTCAAGGCGAAGAACCAGCAGTTCGATGTCTTTATACACGATATCGAGTCGGAGGATGTATACTGCGACAGCGTACGCCTGAACCAGGTGCTGCTGAATTTCCTCTCCAATGCCATCAAGTTTACGCCGGAAGGGGGCATTATCCATTTCTCTCTGTATGAAGAACCCTCTCCCGTGGGGGATTCCCATACGCGGATCCATATGAAGGTGAAGGACAGCGGCATCGGGATGTCGCCTGAGTTCCAGAAAGTTATCTTCGATTCCTTTTCCCGGGAGGATAATAAGCGGGTGCAGAGGACGGAAGGAACCGGCCTCGGCATGGCGATCACCAAATATATCGTGGATGCCATGGGCGGTACGATAGAAGTGAACAGTATCCAGGGAGTCGGCAGTGAATTCCATGTGACGGTGGACCTGGAAAAGGCGGCGGCCGCAGGCGAGGAAATGATCCTGCCGGAATGGAGCGTTCTGGTGGTAGATGACGACGAGCAATTGTGCAGCAGTACGGCGGCCTCCCTGAAGTCCATCGGTGTGAGGCCGGATCAGGCTTTCAGCGGTACGGAGGCGATAGCGAAGGTCGAAGAAAAGCATCGGCGCGGGGACGACTATCATATCATCCTTTTGGACTGGAAGATGCCGGAGATGAACGGTATCGAGACGGCAAAGGAAATCCGAAAGAGGATGGGGGCGAATGTGCCGATCCTGCTGATCTCCGCGTATGACTGGAGCGATATTGAGGAAGAAGCCCGTGAGGCCGGCGTGAGCGGGTTTATTTCCAAACCGCTGTTCAGTTCCACTCTGTTTTATGGGCTGCGGCAATGCGTTTTGACGGGAGAAAAGGAGGAAAAGACCGAGCAGCAGGAAGTGGACTTCTCAGGGGTCCATGTACTTCTGGCAGAGGATAACGATCTGAACTGGGAGATTGCGGACGATTTGCTTTCCTCCATCGGGCTGGAGCTGGAGTGGGCGGAAAACGGCCGGATCTGTGTGGATAAATTCATGGCGTCGGATCCGGGTGCCTATGATGCGATCCTGATGGATATCCGGATGCCCGTGATGAACGGATACGAGGCGACGAAAGCCATCCGCTCCTCGGACAGGCTGGATTCCGATATTCCGATCATTGCCATGACGGCGGACGCCTTTTCGGAGGACATCCAGAAATGTCTGGACTGCGGCATGAACGCCCATATTGCCAAGCCCATCGACGTAAAGGATGTGGCGCGCAATCTGGAAAAATTTCTCAATAGATAGCATAAATAACAGTCCGGGCCTGCGCCGGGACCGGCCTCTTTTCCGGCCTGGCCCCGGCACAGGCCCGGATTATTTAGAAAGGCCCGGAGAACCCCGGAAAAGGACATATTCCTGTCCCACTTCTCATAGATTGGGTAAAAAAGGGTGAAGGAGTGGGAATATGTTTGAATCGATGACGATCCGGGAAGTGTGCGCGCAGCTGGATGTGGACCCTGAAACGGGCCTGACGGAGGTACAGGCGCAGGAACGATGCCGGGTGAACGGAAAAAACGTACTTAAGGGCCCCAGGAAAAAGACTCTCATAGAATCCTTTCTGGAGCAGCTGAATGACCCGCTGATCTATGTACTGCTGGCGGCGGCGGTAATCTCCCTTCTGCTGCATGAGACGAGCGACGCGGCGATCATCGCGGTGGTGGTATGCATGAATGCGGTGGTGGGCATGGTGCAGGAGGGGAGGGCGCAGAGGGCTCTGGATTCCCTGAAGAAGCTGACAAGCCCCAGGGCGTATGTCATCCGGGAGGGAAGGGAGCAGGAGATCGCGGCCGCCGACCTGGTCTGCGGGGACGTGGTATGTCTGGAGGCGGGCTGTCAGGTCCCGGCGGATCTGCGCCTTACGAGGACAAGCGGGCTGAAGGTGGAGGAGTCCGCTCTGACCGGGGAATCCCTGCCCATCGAAAAGGAGGCCTCTTTTCTCGCCCCAAAGGACCGGGAGCTTCCGCTGGGCGACCGGCACAATATGGCCTACATGTCCACCATCGTGACCGGCGGGCGCGGGGAGGGGATCGTCACTGCCTGCGGGATGGACACGCAGATCGGAAGGATTGCGACGATGATCAGCGAGAGCCCCGAAGAAGCGACCCCTCTTCAGAAAAGGTTGGGGGAGCTGGGAGGGGTACTCAGCCTGTTATCCCTGTTTCTGTGCGCCGGCCTGTTTGTGATTGCGGTGATCCAGAAAAGGGATATGGCTGAAATGCTGATCACGGCGATTTCCCTGGCAGTGGCAGCCGTCCCGGAGGGCCTCCCTGCCGTGGTGACCATCTGCTTGGCCATGAGCGTGACCAAGATGGTCCGGGTACATACCATCGTCCGGAGGCTGCCCTCCGTGGAAACTCTGGGTGCGGTGAGCGTGGTGTGTTCGGATAAGACAGGCACCCTCACCCAGAACCGGATGAGTGTGGAGGCCTGCTTCCTGAACATGAAGCTGACGGACAGCCGGGAACTGGGCACCATGGGCAGGGAAGAATTCCTGAGAGGCATGACGCTGTGCAACGACGCGGTGATCCAGGGAAAGGAACGGATCGGGGATCCCACGGAGCTGGCGCTTCTGGAATTGGCGGCCCACTATGGGGTGAAGCGGGGAGAAACGGAGCGGGAATATCCCAGGATTGGCGAACTGGGTTTTGATTCCGTGCGGAAGATGATGTCCACCTTTCACAGAGGAGGAGAAAGAAGCGTCACTTATACCAAGGGCGCCCCGGACGAGGTGCTGAAAAAATGTGACAGCATCATGATATACGGAAAACGGGCGCCTCTTCAGGAGAGCCATAAAAAGCAGATAAAAAGCGCGCTGGAGCAGATGTCCTCCCGTGCGCTGCGGACCCTGGCGGTGGCCATGAGGGAAGGAGGCAGTAAACCGGAGGAAACGGGCCTGACCTTCCTGGGTTTGGTGGGAATGAAGGACCCGGCCAGGCCGGAGGCGGCCGGAGCGGTGGCGAAATTCGACCGGGCAGGGGTGCGTACGGTGATGATCACCGGGGATCATGTGGACACGGCTTACGCCATCGCCAGACAGCTGGGAATTGCACAGAGCAGGGATCAGTGCATGTCCGAAGAGGAGCTGCGGGGCCTGCGGGAGGAAGCCTTCCTGAAAAAACTGGATTCCGTCCGGGTCTTTGCCAGAGTATCCCCGGAATCCAAGGTGCGGATCGTACGGGGCTTTAAAGCGAAGGGGCAGATCGTGGCCATGACCGGGGACGGGGTGAACGATGCGCCTTCTCTGAAAGCGGCGGATATCGGTATCGCCATGGGCAGGAACGGTACGGACGTGGCCAGGCAGGCTTCGGAGATCATCTTAACGGACGACAACTTTGCCACCATTGAGCGTGCCATCGAAGAGGGGCGGGGCGTCTACGAGAATATCCGAAAGTCGGTGATTTTTCTCCTTTCCTCCAATCTGGGCGAGATCATGACCATGTTTCTGGCCGTGCTGATGGGGCTGGCGTCCCCCCTGAAATCCAGCCATATCCTGTGGATCAACCTGATTACGGACTCCCTGCCTGCGTTGGCGCTGGGAGTGGACAACAACGACGGGGAAAGCCTGATGCACAGACCGCCCCGGGATCCTGCGGAAAGCCTGTTTGCGGGGGGCGGGCTGGCCCGTACCTGTTTCTACGGGCTTTTGATCGCGGGGATCAGCCTGGCCGCCTTTTTCACCCTTCCTTTAGGCATTCTCATGGAACGGCGGATCGCATTCTCGGTGAACAGCTTTGCCGTCATCCTTCAAAATCCCGCGGTGGTGAACCGGGCGCAGACCTATGCCTTTACGGTGCTGGGGATGTCCCAGCTCTTCCATGCGGTGGGCATGCGGGATGTGAGAAAATCGGTTTTCCGGATGAAGCATCTGGAAAATAAGATGATGCTGGCGGCCTGCGCGGCGGGCTTCCTGCTCCAGGCTGCGGTAACGACGATCCCTTTTCTGACGGCGGCCTTCGGGACGGTGGCCCTCTCCTGGCAGGAATGGGCACGCCTCACGGTTCTGGCTGCCTTCCCCCTGCTGGCCCACGAGCTGCTGGTGCTCTTCGACGGGGAACCGACGGAGGGAGGACAGAAGGCCGCCGGGGTGTGGAAGACGCCGGCGCGCCGCTGAAGGAAAGGCGGCGCGTTCTGGCCGGGACGGAATGATCGTTCGGGAGGTATCCCCTTTCCTTCCCACCGGAATACGCCCCGGCCGGGAAACGGTGATCTTCCTTTACGCCAAAACAGGCCGCCGCGAATGCGGAGGCCTGTTTTGGCGTGCCGATTGGCACATATTCTTATGAGGGGGGAGATAGTTTAAACAATAGGTGTTGTCCATCTATCTGAAAGCTATGATACAGGAGAAATGTGTCTATCGTGTGAAGGATTTCATAAAAAGAAATAAAATTTATAAAAGATTTCTTTAATTTGGGTAAAGGTTCTAAAAAGGCCGTCTCCCGTTTGGTTTATCGAGAGATGTGTTTGCAGTCCGTTCGCTCTAGGAGATAATCTATACTAATATTATAGAAATCTGCGATTGCTATCAAGATATTGGTTGGAATATCCCTGGTGCCGTTTTCGTAATGAGAATATGAGTCAGCAGAGATCCGCAATACAGGGAGATGTGTCAACAGCAAGTGGAAGAAGAAAAGACAGTATTATTAAAACAGGGCAAATTGCTTGCATTTTTCAGGCAATACTGATATGTTTTTATAAAAGACGGTGTAGATGACAGGATTCAAGGACTTATTGAAAACACATGGTTTCATGATGGCGGGTCTGATATCCGAAGCGGGAATGTTTCGGAGCAAAGGGGTTGGTGTATATGCTGGCGAACCGCTCATTCATGCGGGGACGCCTGTCCGGTATGCGCCGGAAACAATGGAAAATTTATTCGGGTGGCTAAAATCATCGAGGATCCATCCTCTTATCAAATCATGTGTTTTTCATTATGAATTTGAATTTATCCATTCGTTTGAAGATGGAAACGGAAGAGTATGGCATTCCCTGATTCCGCAAAATGGAACCCTATTTTTGCCTGGTTTCCTGTGAAAACATTGATATATGAGCATCGGGATGAATATTATCAGGCAATTAATCAGTCGAATGCTGCGAGTGAGTCCACGGCATTTATTGAATTTATGTTGCAGATGGTACGGGATTCTTTGAAGGAGTTGGTAAAAGATCAAGGCAGTACAAATGTCGGCATAAGTGTCGGTATAAAACAGCCATCTTTAAAAACAGAAGATAGGATTTTACTTTTACTGAAGGACGACAATAAAATGACGACTCAGGGAATAGCCGATACATTGGGAATGCCTAAACGGCAGATTGAAAGAATCATAGCGGGATTAATGCGGGGAGGAAAACTGGAAAGGGTTGGTTCCGGTAAAGCTGGACATTGGGCGTAGTCAGTGAAGATGAAAAAGCGGAACACAGGGAGGAAATGAATTTGAATGTTTTGTTAGCGGTTCCTCAAGAAAATAACAGTATACAGGAATTAAATGGCTTTTTATCGCAAAACAATGCAGACTTTTATGTTTTCCCGGAAGGTTTTTTAGATAATAATGTTTTGCAGGAAGCAATTGATATTATAAAAGAAAAAGGAAAATATGTTATTACCGGTTTCAAGGATTTAGACAGTAATGGGCAGCAAAAAGCATTAGTCATAGATAATGGTAAAATCGTCGATAAATATACGAAGTGTATTTTGACTAAAGGAGAAAAGCAAAAAGGAAAACGGAATGGGGAAAAAATTGCTTGCGTAAATACTAAATTTGGAAAGGTTGGAATACCAATCTGCTATGAAATACATTTTCCAGAGGTGGCAAGGATTATGTGTTTGGATCATCCGGTTTTATTGATTAATATAATCGGAACAGGAATGTATCATAATTTACAGTTTGAACAATGGACTTCATTAGCAAAGGCACGAGCTATTGAAAATGAAGTATATGTTATTGGGTGTTCTCATTTTGCCGGTAAAATTCCGTTAGCATATGTTTTTGACCCATCAGGAAGATGTGTTTTATTAAAACGAAACGAATATGGTGGTTTTATTGCTGAAATTGACTTAGGAAAGAGTGTGGAAAAAATTATTAACTATTACTCTGACAGACTTCCCGGTTTATTCTCGCGTTTGGCAGAATAAATTCCCATTTTTCGGGAAGCGGCAGAGAGCGGAAATCGAAATATTCAGAAGACGCGAGGAGATAGGTTGAAAAATAAGCCTGATGGCTTATTTTTCAAGCGCGATTTGTGCCGCGGGCGGCCCAAATCGAATCGCAGACGAGAAATCGCATCCGCGATTTCTCAGACATGAATCGAAGATTCATGTTGCGCAGCCGCAAAGGACGCGGCATGGAGGATTGATTAGAATGGTTTTGATGATTGATACAACGAGAGAGCATATAGGAAAGCAGCTTGCCGAAGAATTGATTCACAGCGGCGGAAATCCGGCCAAATTTGAATTGATTGACACCACTGGGATGCATATTTCCCACTGTATCGGTTGTAATTATTGCTGGCTAAAAACGCCGGGACTATGTGCCGTCAGGGACGATTACGAGCCGATTTTGAAAAAGATGAGTAAGGCAGATCAAGTCTGGCTAATCTCGGATACGCACTTTGGGTTTGTCTCCTATCAGACGAAAAACATTATAGACAGGATCATGCCTCTTGTCACAATGTATCTGAAATTCAAGGGCGGGCAGATGCGTCATGTCATGCGCTATGACCATCAGCCGGATATCGGGGTTATCTATACCGGGGACGGCGATCAGGCTTATCTGGAACGGTGGTGTGAGCGCACGGCGCTTAATCTGGGAAGCAGTTCCCTTGGCGTTTTTCCTGCGGAAAACAGAAAGGAGGCGGTTACATGCATGTTGTAATCATTAACGGAAGCCCGCGCGCGCAAAAATACAGCAACACGGAAAAAATCATTGCTTCCTTTGCAAAAGGCCTTTCGGAAAGAGGGGCTTCTTTTGAAACATATGCCGTTTCCAATCGGGAGTCCTGGGAAAGGATCCGGGACGCTTACATCAAAAATGAGGAAATCCTGATTGCGCTTCCGCTATATGTGGAATGCGTGCCCGGACTTCTTTTGGAATTTCTGGAAACCCTGCCCAAAAAGGATGAGTGTACAAGACTTTCCTTCCTTTTGCAGAGCGGGTTTGCGGAGGGGTGTCAGCTTCGCTGTGGCGAGGACTTTCTGAGGAAGCTTCCGGGGTATCTGGGTGTCCGCTATGGAGGCTGCTTGGTCAAAGGAGGTAATTTCGGAATCCGATTTTTGGATGAAGAGAAACAGAAGCAGGCCACAAAACCATATCAGGCGATGGGCGGACTGTTTGCGGAGGGAGACGGATTCTTCCGCGACGAAGCAAAGAAATTTACCGGTCCGGAATATTTTCCGCTGCCCATGCGTTTGCTGATGCAGTTTATATTCCAAACCTTTGCGAAAAAGACGTTTCGGAAAGCGGCTGCATCGTGGGGATGCAATACGCCGCTTGATGAAAAAGTCTGGGAAACAAATCCTTATAGAGAATAGACGCATTCAATTTAGGGAGTAATTCGGATTGATCATTAAGATACGAATATCCCCATTGATGTGCTGAAAGAAATATCCGACTTATCAGGCGCCTGTCCCCGGTTTCCCCACCACGTCATACAGATCCCTGCCCATCCGTTCCTCGAAATAGGTCCGCAGCCCGAGTGTGGCATCCCATTTGTTTTGCGGATAGAATCCATATCTTTTTTTGACGTCCAGCATCCGTGCCTCCATATCCATGACGCCTTCCGCTCCTGCCAGGGCGTCGCACAGCTGGATAAGGCGGTCATAGTCATCGTATTCCGTGGCGTTCAGCGCATCGCACAGTTCCTTTTCTTCTTCCTCCGAAATATCGTGGTTTCCCACATAAACCGAAAGGTCCCTTTCCACAAAAGAATGGGTGAGGCAGATCCTGGCAGCTTCGTCGTATCCGAGCTTTTTCATATAGTGATAGCCGTCGTAAACATGTCCCAGGTGCCGGACGCCGAACCTGCGGCCGATATCGTGAAGCAGCCCCAGGACATAAGCCTTTTCGGCATCCAGTCCCGGACAGCATGCGGCAATTTTCTCCGCACAGCGGGCGGCCGTCCGGCTGTGGTCTCCCCAGGGGCCGGGATTATGTAGTTCGGCTTCCTTAAGGAGCCGATGCGCTTCTTCTCTGGTGGGCTGCATGTAGATATCTCCTTTATCCTTTGCGGGAATCATGGATTCCCTCGGGCCTTTTTTTCGTTTTCCAGCAGGAGGGGGCCCGTCTTGCCTCTTTTCTTTAGTGACAGGATATCCCCCTGCCGGCTTCCTGTCAAGTCCCTATTGACATTATAGACTATATCATGTAGTCTATAATAAAGACTACAATGAGTAGTCTGCAAAGGGAGAAGGGAAAATGGCAGAAATACAATTGGGCGTTATCGAGGCACGATATGCGGATATGATTTGGGAACATGAGCCGGTTACTTCGTCCGAGCTGGTTAAGATGACGGCGGTGGAATTTAACTGGAAGAGGACCACGGCGCATAACGTGCTGCGAAGATTGATCGACAAGGGATTGTTTCGGAACGAAAACGGGGTGGTAACCTCTGTGATTTCCAGAGACGACTTTTATGCCAGGCAGAGCAGAAAATACGTGGAGGATACCTTTGCCGGTTCCCTCCCGGCCTTTATTGCGGCATTCATGCAGGGCTCCGGGCTTACGGCGGAGGAGGCGGAAGCCATCCGCAGGATGATCGACCGGGCGGAGGAATGAGAGGAAAAATGAATATGGGGGATATTTTCCTGAAACTGTTAAATAGGAGCATTACGGCAGGCTGGTTTCTGCTGGCGGTACTGTGTATCAGGCTGATATTTAGAAAAGCTCCCAAATGGATGCATTGTTTATTGTGGGGCATGGCAGCAGTCAGGCTGATCTGTCCGTTTTTTGTGGAAAGCGGGTTTAGCATCCTGCCAAGTACGGAACCAATCAAAACCAGTACGGTCGTGGATGGGGAAGTGCGAAATGATATACCGTCCATAGACAGCCGCCTGACGATCGTGGAAAATACGATAAACCCTCTGCTGACAGAATCCTTTTCGTACAGGGAATCGGAAAGCGCGGCTCCCCTGCAGATCGTTACTTACGCTGTCGGTGTGGCGTGGGCCTGCGGTACGGTTTTATTGATCGTTTATGCAATGGGAAGCATGATAAGGCTGAATCGGCTGGTAAGGGAAGCGGTATGCGTGAAAGATCCTATTTACCTCTGTGATGCCGTCAGGTCGCCATTTATTTTGGGGATCGTGAGGCCGCGGATCTATCTTCCTTCTGCTCTATGTGAGAAAGAGATGGGGTATATCATTGCGCACGAATCGGCGCATCTGAAAAGAAAAGACCATTGGTGGAAACTGTTGGGTTACTTCTTATTGTGTGTCTATTGGTTTCATCCCCTCTGCTGGGTATCGTATGCGATGTTCTGCAAAGACTTGGAGCTGGCGTGCGATGAAAAGGTGGCCAGAGGCCTGACCTTCCACGAGAAAAAAGAGTATGCAAGAGTCCTGCTGTCCTGTACAAGGCAGAGGAGCCTGCTTATGGTATGTCCGCTGGCTTTTGGGGAAGTGGGAGTAAGGGAAAGGGTGAAGTCCGTATTGAATTATAAAAAGCCGACGCTATGGATGATGATAGCAGCGGCAGCAGTATTTGCGGTATCGGCGCTGTGCTTTTTGACGGACCCTCCGGATCAAGACGCGTTTCTGCAGGCAGATCAGGCAGAAGCGGAAAATGCTTCTTCACAAGGAGAGAATGGGGACAGCCGTCCGTTAGAACGTATGCCTGTCGAGAAAACATCCACACAGAAAGGAAGCCCTGAGCCCGAAAGAGGCATTTTGCCTCAAACGAAGGAAACGGCGGCAGAAGGCGATATCATACAGGATGTTGTGCTTTACGAACGTCCGGAAGCGGACAAGGTCTGTATAGAAATACAGCCTTGCGTGATAAGAAAACACCTTTTTTATTATTATATTCCGCCGCAGGAGGATCAGAAATGGCTGTCGGGGCAGATAGAAGCGCTGGATCTGCAGGGCGGACCGCTGAATAAACGCTGGGAAGGATACAAGGAAACCGGATGGAAGATCCTCTACCATGATATCATAATGACAGGCCTTGAGGGAGGATTTTTATACTATACTTATTATGACGAGGAAAAGGGAATGATGGAGTCCCTCATAGAAGCGCCTAAGTTATGCGACTATATACGGATCCTGCTGACGGAGGAGGCGGGGTATCAAAATTACGATGTTTCCGAAATCAAAGACATCGTATCCGCCAAACTGGAGGTGAATGCTATTTTCACGGACCGGCAGCCTTACAGCCAGACCATAACGGATGCGGAAACGCTGCAGAAATTTGAAGACTGGTTCAAAAATGCAAAATATATTTTCGGAGGAGCGGACTGTGGAAACCAATGCGCCTGCCTGGAACTGACGTTGGCAGACGGGGACGTGGTGAAATTATCCATGGCCACTGACAGCTGTCCCAATTTCAGCATAAACGGGGTCGCCTACGATTATCGCCCGGTGCCAAATTGGGATAACAGCGAATTCTTCAAATGCTTCGACGAAATACCGAGATAACGGTTCCGACACCCTGAGCCACCCCGCCGTCCGGGAGCCTGCGGGGTGGCTGAACTATTACGTTTGTCGTGTTTAATTCGGCGCAAAACCGTGACAAATGGCGCCGGCTATGGTACAATGGGGATATCGCAAATGAGCCCGCCGCCCGGAGGAAGCCTGCTATTGGCACAAGGCGGCTGAGGAATGGGGCCGGCAGAATTGGCAGGGCGGGCGGCGGAAGCTGCGGGAAAGACACCGGGAATATGCAAGGCGCTCCCGCAAAAGGCGGCGGAAGCTTGTGGCTGAACTGTTGAGCCAAAGGGTGGTCTGCAACCAGGCGGGCCGCCCCTTTTTATGTATTAAGCGGAAGGGGATCTGTGTGTCGGCGCTAAAAGAAGGGACAGAAGTATTGGGGATGGATACCGGTATTCACCCATATAGAACATAGGGAGGGCAGGTTTATGGATTATGCAAGGGAGCTTTCGGAACGGCCCGGCAGGGATGCGTCGGATGACGGCGGACATGAACTGCGCCATGGTATGCGGAGCGTTCAGAATTTGGAAGCCGTCATCAATGAGGGCCTTCGCGCTGCCCTGTTGGAGGAGACCCCGGACCGGTCGCTTGATGTGCTGCTGGAGCATCTGGGGAAGGCGCTGAACGGGGACAGAACTTATATATTTGAACGGAACGAGGCGGGCGGCGATGACAATACCTATGAGTGGGTGGCCGACGGAGTGAAGCCAGAAAAGGAAAATCTTCAAAACGTGCCTCCGGAGGTATGTGTGGTCTGGTATCGGAATTTCGAAATCGGCAGACATATTGTCATCGAGGAACTGGAAGACATCCGGGAGGACGATCCCCTTCAGTATGAGAACTTAAAGCAGCAGAATATCCGTTCCCTTGTGGTGGTCCCTCTTTATGACGGCAAAGAAATCATCGGCTTTTACGGCGTGGACAACCCGCCCGTGAAGTCGCTGGAATACGCGTCAAATATGCTCCAGACTGCGGCATACTTTATTGTATCCTCCCTGAAACGGCGTAATCTGGTCCGTGAGCTTCAAAAACGCAGCTATAACGTCCTCCATGCCCTCAGCGTGGATTACCTGGGCATCTATAAGGTGGATTTTGATACAGACGAATGCGAAATATACCGGGACAGCGAATGGTCCGGGATGGGGTGGGATATCGGCTTTGGGGACGGCTATCAGGCGGCTATGGAGCGGTATATTTCCCGGTGTGTGGCTTCGCGGGATCAAAAACGGCTCCGGGATGTGACTCAAAAAGACTATGTGCTCGCTCGTCTTAGAACCAGAAATAAGTTCTATGTCCGCCATCAGGTGAGAGACAATTCTTACGGGCTGAACTATATGGAGATCCATTTCTCTGCCACGGGAAAGACGGAGGAGGGAAACTGTGCGATTTTTGCCCTGCGGGATGTGAATGCCGTAGTGGAGCAGGAGGAAAAGTATAAGCTGGAGGCAAGGCAGAGCCTGGAGGATATTCTGGAGGGCGCCAGAACCGGTATCTGGACCATCGAGCTGGAGGAGGACTGCCCGCCGAGGATGTATGCAGACCGGACCATGCGGATCCTTCTGGGGGTGCCGGACGAGATCGAGCCGGAAGAGTGTTATCGGCGCTGGTTTGAAAACATCGAGCCGGACTATGTGGAGATGGTGCAGGAGTCGGTGCGGGAAATGCTGGAGAACAAGCGCTCCGAGGTGATCTATCCCTGGCATCACCCGCAGCTGGGGAAAATCTATGTCCGCTGCGGCGGCGTGCCGGATAAAAAATTCAAGAAACCGGGAGCCAGCCTCAACGGATACCATCAGGATATCACGGATATTATGGTGACGCGGAAGAAACAGGAGCAGGCTATCATGGAGCTTCTGGAGAAGGTGAGACGGGCAAATTCGGCAAAGAGCGAATTCCTTTCCGATATGTCCCATGATCTGCGCACGCCGATCAACGGGATCCTGGGAATGTTATCCATCATGGAGCACAGTCCGGAGGATGCCAAGCGGCAGAAAAGCTGCCGGGAGAAAATCCGCGTGTCTACAGAGCATCTTTTGTCCCTGGTCAACGACGTGCTTCAGGTCAGCAAGCTGGACAGCGGCAGGCTGGCGGCGGTGGAGGAACCCTTTGACCTTCCTGAGATATTGGAAGAGTGCGTCACGATCCTGTCCGTACAGGCGGAGAAGGCGGGTGTCCGGCTGGTGCCTGTGGAGACGGATTTGCAGCACAGAAAGCTGATCGGGAATCCACTGCATCTGAAGCAGATTTTAATGAATATTATCGACAACGCCATCAAATATAACCGGCCCGGCGGTTCCGTATTTATCCGGGCAGCGGAGATCTCATATCAGAGCGGAATCGCAAGTTACCGGTTTGTGATTGGGGATACCGGAATCGGGATCGGCGACGATTTTAAAAAACATATCTTTGAACTGTTTACCCAGGAACATCATGGAGCAAGGACTCACTATAACGGCGTGGGGCTTGGGTTGTCCATCGTGAAGAGGCTGGTAGACCAAATGGAGGGGACCATCGAGGTGGACAGCCAGATCGGCAAGGGAAGCGAGATTCGGGTTACTCTGTCCATTCGGGTCGATGAGGCGCAGACCGCGCAGCCTGTGGACGAGGAGCGGAATATACAAAACGATATTGCCGGGATGTGTGTCCTTTTGGTGGAGGATAATGAGATCAACTGTGAAATCGTAAAGTTCATGCTGGAGGAGGCGGGCGCAAAAGTCGTGACTGCGGACGACGGGAAAGCCTCTGTGGATGTTTTTACGGCGTCTGCCCCGGGGACATTTGACTGCGTGCTTATGGACCTGATGATGCCGGTTATGAGCGGATATGAAGCGGCCCGTGTGATCCGCAGCCTGGACCGGCCGGATGCGGGAACGGTGCCCATTATAGCGCTGTCGGCTAACGCATTTGAAGAGGATATTGCAATGGCAAAGGCTGCGGGGATGAATGAGCATTTGGCAAAGCCGGTGGACATCGACAAAATGTTTCGGGCAATGCGCCGGCTGAGGCGGTGAGGGGGACGGCAGACCCGTTTCGCCCAGGGGGGGGATACGGCGGGAATGACCGAAGGAGCGAAGAAAGGAGAGGGGATATGGAGAAAGAGCTGACAAAAAGGGGCCCGGTCCTGGATAAAAGGGGGAGGCCCATACCGGGCTTTTCCAGAAGGAGCACCTTGGTATATGACAGAAGGGCGGTCAAGGCTCCGCCGTGGCGGATCAAGGAGTGGGATTTTTATCAGATTTCAAACGACCATCTCTGTCTGCAGTTTACCATCGGCCATGCCTCCTATGCGGGCCAGGTGAGCCTGATGCTGTTCGATTTTGTGAAGGGGCAGAAGCTTCTGGATTTAAACGAGATCCTTCCGCTGCCCTTCGGGAGCCTGCGCATGCCCCGGGATGCGGAGCGCGACAGCCTGCTTTCTTATCATAAAAACGGCGTACATATGAGCTTTGAGACGCTGGAGGACGTGCGGACGCTGCGGTGTGCCTGGGGCGGCGTGGAGACGGCCGTCCGGCTGCGGAGGCATAATCCGGACTCCCTGGTCATCAATCTGCCCTTTGACGAGTACGCCCATGCTTTCTACTATAATCACAAGATTAACTGTATGAGCGCGGAGGGAGCGGTACGCGCAGGGGATAAGGAGTGGCGCTTTGATAAAAAGGATTCCTTCGGCATCCTGGATTGGGGGCGGGGGGTATGGCCCTTCCATAACGAGTGGTATTGGAGCAACGGGAGCGGATGGCTGGAGGGGGAGATGTTCGGCTTCAACTTGGGCTGCGGCTTCGGAAATACGGATACGGCCAGCGAAAACATGCTTTTTTACGGGGGAAAATCCCATAAGCTCGGCAAGGTGGATTTTACGCTGGGGGCGGACTATAAAGATCCCTGGCATTTAACGGACCGGGAGGGCAGACTGGATCTGACCCTGACGCCCGTGTATGACCGGACGACACGGACGAAGCTTCTGTGGGTGGATAACTGCTGCCATCAGATGTTCGGCACCTTTACGGGACATGCCGTGTTGGACGACGGGACGCGCCTGCAGGTGCGGGATGTGGTCTCCTTTGCGGAGCACGCGGTGAATAACTGGTAGAAAGGGCGTTCCGGGAAACAGGAGGATTTTTCGCGTGTCATTGCGTTTTTATGCCGGTGCTTCCGGCGCGGGAAAAAGTACGGCTCTCTATCGTGAGATGATAGAACGCTCGCTCAGAGAGCCGGAACGGAATTTTTTTGTGATCGTTCCGGATCAGTTTACCATGCAGACCCAGATGGATCTGGTGTGTATGCATCCGAACCGGGGGATTATGAATATCGATGTGCTTTCCTTCGGAAGGCTGTCCCACCGCATCGGGGAAGAGGCGGGGGAAGACGGGCGCACGATGCTGGACGACACGGGGAAGAGCCTGGTTCTTCGTAAGGTGGCCGGCCGTCTGGCCGGGGAGCTGCCGGTGATCGGGGGAAATCTGAACAAGCCCGGGTACATCCATGAGGTGAAGTCCGCCATTTCCGAATTCATGCAGTACGGGATCGATGAGAAAAAGCTGGAGGAGTTGACGGACTATGCCAGAAAACGGGGCGGGCTGTACCACAAGCTGAAGGATCTGGGAGTGCTCTATCAGGCGTTCCGGGCGTATACGGGGGAGAAATTCGTCACTACGGAAGAGGCCATGGAGCAGCTCGCCCGCAGGATCCCTTCCTCGGGCCTGATCCGGGGCGCGGTGGTGGCCATAGACGGCTTTACGGGCTTTACCCCGGTCCAGAATCAGGTGATCGGGGCTTTGATGGAAACGGCGGCGGAGGTGATCGTGTCCGCGGTGGTGGACGGACGGGAAAACCTGTATACGGCCGGGGAGGAAGAAAACCTGTTCCACCTGAGCAGGAAAACCGTATCCGTCTTAAGCCGGATGGCGCAGGAGGCGGGGGTGGAGCGGGGAAAGGATGTGATCTTTTCCGGGCGGCCCGTGTATCGTTTCCGGGAAAATCCCTCCCTGGCCTGGCTGGAACAGAATCTGTTCCGATATCCTGTAAAGCCCTATGAGGGAGAGGCTTCCGTCCGGATCCTGGAGGCTTCCACCCAGCAGGAAGAGGTGCGCCAGGCCTGTATCGCCATCCGTTCCTATTTGCGCCGTACGGGAGGCTGTTATCGGGATGTGGCGGTCATTGCGGGCAATCTGGACGACTATGCCAGCGCGTTGGAAACCCAGGCGGCCCTTTACGGGATCCCCCTGTATCTGGACCGCACCAGGGGGATCAAGCTGAACCCGTTTATCGAATATGTGAAAGGCGCCCTGCAGGTCGTGATCCGCAATTTTTCCTATGAGGCGGTTTTCCACTATATCCGCAGCGGCCTGGCGGATTTCGAACCGGAGGAAGCGGACCGGCTGGAAAATTATGTGCTGGCGCTGGGGATCCGGGGGAAAAAGCGATGGGAAACCATGTTTAGCATACGGCTTGCGGATATGGAGGATCCGCTCACGGAGCTGGCGGCCCTGAATGTGAGCAGGGAAAAGCTGCTGGATCAGCTTTCTCCCCTGCTGGGCCGCTTTTCCGACACCGGGGAATTGGTGAAGGGCCTGTATGCCTTTATCGAAAACAATCAGGTGCAGAGAAAATTAAAGGAGTATGAGAACCGTTTTTCCCGGGAAGGGGATGCGCCCCGGGCCAGGGAATACGCCCAGATTTATCGTCTGGTCATGGATCTGCTGGATCAGATCGTGGAGCTGATCGGAGAGGACGCGGCGGGGCCGGAGGAATTCTATCAGATCCTGGAGGCGGGTTTCTCGGAAATCCAGGTGGGCACGATCCCCCAGAACGTGGACCGCGTGGTGGCGGGGGATATGGAACGAACCCGGCTGAAGCAGGTAAAGGCCCTGTTTTTCCTGGGGGTGTGCGACGGCTATATTCCCAAGCCCGCCTCCGGGGGAGGGATTATCTCCGATCTGGACCGGGAATTCCTGGCGGGGAGCGGGACGGAGCTGGCGCCCACGCCGCGGCAGCAGATGTATATCCAGAAGCTGTATCTGTATATGAATATGACGAAACCCTCGGACCGGCTGTACCTGTTTTATTCCAGGATGAACGGGGAGGGGAAGGCCCTGCGCCCGGCCTATCTGATCGATATGGTGAAAAGGCTGTTTCCTTCTATCCGGGTGGAGCGGCCGGAAGAGGCGCCGGAGGTGGATCAGGTGCAGTCCCTGGAGGACGGAAAGGACCGGCTGGTGTCCGCCCTGCGCAGATTTGCGGACGGCAGGATGGAACCGGAGGGAAGGAAGGAGCAGGAATTTTTCCGGCTCTACCGGATCTATGCCGCTTCGGAGCGGACGAGGGAATGGACGGGGCGGATGGAGCGGGCCGCTTTTTATGAATACGGGTCCAAGCCGCTGGGGCGGGCCGCCTCGCTGGCCCTGTTCGGAAGCACCCTGCTTTCCGGCGTCAGCCGCCTGGAGCGGTACGCCTCCTGCGCCTACGCCCATTTCCTTCAGTACGGATTAAAGCTGCGGGAACGGGACGGATTCTCCTTTGAGGCGGTGGATATGGGAAACCTGTTCCACGGCGTGCTGGAGATTTTCGGGGATCAATTAAAGGAACGGGGATACACCTGGTTTGATTTCCCGCAGGAGGAGGGGAATGCGCTGCTGGAGGAGGCGGTGGATTTCTATGCGGCCTCCTATGGGAATACGGTCCTGTATGATACCGCCCGGAATCAATATATGATCACGCGGATCAAACGGATCCTGAAGCGTACGGTGGATACGCTGCAATACCAGCTGAAAAAGGGATCGTTTAGGCCGGAGCGGTTTGAGGTTTCCTTTTCCGTGCTGGAGGAGCTGGACGCGGTGAACATAGCCCTCACCGGAGAAGAAAAGCTGCGTCTGCAGGGCCGGATCGACCGGGTGGATACCTGGGAGGACGAGGATGGGGGAGCGCGCCGGGTCTACGTAAAGGTCGTCGATTACAAGTCGGGGACGAAGGATTTCAGCCTGGCCGCCCTGTACTACGGGCTGCAGCTGCAGCTGGTGGTCTATATGAACGCGGCTATGGAGATGGAAAAGAGGAGCCGTCCGGACAGCGAGGTGCTGCCGGCTGCCATGCTCTACTACCGGGTCAGCGACCCGCTGGTGGAGACGGAGGAGACCTTCACGCAGGAGGAGGTGCAGGGAAAGCTGCGCTCCAGCCTGCGTATGACCGGGGTGGTGAACGGAGACGGACGGGTGGTGGAGGGACTGGACGGCAGCTTTACCCAAAAGTCCGACGTGATCCCCGTGGAGCGCAGAAGGGACGGCACCTTCAGCGCCCGGTCCGACATCCTTAAGGAGTCGGATTTCCGGGTGATATCCGATTATGTGAACCTGAAAATCCGGGAAATCGGAACCGATATCCTGCAGGGGAAGATTGCCCACAATCCCTGCGTCCCCGCGGAAGGCGGCCGGGACCGGGATGCCTGTACCTTCTGCCCCTATGCGCGGGTCTGCGGGTTCGACAGGAAAATCCCGGGCTATGGGAAACGGGAGCTGGAGAAGCTGGAGGATGAGGAAGCGCTGGAGCGGATGCGGCGCGCGGTGGAGGGGATCACGCAGGAATGACCCTGCGCCTTTGCTGCAGCCTGGGGCGCCCGGCGGAAGATAGAGGAGTGCAGCCGCGGAAACCGCGGCATGAAAGGATTTTTATGGCAGTATCATTTACAAAGGATCAGCGGGCGGCCATCGATGTGCGGGATGCCAGCGTGTTGGTGTCGGCGGCTGCGGGCAGCGGGAAAACGGCGGTGCTGGTGGAGCGGATCATCGCTTTGGTGAGCGACGAATCGCATCCGCTGGATATAGACAGGCTGTTGGTGGTGACCTTTACCAACGCGGCGGCGGCCCAGATGCGGGAGCGGATCACGCAGGCCCTTTCCCGTGCGGTGGAGGAGAATCCTTCTTCGGAGCATCTGGTGCGCCAGCTCACCCTGATCCATAATGCCCAGATTACCACCATCGACAGCTTCTGCCTGTACCTGATCAGAAACCATTTTGACGAAATCGGCCTGGATCCGGATTTCCGGGTGGCGGACGAGGGAGAGGTACGGCTTCTGGGCAGGGACGTGCTGGGACAGATGCTGGAGGAATATTTCGCCCGGGGCAGTAAGGAATTTTTGGATTGTGTGGAATATTTTGCGCCTGCCGGGAACGACAAACGGCTGGAGGAGCAGATTCTGGGACTGTATCACTTCGTCATGAGCCATCCGTGGCCGGAGGAATGGCTGGAGCGTCACAAGGGGGATTACGATGTGACGGCGGACAGCCTGGAGGACTGCGACTGGGCGGTCCTTCTGAAGGAATACGTGCATACCATGACGCAGGAGGCGGGACGGATCCTGAAGCAGGCCCGGGCTCTTAGCGAAGAGCCGGACGGGCCGTATATGTATCTGGAGGCTCTGGATGCGGAGGAGGCATATCTGGAGAGTCTTAGCAGGGCGGATACCCTGGAAGAACTGTATACAGGATTTTCCCAAAGCCCCTCCGTGCGTTTAAGCTCCAAAAGGGATGCGAAGGTATCCTCGGAAAAAAGGGAACGCGCGAAGGCGCTGCGCACAGAGGCAAAGGGGATCCTGGAGAAGCTGCAGAAAAAATATTTCACGGCTTCTCCCGGGGAGCAGGCCGGCCGGATGGCGGCCTGTTCCCCCAGGCTTTCCATGCTGCTTTCCCTGGTCGGGGACTACTGCGGCCGGATGGCGGAGAAAAAGCGGGAAAAGAATCTGCTGGATTTTTCGGACATGGAGCACATGGCCCTTGCGATTCTGACGGAGAGGACGCAGGAGGGCGTACGCCCCAGCCGGACAGCCCTGGAACTGCGGGAGCATTATGCCCAGATCATGATCGACGAATACCAGGACAGCAACCTGGTGCAGGAATATCTGCTTTACAGCGTTTCCGGGGAGGAGGCAGGGCGGTATAACCGGTTTATGGTGGGGGATGTGAAGCAGAGCATCTATAAATTCCGCCTGGCCAGGCCGGAACTGTTTATGGAAAAATTCGCCCGGTACGGGAGGGAAGATGCAGACGGCACGGGAACGGGCGGGATGCGGGAACGGCGTATCGACCTGAAACAGAACTTCCGCAGCCGTATTCAGGTGACGGACAGCGTGAACGATGTCTTTTCCCGGATCATGGGAAAGGATCTGGGCGGCGTGGCCTATGACGAGGACGCGGCGCTCCGTCCGGGGGCGTCTTTTTTGGAACCGGAGGATCCTGACCGGAACGGTAATACGGGAGGGGAGCGTGACGCGCAGGGCGGCCGGGGCGAAAAGAGCGTTTATGAAACGGAACTGCTGCTGACCGTATCCGGGGAGGACGGGATGGAGGATCGGGAGAGGGAAGCCCTGGCCGTGGCGGAGAGGATCCGGGAGCTGGTGGGAAAACTGCCCGTGACGGATCCGGATACGGGAAGGCTGCGGCCGGCCCGTTACGGGGATATCGTGCTGCTGCTTCGCACCACGGCGGGATGGGACGAGGCTTTTAAGAAGGTGCTGGAGGAATGTGGGATACCGGTGTATATCACCTCGCGGACGGGGTATTTTGCGGCCACGGAGGTGCAGACAATCCTGAATTTTCTCAAAGTGCTGAACAATCCCCTGCAGGATATTCCCCTCTTCGGGGTGCTTCGGTCCCCGGTGGCGGAGTTTACGGACAGGGAAATCGCCGTCTTGCGCTCGGGAGGGGGAAAGGAGAAGCTGTATCACAGCCTGCAGGCCTATGGCCGGGAGGGAGAGGAGGAAGCCCTCCGGGAAAAGTGCGGCTCGTTTCTGGCCTGGTTCTTGCATTTTCGCGGCTATGCGGCGTATCTGCCCATCCATCGGCTGATCGGGCAGTTCCTTAAGGAAACCGGGTATCTGTACACCGTCTCTGCGCTGCCCGGCGGGGAACAGCGCAGGGCAAACGTGGAGATGCTGGTCACCAAGGCGGAGAAGTTCGAGCAAACCAGCTACTTTGGCCTGTTCCATTTTCTCCGGTACATGGAGCAGGTGGAAAAATATGAAATCGACTACGGGGAAGCCAGCCTGCAGGACGAAAACGCGGACACGGTGCGTATCATGAGCATCCATAAATCCAAGGGCCTGGAATTCCCGGTCTGCTTTGTATGCGGGCTTTCCAAACGTTTCAATCTGCAGGATACCGCCAAAGAGGTGATCGCGGATATGGACTACGGAATCGGCCTGGATTATGTGGATCCCGTCTCCCGGATCAAGGCCGGAACGCTGAAAAAAAGCGTGCTGGCGGGCCGGATGCAGCGCGACGGCCTGGGAGAGGAGCTTCGGGTGCTCTATGTGGCCATGACCCGGGCAAAGGAAAAACTGATCCTGACGGGGAACTGTAAGGAGGCGGCGGAGGAGGGGCCGGGGAAGGAAAAGAGAGTTTCAAAAACGGGGCAGCAGACGCTTCTGCCCTTTTCCCTGCGGGCCTTCGCCTCCTGTTATCTGGATTGGCTGCTTCCCGCCTGGCTGGACTGTGGGAGAGAGGTGGACTGGACGGACGCTTCCGCGCTGCTGGCCGGCCGCATGAAGGAGGAACAGGGAAGGGGGCAGCTGAGGCTGCGCCTGGCGGGGCTGGCAGGGAAGGAAGCGCTCCGGGAACGGGAGCAGGGCGGACGGCCGGACCTTTCTGCGGATCCCGTCGATTCCTCCTTCCGCCGCCTGCGGGAGAGGATGGAGAGCGTCTATCCCCATGAAATCCTGGGACGGCTGTATACCAAGACCACCGTTTCCGAGCTGAAGAAAGCCGGGATGGAGGAAACCGCGGAGGAAGCCTTCCGCCTGTTTTCGGAGGAAGAGCCCGTGCCCTATCTGCCCCGGTTTATCCGGGAAGCCGGAGGGGAGGAGCCCGGTCCGGAGGCAGGCGCGGCGTCTTCCGCCCGGGAACGGAAAGCGGGAGGAGGGATGGGCGGCGCGGCGCGGGGAAGCGCATATCATAAGGTATTGGAGCTTTTTGATTTCAGGAAACGGACCGAAGTCTTATCAGACGGCAGTCTGGAAGGGATCCTGGACGGTATGGTGGGAGGCGGCCTGGAAAAGGGATACCGGGAGGCGGTGCGGCCCGACAAGATCGCCCGCTTCCTGGAAAGCGCTCTGGCGGAGCGTATGGAGCGTGCGGCGCGCGCAGGCCGCCTGTCCAAGGAGCAGCCCTTCGTGCTGGGCCTGCCCGCCGGCGAAATGGATCCCGCCTTCCCGGATGAGGAAACCGTCTTGATCCAGGGGATCATCGACGTCTTTTTCGAAGAGGAGGACGGCCTCGTGGTGGCCGATTACAAAACGGACCGGGTGGAGGATGCCGGGGAACTGATCAACCGCTACCGGGTGCAGCTGGAGTACTATGCCAGGGCCCTTCGCCAAATCACGGGAAAGCCCGTGAAGGAGAAAATCATATATTCCTTTGCGCTGCAGCGGGAAATTCCCGTTTAACCATTGCAAAGCGGGCAGAAATCGGATATAGTTAATTCGTAAAAAGGAACCGGGGGATTTGGACCGGAAGAAGTACGGATATGCTGCGGCCCGCAGATGGGAATCACAGCATCGCCGGGTGTGCCTGCGGCGGCCCGTAGTATACGAGATGAGGAGGAGATTGGAATGAAACTGGATTTGAAGCTGAAGTTTGGGATCAAAGAGGTGGTGGCGATCGGTATCGGTACGGCACTCAACATTGCGTTAACGAACGTGCAGGTGCCCTTCGGCATCGTGCCCAATACGGCGCTGCAGTCTAAGATGGCAGTGATGGCTTTCTTTGCCGCCGTGTTCGGACCCATCGTGGGAGGAGCCGTGGGATTTTTGGGCCATGCGCTCAGCGACGCGGTGTTCTATGGCAGCGTATGGTGGAGCTGGGTCATCCCGGATGCGGTGCTCGGCGTCATCATAGGCCTGTTCGTATCCAAGTATGCGATCAAGGAAGGCGGATTTAACGGCAAAGCGATCGCCCTGTTCAACGTGGTACAGGTGATTGCCAACGGGATTGCCTGGATCCTGCTTGCGCCCATCCTGGATATCGTGATCTATGCGGAGCCCGCCAATAAGGTGTTCATGCAGGGCCTGCTTGCCTTTGTGGGCAACATAGTGGTGATAGCGATCCTGGGTACGCTGCTTGCGGGTGCCTATTCCAAAATCGGAGCGAAATCCTCCAGCCTCAGTAAGGAAGACTGATAACGGCCGTCCCTGCGGCGGGGATGGGGAATACGAAATAGAATCCTGCATGGCAGGATTCTATTTCGTTACGAGAATCGGACGCGCGGAGAAGACCGGCGGATTAGAGAGAGGTACGCAATGACCCCTATCATAGAATTCAAGGATTATACGTTCAAATACCGCTCCCAGGTGGAGCCTACGTTACATAATATTAATTTAACCATATATAAAGGGGAAAAGGTGCTCATCGTGGGGCCGTCCGGTTCCGGGAAGTCCACGCTGGCCCACTGTATCAACGCCCTCATTCCCTGCTCCATGAACGGAGAGAGCACGGGGAGCCTGACGGTGGGCGGACAGGACCCGGCCCAGGCGGGGATCTTCGGCATGTCCAAGCTGGTGGGGACGGTGCTGCAGGATACGGACGGACAGTTCATCGGCCTGACGGTGGCGGAGGATATTGCCTTTGCCCTGGAAAACGACTGCGTTCCCCAGGGCGAGATGTTCTCCCGGGTGGATGAGGTGGCCCGGGTGGTGGATGTGAAGGGGCTGCTGGAGCATGCGCCCACGGAGCTTTCCGGAGGACAGAAGCAGAGGGTATCCATGGCCGGCGTGATGATCGACGATGTGGAGATCCTTCTTTTTGACGAGCCTTTGGCAAACCTGGATCCGGCCACGGGAAAGCGGGCCATTGACCTGATCGACAGGATCAGCCGCTCCACAAACAAAACCGTGCTGATCATCGAACACAGGCTGGAAGATGCGCTCTACCGGGACGTGGACCGGATCATCGTGATAGGAGACGGAAGGGTCGTGGCGGATGAAAAGCCGGACGAACTTCTGTGCAGAGACGTGCTGGAAAAGGAGGGGATCCGCGAACCCCTTTATATCACGGCCCTGAAACATGCCGGATGCCGGGTGGAGGCGGGCAGCCTGCCCCAGCATATAGAGACAATGGACTTGGCCCCTTACCGGGAAAAGGTACGGGCCTGGTTTCAGAAGGCCGAGCTTCCGCCCGCCCGTCCGGCTGGGGAAGCGGCCCTGGAGGTAAAGGGACTGGAGTTTGCCTATCTTCCGGGAAGCCCCGTTCTGCATAATATCGGTTTCCGTGTGGGCAAAGGGGAGATGGTGAGCATTGTGGGAAAGAACGGGGCGGGAAAAAGCACCCTTTCCAACCTGATCTGCGGTTTTCATAAACCCCAAAAGGGGCAGATCCTCCTAAACGGGAGGGATCTGTCGGATCAATCCATTAAGGAGCGCGGGGAAGTGATCGGGCTGGTGATGCAGAACCCCAATCAGATGATCAGCAAGCCCATGATTTTCGACGAAGTGGCCCTGGGCCTGGCGGTGCGGGGCGTACCGGAGGAGGAGATCAAGGAAAGGGTTTACGAGACGCTGAAAATCTGCGGCCTGTACCCGTTCCGCAACTGGCCGGTTTCGGCGCTCAGCTTCGGACAGAAAAAGCGGGTGACCATCGCCTCGATTCTGGTGATGAACCCGGAAATCCTGATTCTGGACGAGCCCACGGCCGGGCAGGACTACCGGCATTATACGGAAATCATGGAATTCTTAAAGGAGATCAACGAACGGCTGGGTATTACCATCATCATGATCACCCATGACATGCACCTGATGCTGGAGTATACGGACAGGGCCGTGGTCATAGCGGACGGACATTTGCTGGCGGACGATACGCCGGCCCGCGTGCTGACGGACGAGGCAATTTCGGATCAGGCTTACCTGAAAAAGACCTCCCTGTATGATCTGGCGGTGAAGTGCGGGATCGGGGATCCCTCCGGCTTTGTGGATCGGTTCATCTACTTTGAAAGGAGGGAAAGGCGCAATGGCTAGATTTCTCACCTATGCGGAAAAGGATACCTGGATCCACCGCTTAAGCGGCGTGACCAAGATGGTGTTTTTCATCCTCTGGTCCCTGGGGGGAATGCTCACCTATGATACGAGGGTCCTGATCACCATGCTGACCCTCAGCCTGATTATTTTCAAAATATCCAAAACGGAATGGAAGCAGGTGGGAGCGGTATTCAAGTTTATCCTTCTTTTCCTGTGCCTGAACCTGCTGTTCATCTTTACCTTTTCTCCCTATGAGGGATGCAGGATCTACGACAGCCGGACGGAGCTTTTCCACATCGCAGGGAACTACAGCATGACGGCGGAACAGCTGTTTTATGAGTTCAACATCATGCTGAAATATCTCACCGTGGTGCCGGTGGTATTGATGTTCATGGTGACCACCAATCCCAGCGAATTTGCGGCGAGCCTGTCCCGGATCGGGATCAGCTATAAGGTGGGTTATTCCCTGGCGATCGCCCTTAGGTATGTGCCCGACGTGCAGGCGGATTTTACCAAGATCAAGCATGCCCAGGAGGCGAGGGGGATCGAGATGTCCGGCAAGGCTTCCCTCCTGAAGCGGCTTCGGAACATGGCCAACATCATCTTTCCGCTGCTTTTTTCCAGCATGGACCGGATCGATGTGGTGAGCAACGCCATGGAGCTGCGCGGGTTCGGAAAGAGTAAGAAGAGGACCTGGTACATGGGGAAGGCTTTGGAGCGGAATGATTTTCTTACGCTGGCGTTCGTGATTTGCTTTATAGCGGCGGCCATGATTATAACGTATTATGACGGGAGCAGATTCTATAATCCCTTCCATTGAAAACCGGATCCGGGCCGTCTGCGCCTGATGCGCGGCCGTGCCCCCTTGGTTTGTGTGCGGAGGGAAGCGGCTGGCTATGATTCCCTTGATTTATATGCGGAGGGAAGCGGCCGGCCGCGATCCCTCCCGATTGATACGCGCGCCGGGGCGCGCAGATAGGAGGCAGACATGAGATATGTGATTGATAACGGACAGCTCCGGGTAGAGGCGGACAGCCTGGGCGGGGAGCTGCAGTCCGTCAAAAAGGACGGGGGAGAATATCTGTGGCAGGCGGATCCGGCCTATTGGACCGGGAAGGCGCCGAACCTGTTTCCGTACATTGCCAGGCTGACGGAAGGAAAGTACGTGTTGGACGGACAGACATATTCTATGTCGATCCACGGCTTTGCCCACAACATGGAAATGAAAGCGGAGGAGGCGGACGGGAACAGGCTGGTATTCCGGCTGGATGCGGATGAGGAAACCCGTGCCTGCTATCCTTTTGAATTTACCTACCGGATTATCTATGAGCTGGACGGGACCGTGCTGCATATCACCTATCAGGTGGAAAATCGTGGGACAAAGGAGATGTATTTCGGTGTGGGCGGCCATCCCGGTTTCTGCCTGCCGCTGGGGCAGGGCGCGGAGCCGAAGGAAAAGGAAAACGCTTTTGAGGATTATTATCTGGAATTCGGCGAGGAGGCGGACGGGAGCGGGGAGAATGCCGCTGCCGGGAGCGCACAGGGGATGGCCGATGCGCCGGACTGCCCGGTCCGGATCGGTTTTACCCCCTCCTGTTTCCTGAACGGAGAGGACGTACCCTATCCTTTGGAGGACGGAAACAAGATCCGGCTTCGCCATGACCTCTTTGACAACGATGCCATCGTGTTGAAGGGAGTGCCCAAATGCGTGACGCTCAGGGCGCAGGGAAGCGGCAGACGTGTGAAGGTGAGCTACCCGGACATGACCTATCTGGGAATCTGGCATGCGGTGAAGAAGCCGGCGCCCTATGTGTGCATTGAGCCCTGGTCTTCCCTGCCCTCCAGGCAGGATGTGGTGGAAGATCTGGCGGCTCAGCCGGGGCTGATCCATCTGCAGGGCGGCGGATGTTATCGGAATGCATGGGAGATTGCGTTTGAGTAGTACGCCGGACTGCCCCCATCGGGAAAGCGTTTGGAAGAATCCCAAAGAAGGAAGAGCGCTCCCTTTCCCACCCGGCCGGAACGCGCTGTGAACGGAGCCGGAAGGCCGCGTGCCTTTCCGGTTCCTTATGCAGCGTATTCCGGCCGGGTGAGGAAGAAGAAAAAGGCTTTATAAAGTTTTCCGCAGTTTCTTTAACAGACGCATCTTAGCCGCTCTTATTTTGTCGAGATAGCGGCTGGCATACAAAACCCCGACTAATAAGGTGCCCATAACAAAGCCAAGAGCACAGCTCACTATGGTTTCATACGGCTCGACTTCCGAAAGCCCTAACAGGTCTATCCCTGCATAAATAACCATGCCGATAAACGCAACAATAAACATGATGCACATTCTTTTTGAGAAAGAATCCCGTTCGGTATTGTTATAATCGGCTACCTTGAGCATGAGTTCCTCTGTCTTTGTATCCATACAAATCTCCTTCCTTTCCCCGTCCAATAGTTCTCCAACCTCAACGTCAAAATATTTTGCAAGCTGAATGAGGTAATCAAAATCGGGCATGGTTGCTCCGTTTTCCCAGCGTGAAATACTCCGGTTTGACACGCCCAGTTTTTCGGCCAGCTCTGCCTGCGTAATGGATTTCTCACTGCGCAGCTTTTTTAGAAACCGGCCGACCTTTTGCTGATCCATAATTCTGCAGCCTCCTTTCGTCCTTAAGCATAGCCTTTCTTCCGGCAAAAGTACAGGACATAAACTGAGAAAAAGCAGTACAAACGCAGGAACGACCCTGAGACATCTGCGGGAACGCTGGAAAAACTCTGAGGAATCGTATATACTATACAACAGTAGTAGAAAGCATGCGAAAGAGGCAGGGGACGGATCATGATAGACAGGCTTTTTGCAAAACGGCTGATCGATAAGATATCCCAGTTTACGGAGTATAACATCAATATTATGGATGACGACGGCATCATCATCGCCAGCAGGATGAAGGAAAGGGTGGGGACCTTCCATGAGGTGGCTTTCCAGCTGCTGAAGGGGGAAGAGGACAGCCGGGTGGTGATCCGGGACGATCTGGAAAAGGGGGTCAGATGCGGCGTCAACATGGTGATCCATGTGAACAAGAGGAAGGAAGGGGTGGTGGGTCTGTCCGGCGATCCGAGGGAAGTGATGCCGGTGGCGAAGATCGTAAAGATGTCCGTGGAAGTGATGCTGGAGCACGAACAGTATAAATATGAAAGTTTGAAAAAATACAACCTGAGAGAACAGCTGATGCAGCTGATCCTTTATAATGCGGAATATACCAGGGAAGATCTGAGCAGATATACCCTCCCTCTGGAATTGTCGGAGGAGATGGTACGGATTCCCATCCTGATCGAATACGAGAACGGGGAAGGAAGGCTGGAAAAGCTGAGGAAGCTCCTGGAGGATAACGGCGCCTTTACCAGGCAGGATTTGGTGGATGTGACCAGAGGAGGATTTTTAATCATTTTCAAATCCATAGATTGTCCCGTGGGCGATCTCATGCAGAATTATAAGTTTGTACTTGCCGAGTATCTCACGCCCTTTTTGCAATATACGAGAAAGGCGGAGATCGGGACGGGTATCTATATCGGGCCCATGCAGAACGACCTGATGTATTATCACCAGGCCTATCAATATTGCCTGTGGATGCAGAAAAATATCAGGAAAAAGGGAAGCTTTTATTTCTATGACTACATCGAACGTTACCTGGAATCCCTGGCCTCCCTTTCCGAATCCCATGCCCTGTTTTTGATGCTGAAAAAGGAGCTCGGCGGGAAGTTCATCGATAATTATCAGGAGACGATGGGAGCGCTGATCGAGAACCGGTATAATCTGTCAAAGGCCAGCGATATGCTGCATGTCCACAAAAATACCTTTGTCTACCGGCTGGACAAGATCCGGGAGACGCTGAACATGAATCCCCTTTCCAGCCATACGGACAGGGAGTTCATGGAATATTTCTACACCTATCTCCAGAAAAAATATTAATGCTCAGGGCCGCACGGACCGGAAGGACGGAAGAACCTTCCGGCCCGTGTTTTTTTGTGGCCGCAACACAAATGTGAGGGAGATATTTTGGGAAAGCGGGACGATGTGCCAAAAGGGGGAACGGGTTATAACCTCACTTTTACAGTTTTAACCAGAAAACCAAAATGATAGATCGTTAAAATCCCAGGAAATTCAATTTTTCTGGGATTTTTTGTCGATTTCTATTTACGTTATGCTCT
>JAETRI010000095.1 GCA_021770245.1 Lachnospiraceae bacterium
GAAAACCGTCAAACCCTCCCATGGCCCAGCCCAGGTATCCGCCCATAGCCGCAAACCCGCACTCTATCACACTCACAAACTCCTTCATACAAAATCCCTCGCTTTCTCTGATTTTTTTTATGGAAAAAGCGGCCCGCTCCCAAAAGCCGCCGCCCTGTTCCCAATCCAATATCCACACACCATTCCCTAACATTTCATCCCATTCCCACACACCTCACCCCATTTCCCTGCACTCCATACCGTTCTCCCACATCCCAAACCATTCCCTGCTCATCCCTGCCGTCTCATGCCGTTCCCGCCTACCTCAAACCATTCTCCGCCATTCCATACCTTTCTCACCCCTCCCCACTCGCAACCTCCGTCAGCGTATAAGTAATCTTCATGGTCTTATTCGCATCCTTCACCACCGCCGAAGAAAGATTATTGATTGTAGCCAGATAAGGCGTCAGCAGATACATATGCCGGTACTCATTCCCATAACTGCCTCCCCACCCCACCAGAAACTGCTTATACTGGAACAGCGGCGTAGCCGCGCTCCCCAGCCTCGCGCTCCCCTGGGTATGGATAACCACGTCATCCACCGTCACCTGAAAATCCCCGCCCACGATCAAATCCCCAACCAAAGTCAAAAACAGTTCACAAGTCCCCGACTCACAAAGCGGCTTCATCTTAGAAGTAAACCCAAAAGCAATCAGCGACACATCCGCCGTATTCGCCACATTGATCTTATAAATCCCCTTCTTGTCATAGACCGGCACATACAGATACCCATTCCTCATACAACACCGGCACTTCCGCTCCGGATAACTCCCGCTCATATCCCGCTCCCCCACAGCCATCAGCTTTGCATTGGAAAGCGTCCACTCCCCCTCCGTCACCGAATAATCCGCCTTGGAAATCCTCACCCAAAGCACCCTCGCGCTCCCGGAAGAATTGCCCTCATTGGAAAACCCGTACCAATACCCGTCTTTCCCGTCCAGAAATTCCCCATACAGCGTATAGCTCCCCAAAAACAAAAACGTCTCCACAGGAACCGCATGGTCCTCCAAAACCGTATAAGTGGAATCATCCAGCCTCTCATTCAGCCCCACACTGAAAACCGGAACCTGCACCTTCCGCACCCTCACACTGGAATCCTCAAAACAAATCGAATACAGCAGATCCCTCTCAAAATCCATCTCCGCCGCCTCAAACAACACAACCTGCCTCGCCTTCCCCAGATCCCCGATGTCCAGCTTCTTAATCTGTAGAAACGTACTGCCATCCCCCACCAGGCTCCCGTACCCGTTCTGCCCGCCCTGGGCGCTGGTCAGCGCCACCGCCGCAATCGTCCCGTTCCCCTGGCTCGGCGTAAACTCCCACACAAACTTATACCCATTCTCCAAAACCTTGCTCTCCGTCTGGTTCAGGCTTCCCCTGGCCGCATTCGCCGTAGTATTCACATTGTTGGAAGCATAGGCAACCGGCAGATTGTCCGACATCTCATAAATATGCCCCGCATCCTCTTCCAGCGCCTTGGGAAACAACAGAATCCCCCCTACCATGTTCGGGCAGACCGGCAACATGGTCCCGTTCCACGACATCACATCCGCCAGCCGCTTCTCCGAATAAAACACCCCCATCGGGTTCATCCCCAGAATATCATTCACCGCCTCCGTCACCATATTTTCCTCCGTGACTGTCTCCACCTCCCCCGTGGCCCCATCCGTCAGTTCCAGAACCATCGTCCCTTTCAGCCTCATACACTTCCGCTCCTTCCTATCCAACCTCAAAAGGCTTCCCAAAAGCCCCGATCAATACCTTCCCCATACTGTCCCCATAACTCCTTTGCACCAGCTCCATGGTCTCAATCCCCATATCCCCGGCAAACACCTCCATCCCCAGGCCGCCGCCCAAAGCAAACCGCCCCACAGATTCCTCCACCGTAACCGTACCGTCCCAGGCGGCAGCCGCAGCCATGCCCTGCCCGCTGATAGAAGCAATACACCCGCCCGTCTCAATCTCCCCCGTGCCGCCCTCCATCCGCAGATACACATTAAACATATTGGTAATATTCGGCACAAGGCTATCAATCGGATAATACAAAGACAAAATATGCTTCCCGCTCCCCCAGGTTTCCACCGGCCGGTGAGCCAAAATCTCCGAATCATTCAACTCATAAGTAACATAAACAACTGCCTTCCCATCCTCCGTCCAAATGACCGGAAGCTCCACCTCCACCGTGACATCCTCCGTACTTCCCCCGGTCCCGCTAACCATTCCGACATTCCCGACATCTTCTCCATCACCGGAAACCACATCATCAGCCTCACCGACAGTTCCCGTCTTCTCTCCGGTTCCGTCAGCCTCACCGCTGTCTGCTCCACCATCAGTCCCCGCCGCAATCGGAACCACGATACTCCCGGACGCACTGGCACTCCGCTCCACCTGCGCCGCCCTCACGTCCACAACCGCCTGCCCGAAAAACTGCACATGGGTCTCTTCCTTCGCCGCAAACTCAATACTGATCACCCGCACCCTGTCCTCCGCCACCACATAAGCAGAAGCATTGGTAAACGTATGAATCCCCACCTTCCCGGCCTCAATCTGATTCAAAAGCCCGGAAATATTCTTGTCATTCTTAGACTTCGCCTGCGCCAGCCTGGGATTCTTCCCCACACATTTCAGGCTCTGCCTCCCGCCAATCCTGCACCGGAAAGACGTGATACAGGTCATCTGCTCCCCGTCCGCCTGCCCGCCCGTAAACGTCAGCACATCCCCCAGGTCCAAAGCCGGGTTCCCTATGGTACTGGAATCAAACGGCACATAATTCACTGCCGCCAGGTCAGCCAATATATTCCCACACAACTGCCTCCTGGTCTCCTCCAGCCCAAACTGCAACAACGGGTTCACCCCCAGGTTCATAGTCAGCCCATCGTCCACCTCCAGCCCATAATACTCCGCCGTCTGCGTCCGCAGGTTCGTAGAACTCACCGCCGTATACCTGGTAATAAAATCAGAAAAACTGCTGGAAAACCGATGCCTCCCCTGCACCTCCAGCACCGGCTCCGCCCCGTACTTCCGAAGCTCCAGCCTCCCCCGCCGGTTGATACAGAAAAAACCGCCCAGCACCTGCCCCACAAAAAACAGCACATCCCGGTACGTCCCAATATCATTCTCCGGGTAGATCGAAAGCAACTCCCTCCCGTTGGGCATCCCCTCAATCTCCCCCTGCGTATTCTCCATCTCCACACCACAGGCCTTACAGCACAGCTCCAGAAAATCCCAGGCATTCCCCACAGCCTCAAACCCATTAAAACTCTTCTCAAACCGCAGCATGTAATCATAGGCTTTCAGTTCCAGGCAATGTGCCGTCCGGTTTGCCTCGCTCACCTCAAAAATCCCCATCGGCACTTCCTCAAACCCTCCGCCCTCCACCCGCAAATGATAGAAAATCTCCACCTTCGCCCCATCCAGCGTATACCGGTCCACCTGGGAAAACAGCGTAACACCCATCTCCGCCGCGTACACCGTTCCCAGCTCAATCTCCGCGCTCCCGCAGCACTGGGCGGAAATATACCCGCTCCCCTTCACAATATCCTCATACCCGAACGGATAGACCGCCCCGCCCTTCGTAGTGATCCTCCCCGTCCAGTAATACCTCCGGGTATTCTCCTGCACCGCCCGCAGGAACGCCTCGCTCACCGGATACATGAAAACACCCCTTCCACGCAAAAAGCACCAGCCATTCCTGACTGATGCCCATTGATACTGCTATTCCTGAAACACAGAAAGCCTATCTGCCCCTGTGCTTCTCCTTTCGTTTTTGCAATTTAAATTCAAACAACTATTTCCTTATTTTTCTTTGTATACGCTTGGAATTAGTCCTACCATTCTTCTAGCCCTACCAAGAACTGAACGAAGTTTTAAGCTTTAACAATTTCTACTGTCTATTATAGATAGTTTCTATTATTATTTAGTATTGAAATCAACAGCAACATGATTTGTCGGATTCGCATCCTCTATCAACTGTGTTACCCTATCATTTTTAATAATGTCATCCATACGTGCTCTTTCAAAATAAGAAGAAATATAATAACGCAAGTTTTCCATGGACTGCCTTTTGGCACTGGAAATTCCTAGTTGGTCAGCCAGGTAAAGCAAAGCCGCCTTATTTTTAAAGATGTCTTCTGAAAGGAGCTTTTTATCCAAATCTGTACGATTCAGGCCTGCCAACATTTTAATATACTCATCATTTATAATGGTATGATAATCTGCAACTTCCGATTTTGATATTTTCCCTTTTTGTTTTTTTGCTTCTGTACATATATTGGAAATTTCATCTAGTGCCATCTCAATATCAACATCACCAAACAATTCCAGAATACATGAACATTTATTTAAAATTCGTGCAAGTTTTCCAGCTTTCATATCTATCTCCTTAAATAATTTTTGCAATCAATTCATCAATGATTCTATTCAAATACTCTGCCTGTTTTTCACCATTCTGATTTGCTCTAGGAAGATCTGCAAAGGCATAGACAGGAATATTAATGGATGACGCCGTAGCTATTCCATCCCCATCTGTCAAATAATTTTCAAACACTTTTCTTGGAAACTGCCTTTCTATTAGAGAAATTGTTTCCTGATGCGTTTTCTTTGGAACACCCCCGTATTCATCCACCATGTTGAAGATAATACCGCCAAATCGGGTTTCTTTATATTCTTCTTCAATTTCTGAATATTCACACATGGATTTAAAATCTTTATTGAAATCCTGCATGAATTTATCAATTAACGAAATTCCTGTCGTAGACAAAAAATCTGGTATTGCAGGCACTATATAATAATCACTGGTAAAAAAAGCATTCTGTGTTACAAGATTAACATTGGGCGGACAATCCAAGAAGATATAATCATACTGCTCTTTAACTTTAGACAAAATCTGGTGCAAAACCGCTATCTTCTCAATTTCAAATCTTGTAGTTTCTTTGTGGTCTCTACCTGCTTTCTGAGTTTTAGCCAGTTTCAAATCTAACAACACAAGATCCTGATGCGACAAAATTATATCCAACCTTTTGAAAATTTTTCCAGGAGCCGATCTCACAAGCCTTTGATGAATAAGGTCATCCACACAAATTGTCTCATTTTTAAAATAACAGTCAAACAAATTTTTTAGCGTAATGCAATTATTACTATATACTTCATTAACATAACGATCCACTCCCAACGCAAGAAAAGACAAGTTGCACTGTGCATCAAGATCGATCATCAGTATTCTTTTATTTCGATGTGCCAATCCAGCGGCCAAATGCAATGTCAGAGTCGTTTTTCCAACACCGCCCTTCCAGTTAATCATGCTAATTGTAAGTGCCATAAATTATCCTCCGTAAGCTATCTTGAAAAGATTATCTATTCTGTATGGAAAGATTCAAGTTCTTCTCTTTGAAATCTCAACCTTTTCTTTATTATATTTTCCCAACGCAAAAAAATCAACCATATTGTACATTTTAAGATAGTGTAACTTTATTGTCGGGACAAGAAGCACATATATCTTTTATTTCATAATCATGAAACAGCATTGGATAATCATTCTCACACCTACATCTAAAACTCTTTCAGCGTAAAGCTCACCTTCCACAGCCCCTTATAGGACGTATCCTTCACCAGCACCGCCTTATACCCCTCAACAAACATCTCCGCCTCCTTCATCTCCAACAACTCCGTATCAAAATACCCCACAGAAATCTTCTCCCTCTGCTTAAACCCCGTCAGCACTTTCAGCCACCTGGGAGAAACCGAAAAACTCACCGCAATAGACACCACCCCCAGCCTTACCACATCCCTCTGGGTAGTCCCGGCTTCCGTCTCCCCGCCCGAATCCGCCTCCACATCAGCCAACTGCACCTCATAAGAATCCGGCAGAGGGAGCAGAACACCGTCAAACACCAGATACTGTACAAACGCCATCCCTATCTCCCTCCCGACCTAAGATTCTGCCTCGCCTGCGCGTCCACCACCACCTCATCCAGCAGCGTGCCGCCCACATACACCGGAATACAGATCGTCCCAAAATTCTCCCCGCTCTGCATCCCCACAAACATCTCCCGCAGCCCCGAAACCATCTGCCGCACAGCCTCCAGAGAAGCCCCCTGCGCCTGGACCGCCTGCATATCCGCCAGCTTCGGGCTCACCACCATATCCCCGGCCACGCCCTCCACAGCCTTCCGCACCAGCCCCCGGCTCCTCTCAATCCCTCTCGCCAGACCGCCCATAAAATCCGGCATCCAGCTCTCATAATCCGTCAAAGGCCCCTCGTCCGGCACAGAAAAATGCAGGAAAGAACGTATCTTATCCGCCACGTCAGACACCGCGCTCACCACATTCCCAATGGCACTGCGGATACCCTTCGCAATCCCGTTGATAAAATCCATCCCCCACTGCAAAGCCCGCCCCGGCAGAGACGTAATAAACCCAATAGCCGACTGGAACCCATCCTGCACCACGCTCCCCAGAGAACCCAGCGCCGAACCAATCCCCGACACCATCCCCCGGAAAGCCTCCACCGCCGACTGCCTCAAATTCCCCGCCACGGAAACCACCAGATTTTTCAGCCCGTTCCAGGCAGCAACCGCCGCCGAAGACACCACAGACCAAAGATTCCCCATAAAATCCCGAAGCCCCGACAACAAAATAGACACATGGTCCACCAGCCCCTGCACCGCAGAGCCAATCATCTGCCCAATCCCCGTCCAGATAGCAGAAGCCGCCTGCTGGATATTCGTCCAGATATGCAGCGCGTCCTCTTTCAGCTTCGTAAAATTCCCCGTCACCAGATCAATCAGCAGCAGAACTGGCCCCAGAACCACATTCTTAATCAGCTCCCAGGCCCCCGAAGCCGCCGTCTGAATCCCAGACCAGATTCCCTGCAGCGTAACAGAAAGATTCTCCCAAAGAGCCCTTATCATATCCACAATCCCGGCCAGCACCGGATTCTCCATCATGCCCGTCCAGACACTCCCGAAAAAATCCCCCACCGACTGCCAAAGCCCCGACCACCAGGCCGGAATCCCCTCAAAAAACGAAACCAGCGCCTCCCAGGCCGCCGGTATCGTCTCCGTAAAAAACGAACAGATAACCTCCCAAGCAGAAACAAAAAAGTCCCTCACCTGCGCCCAGACCGCATTCACCGCATCCCGGAACCACTCACACTTATTATAAAGCAGCACCACAGCCCCGATCACCGCGGCAATAGCAATCGGAACCCACCCAATAGCCGCCACCACCGCCGACAACGCCGGAACCACCGTCCCCGACACAAACCCGATCACCCCGGAAACAGCCCCCGCGACCTTCGGAACCACCGTCAAGATCGTCCCGACAGCCCCGACAACTTTCCCGACCACAATCAGCACCGGCCCCAAAGCCGCCGCCACCAGAGCCACCGTCACAACGACCTTCTTCGTCCCCTCGTCCAAACCATTCAGCCAGTCCACAAGCCCCTGAATCCACCCGACAACCTGCCGGATAGACGGCATCAAAATCTCCCCTATTGAAATCGCCAATTCCTCCAACTGGCTCTTCAAGATCGTAAGCTGCCCCGCCAGATTGTCCTGCATGGTCTCGGCCATCCGCTCCGCCGTACCGTCACAGTTATTGATAGCACTGTTCAGCTTCTCAATATCCCCAGGAGCCGCGTTCATCACAGCCAAAAACCCGCTCATGGCATTCTTCCCCACCAGAGCCTCCGCATTGGCCGCCCGTTCAGATTCCGACATCTGCGCAAACGCCGCCCGGCAGTCTGTCAGGATATCCCCCAGGCTTCTCATACTCCCATCTGCATTGGTAGTCTGCACCGTCAGCTCCCCAAAGGCATCCCCAACAAAAGTCACTTCCCCCGTCAGGCTCGTCAGCATGGTCCGCATAGCCGTACCCGCCTGGGAAGATTTGATTCCCGCATTGGCCATCAGCCCGATGGCTTCCGCCGTATCCTCCGCCGTGAACCCCAAAGCCCCGGCAACCGGCGCGCAATACTTAAACGTCTCCCCCATCATGGCAACATTCGTATTCGCATTAGAACTCGCCGCCGCCAAAATATCCGCAAAATGCCCCGAATCCGCCGCCGAAAGCCCCAAAGCCGTCAAAGCGTCCGTCACAATATCCGAAGTAGTCGCCAGGTCCTCCCCGGAAGCCGCCGCCAGGTTCATGATCCCCTCAATCCCCTCCAGCATATCCCCGGTCTTCCACCCGGCCATAGCCATATAATTCATAGCCTCCGCCGCCTCCGAAGCGGAGAACTTCGTCTTACTCCCCATCTCTCTGGCCTTGTCCCGCAGGGCATCCAATTCTTTCCCCGCCGCCCCGGACACCGCCGCCACCTGGCTCATGGCAGAATCAAAATCAGAAGCCACCTTCACCGCAGCCGCAGAAAGCCCGCCCACAGCCGCCGTCACCGGCATCAGCTTCCGCCCGGCCCCCTCAATAGCCGAACCCACATCCCGCAGCTTCTCCCCCGCAGCCCCAATCCTCTGCAAAGCCACCGAAGACTGCTCCGCCTGCCGCTCCAAATCCCGCAGGGCCTGCTCCGTCTCCACAATCTCCCTCTGCAAAGCGTCATACTGGCTCCGGGAAATCTCCCCCTTCGCCAGAGCCTCATTCGCCTGCTGCCCCGCCAGCCTCAACGCCTCCAGCTTCTCCCTGGTCTCCCACACAGCCTGGGCCAGAAGCCTCTGCTTCTGCGCCATCAGCTCCCCATTGCCCGGGTCCAGCTTCAACAGCTTGTTCACATCCTTCAACTGCGCCTGCGTGTCCCGGATCTCCTTATTCACCTTTGAAAGCGCCGTGGAGAGCTTCGTAGTATCCCCGCCAATCTCCACCGTAATCCCCTGAATCCTGGATGCCACAACCCTCACCCGCCTTTCTCCAACGAAAAAAGGAGCC
>JAETRI010000014.1 GCA_021770245.1 Lachnospiraceae bacterium
AGCCATTTCCATGACGGTCTCATAACCATTTCGTTGTATTCCTTTAATGCTTTCATCATAATTGTACCCTCCTGAAATTAGTTTATTTTTCCATAAAAGCCCTTGCGATTTTTGCGTATGTAAAAGCGAAGAGACCGTGTCTCCACGATCCCTCAACTCTTTACAAACCAATCGCTGCCAGAAGCTTTGTAAGTTCGTCTTTACCCAATTCCGCATCTACATTCAAGTGAACATGAGCCGTTCCGTCCGTAACCGTTGCCGTAAATTCATTCAGCTGGATATCCACTTCGTATCCTGCCTTTTTCTTTACCTCTCTTTTTACAAACTTAGCAATCAAGTTCCTCAAGAATTTTGAGTTGATTTTCATTTCGTCCATACTCCTTTTCTCCTTTCCAAATCGTTGGTTTTCATAAAGGCAGTTGCATTTCAAGCGTAAAGAGAAAGAGCCCTTGTTAGGACTCTCTCGCATACTGTAATTTCTGTAATGATATACGCATTTTTGCCAGTTCATTTCTGAGTGTTTCAATTTCGTACCCATTTTTACTCCGTAATAACATATCCTCGAATATGCGTATTTTGTTGCTTAAATGTCTCTCCGTTTTGCTCATCCTTTTCTCCTTTCGTAAATACGTAGCTTTCCATAAAAGGAGTTGCAAAATTCGCTAAATATCACGCCGGTCAAACACCGTTTCCCAACGTTCTCTTGGTATTGGCTTCATTTTCAAAGCCCACATAATTTGCCTGACTGTGACCGTTGGGTAAAGACCATCCACACAATCACCTGCTCTGTTTTCAAAGTATTCCTTGAACCTCGGATGCAAATATAAATCGTCCGTAATCCACGAATCTACTTCGCTCCACCATGTACTCTTGGTTTCAGCGTCAAAACGCTGCTGAATAACAGCCAGTCCTTTTTCGCCAATCTTGAACAAAGTGCAACTATTATAGACCGGATGCTCACAAATATAACGTTCTCCATACATGGAGAGATAAATTATCGGTTTTTCATAGTGGTATCGCATAGCTCGCTCCTTACTGCAAGAAGAAAGAGTCCTTGTTCAGGACTCCTCCTTAAATCGGTTTGTAATAATTCCGTCAACATTAAAATCCAGCTCAATGTTCGGTTCTTCGCCTTTTGTGGTTATCCCAAAATCAATAAAGTTGTCTCCGAGCAGTTGTTATCTATGCGGAGAAAAACGAAGAGTCCATGCGTTTTGCACGAACTCTCGTCTTTTGCCTTCAAATTCATTTCTTTGTCGGTCTGAATCGATTGAACAATCCTCTGAACGTCGTTGATGTATAAGTTCCCGTCTCTTCAAATTTGAATCCTCTCTTCATCCAGGTTGCATAGAAAATCAACGGTAATACGATTTCTGCCGCCGCTATTCCCAGTTTGAAATATCGGTCTTTAGTCTGTTCCGCCAGCTGATCTTTCTTGAACTGTTCCTCGCGGGCCTGCCGATCCAGCTCTTCCTGTTCGTGCTGTGCATCTACATCCCTGCGATATATTTTTTCATCGTAATCAGTGTCGGCTTTTACATCCTCCAATCCCAATCTGTAGAGTTTGGTGACATTTTCCACTGCCGTCTGTTGTTCTTTGCTTCCCGGTTCGAGATTACTCAAACCATTAAGTTGACTTAAAATCTCATTTGCCAACGCCTGTCTAATTTGCTCATCCATCGTTTTCTTCTCCTTTCAATGATGAATTTTATGTTCCATAACAGAAAGTGCTATTTATGCGTTCTACCTTTATTAACAACATTGAGTTTTACCGTCGGTTGCGCCCTCAGTCTTTCGATGTCCAATCTTGAAATTTCAAGGAACATATAGGAACCGTCCTCCGGATCATCCGCAATCACCAAATTCCCGATGGTATCCTTTCGCAAAATATGCAAAGTCGCAGCAACACCAAGCAAAAACCCCACAATTACTCCAACTACTATCAGCACTTCTTTCTCCTTTCCGAAAAGTTCTCCCGAATTTCTTACCCGGGAAATTTTCCAAATACCAAAATAGCATGTTTTTCCGTTACCTTCGTTCTGAAAATATAAAAGAAAAGAGCCATTGCTGGCTCAATCTTTCAGGTATCCGACTTTATAAAGAATCTTTCCGATAACCGCCCAAAACTTCTGTTTGACCGTCAATGTCCTCCAGATAACCGGGTCAATCGTTATTTTTCTTTTCATAAATATCACGCTCCTTTCATAAAGAGCCATGCAAATTTTGCGTAAAGAGAAAGAGCCTCTGTTAGGCTCCTCTCCTTTCGTTGTAATAATTTGAATAGCTGACACGACTGCTACGTTTCCTTGACTCTGTCTTTTCATCAGCCAATGCTGCCATAACACATACAAAGATTGCGATTAATCCGCTTTCAAATGCGAGTGCTACTGACAAAATATAAATGATTATAGACTTTATCTTTGACATATAACCATGCCTCCTTTCATAAAGGAGATTATAATTATTGCGTACCCTTTGATTTTTCGTATGTAATATTCTTTCTGAGACTGGACCAGGGAATATAACGATCCTCTCTGCAAACTGGGCAAAAGAACTTGTTGACCTTTCCGCCGATATCAACGAATTCCTGACTCTCACCCTCCAACCGGCTACCGCACACCGGACAGCTAAAGCGATAGGTCTGCTTAATGGCTTTCTCTACAATCTTCATACCTCAGTCCTCACTTTCTTATCCGATTCAGAATCCAGAAGAAGCGCCTGTATAATTCGTAGTAGACATCCTTACAGCAAGGCACGTTTACTCTCGCCCTCAGATGGTCATAAGAGATTCCCTGGGTAACGGCTTTCAAAATATAATCCCCCAATTCTGCATCCGTTTCCGCAGCAGCTTTTTCAATCAGCCCCATCCGTTCGGAATAGAACTCTCTCGCCTCCACACACTTGACGGTTGGATCGCCAATGCTTCCGGTAAGCTTAACCGCATCAATCGGGCGTTGGCTCAAACTGCTTAGTGCCGCCCTTGCTTTCTTCCAGATTGGATACTGAAGACAGAAGTGCTTCAACTCATAGTACCGATGCTTTTCAATCCAGTACGGATTTTTTTCCGACAACTCTGGCCGTATTGTTGTGCTCATTTTCGTTCTCCTTTCCACACATAGCCCGTTTCCTCGAACAGCAATTTGGGAGAGATATAGAAGTTGATGCGTCCGTACTTGCTATTCATCTCCTCAATGTCTGTAATCAGCTTTCCGTTCCTTGTGGCTTTTCCGATCGGCAGCCACCCGGATATGATGCCAGCTCGGACCCAGGAAGCATCTTTTCCATATACTTTAGCCGCCACGGAGACAGGAACAGAACCGCTCGCAAATTCTTCCATCTGCGTCTACCTCCTTTCTACGGCTATTCTAGGTTAAGGACGGCTGTTAGTAAAAACAACCTCGGTGGAAACGGAGCAAGAAGAAAGAGCCCTTGTTTAGGACTCCTCTTTAAAATTCTTTAAGTAATTATCCAGATAGTCAAATTCATCAACGCAAACTTTCAGAGTATTTAAAGCCAATTTGGTTCCTTCTTTACAAAAATGTTGATTTTTCTTCTTTGCCCATCCATGTATAAGCCGATATATGCCGCCTCTATTTTTTGTATATGCATATATCTTTTTACATCGCTCAGCTTGTCGAGTAAAATAATCAACTTTTCTGTGATTCCGACTTATTTCAGCTATAACTCTGTCGTGGTATGCTTTCGTTTTCCTTTCGTCTATCATAAATATCACACTCCTTTCATAAGAGCAGTTGCGATTTCTGCGCTTTCCAACGAATCATGGTCATCTCGCACGGGTAATCTTCGTATCCCATCGTTTCCGGAGTAATGAATCCCTCCAGGACTCCTCGAATAATTTCTGCTTCATACTGCTTGTATGGAAAAATATCCTCTGGCAATTCTCTATGTAGCCTACCGCACTTTGGACATCTCAATCTCCGGATTATCGTTCTATTTGTAACACGTCCTTTTGTCCGTACAATCCGTTTTACCTTATCGTAAAGTTTCAGTCGTCCGCCACACTTCGGGCAGACTGTTTCATTCACGCTAACCGTATATCATCACCTCGATTCTTAATCTAGGTTAAAATATAACCCGCAAGAAAGTTTAAATGTAGGAGTTGACAATTCCTACACTATGATATATGATTGCTATGGATGTTGCAACAGAAAGGAGAGATGAGATGTTAATTAAATGTCCTGAGTGCGAACTGCAGATAAGTGACAAGGCTTTGATTTGCCCGCATTGTGGCTATCCAATTCAGCCGGATGCAAAGCCACGAGTTCCGCGAAAATCAAACAAGCGCAGACGCCTGCCAAACGGATTCGGACAGATCAGTGAGATTAAGGGACGAAATCTTCGTAATCCGTTCCGAGCAATGGTGACAGTTGGAAAGACCAAAACAGGCAGACCCATTTGCAAACCTTTGAAACCGGAATCGTATTTTCCAACTTATAACGACGCTTATGCCGCCCTGGTGGAATATAACAAGAATCCTTATGATCTTGGTCCCGCCATCACAGCAAAGGAACTATACGAGAAATGGACAGAGAGCTATTTTAAAACCTTGAAGTCAGACGCGAGTGCAAGAGCAGTAGACGCCGCCTGGGCGTATTGTACTTCCGTATACGACATGAGAGTGATGGATATCCGTGCCAGGCATGTGAAAGGCTGTATGGAAGAGGGGACAGCGATTGTAAAAGGGAAAGAGCAACATCCCAGCGCTGCCATGAAGAACAAAATCAAATCCCTGTTCAATCAAATGCTGGACTATGCTTTGGAATATGAGCTTGTAGATCGGAATTACTCCAGAACTTTCAACCTGTCGGATGAAGTCATCAAGGAAGTTACAAGTGTCAAGAAAGGTCATATCGCTTTTACGGATGAAGAGATAGCATTGCTTTGGGAACATGTGGATGACAAACGGTATGTTGACGCAATCCTGATTCAATGCTATTCTGGATGGAGACCGCAGGAGCTTGGATTGCTGGAACTGGAAAACGTTGATCTTGAAAACTGGACTTTCAAAGGTGGTATGAAAACTGAAGCGGGTACCGACAGAGTTGTTCCTATCCATTCAAGAATCCGACCTTTGGTTCTTCGGAAGTATAAAGAGGCTAAAGCTCTTGGAAGTAAGTATCTGTTCAACTGCACTGACCCAGACAGTAACCGCAAAAACATAATGTTCACCTATAACCGGTACCAGAAAGGTTTTACCCGAATCCGGACAGAACTGAATCTTAATCCGGAACACCGTCCACATGACGGACGTACACACTTTGTCACCGCTGCCAAAAAAGCAGGTGTTGACGAATATGCAATCAAATATATGGTGGGTCATAAAATCTCGGACATCACCGAAAAGGTATACACGAAAAGAGAGTTTGAATGGCTCAAAGAAGAAATAGAAAAAATAAAATAGAATGTAATTGGTGTAGGAATATGGATGTAGGAGTGGTGCATGAATAATATACGAGTTACGTACATTTTACCGCTTTTTACCACTCCCAACCACTTCTAAAACCCTTGAAAATACAGGATTTTTGTTCATTAGCCGACATAGGCAGTTTCTATTATAGAATATGACAGCGATGACATCTTGTGACAGAAAGGATATGCGGCACGACAACCGGTAACGGTGCAGCCACCCTGCAGGCTCCCGGACGCCGGGACGCACAGGGAAGGATCCCGCCGGAAGCCCGCCGCCCCTTTGGGCTGCTTCTAAAGCCGCCGTTCCCGGCTTCGTGCCGCATCACAATTTCCCGTTGCATCCCCCTCCCCTTTCCATTATAATAAAACCGTTATAGCAAAGAAATATCGGCCCTTTCTGCGGCCATCCTGCCAGCCCGCAGGGCATGGCAGATTCACAAATGCATGCGTTTGGGTCATGCAGTTTCCGAAAACAGGAAGACAGGAGGAAGCCCATGATAAAATTACTGGACGGCGGCGCATATCTGGTTGGCGGGGAGATCATTCCCGACTCCGGGGAGGCGGCGGCAGCGATAGAGGCGAAAATTGGAAGGACGGTCACCAGGCAGGAGGCGGCGAAGGAAACCATCGCCTATCGGATCCTTGCGGCGCACAATACCTCCGGGAATATGGACAGCCTGAAGATCAAATTCGATAAGCTCACTTCCCACGACATCACGTTTGTGGGCATTATCCAGACGGCACGGGCTTCCGGCCTGGAGAAATTCCCCATCCCTTATGTGCTTACCAACTGCCACAATTCCCTGTGCGCGGTTGGCGGCACCATCAATGAGGATGACCACATGTTCGGCCTGACCTGTGCGAAGAAATACGGCGGCGTATATGTGCCTCCTCACCAGGCGGTGATCCATCAGTTCGCCAGGGAGATGATGGCGGGCGGAGGGAAAATGATCCTGGGCTCCGATTCCCATACCCGTTACGGAGCGCTGGGAACCATGGCCATGGGGGAAGGCGGGCCGGAGCTGGTGAAGCAGCTCCTGAACCAGACCTATGACATCAGGATGCCCGGCGTGGTGGGCGTATATCTGACGGGAGAACCGGTTCCCGGCGTAGGCCCCCAGGACGTAGCGCTGGCCATTATCGGCGCGGTGTTCGAAAACGGTTATGTGAAGAATAAGGTGATGGAATTCGTGGGGCCGGGCGTGGAGAAGCTGAGCGCGGATTTTAGGATCGGGATCGATGTGATGACCACGGAAACCACCTGCCTGTCCTCCATCTGGAAAACCGACCGGGTCATCGAGGAATACTATGAAATCCACGGCAGAAAAGAGGAATATCAGGAGCTCGTCCCGGGAGATGTGGCATACTATGACGGCATGATTACGGTGGATTTGTCCGCCGTTAAGCCCATGATCGCCATGCCCTTCCATCCCAGCAACACCTATACGATAGAGGAAGTGAATGCCAGCCTTGGGGACATCCTTCATGACGTGGAGAAGCGTGCGGCGGTGAGCCTGGACGGTGCGGTGCCCTATTCCCTGCAGGATAAGGTGCGGGACGGAAAATTCCATGTGGATCAGGGGATCATTGCGGGCTGCGCGGGAGGAGGCTTTGAAAATATCTGCGCGGCGGCGGATATCCTGAGGGGCAAGACCATCGGAGCGGAGGGTTTCACGTTGAGCGTCTATCCCGCTTCCATGCCCATTTATATGGAATTGATCAAAAACGGGACGGCAGCGGCGATCCTGGAGACGGGGGCGGTGATGAAGACCGCTTTCTGCGGGCCCTGCTTCGGTGCAGGCGATACGCCGGCCAACAATGCATTTTCCGTCCGCCATTCCACCAGGAATTTCCCCAACCGGGAGGGCAGTAAGCTGCAGAACGGGCAGATCGCGTCCGTGGCGCTGATGGATGCCCGCTCCATTGCGGCTACCGCGGCTAACCGGGGCGTGCTGACGCCGGCTACGGAATTTGACGGAAGCTTTGGGAAATATCGGTATCACTTCGACGCAAAGATCTATGAAAACAGGGTGTTCGATTCCAAAGGCGTGGCGGATCCGGAGGTGGAGATCCAGTTCGGCCCCAATATCAAGGACTGGCCTGTCATGGGTCGCCTGCCCGAAAACCTGCTTCTGCAGGTGGTTTCCGAAATCCATGATCCCGTCACCACCACGGACGAGCTGATCCCGTCCGGCGAGACGTCCTCTTACCGCTCCAACCCTCTGGGACTGGCGGAGTTCACCCTTTCCAGAAAGGATCCGGCCTATGTGGGGCTGGCCAAGGAGATTCGGAAGGCCCAGACCGCGGTGATGAGGGAAGAATGTCCGCTGGAGGCCCTTCCCGCCATCCGCCCGACGGTGGAGAGGATCGAAGAACGCTTCCCGGGTGTGGGAAAGGGAAACCTGGGATTTGGCTCCACGATCTTTGCGGTGAAGCCGGGGGACGGTTCCGCCAGGGAGCAGGCGGCGAGCTGCCAGAAGGTCCTGGGCGGCTGGGCCAATATCGCCAACGAATACGCAACCAAAAGATATCGTTCCAATCTGATCAACTGGGGTATGCTTCCCTTCCTGATCGGGGAGGGAGAACTTCCCTTTACCAATAAGGATTATCTTTTCTTCCCCGGTATCCGGAAAGCGGTGGAGGAGGCGCAGGAGCGCATCACCGCTTATGTGGTAAGGGAAGACGGGATGGAGGAATTCACCATGACCTTGGGCGAACTGACACAGGAGGAACGTCAGATCATCCTGGACGGATGTCTGATCAACTATAATCGGGTTTCCTGACATAACGACGGACTACCCCTCATACAATAAGGCAGAAGGGATGCGGTTCGGGCAGGGCTGTACGGAAACAGCCTCCTAAGGCGTAAAACCGGGCCGGTGGACGGAAACTCTGCCGGCGGGTTTGCAAAAAAAGGGCCGCCCCTATCCGCCGAAGGGGAGGGAATCGTCTGTGAAAGGAATAAGCCCCAAAAAGAAAAGATGGCTTTCGCCCAAAACCGGGGGGAGCCTGAATCACGGAAGTACCGCACGAAGAGCGCATCTGGGAGATCTTTGTGCGGTGCTTTTATTTTTGCTTCTGCTTCCCTATGTGTGCAGCCTGCTGCTCGGAAAAGAGAGGGAGGCAGCGTCAGGAAGGATACTTCCCGCAGGGGAAGAGGCGGTCGTGGTGATCTGCAGGGAGGAGGCGGGCGCACGTATCCTCCCTCTGGAAACCTATGTGACAGGGGCATTGGCAGCCAGTATCCCCATAAGCAGCGGTGAGGAGACGCTGAAAGCCCAGGCCGTTATCCTGCGTACCCTGTGTATGTGGGAGCGTGAAAACAGCGGGGACGGGAAGATCGATGCCAAGAAGCTGGGGCAGGAATATCTGGAGATGGAGGAGCTGCAGGAATTATGGGGGGCGGATTTTGAGGAAAATCGGGAAAAGCTGGAGCAGGCCGTGTCCGCCACGAAAGGGATCTATATGACCTATGAGGGAAAGCCTATGGAACCGGCCTATTTCTGGCTCAGCGCGGGAAGTACCAGAGAGGGCGGGGAAGTGCTGGGAGAGGGATACGATTATCTCGCCCGGGTGGACTGCAGCCATGATATGGAGGCGGATGAATATATCAGCAGCCTGAGTATGGAGGAAGAGGCGTTCTGGGAGCTTTTGGGGATTCCCAAACAGTCCAGGCTGGCCCTCACCCGGGATAGTGCGGGATATGTGTTATGGATGGAAGCCGGGGAGGAACGGATCCCGGGGGAGAGGGTGCGGAGTCTGCTCGGACTGGCATCCTCCTGTTTCGATATGACTTCCGAAAACGGAAGGGTGGAATTTACCTGTAAGGGGGTGGGACACGGGCTCGGCTTCTGCCAGCATGAAGCCGACAGAAGGGCCGGAAAGGGAGAGGACTATCTGACGCTTTTAAAGGCTTTTTTCCGGGATGTTGAAATGGAGAAAATCGCTGAATAAAGGAATTTAAAACGGGAAAGAATAAGCTTGAAGGATTTCAACAACGATTGGCCTTAGCCAAAATGTATAGGAAAGAGAAGGAATGGCCTATGAGAAGAAGGAGATCAAGCTTAAAGAAGGAAAAAGCAATTATGCTGGTATCCAGCGCGTTGGTGCTGACGGCCCTGACGGCTACGGGATTGTATGTGAGAAGTACCAGAGAGAAAGGGGATGACGGAACCGTCGTCGATTTTACCACCCTGGAAGACGGGGACGAAGATCTGGAAGATTTTGCGGATGTGGGGGAACTGGATTATGACCCCAGTTTTACGGAAGCGAACTCCGGAAGAGTGGACAACCCCGGACTGAACATGCTGGGCAGCACGGCCGGCCAGAACATGGCCCCGGAAGATAAGCAGGCAGCCGGCGAAGAGGCCGCGGCTGACGGGACGGACCAGGAAGGAGAAGCGCTGACGGCGGATAACGTATCGGAGGGTCAAGAGCAGGAAGCGGGCGCCGGCGAAGAACTGGCGGCAGCGGATCCCCAGACACCGTCGGACGGAGAGAAGGCGGCCGCCTCTTCCTCCGAAGCGGCATCCGAATCCGACGAGGAAGAAAAGAAGGATGAGGACGCCATGAGTACCCTTCCTCCTTTGGATTTTACGGAGGGAGACGTGCTGGTATGGCCGATCGTGGGAAACGTGCTGGTGAATTACAGCATGGACAAGACCGTGTATTTCGCCACCCTGCAGCAGTATAAGTACAGCCCTGCCATTGTGATTGCCGCCGTGCAAGGCGAGGGAATCACGGCCGCCGCGGACGGGCAGGTGAGCAGGATCTATACGGATCCGGAGATCGGAACCGCCGTGGTCATGGATCTGGGGGACGGCTATGAGCTGACGTACGGACAGCTCACCGACCTGACCGTTTCGGAAGGCGATTATGTGAACTGCGGAGAAGTCATCGGAAAGGTGGCCCAGCCCACCAAGTATTACAGCGTGGAGGGCTGCAACGTTTACTTTAAGCTGACGAAAGACGGACAACCCGTAAACCCGCTGAACCGGCTGAGCTGACGGAAGGGATGCTATGGATCGCGCTGCCGCATAGGACGCGGCATGAAAGGATTTTACGAAATCCCCGATTACACGATCTTGAGGGCAATGTTTGAAAAGCAGGCAGACGGGGGTTTTGTATGGAAAACAGACTCTTAATTCATTCCGGCCATGTGCTGACCATGGCCGGAACGGCCTATCGGCAGGGCTGTGTCTATATTGAGGACGGGAAAATCGTGGAAGTGGCGGACGGGCCCGGACGGCTGAACAGCCCTGCGGGACGCAGGCTGGCTGAGGCCCTTATCCGGGAAGGCGGTTTGGGGAAGAGGAACGGCGGGCGGACCGCATCTCCAAAAGACAGCAGCCGGGAGGATTCGCCCATGCTTCTGGATGCCTCGGGCTGCCTGGTGATGCCCGGCCTGATAGAAGCGCACTGCCATATGGGCATTACGGAGGAGAAAAAGGGCATGGAAGGAGACGACTGTAACGAGAACGTCTCGCCCGTTACTCCCTGGCTGCGGGCCGTGGACGCGGTGAATACCATGGACGCGGCCTTTGACGATGCGCTGCGGGCAGGAATCACTTCGGTGATGGTTGGGCCGGGAAGCGCCAACGTGGTGGGCGGGCAGTTCGCCTTTCTCAAGACAAAGGGCCGTTGTATCGACGAGCTGATCGTGAAGGCCCCCGCCGCCCTGAAGGTGGCTTTTGGGGAGAATCCAAAGGTGAACTATTCCGGCCAGGGAAAATCCCCGTCCACCAGGATGGCCATTGCCGGGATCCTGCGCGAAGAGCTGACGAAGGCGGTCTCCTATCGAAAGAAAAAAAGAGAGGCGGACAAAGGGTTCGAACCGGACTTTAGGACGGAGCCCTATCTTCCTGTCCTGGAAAGGGAAATCCCGCTGAAGGCCCATGTGCACCGGGCGGATGATATTTTCACCGCGATCCGGATCGCAAAGGAATTCGGGGTGAGAATGACGCTGGATCACTGTACGGAAGGCCACCTGATTGCGGAGGAGATCGCGGCATCCGGATTTCCTGCCATCGTGGGCCCCGACCTGTCCAGCCGCAGCAAGATAGAGGTGGCCAATATGGCCTTCAAGACTGCCGGAGCCCTGCATAAAGCGGGGGTAAAGGTGGCGGTTACCACGGATCACCCGGTTTCCCTCATCTGGTCCCTTCCCATTTGTGCCGGCCTGGCGGTGAAAAACGGCCTTCCCATGGAAGCGGGATACGCGGCCATTACCTGTAATGCCGCTCAGATCTGCGGCGTATATGACCGGGTGGGAAGCCTGGAGGCAGGGAAGGATGCGGATATCGCCATTTTTTCCGGGAATCCCATGGAGACGTTTACCCGGACCATGTGCACGATCATCGACGGGCGGATTGCGTATCGGGATGAGATGTTCTGAGAAAGTATGATGCGGCGGGTAATCGGATCGATTACCCGCCGGTCATTTTCCACAGGCGCAGATTAGGCAGGATTCAATTCCTTCCGGTGCTGCAAATGGATACCGATGTGCCCGATCCCCAGGAAAACGGCGGAAAGAAGCATCCATATGACCCTGCCATATATGCCGAGCAGGAAAAAAGCGAGGACGGGCAGAGTGGCCCCCGCAACGGGAATGCCCAAAAGGCTGCTGTAAAAATCGCTGAGGCTGCGTTCGCTGCGAAAGTATCGGATCCACCAGAATTCATACATAATCATGAGAAAAAAAGCAGCGATCAGCCACCACGTCCGGGACGTCCACGGACGAAGATTGAAATCGGAAAACAGGAGAGCACAACAGCAAGTCAGTATCTCTCCGAGCCTCTCAAAAAACAGAAGGATCCTGCTCTCGCGCTCCGAGGTGTAGCCCTGTGGAAGCTTTCGGGTCCAGATGAGATTAGGGATGAACAACAGCAGTAAAAACAGCAGCCCGATATACGAAAATCCGATATGTCCTTTCATTATAAACTCCTATCTGCCCGCCTCGGCACATACTGCCCGGTTAGGATGTCAGGAGTATTTTACATGAGCGAGCTCTCTTTTGCAAGCAGCGGAGCTGTTCATATCAGGACAAACGCATGAAAGCCTGCTGTTTAAAGAACACAATCTGAATGAAAAGAAGCATTTTTTGCATTCTATAATGGAAAAGTTTGTGCTATACTGTCCGGAAAGGGTGCATAAACGGCCCGATGAAAAAATAAAGTAGGATAGATCGGCCCTTTGCGGCCACAAAAGGAAAGGAGCCACCTTCCATGAATATTGTGGTATTGGGCGGCGGGATCAGCACGGAAAGAGACGTTTCCCTGGCATCCAGCCGTATGATTTATGAGGCATTGAAGAAAAACGGACACAGGGTCGTCCTTCTGGATGTATTTCTGGGGTATGAGGGAGACTGTGCGCATATTTTTGAGGAGGAAAGGGACTGGGCGACGGATATCGGAGGAATTACGGAGAGCAATCCGGATATCGCCCGGATCAAGGCGATGAGAAAGGACGGGGGACGGAGCTATTTCGGGCCTCATGTGCTGGAGATCTGTCAGACGGCGGATGTGGTATTTCTGGGGCTGCACGGCGAGGATGGGGAGAACGGGAAGGTACAGGCCGCCTTTGACCTGCTGGGGATCTGTTATACGGGAACGGACTATGTCAGTTCCGCTCTGTCCATGGATAAGAGCTTGGCAAAGGAGATTTTCCGCCAGTATGATATTCCCACGCCCGCGGGCATCTGCCTGAAAAAAGGGCAGGAGAGCCGCATGGGAGAGGTACCCTTTCCCTGCATCGTTAAATCCTGCCGGGGCGGTTCCAGCGTGGGGGTGTGTATCGCCAGGAGTGAAGCGGACTATGAGAAGGCGGTGGAGGAGGCTTTCCGTTACGACGATGAGGCGATTGTGGAGCAGTATATCGAGGGGCGGGAGTTCTCCTGCGCCGTGATAGACGGAAAGGCTCTGCCCGTAATCGAGATCGCCCCGCTGAGCGGTTTTTACGATTATAAAAATAAATACCAGGCGGGATCCACCGTGGAAACCTGCCCGGCCGTCCTGGAAGAGGGGAAAACCCGAAAGATCCAGGAGATTTCCGAGCGGGTATTTGCCGCCCTTCGGCTGAAGAAATACGCCAGAATGGATTTCATGATGGCCCGGGACGGGGCTATATACTGTCTGGAGGCCAATACGCTGCCCGGTATGACGCCCACGTCCCTGATTCCCCAGGAAGCGGCAGCGGTGGGGGTTGACTTCGGAGCATTGTGTGAATGGATCATAGAACTCGCTCTGGAGGGCGAAAAAAGGACGCCGTAGGCGGCGTAGATGGGAGCCGATCATGAAAAACATGACGTTGGAAAACATTGCAAGGGCCTGCGCAGGGAAGCTGGTGGGAGCGGATGTCCTTAAGGCACAGGCGGCCGGCGTATGCGTGGATTCCAGGAAGGTAAAGCCGGGATATGTGTTTGTAGCCCTCCGGGGGGAGCGGACGGACGGGCACCGGTTTATAGAAGAGGTGCAAAGAAAAGGCGCCCTGGGGGTGGTATGTGAGAAGCTTCCCGAACATCCTGCCGGCCCCTGTATCCTGGTGGAGGACTGCTTTACGGCCCTGCAGCGGATCGGGGAATTCTACCGGCAGCAGCTGGATGTATGCGTGGTGGGTATCACGGGAAGCGTGGGAAAGACCAGCACCAAGGAATTTGTGGCTTCGGTGCTGGCACAGAAATATAAAGTACACAGGACGGAGGGGAACTATAATAACGAAATCGGCGTCCCCCTAACCGTTCTGGCCATGCCGGGGGATACCCAGGCGGCCGTCCTGGAAATGGGGATCAACCATTTTGGGGAGATGCATAATCTGAGCCGGATCGCCAGGCCGGATATCTGCATCATGACCAATATCGGACAGTGCCACCTGGAGTATCTGGGAAGCAGGGAAGGGATCCTGCGGGCGAAATCCGAAATTTTCGATTTTATGGCGCCGGACGGGACGGTGTGCGTGAACGGGGACGACGATCTGCTTTCCGGGATCCGGGAGGTGAAGGGAAAAGAGCCCCTTACCTTCGGGAGAAATCCGAAGAACGGGATTTGGGCAAAGGACGTGGTGAATAAGGGGCTGTTCGGGAGCGAGGCCGTCATCTGTCTCGGGCAGGAACGCCTTTTGGTACGCATACCGCTTCCGGGAGAGCATATGGTCTATAATGCGCTGGCTGCCGCTGCTGCAGGGAGCCTGCTGGGGCTTTCCGGGGAAGAGATTCAAAAAGGGATCGAGGCAGTGGGCGCCACGAAGGGAAGAAGCCATGTGATCCGCCTTAAGGACCGGGTACTGATCGACGACTGCTATAACGCCAACCCGGTTTCCATGGAAGCAGCCATCGATCTGCTCTGCCTGGCGGAGGGCAGAAAGGTGGCCATTCTGGGGGATATGTTCGAGCTGGGAGAAAAGGAGAAGCAGATGCATGAGCGGGTGGGACGTTACGCGGCCGAAAAAGGAGTGGACTGTATCCTGGCCGCGGGAGATCTTTCCCGCGCCCTGTGCGGGGAGGCGGAGCGGTGCGGCTGCCGGGAGGTCCGTCATTTTGATTCCAGGGACGGCTTAACCGAAGCCCTGGACGGCCTGCTTTGTCCGGGAGATACGATCCTGGTGAAGGCTTCTCACGGTATGGGGTATGAGAAAATCGTGGAAATGCTCTGCGGAGATATCGTGAAATCTTCGATTTCACAGGAAACGAAAGTTTCCTTAGCCTGATTTGAATGCCCGCCGAGGCGGGCAGATGGGAGTTAGGTTATAAAATAAGCCCGATGGCTTATTTTTCAACCGCCATTTGTGCCGCCGGCGGCCCAAATGGAATCGCAGATGGGAAATCGTATTCGCGATTTCTCATCTGGCTGCCGCACAGGACGCGGCATGAAAGGATGAAAAAGGAATCCCCGGAATAAAAGGCTGCCCGTCGGCGGCAGAATGAGAGGAAAGATGGGCGTAACGGTATCCGATATCCTGCGGCTGCCCTGCCTGAAGGGGGCGCGGGTGGCAGCAGGCAAAAAAAGTCTCCAGAAGGTGTTAACCAGCGTTTCCGTCCTGGAATATACGGATCCCTGCAGTCTGCAGAAAGAGATTTTCGACAGGATCGATTTTCTGGGCGGTGAGATCGTAATCACCGCGTTTGCAGGGATAGCGGAGGATGTGGAGCGGCAGTGCGCCAACATCCGCCGCCTGTCCTCCGCGGGCGAAGTGGGGCTGATCCTTTACTATGTGGGCATTCTCATGCCGCGGGTGGACAAAAGGCTCATCGAACTGGCGGACTCCCTGGATTTCATCCTGATCGTCATGCCCGAAGGACGTATGGATCTGCGGTACAGCGAAGCCATTGTGGAGATCATGGGAACGATTTTCGAAGAGCAGAAGGCGGAGGTCTCCATCGTCAGCGACGTCCTGGAGCAGGTGTCCAGGCTTCCGGCGTACCGTAGGACCGTGGATACGGTGCTGCAGATCATCAGAGAGAGGCTGCGGGTATCCCTGATCCTGCTGGACGGCCAGGAGCGCATCTTGGGACAGGCCATGTGGCCCGCTTCCCTGGAACTGGATATGGGGGAACTGCTGGATGCCCTGGCAGTACCCGCGGAGGAGACGGCTGGCCCGTACCTGCCGGACGGAAAACAGCCGCCGTCCTGTAAGGCGTTTCCGGGGCTGCGCTGGGCCTGGTACTGTCCTTTGGGCCTGCACCATTCCTCCATGTCCCTGTGTCTGGTGAAGGATGGAGAACCGTTGGCCGAGGGACTGGTGGGGCAGATCGCGGAAACCGTCCGGCTCGCCGTGAATATCTGGAGCAGGCAGCATGCGGAGGTGAACGAAGCGGAGCTGGTTCAGGCTATCCTGCAGGACGAACCGCTGAAAATGAGACGGCTTGCCGAGATTTTCCACATCGATATCGCCTCCGTGAATGCCATGTGGGCGGTCAGGTGGGAGGGAGAAGGCGCGGAGAAAAACGGCAGGGAGGCGTTGAAACTGCTGCGGGACGGGCTGAAACGCTGGTGCAATACGGTGATATCGGAAGTCTATGAGGGATATGCGGTGGCATTCATGGACTGGCCGGAGACCGGACCGGATGTGGCGAGGCTGTCGGAAGCGGTTCTGGAAGAGATGCCCTCCGGAAAGGGGAAGGGGTATCTGGTACGCTGCCATCATCTGGCGGATACGTCGGACGTGAGGAAAGCCTTTCTGCTGATTCGGGAACACCTGGCGGATGCGGGACGCATCTGGCCGAAGAAGCGCTGCTACACCCTTCCGGAAATGGATTTCGCCGCCCAGTGCCGCCGGCTCCCGGAGGAAGGGGAGGAGGCGGTGGAAGCTGCCATGATGCCGCTTGCCCTGCTCGAGGAGGAAGGGGAGGGCATACAGCTCGTGCATACGCTTTGCACCTGGCTTCTGGATGCGGACGGAAGCACCGCCCGGTGCGCCGAACAGCTGTTTATACATCGAAATACCGTTAAGTACCGGTTAAGATGCATTCGGGAACGGCTGGGCTATCCGGTGGATAAGCTTCCGGAGCAGCTGTTTGTGTACCGTGCGGCCGCCCTGTGGAGGCTGATGAAGGGAGGCGCCCCGGTAACGGAGCCGGCGAAGACGCAGGGATGACTGAGCCCGGATGGAGCATCTCTCATTCCTGCAGGCCGGAAACAAAGTATTTTTTGCGGTACTCGGCCGGGGTGATGCCTACTACTTTTTTAAAGGTGCGGGAGAAATGGGGGGAAGATTCATATCCCACCCGGTACCCGATTTCATTGATTTTCAGCTCGGGTTCGGCCAGCAGCTCCTTAGCCCGTTCGATTCTCTGCCCGGTGATATAGGTTCCCAGTTTCTGCCCGGTGAGCTGCTTATAAATATGGGAAAGGTATACAGGATTTAAATATACCTGCTCGGCCAGGGTGGTTAAGGTGATTTCCTCATCCAAGTGTTCCCGGATGTAGGTATGGATGGTATGCAGGGTTCTGTTATAACGCCTGCTTCTTTCCTCATCCTGCGTTTCTATGAGCCAGCATCCCACCCGGTACAGATTTTCGGATAAAGAAGAGGCATCCTTCTCACAGGGTTCATAAAATATGGACATGGTCCGGAAATCTTTAAGGAAGTCGTTCTGCCTTCCGGTTTTATATAGGGTATTCAGAAAAAGAGTTTTAAGGTTGTTTAAAAGAAACGCCTGTTGTTCGCTGCCGTAGGGTACCGACGGCCGCAGAAGGTTTTCAAGCAGGCCCAGGAAGCTGTCGGCGTTTTCCCGTGCCAGACAGAATTCCAGCTGCTGCAGTTGTTGAAGCAGCCGTTCATAGTCCGGGGCGGCGGCAGCTTCGGTATAAAAATCGGTGTTGCTGAGCACCATTTCTTCATTTTTTCCCATTCTGTACTTGAGAAGAAACAGCATTTTGCGTCCGTAAGCGGAAAACTGCCCGAAGGAAAAGGGAGAAGGGTCCAAAAGCAGGGAAAGGGAGATTTCCCTGTTGCGCATACAATAATAAAAATTTTCGGCAGACCCGTTGATAAAGGCGTAAAAGGACGCATCGGGTTCATCCGTTGTGGATTGGATCAGCCAGAGCAGATATTGAGGTTCATCCGAAAAAATCGGGGTGCATATGGCCCGTTGCGTCAGGCAGTTTTGAAAAATTATATGTATTTCTATCAGCGAAGAGGGAAGCTCCGTGGGACCGCCTCCTATGGGAGGACGGTCTAAACGGCATCCGACCAGAAAAAAAGGTTTTTCTTCGTAGAGGGAGAGACCGAGCTCCCGGGCATCCTCCATGCAGCGGGCCGCTTCGGGGGCGGGCACGGAAGGGGATTTCAGGAGATTATTCAAAAACGTCTGCTGCAGCATGGGACGGACTCTCTGCAGTTCGCTTTCCAGCTGCCTTGTCCAGCTTTTTTCCCGTGAGGCCTGCTCCAGGCGGCGGATGCATTCGGTTACAGCGTCAATTAAAGGCTCGTCTCCCTGACTTTTTAAAATATAATAATCACAGTGATAGGACAATGCGGTTTGGGCGTAGTCAAATTCGCTGTAACCGGAAAGAATGATGGTACGGCAGTCCGGCCATCTTTTTTTTATTTCGGACACTAAGTCAAGCCCATTGGTAACCGGCATATCGATATCCGTAATGAGAATATCCATGCGGTAACGGGTGAAAAGCTCCAGGGCGTCCGGGGCGGAATAGGTGCGGTAGACTTCCAGGGAGATATCGGATATGGAGGAAAAGGTGCGGTAGAGCCCATCGGCAATATGCTTTTCATCGTCAACGATCAGTAATTTATACATCGTATTCTCCTTTCGCTTCATGTCTCCCGGGGAGGGAGGGGGATATGGATTTTTACCGTCAGGCCGCATCCGTTATCTTGGGACAGGCAAAGTCCGGCATCTTTTCCATAGGTCATGCGGAGACGGCGATGTATATTGATGAGCGCGGTGGTTTCCAGGGTGCCATCCGAAGCCTCCAGCCTCCCTCGGAGCTCCTCGAACATTTCCTTTGAGAGTCCCGGACCGTTGTTTTCCACACAGATAATCAGAGCATTACCTTCCTGGAGGATATCCAGACGAAGACAGGGAGAAGGAACCTGACTCAGGCCGTGTTCAAAGGCATTTTCCAGGAGGGGCTGGATGATCATCCGGGGCACCCGGAGACTGCGGAAAGTTTCCGGAAGAGGGGCGAGCCGTATTTCAAGCCGTCCGTCAAAACGGAACTTCTGTATGCTGCAATAATTGACGGCATGCTCGTATTCTGCGCTGAGGGGAACCTCGGAAGCGGCATTTCTGGTGATATATTGATAATAATTTCCGAGATATTTGGAAAACAGGACGATATTTTCGCAATCCTCATCTTTGGCGAGGCGGTAAATATTGAAAAAGCTGTTATAGAGAAAGTGCGGGTTGATCTGGGACTGCAGCTGTTTCAGCTCTGCCCGCTGGGTAAGGATTTTCTGCTCATAGACCTGGTGGATCAGGTTGTCGAGACTGTGCGCCATCTTGTGAAAGGACTGGTACAGAATACGAAATTCGTCGTTGCTGGTAATGGGAGTGTCCGTGAGCCGGTAACGGCCGGCCTCAATCTCATGAATGGCGCACAGCAGGTATTTGACGGGCCGGTTGATGAGATGCTGCAGAGCAAGGCTGAAAAGGGAAATTACCAGAACCGAGAGGGTGATATAGGCGACCCAGAACAGGCGGTAGTTTCTGATTTCCCCGAAAATCTGGCGGGTGGGGACATAGGAGGTCAAAATAAGGCCGGTGTTTTCTACACCGGTGGAGGTGGTAACCATTTTGGCAGAACTTTCTTCAAAAGCAGCCGGGCCGGAAGCGAGGCAAAGGCTTCCTTCCGCCGAGGACAGTACGGTACGGCTGCCCGGAAAACTGGTATAATTGCGCAAAAGCTCGGAAAGGGAGCCGCCGGAAAAGGTGACCTTTAGCAGAAACAGCTCTTCTTCGTCTTCGGAAAGAAAACGGACGGGGCTTTGGGTATAAAGACAGAGCTGGTTCTGCTCAAAAAAGAGACGGCTGTTTACGGCGTCCGGTTGTCCCTGCCTGCTGAAGTAATCGCTGAACAGGATTCCCGGTTCCGAATCATTGACGGAGATCGTTTTGTTCAGGGAGGGGATATAGATGGCCGCGCTTTCCAGGAACTGGCTGCTGTTTTGCAGGGTGGAAAGCAGCTGCGCCGTCCGAAGGATGTACTGCGAACGTTCGTAATCGGTCATGACAGGATACGCGTTGATCAGGTAGTTGATGTCCGTATTGGATGCCAGACGATAGCAGGAAAGCTGTATCCGGGTAATCTCATCGGAAAGAAATCCGGCATACAGGGCCAGCTGGGCAGAGGAAGAATCGGTGATCTCACGCCGGATCGTGCTGTAGCCATATTGGTAGATCGTGGAACCTGCCAGGATGAGCGGGAGCAGCAGGGACAGAAATAGTACGATGATTTTTATGCGCAAGGAAAAGTAACGGTTTTTCAACGCTGTCAGCATCATAGGACACCTCATGAGAAAATTGCCGGGTACGATTTGGCTAAGTATAGCATACAGGATAAGCCGTTTCAAGGAGGGGAGAGGGGGCGGAAGACACTTTGACCGGTGTATATGGGCGGGAAGCGTGAGTTTTCGTGGATTTTGCCTGAACTGGTAAAATAAAGAACTTGATTTTAGACAATAAATATAAAGATACATCATTTACAGAGAAAAACCGTTTTTGATATGATCAATCTGCCAACATCGGATATGTGAAAGCCCAGTATGATAAGGAGGGAATGATGGACGAGTTGATTATGCGGTTCATGGGCACTGGGGCGGGAGAAGGCGTACCCACGCCTTTCTGCCGGTGTAGAGTCTGCGAACACGCAAGAAAAGCCGGCGGAAAGGAAATCCGCCTGCGGTCGAGCTTCCGGGTTTCCAAAGAAATGCAGATTGATTTCGGAGCGGATATTTTCGCAGCATGTATTCGGACCGGTCTGGACATGTATGATTTAAAATATCTGCTGATCACCCATACGCACGACGACCACTTTGGCCCTTTTAACCTGTATCTGAAGTCGTTGATCAGCAGGGGAAACGGGGAAAAGGTACATGTTTACCTGAATGAGGATGCCTATGGCCTGGTGGAGAAATACGATTCGCTGGGCTTTGACGGCAGCAGCAGTTTTTACTCGGATTGTATGAAGAAGGATTTTGAATTCCATCAGCTGCATTTTTGGAAGGAAGAGAAGATCGGGGATTTCCTGGTTACACCGATAAAAGGGGAACACAGGGGACATCTGGAGAAAAATTCCGCAAATTATCTGGTCGTGCTTCCGGACGGAAAACGGATGCTCTATGCGCTGGATACAGGCTTTTACGGGGTGGAAACCCTGTCGTTTCTGAAAAATGTCCGGCTGGATTACTTCATTGTGGAGGGGACCTTTGGGAGTGCAGACCGCGGGGAGATGCCCTATTCCCATTTAGATCTGAACAGCGCATACAATCTGTGCCGCCGCCTGTTTGAACAGAATACCGTTACGCCGGATACCCGGGTTTACCTGACCCATATCAACCAGGAACAGGACTATACCCATGAGGAGATGACCGCTGTATGTGCAGAGAGGAAAACGCCCTATCAGATAACTGTGGCATATGACGGACTTCAGATAAAGGATTATGTAAAATAAGCGCGTAAAAGCGCGCGGAGAGGAGAAAACAAATATGAAATTAAAAAGGATTGCAGCATTATTGTTAGCTGCCTGTGTCGTCCTGGGAGGCTGTCAGGGTGCGGCCGCACCGGAGGAGACGGGAAATGCGGATACCCGGCAGGCGGAGGAGCCGGAAGCCGGAACGGATCCGGATGAATCGGAGCAGGCCGAAGCGGATCCCGCAGCTTCCCCGAAGGGAAGGTATGAGGAACCGGTGGAGGTATCCATTTCCAAGGTAATGGTTACCAATCCGCATCTGATCGAGGGGCAGTCGCCGGCGGACAACGTGGTTCTGGATCTGATTAAGGAGGATTTGAATATCGACGTGAAAATCGCCTGGGAGGCGGAGGCAAGCGAGTATAACAATAAACTGTCGCTGAATATTGCTTCCGGAGATCTGCCGGATATTATGTATATCACTAATTATCTGACGTTCCGGGAGATGGCGGAGAACGATATGCTCGCTGACCTGACCGACATTTATGAGACCTATGCGGGGGATTATATGAGGCAGACCTATGCCACATTTGGAGGGAGGAACCTGGAACCCCTCACTATCGATGGAAAACTCTACGCTCTTTCCACCGCAAATATAGGCTACGGGCACAACATCCTGTGGCTGCGCAAGGACTGGCTGGATAAGCTGGGGCTGGAAGTACCCTCCACCATGGAAGAACTGAAATATGTCCTGAAAGAATTTGTGGAAAAGGATCCGGGCGGAAACGGCCCGGGGAATACCATCGGCCTGGCAATCCATGCGACGAAACCGGTGGCCGGTTACGGTAATAAATTCGGCGTGGAGCCGATTTTCCACAGCGTGGGCGCCTACCCGACACAGTGGATGACGGATGAAGCGGGAAACGTTTATTATGGTTCCATCGCTCCGGAAATGAAGGACGGGCTGGAGATTCTGCATGAGATGTACGAAGAAGGCCTGATTGATAAGCAGTTCGTTACCAGAGTGGGTTCCGGTGAAACGGATGCGATTGTGGATTCCGGCCTGGCAGGCGCCTGGTTTGCACCCTGGTGGGGGCAGAGCGGGGACAGCTACATCAATAATCCGGATATCGAACTGACCGTGGCGAACGCGCCTCTGGACGGGGAAGGAAAGTTCAATCACCTTCTTCCGGCACCCACCGCGGACCTGGTTGCGGTGAGCAAGGATTGTGCAAACCCGGAAGCTCTGCTTAAGATCATCAATGAGGAATATGACATTTATAGAGGGATTGATGCGGAAGGCCTGGCTACGGTACAACCGATTTTCGATCAGGGCGTTTCCAGGGAAGCCCTCTTCCCCACGGGCGGGTTCAACCTTGACTATTACGATGTGGTGCCGAAACTGGGTAAGCTGTGCAAGAGCCTGGTGGAAACCGGCGTAATGGGCGGCGATGAAACCACGACGGAATATGACAGATGGAAAGCGGAAGGCGCAAAACGGTTTGCCGACGGCATAGATCCTTCAGATCCCAATGCGCCGAATACTTTCCGTGATTACTATGGGAGATATGTGGGCTCCAATATCCTGGATACTCCGGAAAATAATCCCGTGGATGCAGCCTACTACTATACGACGGAATCCTCTGACAGGCTGAAACCTACGCTGGATAAGCTGGAGGAACAAATGTACCTGCAGATTATTACGGGAGAAAAACCGTTGGATTATTTTGACGAATTCGTTGAACAGTGGAAGAAACTGGGCGGTGATGTCCTCACACAGGAAGTACAGGTAATGGTGGATGGGCAGTAAATATAAGAAAAGAAACACTGCAGAAGGATTTTATCATCTGATGCTATTGCCCGGTATGGCGTTTTTATTCCTGTTTCATATTGTGCCGCTGGCGGGAGTGGTCATCGCTTTCCAGAATTTTAAACCGGTCAAGGGGATTTTCGGCTCTAAGTTCATCGGCCTGGAGAATTTCCGGCGTCTGTTTTATCTGCCGGATTTCTGGCAGATTATGGAAAACACCCTTTTGATAGCGGCGGGAAAAATCGTGCTTGGTATGTTCATGGCGGTGGTATTCGCGGTGCTTCTGAATGAATGCAGAAGCACCGGGCTGAAACGCCTGGTGCAGACTTCCGTTTATCTTCCGCATTTCCTTTCATGGGTCATTCTTGCCGTAATGTTCAGTAACCTGCTTTCCTATGGCGGGGTAGTAAACCGTTTCCTGGGGCTGCTCGGTATGGAGCCGCAGATGTTTTTGGTCAGCAATAAGTGGTTCCGAATCATCGCCGTCCTGGGGGATGTGTGGAAGGAATTCGGATACAACGCGGTTGTGTATGTGGCGGCTATGACGAGCATTGATCCGGGACTGTATGAGGCGGCGAAGATCGACGGCGCGAACCGGTGGGACCGGATATGGCATATCACACTTCCGTCTATCCTTCCCACGATTGTCCTGATGATGACGCTGAACATGGGACAGATCATGAATGCGGGCTTTGACGAAATTTTCAATCTGTACAGTCCATTGGTTTATGAGACAGGGGATATCATTGACACATATGTGTACCGGGTGGGACTGACAAACATGCAGTACAGCTTTGGTACAGCCGTGGGTCTGTTTAAATCGGTGATAAGTTTTATCCTGCTGACCGTATCCTATAAACTGGCCGACAAATTTGCAGGCTACCGTATTTTCTAAAAAAGGAGAGAAGCGTGAAGGAAAAAAGAAAGGTTTCGGCGGCAGACCTATTGATCAGTCTTTTACTCATCAGCTGCGGCCTGATGTGCCTCATACCGATTTTAAACACCGTGGCGATCTCCTTTAGCGATAAAACGAGCGCCGCCATGGGCCGGGTGGGCCTGTGGCCGGTAAATTTCAATACGGCCGGATACCGGGCTATACTGGAAGAAAGCCAGTTCTTTCATTCCTTTTTTGTTTCCGCAAGGAGGGTGGTAATCGGTACGGCACTGAATATGTCACTGACCATTCTGATGGCATATCCGCTGTCAAAAGAGCCGAGGAAGTTCCGGGCGAAAAAATATTACATGTGGATCGTGATTTTCCTTATGATGTTTAACGGGGGGATCGTACCTAATTTCATGTTGGTAAAAAACCTGAACCTAATGGACACCATCTGGGCCCTGGTTCTTCCAGGGGCGGTTCCCGTGTTTAACGTGATACTGCTCATGAATTTTTTTAAGGGGATACCGAACTCCCTGGAAGAGGCGGCTGTAATCGACGGAGCGAATCCTCTGCAGATCCTGCTAAAGGTATTTCTGCCCATGTCTAAAGCAGCACTGGCGACGATAACTCTGTTCTGCATTGTAAACCACTGGAATGCCTTTTTTGACGGGAAAATATATATTAATTCCCTGGAGAAACTTCCTCTGCAGACCTATATCCAGTCGCTGGTGGTGGATTTGAACCCGGAACAGATGGCTTCCATGACGCCGGAACAGATGAGTGAACAGATGCAGCTGTCCAGCCTGACGTTTAACTCGGCAAAGGTTGTGGTATCTATGCTGCCGATTCTGCTTATTTATCCGTTTCTGCAGAAATATTTCGTGACCGGCATCGTTATGGGAGCGGTTAAGGAGTGAGAATCTCTGATTTGAACGCACTAAAGTGCGCAGATAGGAGCCAAGAGATGTATATGACGGAAAATGGGTGCGGCGGGGATACTCCCTATGTTTTGGATATCCATACCCATACGCTGGCGAGCGGCCATGCCTACGGAACCGTCCGTGAGATGGCGAAGGCAGCGTCCGAAGCGGGGCTGTCCGTATTAGGAATCTCGGAGCACGGGCCGGGGACGCCGGGAACCTGCGATCCCCTTTATTTTCTGAACCTGAACGTGATTCCGGACCGCCTTTATGGGGTAAGGCTGCTGCACGGCTGTGAAATGAATGTACGAAACGACGGGAAGCTGTCGTTGGAGCAGCGCTATCTGGACAGGCTGGACTATGGAATCGTGGGACTTCACGGAATCTGCTATGAAGATGCGGGAAGAAAACAAAATACGTTGAACCTGATTTCCTGCATGAAGAACGAAAAGGTACGATTTGTATCCCATCCAGACGACAGTAATCTGCCTCTGAATTATGAGCTTCTGGTTTCGGCGGCAAAGGAGTACCACGTGGCACTGGAGGTGAATAACAGTTCTCTCTTGAGGACGGACAGACTGGATTGTATACAGAACTATCAAACCATGCTGACGCTTTGCAGCCGCCTTCGTGTACCGGTCGTTGTCAGTTCCGATGCTCACGATCCGGACAGTGTGGGACGTTTTGACGAAGCCCGCCGGCTGCTTCGGAAGATGGACTTTGACGAAGAGCTTATTTTGAATACTGACGTGGAAAAGCTGCTGACACATTTGGCCCCCATTCGGGCCGGGGCGAGCGAATGAACGGCTTTGTGCGCAGATGCCCGTCCTGCCTGCGGGGCACGGTGATCACCGAAAGCATCAATGTTTTTGTCCAAAAGGACAAAGATATTGATGCTTTCTTTTGCCCTGTGTCCATTTACCGAAGAAAATTTCCCGTTTATAATGGATAAGGATGTTTGGACGAATGGAGAAACGTTTGTTCCGACGCACAAGATTCCTCTGAAAACGGGAACCGTCTGCAGCGTCGGAAGGCTCCTCCGGATAGGAGGGCCGCCCTTGGCGGCAGAAAGTGAGGAGATTATGGAAAAAAACAACACGGGGTTTGAGGTAAAGCCCGAACAGCGTCAGAGCTGGCTGTCCATCGCCATGGTATGGGCCGGCGGAATGATCTGCGTCCCCTGCCTGATGGTGGGAGGGGTGCTGTCTGCGGGCGGCTTATCCATGGGAGAAATGGTCGCGTCCATCCTGATCGGTTACGGCCTGATCTGCGCTTATATGATCTGCATCGGTATGCAGGCCTGCGATACCGGACTTCCGGTGTCCGTTATGGCGGAGGGCGCCTTGGGAAAACAGGGAGCGAGATATATCATCAGCGTGCTCCTGGCGTTCGCCTGCATCGGGTGGTTCGGAATCCAGTCCGCCACCTGCGGAAACGCCTTTGCGGCCATGTTGTCTTCCATGCTGGGTATGGGGACGCCCGGGCCGGTGATGACCGCCCTGTGCTCCCTGTTCTGGGGCATAGTGATGCTGGCTACGGCCTGCTGCGGTTTTAAAGGGCTGAAATGGCTGAATTACATAGCGGTACCTCTGCTGGTGGCAGTCTGCCTGTACGGTATCATTGCCGGAATCGTCTCCCATGACGGCGGAGCGGCCATCGCGGCCTATGCGCCGGATCAGTCTTCGGGCATGGTATTCGGCATTTCCATGACCGTGGCGTCCTTTGCCCTGGGCGGAGTGATTTCCGCGGATTATTGCCGGTTCGCGAAAAGCCGGAAGGACGTAGTCAAGTCTTCGATTGTGGGAGTAATACCCGCGGGACTGTTCATGCTGATGACAGGGGCGGTGATGAGCATTGTGACCGGGGAATATGATATCTCCGCGATCCTCGCCAGCCTGGGCGTCCCCGCAGTGGGACTTATCACCCTGGTACTGGCCACCTGGACAACCAACGTGACCAATGCCTATTCCGGCGGACTGGCCCTCAGCAATCTGCTGGGCTTTGACGAAAGCAAATTTAAGATGACGACCGGGATAGCGGGGGCAGTGGGAACCGCCCTGGCCGCGTTCGGCCTTCTGAATGCTTTTCAGGGTTTCCTTTCCCTGATGTCGGCCCTGATTCCCCCTTTGGCCGGTGTGGTGATCGCGGATTACTGGCTGGTAAAGAAAGGGAAGAAAGAGTGCTTTTGGAGAAAAGAGGGCTTTTCCCTGCCCGGCGTGGCCGCGTTTCTCGTGGGAGCCCTGGCGGCCTGCATTACGGGAGGCACCTTTGCTTCCTTCCCCGGCTTGGTGGAGGCCCTGCCGTTTTTGAACCTGCCTTTCTTCGTGGGGCCGGTGAATGGCATCGTGATTTCCCTGGTGATCTATGTGCTGTTGGAGCGGCCGGCAGGAGAAAAGGCCGCTGCGGCTGCGGAAAATGAATGATAGAGGAAGGAGAATGGAAACGTGCGAAAAATAGGCGTTGAAGAAATCGAAGATATTGCCCTCGGCGCAGCCCTGTTGGGAGCGGGAGGGGGAGGAGATCCTTATATCGGGAAGCTGGTGGCCATCGGGGCCGTACAGGAATGCGGACCCGTCACGCTGCTGGATCCGGGGGAGGTGCCGGACGACGCGCTGGTGGTACCCATCGCCATGATGGGAGCGCCCACGATCCTGGCGGAAAAGGCGATCGGCGGTTCGGAATATCAGGTGCTTTACGACAACGTATCCGCATTTTACGGAAAACCCATCTATGCTTTCATGCCCATCGAAGCGGGCGGTGTCAATTCCATGCTTCCCATCGCGGCGGCAGCCAGACTGGGACTGCCGCTGGTGGACTGCGACGGAATGGGCCGGGCTTTTCCCGAGCTGCAGATGGTCACTTTCACCATAGGGGGCGGTTCGGCAACGCCCATGGCTCTCGTGGACGAGAAGGGTAATTCCACGATTTTCCGCACCATCACGAATAAATGGACGGAGGAGCTGGCCCGGGCCGTTACCATGGCCTGCGGCGGCTCGGTTTCCGTATCCCTGTACCAGATGGAAGGCGCCTTTATGAAAAAATACGGCGTTAAGGGTATCGTAACCCGCAGCCAGACGCTGGGCTCCGCCATCCGGAAGGTGAAGGAGGCCGCAGACTGCACGCCGGAGGAAGCATTCCTGCGTATTACGGAGGGGATCCGTCTGTTCCGCGGTAAGATCAGCGATGTGCGGCGCGAGGTACGCGCCGGATTTAATTTCGGCCGGGTCATGCTGGACGGTATTGGGGACTGCAAGGGACATGGCGCCTATGTGGAGTTTCAGAACGAAAACCTGTCCGCCACCGTGGACGGCCGGATCGTGGCCACCACTCCCGACCTGATCTGCCTGGTGGATGTGGAAACCTTCCAGCCGGTGCCCACCGACGCTTTGAAATACGGAAAGCGGGTACTGGTGGTGGGCCTGCAGTGTTTCCCCCTGTGGAGGACACAGGAGGGGCTGGAACTGGTGGGGCCCAGGTATTTTGGCGTGGACACGGACTATATTCCGCTGGAGGAACGGTGTAAAGGAGGGCTTTTGTAATGTACAGACTGGGGATTGATGTGGGCGGCACCAATACGGACGCCGTTCTGATAGACGAAAACCTGCAGGTGGCGGCCAGCGTGAAATGCCCGACAACGGCGGATGTATACGAAGGGATCCTGACGGCGGTGCGCACCGTCCTGGAGCGCTCCGGCGTGGACCGCAGCGAGATCGCCCAGGCCATGCTGGGAACCACGCAATGCACCAATGCCATTGTGGAGAGGAAGCATCTGGCCCCCATCGGTATCCTGCGCATCGGCGCTCCGGCAACGCTGGGAATCCCCCCTATGGTGGATTGGGCGGAAGAGCTGAAAAGCCTGGCGGTGGATTCCGCCGTGATCGGCGGCGGTTTTGAATACGACGGAAAGGAGCTGGCAGCCTTTGACGAAGAGGCAGCGAGGGCCTTTTTCCGGGGGTTAAAGGAAAAGGGGATCCGCTCCGTGGCGATCTCCGGCACCTTTTCCACGGTACGGGACGAGCATGAGCAGAAAGCGGCCAGGCTGTGCCGGGAAATCATGGGAGAGGAGGTGCACGTCTCCGTTTCCAGCGAGATCGGCTCCATGGGGCTGATAGAACGGGAAAATGCCACGATTCTGAATGCGGCCCTCTATCAGGTGGCGGAATCCTTCAGCGAAGGATTTGCCAGGAGCCTGAAGGCGGAGGGCGTTACGGATGCCAAGGTCTATCTGTCCCAGAACGACGGCACCCTTATGACCATGGAATATGCCCGGAAATACCCCATCCTCACCATCGCCTGCGGGCCGACCAACTCCATACGCGGCGCCAGTTATTTGAGCAGGCTGCAAAACGCGGTGGTGGTGGATGTGGGAGGCACTACCACGGATATCGGCGTCATCCAGAACGGTTTCCCCAGGGAGTCCAGCGTGGCGGTGACCATCGGCGGCGTGCGTACCAATTTCCGGATGCCTGACGTGGTGTCCATCGGACTGGGCGGCGGTTCGATCGTCCGGCAGCGGGAAGACGGGACGGTGAGCGTGGGCCCGGATTCCGTGGGTTATCAGATTACGGAGAAGGCCATGGTGTTCGGCGGGGACGTGTGCACGGCCACGGATATTGCGGTACGGCTGGGCATGACGAAACTGGGAGACCCGAGCCGGGTGGCAGGGCTGGATGAGGAGTTTGCCAGGAAAGCCATGGCAGAGATCAGCGCCCTGGTGGAGGATGCCATCGATTCCGTGAAGGTCTCCGGAGATGAAGTGGACGTGATCCTGGTGGGAGGCGGCGCTGTCATCCTGCCTGAAAAACTGGAGGGAGCCAGGAGCGTAGCCCGGCCCGGATCCGGCGGCGTGGCCAATGCCATCGGATCCGCCATTTCCAAGGTCTCGGGCACCTATGAAAAGCTGGTGGATTATCAGGTGGTGCCCAGAGAGCAGGCGTTGGAAGAAGCCAAGGCCGAGGCGGTGGAAATGGCCGTGACAGCCGGGGCAATCCGTGAAACCGTGGAGATCATCGATATGGAAGACGTGCCCCTGCAGTATTATCCGGGGAATACCAACCGGGTGAAGATCAAGGCGGCCGGAGATCTGGGCCGGGGATGACGGGACGATTGAAACTGGCAGAACATGAACTGATTGAGGAATAAGGGGTTAATGCAGCCGAAAATGATGTTATCATTATTATTTCCTGCAGTGGGCATTATAAATAATCTGCCATAGGGCGACAAACAGAGTTCATTATGCGAAGGTGTACCGGTTTGTGTGAGTGTATTTTGGGTAGAAAAAAGTTTAATTAAACACATTTAGACCGTAAATCCGATAGAATAAGGATTTACGGTCTTTCTATTTTCCTCATAACAAGAATGTTCTCTGCGAAACGGCCGGATTCCATCCAACATGAAATCCATACAGCGGATTTTCTTTCATAGACTATTTTAGTCTGCGAAAATCTTTCCAAATCCCCCAAAACACAGTATTTTTCAGGCTGCGTGACCACGAATCCGACCATAAAAATCCGGCAGCCTTCCCATCTGAATTCGTTTGGAGTCCAGGGTGGGATGCACATATCGGTTCAAGGTGATCTTCACATCGGAGTGGCCCAGGATCACGCTTAAGGTCTTTATGTCCATGCTGCTTTCCACACAGTTTGTGGCAAATGTGTGGCGCAGGATGTGGAAATTTCTGCCTTCCACCTCCGCCTTTTTCAAAATTCCTTTCAGCCGGTACTGCATAGTCCTTGGCTCAAGGGGGTTCTTTCCCCCGAAAACATATTCTCCCTCCCCCCGAAGCCCCTCCAGCAGTGTTATCATTTCCTCTGTAAGCGGAATGGTCCTTTTCGCACTTTCACTTTTGGGATCCGTTTCCATAAGAATGGTTCTTGTCATATACCCCTTTACGGCAATGCGCTGCACGGTCCTGTTTACCGTCATTGTCTTGTCCCGGAAATCGAAATCCGACCACTTCAGCGCACACAGTTCCCCCAGGCGTATTCCCGTATACAGGCAAAGCAGCATGGCAATTTTAAATTTATCGGGCCCGTTATAAATACAATCCAGGATCCGGGACTGCTCTGCCTTTGAAAAGGTATCTACCGGTCTCCTTCCCTGTTTTGCAGCCGGCAGTTTCATTACCGGGATATGAGCGGAATACTTCCTGCCCGCGAATTCCAGGATCTGCCTGGCGACAATACAAACGCTTTTCCGGATGCTGTCTGACAGGCTTTCCCCGGATAAGTGGTCAAAAATCTTTTCCTGTATCTGCTGATTCGGCCTTTCGGAAAGCCGGAGAGGGCCTAATATTTCTTCCAAGTGTATCCGATACACGTTCCTGTACTTCACATAGGTGGAATACTTACGTTTTACCGCCACCTCCTCCAGCCACTCCGAGGCCGCCTGGGAAAACACAATCTGCATACAGGGCTTATCTCCACGCTCTCCAGCCTGCTCCGGAGCATGAAATGGCCCCTCCTCTGCCATTCGGACGGCGTCATCCCTCTTTTTCTTTGCTTCCTCATAAGTACTTCCATACACGGAACGGTAAATCCTCTTCCCTTTCGGGCTGTCCGGCCTCTGATAACGGGCCTCCCACCTCCCGTCTTCCCTTTTCCGGATGTTTTCGCCATGTCTTCCCATTGTCTGCTCCTCCTTTGTCTGGTCGGGGTGGTCCTGCCCGGGGATTTTGACCATGAAAGTGACTATGAAAATTTTTCCTTTCCTCCACTTTCTATGGCTTTTCGTATCAAAAGGACAAGGATTGTCCAAAATAAACGCCGGGATAGTCCCTCCTGGATACTTTGGGTGAAAAAAAGATTGCAAATTCCTATTAAGGTTGATACAATAATGACGATAAATTCTATGAGACAGAAAGGATACCTGTTTTTTCTTTCGCAGACTAAAATAATCTGCGAAACATTTGCTTCCCGATATGGCAGGGCGGAACCGTTATGAAAGACCATAAGGATACTATATTTAAGACGGTTTATCAACATAACCAGGTTCCCATTTCCGCCGCCGACATGGAACGGCTGCAGGAAATCGCACGTGACTGCAGGGAAGTCAAGAATTATGTTTACGACCGCTACAGCGGCATCCGCAGCCTCCCTAAAATCTATCCGGGCTATACCGTCCAGAACGAGATGACGAAGAGCGGGCTGCGGGAAAGACTGGGGCTGCCGTCTGTGTATTTCTATCTGTCCATTTTTGATGCCCTGGGGGATATCAAAAGCCAGTGGACCGATGTGAAGAGCCATGTAGAGAAGAATATCCGGGGCAATTCCGACTTTACCCCGCAGGACCGGCATTACCTGCGCTTTGTTATGAAGCAGAGTCAGTGCTTTGAGGGCATTCTGCTGGGTGAAAGGCCTGCCCTCGCCCAGAACTGGGAAGAGCGCTTCCAGGCTGTTTGTAGCAAGGTGGATGCCCACCGGCTGGATCAATATCTCCGCAGACAGGTGCGCCGTCATTTGAACCGGCCCCGCACGGATGCGGCGGAGGGATTCCCTGCATCTCCCAAGGGATACAGGTATGCGGATCATGGAATCTATCTATCCATGAAAGAAAGCCGCCAGAGGCTGTTTATTCCCCTGACAGACAACAACCGCTATACAAGGCAGGTTTACATCCGCCTTTATCCGGAAGAGGGCAGGATTACGGTCAATGTCCCCATAGAGGTAAGACAGAGACATCCCGACGGATATGAGGGGGAGACCGGTCTGGCCATGGGGCTGAAATGCATGTTCGTGACAGACCAGGGCAGATCCTACGGGGAAAAATATTTGGAATACCAGACCGCCCTCACGGATTATGTACGGGAAAAGCTGCCCCGCCACCAGAGGAACGCCAAAAACAATCCGGGCATGAAGAAGTATAATGACGAAAAGCACCGGCTGCAGGCAGCCATGCATGACTATGTAAATGCGGAGATCAACCGCATGTTGGACACGGAAAAGCCGGGGGTAATCTACGTGCCCAGGCTTCCAGCGGTATCCAAGGCCGGATTCAGCCGAAGGGCCAACGCCATCATTGCCATGTGGCAGAAAGGGTTCGTAAAGAGCAGACTGGCCCGGAAATGCCGGGAACGTTCGGTGGAGTTGGTGGAGGTATTCGGAAAAGGCATCAGCACCGAGTGCTGCTGCTGCGGTGCACAAGGTACAAAAGAGGGAGAACTCTTTTGCTGCCCGTCCTGTGAAACCAGGCTTCCGGAAAGGGAGAATACGGCAAAGAATGTGCTGAAAAGAGGCCGGGCTTTACAGGAAAAAAAGAGTGTGGTTCATGACGAAGGCTTCCGTGGATGAACGTGCCGCAAGGCTGCGTTTGACCGAAACCGGGGACGGGAATAGGAACGCGGGAAAATTCTATTGATAGAAAAACAAGAACGGCATTGGAAGCCGGTTCCTGCGAAGGAACCGGGGATTGGGTATGCCAAGACCCATGGGAACTCGGGACGCAGAGGTTTGGCGTTTTGAGAAGTACCGGGAGCGAAGCAGGCGGGGCCTAAGGATCTGTCTGCATCACCTGAAAAGGTGTCCAAATATGCCTTATTTAATAAATGAAGAGGAACAGGATGATTTCGTTTCAGAGAAAATATCAAAAACCGGAGGTTATCATTTGAATTTTGACGTTTCCTAAAAAATAGGAATGCAATATGTTTGTTACGTTTGCATGTATCAAACCAGAATGCAGGAAACCGTTTTATATAATATCTGCCATTCAACGAACAGCCAACCATAAAAAGTACATTATAATATATGTGGAGAAGGGAGAACGTTTGGACCGGAGGCGTTAGGTTTCCCAATCTTATGTTTTCCAGAAGGGGCGGAACTTCGAGGGGAGACAGTTTTGATAAACGTTCAATTAATTCAGCGTTTCTCTAGAATAATATTTATAACAAAGAAGGGGGGGAGATTATGAAAGGGAAACCCGCTTTAGAAATCGAAGCAATTGCATTTGCAGAAAGTGGAACCGGGTATGCGGCTGCGTTCGAGTTTAACGGATTGTATGAAGTGAATCTGGAGGAGCAAAAATGTATATATAAGATGTTGTTTCCAAATGAAAAAGTAAATGGGAAGCGATTGTATGCTTCGGCGCTGCATGTTGCTTCAAAAATTTATTTTGTTCCGACTTCGGGAGAGTACATATCCATTTATGATATTGAGAAGAAGACGATAGAGCAATTGTCTGTACCGCTTCCAGCGACTGAATGCTCATTTTATAAAAAAAATTGCAAATTCATTAAAGCGGTACAGTGGGGAGAGAACATATTCATCATTCCCTTCACCTATCCGGGGATATTAAAGTTGAATATCAAAACGAATAGGATTACAGTACTTCGACGATGGATCCCCCAAGAGGGGTATTTTTTTAGAGGCGGGCTGTGTATAGAGGGGAATTGTATTTATATACCAAGTGGTAATAACAATATAATACTTGAATTTAACATGGAGACAGAGAAGGGAATCATTCATCGAATTGGCAGATATAACAATGGGGCGATGGACATGTACAAGTATGGGGAGAATTACTGGATTGTGCCGAGACAAAAAGGCTCGATTGCAGTATGGAACCCGGAAAGTAATTTCGTCAGTGAAATCACGGATTATCCTGCCGAATTTCAAGCAGAAAAAATTGTTTTTTCTAAAATTATCCACTGTGAAGATAAACTGTTTTTCATGCCAGGGTATGCCAATAGTGTACTCACAGTGAAAACAGAGTCAAAAGAGCTTGTATTGGAGGAACGATGGAAGCCGCAGGAGAACTCGGTGGTAACGTTTAGATTCGAGACAGATGAATGCTATTATTTCAGAGAGGTTAACAAGTTGTCTAAGCAGTTCAGACGTTTCAAGATTTATAAGGAAGACGGCAGGACAGAAGAGTATGCATTAGAAACAGAGCGACAGGAAGTGTTTCAGTCGGATCGATTGAATCTCGCGGTAGAACAGGGAGAAATTATAGCAGAAATTGAAAATTTTAAATTAGAGGATCTTTTGAGCCTGATATAAGGAGAAAAGGTTGAAAGAAAAATCTTTCAACCTTCCTGATTTGAATGTGCGCTATGGCTCGCAGATGGGAGCAAATATGAATTATGCGATTGTATTGGCCGGAGGCAAGGGACAGCGCTTTGGAAACGGAAAAATATCAAAACAATTTATTGAACTGACCGGAGTTCCGATGATTGTGTATTCGTTGAGAATTGCTGAGAAAAATAAAAACATAGATGAAGTCTGTATCGTTGCAGCGGAGGCAGAGGAGGACAATATAAGTCGATGGATAAAAGAATATGGGATTAGTAAAGTAAAGTATTTTGCACGTCCGGGAAAGGAGAGGCAGCAGTCTGTGTTCAACGGACTCCAGGAAATACCAGCCAAAGGCAGAGACACGGTCATGATCATGACAGCGGTTTGTCCGTTTGTGTCTCAGAAAACAATAGACAAGCACTATGAAATGATTCAAACATACGACGCAACGATTACCGTCGTGAAAGCCACGGATGCAATCACCTTTAGCAATGATGGAAAAAGAGTGAGCCGGACATTACAGAAACGGAAGCTGTATCTCCAACAAGGTCCTCAGGTATTTCGGTACGGGATCCTTTTGATGGGACATAAAGTTTACATGGAAGATGAGGAATACCGCAAGATGGACGTTACGGAAGACAGCGAGCTTGTCCTTAATATGGGGGTTGAGTGCTATATGATTATGGGTGACAGATTCTGCATAAAAGTAACCTATCCAGAGGACTTGGCGATTGCTGAGGCACTCCATCCATTGTTTTTACAGCAGGAAGAAAAATATACAGATACAAGAGGAGAAATTTAAACTTTACATGAATATGGAAGAGATGTTCAGAAAGGATGCAGAGCTCATAGCCAATTCATCGGTTAATTGGGATAAAATGAGCGGAAAAACAATCCTCATATCCGGGGCGACAGGGTACGTATCACAATACATCGTGCATGGATTATTAAAAAGGAATGACTTATTTCATACTAATGTGAAAATAATTGCCCTTTGCAGGAGTAAGGAGAGAGCAGATCTTCGCTTTTCCAGGTATTACGCAAGAGAGGATTTTGAACTGCTCATTCAGGATGTACAGATTCCTGTCGCGATAGAGCAGGAAGTTCATTATATTATTCATACTGCGAGTCCGGCAGGGCTGGTGAACAGTAATATAAATCCAGTAGAAACATTTAAGGTCAATGTGTTTGGCTGTGACAATCTTCTTATGCTGGCGGAAAAAAAGAAAGCAGAATTCCTACTTTTTTCAAGTGTGGATGTATATGGGAAAATAGAAGAAAAACGGTTTGTGGAACCGCAGCTTGGTTTCCTGGACACGATGGATGTCAGAAATGTGTACGCGTATGCAAAACGGGCATCAGAAAATTTGTGTGCTTGTTATGGGCAAAAAGGTGTTCAAACAAAGATTGTCCGCCCAACACAGATTATGGGAGGCGGTATATCTCTGAATGACGGAAGAATACATATTGACTTTATTTCCCAGATACTAAGCAGACATAAGATTGTACTGAAGGGTGATGGCAGTCCGATAAGATCATTTCTATATATCACAGATGCAATTACAGGCATATTGACTGTTTTGGCAGACGGACAGAGTGGACAGGCTTATAATATCAGTAATGAAGATGCAGAGGCATCCGTTTTAGAATTTGCCCGGATTATGTCGTCATGCGCGAAGGAACAGATTGATATTGAATATGATATGGAAGCGAGAAAACATGACGTGGAAGTGAAACATGCGGTATCTTATGTGGCAGCAAGTTCAGATAAATTAAGATCTCTGGGTTGGATACCAAGAATATCGTTGGAAGACGCCTGCAGAAATATGATGAATTATTACGGAATAGAGACGAAGTAATCCGACGGAAAGAGAGAAGAAGTAAATGAAGAAAGAGTTAAATCAAGCCCATAGAACAGTTTTGGAACTATTGAAAATAGTTGACGAGTATTGTGTTCGGGAAGGCATTATTTATACTTTAACAGGAAGGGCGCTGATTTCACTAGAAAATATTGACTTTAGTCAGTGTTACCCCACTTTAAGTATTGCGGTTGAATATGAAGGATTTCGGAAAATAGCGGACTATCTAAAGAAATTCTGCTTAGAGAATACAGGGTTTTCTATACATAATTATGAGAATACAAAGCAGTTTTACACATGTGATATGTGGTTCGTGAAACATTCCAGAGTAGAACTTGATAAAACACGAAAAGAGGAAGAGTTTTATTATGGAACACATTTATCTATTACTCCGCTTTACTATGCAGGAAATACGAAAAAAGAATGGAAAAAAGTGAATCGTTTCTTTAAAGATCAGCTTCTTCCAATATTTTTCCGGAGATCGGTGAAAAAACTGCCGATTGTTATATGGATAAAGATGCTGCCTCGCCATATCCGGAGTGCGTTTTATCTGAAAAAAAGAAATTTTGTTGCTTTTGAGGAAAATGTCAGACAGTTAGAAAGCAGAGAAAAGTCAGAGTATCTCTTTCTACCGGGAACAAGAACTATGTTTGCAGGGCTCAATCGGATGCCGGATGCTCTTCCATCTAAGGCGGCGGAATTAACCTATAAGGCTTTCTGGTCAAACGTGGAGAGAATTAACTTTTATGGTGTGGAGTGCTTTTGCGTTAAGGACAGAGAAAGATTAGTTTCCTTGTATTCCCGGGAAACAAAACAGAAACTCTTTGCGCCGGTAAAAAGTGAACTATTGTTGGCGGGGGGAGAAGAGATAAGAAGAGTCCAGTTGATCCAGATTGAATTATTGACAGAGTTTGATCGTATTTGCAGAAAGTATGATTTGAAATATAACATTAATTTTGGAACTCTGATCGGTGCGCTCAGGCATAAAGGATTCATTCCGTGGGATGATGATATTGACGTGACAATGTACTATAAGGACTGTGATAAATTATATGAAATTATGCAGAAAGAGCTGGATCAGGATAAATATTTTTACCGTTGTCCGCAGACAGAGCCATATCATCATATTATATTTAATCATCTTGAACATAAGGGGACAACCTATACAAAACCGGGAAGAGATAAACTGGAGCATAAAATCGGCGTGTTTATAGATATTTTTCCCTTATATCCGGCGGCACCTAATGCTTTTATTGATTTTTTCCATACCAGGATATGCAGATTTTGGAGAACCGCACTATGGTCTACGGTAGGAGCCAATAGTGAGAAGAACCCCATAAAGCGATTTTATTATAAGAAATTGGCGCTTATGGGAACGGAAACATGTCGGGAGAATTTCCTGAAACATGCTACAAAATTTGACAATAAGAAAGGCAGACTAAAGTTTTGGACCTCTGTGAACCGAAGTCCCTATAATGTAGATCTTGTCCGGAAAGATAATTTTGACGAGGCAGTTGAAGTGACATTTGAGGGACATCAATTCTATGCCCCGAAGCATTATGAGGGGTCTTTGGAGTTTTGCTTCTCGCCGGATTGGAAACTATATCCGAATGTACCCGATAGGAATCCGACGCACGATGTGATGGTTGATATAGGGGATTTATATTCTTATAACTAAGAAAAGCGAGGGATTAGGTTGAAAAATGGCTGTTCAGCCATTTTTCAACCGGGAATTTGTGCTAGGTAACACGGAAGTGTTACCTTATGCACGAAAGTTCCCTTTGAATTGAGAGCCGCCTTGCGGCGGCAGAATGGCGGTTAGATTGAAGAAGCAGATGAAAAAACGGCTTCTGAACCTTTTGGCGCTTTTGGAGGGCGCGCACAAGGTTATTGTGGAGAATATAGAGAAAAATCATGGTGAAGCAGCAGCATGTCTTGAGGAATGTCAGAATACCGCAATAGCAATCGGAACTAAAATTGATGAGATAGAGGGCGAGGGGACGGCATCGGTAGCAACTCTGGAAAATTATTGTGAACTTGTATATGCAGTATACGAACAGATTCTTGGAGGCAGTCCGTTAAAACCATCCGAAATCTTCGAGAATCTGAATGATAGTTATCAGAATGCTGCTCATATAATGGAGCAGGAACTACCGGAGATTATAGAAGTTGTATTTTTGCCATACAAAGCCTCTATGTGGGATTCCCTGGAAAGCGTATGGGAAAAAGTCAGTGCAGTTCCGGGAATTGAGGCTAAAGTAATCCCGATTCCATATTACGACAGGAGATCGGATGGTTCTTTTGGGAAATTCCATTATGAGGGTGAACAGTTTCCGCCAAATGTTCCGGTTATTGATTATGCAACTTATGATTTTGAAAAGAATCATCCGGATGAGATATATATCCATAATCCATATGATGAAATGAATATTGTTACGAGTGTACATCCATTTTTCTATTCAAAAAATTTAAAGAAATATACGGATAAACTCGTATATATTCCGTATTTTGTATTGAAAGAGATTGATCTTAAAAATAAGAACGAGCTTATGGCGAAGGCGCATTTGGCACAAGTACCGGCTGTCATGTATGCAGATGAGATTATTGTGCAGTCAGAAAACATGAGACAGTTCTATATCGAGAGTATGGTGATGCTATGTGGGGAAAATGCAAGAAAGTCATTCGAGCGGAAAATCAAGGGTACGGGTTCACCCAAACTAGACAGAATAAGAAAAATGAATGAAGAAGGTGTAGAAATACCGGAAGAATGGAAGCAATATTTTTTCCGCAAAGATGGAGGAAAAAAGAAAGTAGTGCTTTATAATACAAGCATCAGTGCGTTTTTAAGAAAATCGGAGCAGATGCTTTGCAAGATGGAACGAGTATTCGGTGTATTTAAAAAACAGCAAGACGAAGTCGTCCTTTTGTGGCGCCCCCATCCGCTTATGGAAGCAACGGTTTCTTCTATGCGTCCTCAATTATGGAAACAATATCAGAAATTAGTAGAAAGCTATAAGAATGAAGATTTCGGCATCTATGACGATTCGCCGGATGTGGACCGGGCAATTGTGTTGGCAGACGCTTATTACGGAGATCAGAGCAGTCTTGTTATGATGTGTAATGCAATTAATAAACCGGTTATGATTCAGAGTGTTGTGATTTCTCATGTCTGAATGGAAGCAATTATGTGAAGAATTCAGAGTATACCATGGAAAAAGAGCAGTGGGGAATAAGGTAAACAGGATGAAAAGAGTTAATATTGTACTTGTTGAATACATTAACCGGAACCTTGGTGATACAGTGATTGCAGAATGTACCCGCTTTTTTTTAGAAGAGGCTCTGGAACAGGCGGGGATAGAAAATTATCGCATTCAAGCATACAATATGTACTCGAAAGATATGACATTTATTAGATTTGCAGATGCAGTTATCTTTGCAGGGGGAGGATTGATAAAATATAAGAGAGAAAATTTTCATAGATATATTCCCGATATTATTGAGGTGACGGAAAAGTACAATATTCCGGTATATTTTAATTGCGTAGGTGTGGAAGATTATGATGAAGCTGATGAAAGATGCCTAAGACTGAAACATTCGGTAAATCAAACCTGTGTAAAAGGGATTACAGTCCGGGATGATTTCGAGATCCTAGCAGAAAAATACTTAGAAAGTGAAAAGGAATGGCTGGACAAAACGCTTGATCCTGCTGCATTTGCCTCAGAGGTATATCAATATAAGGGGAAAAAAGGAGCCCGGAAAATCGGTCTTGGCATATCTCAGGATCATTTATTTAGAGATTATGGTTCCCCTTTTATTACAAGAGCATTTCAGCTGGATTTCTGGAAAGGAATCATAGACGGATTACAGCGGGAGGGATATGAATGGGAAATCTTTACGAATGGCTGGGAGGAAGATAATAAGTTCGCACTTGAAATTTTAGAGTATGCCGGAATTGAGGAAATAGGAAGGCATCTGGTCTGCAGGCCAGTGGAAGGAAGAGAACTTGCAGGAATAATTTCCGGTTATGCGGGAGTGATTGCCGTCAGACTGCATGCGAATATCATAGCATTTTCCATGGGCGTACCGAGTATAGGGCTGGTTTGGAATGAAAAAATGCTCCGTTGGGGCGAAGCATCAGGCTATCCGGAGCGATTTATAAAAGCAGAAGAGATTGGAGTGGAAAGGGTATTAAATGCACTTAAGTCTGCTTTGGAAGAAGGCTGCCGTGAATGTACACCAGAGGAAAGAGCACGGATATTAATACCATTAACTGCATTTTTAAGAAAATACGGACGATCACGGGAGGATGGGAAGTGTTATCTGCAGGAGAATTTTAGAAAGGAGGGGTGGGAAAATGTCTTGATTGCAAACGCACTGGGAGGAAAAAATTTTCTATATTGTGGAATGAACTCACCGAAAACAATTTTTGAAAAATACGAAGATGGATTTCGGTGGTTTGAGGCAGATGTGAAATTGACGTCGGACGGGAAAGCGGTTTGTGTAAACGGATGGGGTCCTTCATCTGTAAATAAGCTTGGGATGGAAGAGACGCAGCAGGAGGCGATGAAGCACGGAATCTGTTATGAAGAATTCATGAGGCTCAAGTATTATAACGGGCATTATGATGTGATGGATTATGAGATGCTGATCCATTATCTGAGGGATATGCCGGGTGCACAGATGATTCTGGACGTAAGATACAGCACGCCTGCCGAGATGCAGAAGATAGCGGGGCTGATACAGAAGAGTATGCAAAAGGATCAGGAATTGAAGAAAAGGCTGATTCTCAGAGTTATGGAACGAGAATGCATGGAGACGGCAAAGGTATCAGGATTAAAAATGATGTTTGATCTTCCGCTGGAGGAGGAAAGGAAGACAAAGGGGATTGGTGATATAGAAATCGACTGCTGCTGCAGAGAAAAGGGTGTGGAATGGATTTCCATACGCAGGCAATTGTGCACGGAGGATCAAATTAAAAAACTTAAAAAATACAAGAAAAAAATATGTGTATTTTTGTATAATTCCCTTTCGGAGACGGTGAAGTTTCTGTCATGGGGGGGAGATATGGTAGCAACAGATTATCTGAGCGTTGAGGGGTTGAACTGTTTGACGGAGGCAAAATAAAATTCATTTGGATTACGTAACCAATATTTAAGAAATGAGGAAAAGATCATGAGATATACAAAAAAGACTTCGATAGAAGAGATTAGAAGAACACACGATGTTGTGATAGGGTGGGGAAACAGCGCTGTACAATTTGAACGATATTATAATCCGGCGCTTTACAAATTAGATGGAATAATTAATGGTGAATCCATCCATATAGGGAAGGTAGTATGCGGCTGTACGATAAATCCACCGGAATATCTGAAGCAGTTTTCTGGGGAACGTATATGCGTAATAATTTATCCGAATATTGAGAATAGATGTTTGGAACAGATTCAGGAAATTGTACCGGGGGCAGATTCTATTGTCGGACGGCTGGTTGACTGCAAACTTCCGCATCAGCAATATTATTCAAGTGATGCAGAAGATCTGATACTCATTCATTTGTTGGAAAAACTGCAGATCTCGGATCCTCACTATATGGATATCGGAGTGTGTCATCCGGTAATTTCAAACAATACCTATTTACTATACGAAAAGGGTTTGGGGAAGGGACATGGGATACTAGTGGAACCCAATCCCGTTATGGCAGGGTTGGCGAAGGAGTATCGTCCTGACAATAAGATATTGAACGTAGGCGTCACATCGGGAAAAAATGGGACATTGCAGTATTGCAGCGGGAAGTACCCTGGATTGAACCGCTTCCTGAGAGAGGGAGATACGCCGACGCCGGGGAGCGATGTTTTGAAGCTGCCTGTTCTGAATATCAATCAGATTTTGGAGGAAAATGGATGCGAGAACTTAGATGTTCTGGATATTGATATTGAGGGTATGGATTATGAAGTATTGAATTCTATTGATTTTAATAGATATCGGATTAGCATCATTTGTGCAGAGTATAAGAATCGATACGGGACAGGGGATATGGATTGCATGATGGCGGAGAAAGGCTATATTCATTGGATGAGTACAAGGGAAAATCATATTTATCTGAGAAAGGAATTGCTGAACAAAGCGAGACTATGAAGAAAAGTTTGTAAATGTAGATGATCGAGCCTATTTCAAGTGAGAAACTGTTAGAGGGAAAGTTGCTGTCTGAATAAAAATCTGTAAAAGAAAGGGGCTGTTGCAAAAGTAGATGAATAATCTGCCAAAGCAGCGGCTCCGTTTTTATGTCCAAAACAGTAGCTTAGCAAGGCTGAGAAATGGCGTAGAAACTATTCCAGCCAACATATGAAAGAATTATCATCTTGATAAACTGCCAAGAGGTAAACAACGGGGTAAATTCTTTTTTTATAAGTAAAATAGCAGCCTTAAATTTCCGAAAGCTCTTTGGATTCCGAAAGGGATTGGGGAATTATATGTAAAATCCAATGCTGCAAACATAGAAAACACTGTGTCTTGCCCCATCATCATATCATTAGTAAACAGGAAAACTTATTGGCTTAGGCAGATGTGGCATTGATGGAGGAGTCAAAACAGATCACTGTGAGTTCCGGTTCTGGTTAATGTCAAGGTCAGTATATTTTGTTCGATCTTATAGATTAACAGCCAATCCGGAGTTATATGACATTCTCTATGGCCTTCATAATTACCGGACAGATAGTGAGCCTTATATTTAGCAGGCAGTGTCTGTCCGGCACAAAGAATCGTTAAGACATTTTGCAAAAGCTCAGGGTTGTATCCGCGTTTGATGATAGTTTTATAGTCCTTTTTGAATTTAGAGGAATATCGAATTTCAAGCATTTAAGTCCTCCATAAGCTCGGCAACACTGTGAAACGATTTGCTGAGATTCCTTCCATGATTTACATCGTCGATGGCTGCCTGAGTTTCGGCATTTGGAACATTTAAGGAGACTTCAAAAGGGATCTTCTGCTGACGGACCATTGTTTTAGCGAAAATATTGAAAGCAGTCGTCATATTCATGCCAAGTTCATTACAAAGGTGGTCAAACTGTTCTTTAAGCGTGCTGTCCATACGTATATTGATATTTGTCTGAGCCATAAATCATACCTCACTTTTAATATGATATATACATTGTATTAAAAAATATATATATTGTCAATAAATCAGCATATAAAATATTAGCAAAAAACCTCGAAGAACGGATCCATATTGTCCAATCTCACGGCGGTTCCGCTTCCCAGTCCTGTTTCGCGAAGGAAAGAAATGAGGCGATGTGGTAACCCTTTGGGTGTAGGTCTCCACAGGATAAACGTATGAATGACTTTGTTCCCCGGCGCGATCCTGCCCGGCTCCGGGGGAACAAAGTCATTCATGCGTTTGTCCTGCAACTCTCCAAAGTTCGATAGACGATACCGGGAAAATGTGCTAAGATTTTTATACACAAGAAATGATGCCGGAGCCCAGGCGGAATGAGGACGGGAGCCTCGCGGGGGATACGATGATTCTGGAATTCAGGGTGCAGGATCCGGAGGAGAAGAAGCTTACGGATACGGTGTCGGCTGCACTTAGACAGATTGACCGTATGCGGTATGCGGCATCCCTGGAGGCAAAGGGGATTCCTGCGGAGAGAATCCGGAAGTATGGTTTTGCCTTTCGGGGAAAAAGGTGTTGATAGGGGCATGAAGAGAGTGGCTTTTGGTCAATGGAGCCTCGTCCGGCTATTTGCGCCGGAGCGTCGCAAATAGTTTTGATGGCAGATCGCCCCGTCGCGTAAACGCTCCGGAATGGGGATTATAATGATGGAAAAAATACGAGTAGAAAGAACCGCATCGGACGGCATCGCCGCCGGTAAAGCGTATATTCATACCTCCCCGGATTTGTCACCGTCGGATTATCCGGTATCGGAGGGCGGCATGGAGGAAGAGGCGGAGCGTTTCCTTAAAGCCAGGCAGGAAGTCCTTACGGAGCTGGAAGGGCTGGCGGCGGGAAACAAGATTTTCCGTTCCTATGCGGCCATGGCGGAGGACGCCATGCTGGAGGAAGGGATTCTGGCCAGGATGCGGGAGACGCGCTGCAATGCGCAGCTTGCCCTGGCAGAGGTGGCGGAGGAAACGGCTGCGGCTTTCGAGGCCATGGAAGACGAATATATGAAGGAACGCTCCGCCGATATCAGGGATGTGGCCAAACGGTTTATGGCGAAACTGAAGCGGTGCGCTCTCAGCGATTTTTCCCGTATTACGGAGCCGGTGATCCTGGTGGCCCGGGATCTGTATCCTTCCGACATGGCGGCACTTAATTTAGCCTATGTGAAAGGGTTTATTACCCAGGAGGGCGGCGTGACGAGCCATGTGTCGATTATGGCAAAGGATGCGGGGATCCCTGCCCTGGTGGGAGCGGAGGGGATCCTTTCTGCTGTGTCGGAGGATTCCTGGATCTGTATGGACGGAAAAACAGGGGAGATCGTCATCGACCCGGATGCGGCCGAACGGGAGCGTTTCGAGGGGAAGGCCCGGGAAAATGAGAGAAGAAAAAAACGGTATGAGGAAGCGGGCAGGTTTCCGTCGTGCACCAGGGACGGGCATGCCGTGCGGCTGTGCGCAAACGCCGGCTGTCTGGAGGATGTGAAGGCCGCCATGGGGAAACAGGCATACGGGATCGGGCTTTTCCGTACGGAATTTCTGTATATGGAAAAGGATCATTTTCCCACGGAGGAGGAGCAGTTTGCGGTATACCGGGAGGCAGCCATACTCAGCCCGGAGGAACTGACGATCCGTACGCTGGATATCGGCGGAGATAAGGCGCTTCCCTATTTTCGGATGGAGAAGGAAAAAAATCCCGCTCTGGGCTGGAGGGCGATCCGTATTTCCCTGGAGAGGAAGGAGCTGTTTAAAACCCAGCTGCGCGCCATCCTCCGTGCGAGCGCTTTCGGAAACGTGCGGATCCTGCTTCCCATGCTCATTTCTTTGGAAGAACTGAGGGAAGCCAGGCGCATAACGCAGGAGTGCAGGCAGGAGCTGGAGCGGGAGGGGAAGGCCTTTGCCCGAAAGGTGCCGATCGGGGTGATGGTGGAGACGCCGGCCTGCGTGCTTCTGGCAGAAGAATTCGCCCGGGAGACGGATTTCTTCAGCATAGGGACCAACGACCTGATCCAGTATCTTCTGGCAGTGGACCGGGGAAACGGGAAAGTGGCGGGTCTGTACGACGGCTTCCATCCCGCCGTTCTCCGGGCGGTTTACCGGGTGATCGAAGCGGGCCATCGGGAAAACATCCCCGTGGGTATGTGTGGGGAACTGGCCGGGGACGAACGGGCCACCGGCCTGCTTTTGGGGATGGGGCTGGACGAGTTCAGCATGTCTCCGGGTGAGGTACCGCGGGTCAGGTACGGGATACAGAATATGTCCTATGCGCAGGAAGCGGCTGCTGCGGGAACCGTTCTGACATGAACGTGCGGAACCGGGGATTCTCCCGGCGGTCGATTGCGGTGCTCCCCTCAATAGGATATCATGGAGGCAGATAAAAACAGGCAGGGGGTACGATGATGGATCAGGAAAAAATCGGGAATTTTATCTGCGAACTGAGAAAAGCGCAGGGGCGGACGCAAAAAGAACTGAGTAGGCGTGCGACAACCAGCCGTAGACGTTCTGGCCGGCATCCAGGAAAGTACCGCCATTACGCCCTGGCAAGTATACGGACCCGCCGCGCACGAAGTAAAGGACAGTTTTCCCAGAGGGGGAATATTCGAAAATGAATTGTATGAAAATTATCGCATAATGCCCTCATAATCCTGCAGATCATGGTAGATGCCCTCGACATAGACCCGGTCTCCGTCTATGGTATACACCATCAGATACTTATGTTTAAGGAAATGGATTGTACGGTAGCCTCTGGCCCGTAGTACGTTGTCATCACAAAGTTTCAACGAGCCCGCCACATGGGAAAGGCAGGCTATCGTATCATCAAAATCATCAACAACGCTTGTCGCTGCCTGTTGGTTTTGAAGTTCATAAACAAGATAATTTATAATTTCCCGGAAGTCTGTTTGTGCCTGTACAGACAGAACAACATCATATTCCATACTCTCTTCTGACCTCCGCAATGAACTCCCCGGCTTCCTGATATTCGCCGTTCTGAATCTGCTGCCGGGAAACTTCTAGGTCTTTATAGATATCCTCTCTGCTTTTTAGTGGGAATGGGCATCCCGCGTTCCGCCGCTGGAGAAGCTTCCTGGCAAAATTCTGAACCTCGGCCAAGTCAGCTTCCGGCATGACTTTTATCATAGAAATCGTATTTTCTAACATCGTCATGGCATTACTCCTTCCTGACTGGTTATGGTATCGTGGTTATTATGGCTTACCTATGCCCATATTATAGCATTTTATTTATCGAATAGAACCCTTTTGCTCTTTGTTTATGATTTATTTATATCTTCTTTCTCACATTCCTAATACAGTATTCAGGAAGCGGAGGGGGGGGGGGAAAACGTTCCGGCGTCCTGTTCGTACTCCTTGGGGTTTCAGGGATAGCCTGCCTTCGGAAAAATGATGCCGCTCTGAACCGGCGGCCGCTATCCCAATCCGGATGGAGCCGGAACGAACGCATGAATGGCCCTGCGACACCCCTGTTTGGCTGAGTGAAAGCGGGTCCCCGATGGATCACCCGCCGCGGAGCCAAACAGGAGCGCCACGTTAATTGTGCATGCCACGGAGTATTAGGAAAGCACAATCTCCGTAAAGGAGAAGGAGCGGGCCTCAAAGGTGTGAGGGCCGTCGAGGGAGATATCGCCGCAGCGGGTTTCCTCGCGGATGTTCCCGTGGGAACGGATGGTTTCCTGGACGGCGCCGTCGGAGGCAAAAAGGCACAGCTTCCGGAAGGAGCCAAAGTGCCGGCCCAGCCGCGAGAAATCCAGGGTGATCAGGGCGTCCCGGTCGCATTTATTGACCAGATCCACGATCAGGCGGGTGCGGTCTGCGTCCCAGCTAACCTGCAGCTCCACGCTTTTCAGACTGTCCGGGGCATAACCCTCCACCTGCAGCGGCCAGGCGGCCGGGCTGCGGGACATCCATTTGAGCAGGATTCCCGATGCCGTTAAGATGGTCTCCTCTTTCGATACTTCGATGCAGGACTGGCCTGAGGTATTGCACAGGTTATTAAAGCACATGAAACGCGCCAGATCGCCGTAACGCTGATAATGGAGCAGATTTCCCGCCATGGTGAGCGCATAAATCCAGGTGCGGCGGCTTTTGCAGAAATCGATATCATGGTCGGCATAGTACCGCCGTGTGAACGGCGCCAGGGTGAGATCGCGGTTTTGCAGCGCTTCGGTGTCGGTATAGTAAATCGGATGCGGATGCGTGCGGTTGTATTGTTCTACGATCGCCATTTTTCGCTTGATGTTAAAGGGCTCGCACATCCGGTCGGCGATAAAGTCGATACAGTCCCCGCACAGCTCCAGCAGGTCTTCGATCACGTCGCTGAAGGCGTGGTAGGAGCAGATGCCGATCTGAATGTCCGGGTCCGCCGTGCGCATGGCTTCGGCATATTTCCGCACGTATGCGGCATACTCCTCCTTTGTGAACCACCGCCAGCCCTCGTTGTCCATTTCCCAATATGTGACATGGTAGGGCTCGGGATGGCCGTTTTGGGCGCGCAGCGCGCCCATGGGGGTCTGGGTGCTGCCGTTGCAGTATTCCACCCATTTCCGGGCCGTCTCGATCCCCAGCTTGGGATTAAGTACGTGCGTCAGATTGTAGCCGTGCCGCTGCAGACCGCCCCATTGCGTGATCTCCGGGAAGGACTGAAAATAAAACTGCTTGAAGGGATGGAACATATTGACCAACAGCAGCGGTTCGGCGCCGACTTTTTCACACAGATCCAGGAATTCGTCCGTTCCCACATCGTTGTAGTTGAGGTCGCCCCAGTTGATGCTGGGTTCCGGCTTCCGTGTGTTCTTCGGGCCGATGGCGTCCATCCAGTTATGGAAGGAACCGAAATTCCCGCCGGGAAAACGCAGGACGCTGGGGTGCAGCTCCCGGATGGCTTCCACGGCGTCGCTCCGCCAGCCGTCGGAGGAATGCTCCGGCATCAGGGAAAAGGCATCGCACAGGACCCGGCTTTTTCCCGACGTGACGAGGGCAAAGGTCGCCCATACATCCCGCTTTACGGGACCCAGAATTGCTTCCCGCCAGCCGCCCTCCGCTTCCGGCTCCGCCAGCGCGGCTTGACAGAGGGGTTCTGCGTCGGAGGATGCGGTCTCATAGAGGCGAAGCTCCAAACCTACGCCGTCTCCGGCCAGCTTCTGGAAATAGCCGGTGAACCGGTAGGTTTCGCCCGCCCGGAGATATTTGCCGTCCTGTGCCACGCCTGCCATCCGTTCATCATAGTTGTCGATAATCAGGCAGTGTTTTCCGTGTACGCCGCCCGGCTCCTGGGAGAGCAGGACACCGTATCCCGGCGTCTGCGGGGTCAGATAGGAAGCGTCGCCGGTAATGCTTTCCGGCCGGTCCTTTCCGGGAAACGCATACCACCGGTTATGCTGGTAGGCGGAATGATACCATTCTTCCCGGGTCCAGTCATTGCCGAGCCCTTTGCCTTCCCCGCCGAACCAGTCGTAGGTCCCCTTGGCTATGGGCACGGCTTTTTCAAAACTGCGGTTAAACAGCATTTCGGTCCACATGCTTTCCACCTGATATCCGAACCCCACCTCTATGAAGTTCCCGCACAGCATCCTGCTGGCCGGCGTCGAGGCATACTCTCTGGGCAGGACGGAAAAGATTTTGCTCCCGTTCGCAAACTCTTCCATATTTGTGATATTTTGCATATCTTGCTCCTATCTGCGCGCCCCGGCGCGCATATCAATCAGGGAGATTGAAAATTTATAATTTTCAATCTTGCTCCCGTCTGCGCGCCTTGGCGCGCATATCAATCAGGGAGATTGAAAATTTATAATTTTCAATCTTGCTCCCGTCCCTCCGGTTTTCATTATGCTTACCATACCCTGGATTCCGTCGAAATACAATCTACTATTTTTACGCTTATCGGCCGGATTCGGCAAAATAAGGAATTATCGCACAGGGCCTTAAGCCTGTATAATACATATAGAAGAATCGGAAGGACGTGGATATTTGATGAGAAGCCAAGATACGTTTCATGAAATACAGGGACTGAAAATATCGCAGGAGGTACCTTCGATATGCGGGGGAAAAGGTTTGAAATTTCGTTTCAAATTCCTAATTAGGGCAATATCGCAGGCAGTGCCTGCGATACGCAAAGGGAAAGACAGGGTTTACGCAAAACTGCGCCGATACCCTCTCAGCATGCGGTTCTTTGTCGTCTGCCTGTTCCTTTGTATGGTCCCGCTGATCCTGACATCGGGCATCGTGTTTTTCAGTTCCTACCATCAGGAAGTGGAGAGCTATGTTTCTCTTGCCAGGCAGAGTATGGTGCAGATGAGCAATAATCTGTTCAGCCGCCTGATGAACCTGCGCACGGATGCGATCGATCTGGCCTATAACAGCTACGTGCAGGATTATACGCACAATTACAGCAGGGAGAACTCCAACACGGGGCGCGTTCCGGTAACGGACGAGGTGGTTCATGCGGTGGTCGCCCGTTTTAATTCCACCTCCGACTCCGGCGGCCTGATCATCCTTTCCCCGGACGGCAGGCCCTGCTATGTGTATTACCAGAATCGGTTCTCCATGTACTTATACGACGAAGCCAAACGGCAGATCATGGAAAATATCGAACAGAAAAACAGCGGATACTGGCATTATGCCATGCCCGATGATTATTATCTGAAAAATCTGGAGGGGCAGTGTTATCCGGCGCAGGAGGAGGAGCCGGTTATTTACTACAGCCTGAAAATGAAACGCCTGGTGGGAGACGAATATGTGGGTTATCTTTTGATGACGCTCCGTCCGGGGGTGCTGACGGAGCTTTTTTCCCAGATGGAAAGCGGAAACGACGTGTCCACCGTTTACCTGCTGGATCGGGACGGAAGGGTCATGATGCAAAACGGCGGGGAAGAGGCGGTTGACGAGACGGTTATGGAGCGCCTGAAGGAGGTGGATTCCTCCGGGGTTTCCACCTTTGCCTCCGACAGGCTGTTCGGGGACTCCTTTATTGCCATGAAAATGGAGGAAACGGGATGGTACATCGTCAATGTAATCGACGGGGGAGCGCTCACCACGATGGCGCTGCGCAGCAGTATGGACGTTCTGTTTCTGCTGTTCGCCATGATGATCCTGATTCCCTGCATTTTCTATGTATTAAATCGGACCATCAGGCATCCGCTCCGGCGTATCCTCGGCGTCCTGGAGGAGGTGAAGCGGGGAGATTTTTCCGCCAGGATTCAGGATGTGGGAGGAGACGAGTTCGCCGTGATCGCCAAAAGCATTGACAATATGTCGGAAAAGCTCACAACCATGATCCAGCAGGTGAAAAACAGCGAACAGCAGCGGCAGGAAGCGCAGATCGAATTGCTTCAGATGCAGATTAACCCGCATTTTATTACGAACACGCTCAATACGGTGGCCTGGATGGCGGATATGCAGCAGCAGGCGAAGCTGTCACATATTTTACAGAGCCTTTCGGCCCTGCTGAACCGTACGCTGCGTTCCGGACGGGAGTTTATCCCGCTTTCCGAAGAACTGGACTATATTAAATGGTACATTGATATTCAGCAGTACCGCGGGGTGGTGGATTACCGGCTGCATCTGTCCATAGACGAGGAGCTGATGCCGGTCCGTCTGCCTCCGTTTACGCTGGAGCCTTTGGTGGAGAATTCGGTGATCCATGGGACCGGGGCCGGGCGAAGTACGCTGGATATTACGATCAAGGGATACCGTACGGGGGATGTGGTGGAGCTTTCGGTCACCGATAACGGATGCGGTATGGACGAAACGACGCTTAGGAAGCTGGAACAGATGCCGGAAAAACACGTCAGTAAGCTGTACAGCGTACACGGGATCGGCGTGGCGAATGTGCAGAAACGACTGCAGATGTATTTCGGGACACAGTATGGGGTTTCCTATGACAGTATGCCGGGATGTTTCACCATGGCGGTGGTGCGGCTGCCGGTAACATTTGACGGGGAGGTGCAGCTTGTATCATGTGATGATCGTTGACGACGAGTTATATGCCAGGACCCGGGTGAAGGTGGATCTTCATCTGGAGCAGGACGGGTTTCTGGTGGACCAGGAGGCGTCCAGCGGGCAGGAGGCGCTGAAAAAAATGTGCGCCCAACGGCCGGATATTCTGATGATAGACATGCGTATGCCCGTTATGGACGGGGTGGAGCTTTTAAAACGGGTGAAACGGCTGTATCCGGATCTTCCCGCGGTCGCGTTGAGCGGCTATGAGGATTTCGTATATGTACGATCCAGCCTGAAGCTGGGGGCAGTGGATTATCTGCTCAAGCACGACCTGAACCGGGAAGTGGTTCTGGAGGCCCTGCAGAAGTGCGCCGAGCAGATCCGGCAGTCCAGCCAGAAAGAAAAGGACAGCCGGATGTTCCAGACTCAGCTGCAGATAGGCAGGATCGCCGGACAGAGACAGGCCGTATTACAGCTCCTGCGGGGAGGCGCGTGCACGGAGCCCTCTTCTTGGGCGGAAAGTCTGCCTTTTCTCGGACGGGGAGGCAATCTCCAGCTTATCTTGATGCAGCTGGACGACATGCGCAGGCTGGAGCATTCAAACGGGAAAATCGAACTGGTCATGCTGGGCCCGACGATCCTTTCCATCCTGCAGGAGGTGATCGGACAGTATGCCCAGGGCGTAATCGTGGAAATCGGCAGCGGGGAATTCGTCATTCTCGCTTCGTTTGAAGGATTTACCAGCCGGCAGTCGCTATGGAGCATCGGCCGTCAGCTGGTGCAGTCCCTGCGGCATAATCTGGAGAAATATACCAATCTGACCGCCTGCTTTGTGCTGGGCAGAATCGTGCAGCGCCCCTCCGATCTGGCGGAGTGCTATCACCAGGTCCGGCAGGAAATGTCTCTGCGGTATTTAACCGGCCGAAGTTCCTTAATCGACGTATCGGAAGGACGGGCGGCGGAGGCGGGAAGTTTACTCACGCTGGATGCGGCGAAGGAAAAGGAGATTGCCACAGCCGTGGAGCGGCGCGACCGGGCGGCGTGTATGGCCATCCTGCAGACGGTGTTCGACGACTTTCTGCATTACGAGTCAGACCGTACCTCCTGCCAGGTAGCATGCCTGGAGCTTTTGAACCTGGTGGTACGCAATATCCGTTCCATGCCGTTTTGCGCGCAGCTGCAGGACTTCTGCACCTGCATGAAGAGCGAGGTGCTAACCAGCGACAGCATTCAGGACAACCGCAGCCAGCTCGTTACGACCTATGAAAAGCTGTTCGACTTTCTGGAGGAGGCGGATCAGTATTCGAAATATAATGCCAACACCATTAAGGCCCTGGAATATATCCACGCACATTACCGGGAGGAAATCAGCCTGGACGAAGCGGCGAGGCGGCTGAATGTGAATAAATCCTATCTCAGCCGGATCTTCAGCCATGACTGTCGGAGGAGCTTCACGGAATATGTGGCATACTATCGCATCGAGCAGGCCAAAAGCCTGCTGGATCAGGGTCTGTCGATCAAGGAAGTGTCGGAGGCGGTCGGTATCGGCAATCAGTCCTACTTTTTCCGCGTATTTAAAGCCTATACGGGCACGACTCCGCACAATTACGGTAAAAAGGTATAAATCGTGCATAAAAGGTAACGAATTTGAACAAAAATGCTTGCACATATTTTACATGAAAGGGGAAAATGTGACAACGCAGTGGATTGGATATGGGTGGATTTCTCTCTATAATGAACAAAAGAGGGCAGGAAACTTATTGAAAAAAGGAGGAGAATGTACCATGAAAAAAATCATAGCTTTTCTTTTGCTCTTGACCATGCTCGTGTCCGTTACAGCCTGTTCCGGTAACAGCGCTTCATCCGGCAGCGATGCGGCGAACGATAACAGCGCGCCGGCACAGGAGAGCGCCGCATCGGAGGAGGACAGCAAGGCCGCAAAAGAGGAAGAACCGGCCGAGGCAGCCGACCCGATCGAACTGACCTGCTGGGTGAACGAGGAACATGTGGACATCTTTGAAACCGGCGAGAGGCTATATAACGAGCAGCATCCGCAGAATCCGATTAAGCTGAGCCTGGAGTTTTATCCGGTGGCGGAGATGCACAACAAGCTGCTCATCGCGCTGCAGTCCGGCGTGGGAGCGCCCGACATTGTGGATATCAACTTAACCTGGTGGTCCAATTTCCTGCAGGGCGATATCCAGCTGGTTCCGCTCAATGATATCGTTGAGCCGGAGTTGGATCATATGGTTACCTCCCGCTTTGATTTATACGCCAAGGACGGCACCTATTACGGCATTCCCACCCATGTGGGCGCCACGGTTATGTATTACAATATGGACGTGATTGAGAAGGCAGGCGTTACCATCGAGGAAATCGATGCGATCGAAACCTGGGATCAGTATCTGGAGGTCGGCCGTAAGGTGACCGCGGCCAGCGATGTGGCCTGGACGGCTTACGAAACCCTGAATCAGCGCCCTTATTGGCCTCTGTTAAACGAATGCGGCCTGGATTACATCGACGAAAACGGCGAAGTGACAATGGATAACGAAGAGAACATCGCCCTCCTGGAGTGGATGTACGACGTGTTCCAGGAAGGGCTGGCGGTGGAGGCCCCCGGCGGCGACCTGATCAACGAGAATTTCTACAACTGGATGAATGCCGGCAACTGCGCCTCTATCCTGATGCCCTCCTGGTATATGGTGCGTCTGACGAGTTACGTGCCTGACCTTTCCGGGAAAATGATCATCCGCCCGGTGCCCGTGTTTGAAAAGGGACAGCCGCATTCCACCTGCGTGGGAGGCACGCCCACTGCGATTACGGTGCAGTGTGAACACATTGAAGAGGCGAAAGAACTGCTCTATTGGGCCAAGCTGAGCGACGAGGGTTCCATCAATATCTGGGAAAGCCGTGCATTTGATCCGGTGAACATCAATGTATGGACGGACGAACGTTTAACCGAGCCTATGGAGTATTTTTCCGGCGAATCGTTCTTTGAAATCATGCTTCCCTATATCAAAGACGGAATCCCTTCCCCGACCAATCCCGGCGATGCGAAATCGACGACCGCCCAGGAGCTGATGCGCAACAATGTGATGTATCAGGTATTCGTCACACAGGAAAAGACGCCGGCCCAGGCGTTGACCGATGCGGCGAATGAGGTACGCGCATCCGGTAATTAACCGAAAAATGTAGGAAGTGATCTGTCAGGGGCTGCTGCAGAGAAAACGATGCGGCAGCCCCAGACGTTATCATGTGAGGTGGTGAATAAAGTGCAGACAAAAAAGGCGCGCGGTTCGTGGAATCCGAAGAAGCTTCTTTACAGCAAGAAGCTGGCCCCCTATCTCTTCGTGGCCCCGTTTGTGGCCTCGTTTCTGATCTTTTTTTTATACCCTTCCGTCGAGACGGTACGCATGAGTTTCATGCATATGGAGGGATTTGGCAAGGAGACGTTTGTCGGCCTGGATAATTATGCCCGGCTGTTTAATTATCATTTCGGCAATGCCGTCCTCACCAATACCGTCTACACGCTCTGTATTCTTGCGATTATGATGACGGTCCCGCCGGTCCTGGCGGTGGTGGTCAATTCCAAGCTTTTGAAGCTTCGAAACGTCTTTCGGGCCGCCTTTTTTATTCCGTCCCTGGTGTCGGCCCTGATCGCCGGTATCGCCTTCCGCCTGATGTTCAGCGATATGGATTCCGGCCTGTTCAACCGGATCCTGCACCTGTTCGGGAAGGAAAGCGTCGCCTGGAATATGGGATACGGGACGGGGATCCTGATGATGGTGGTGCTGGACGTGTGGAAGTCTCTGGGCATCAATATGGTATACTGCCTGTCCGCCCTGCAGAGCATTCCGTCCGACATCTATGAATCGGCGGAAATAGACGGGGCCAATGCGTTCCGTAAATTCTGGTATATTACGGTCCCGATGCTCAAACCCACGCTGGTGTACATCTTCACCCTCACGGTGATCGCCGGCTACCGGATGTTCACCGAAAGCTACGTATATTGGGTGGATACCACGCCGGGAGATATCGGGCTTACCATCGTAAGATATCTGTACCAAATGTCGTTCCAGCGCAACGATATCGGTTTCGGATGCGCAATCGGAATCGTACTGCTGGCCATTATCATGCTGATTAACCTGATTCAGCTTCGCGGGTTCGGAATGTTTCGTAAGGAGAACGATTGACGATGAAAAAGAAAATCTCATTACAATCCGTCATATTAACACTGATCGTCCTGGCCCTCGCCGCGTGCCTTTTGTTCCCTGTGTATTTTCTGGTGGTGGCTTCCCTGCAGCCCACGCAGTATATGTTCAGCAGGGGTATGTCCCTGGTCCTGGGGGATACGGGGACGCTGGACAACTACCGGACGCTGTTTGCCTACCGGGAGGGGATGTACTTTACCTGGTATAAAAACAGCATTCTGATTACGCTGCTGCAGACGGTGCTGTCCCTGTTTTTTTCCAGCATGGCGGGATATGCGCTGGGCGTATACCGGTTCCGCGGGAGAGGGGTGGTATTCACGCTGATGCTTCTGGTTATGATGATCCCCCTGGAGATTATCATGCTGCCGCTGTACAAGCTCAGCATTGCCATGCACAGCATCAACACGGTCGCAGGCGTGATCCTGCCTTTCATCCTGTCGCCCATCTGCATCTTTTTCTTCCAGCAGTTTGTCTCGGGGCTGGGGGTCAGTTTCATGGAGGCCGGACGGATAGACGGCTGTACCGAGTTCGGCATCTATTTCCGGATCATGGTTCCGCTGATGAAGCCGGCCTTTGGGGCGATGACGATCCTGACGGCGATGAACAGCTGGAACGGTTTCCTGTGGCCTCTTATCGTGCTGCGCACGAATGAGAATCTGACACTGCCGATCGGCCTGGCATCGCTCATCAGCGCCAATGCACAGAAAATGGAAGTCCTTTTGCCCGGCGCCGTGCTTTCTATCCTGCCGATCGTGATTCTGTTTTTGTTCAACCAGAAGAAGTTCATCAGCGGATTGACGAGCGGCGGCGTCAAGGCATAGGCCGAAGGGGGAAGATCTCAGGCCTCCGGACGGCAGATTCTGATTGGGGCGGCCGCGCAGGAGGCGGCATGAAGGGATAGAATCGCAGATGCGAAACCGCATTTGGGAATTTCGCATCGCGAAGCCGCAAAGGACGCGGCATGAAAGGATTGATTATGAAGATGAAAACAGCTTATACCGGATGGATGTGGCTGCATAAATGGACCGGGGATGGTGCGCAGTTTCGGGCCCGGTTTGAAGAATGCGTGAAGGAACTGGCCTACCTGGGATATGAGTATCTGGAGAATTTTACGTTTTTAAGGGATCATTTAACGCCCGGTCAGGTGCGTAAGATCTGCGGGGAATACGGGATTTTGATCTCGGCACTGTACGCCAATCTGGCAGCGGGAGAGGAGGCGTTAAAGCGGGATATGGATTATGTGGCGCAGATCGGCGGAAAATGGCTGATCGCCTCGAGCCCGAACTGGCCGGAGGATCAGGGGCTGGATTCGCCGCCGGACTGGGAAGAGGTAAAGCGGGAAGCCGATCTGTGCAACCGGCTGGGGGACTATGCCGGGAGCCGGGGGATTGCGCTTTTACATAATCATCACTCCTACACCCCGGTGTGCCGCAGGCCGGAAATCGATCTGTTTGCCGAATTGACGGATCCGAAATTGGTTGGCTTCTGCGTGGATAACGGCCATGCGGCCGTGGCGGGAATGGACGCCGTATCGTTGGTGCGCGACTATGCGGAGAGGGTGGCGTATGTCCACATCAAGGATCTGGATCCTTCGCTTTCCTGGCGCGGCCGGGGACTTAGCTGGGTGCCGCTGGGACACGGCATTCTGAATTTTTCGGAGTTTTTTGCCGCCCTACGGGAGATAGGGTTTGAGGGAATCGTCTGTGCGGGGCTGCCTGCGGGATGTGAGAAAATTAACCGTTTTGAATCGGCCCGGCTTTCCCGGATTTATATGCGAAGCGCCCTGGGGCTGTAACCGGGAGGAAGTTATGCGGATAGAATGGCCTTACCTGCTCTACACCTTTTTGATTTGTATCGGCGGCGGATTGATCCAGGCGACCACCGGGTTTGGATTCGGCATCTTTGTCATGGTGTTTTTCCCGTTGTTCCTGCCGGTGGTACAGGCTTCCAGCCTGTCCAGCCTGATCCTGATTTTCCTGCTGAGCGCGCTGGCCTGGCGCTACCGGGATCATGTGCAGTGGAAGCAGGCCCTGTTTCCTGCGGCAATCTATCTGATCGCCAATACGATCATCGTCCGGCTGATACCGAAGATCGACCTTTCCGGCATTCATTTCTGGCTGGGGGTATTCATGGTGCTGATCGCCGTTTATATGGCGTTCATGAACCAAAGGATCCGGATCCGGCCGAACTGGAAGGCGGCCGCCGTCTGTTCCACGCTGTCCGGAGCGGCGGACGGCCTGTTCGGGATCGGAGGGCCGCCGATGACGATCTATTTCATCGCCCTTTTGGGCGGCGACAAGCTGGCCTATCTGGGGACGATCCAGTGCTTTTTCTGGGTAACCAACCTGATCAACAGCTTCAACCGGATCACCGGCGGAGTCCTGGAAGCCGCTACGCTGTGGCTCGTTCTTCCCGGAGTCCTGGGACAGTTTATCGGGATCGCGGCGGGGAACCGGGTGGTCCGCAGGATCGACAGCAGGCATTTTCAGCCCTTTGTGTATCTGTTTCTGGCCGTCGCCGGCATTCTGACGTGCATTTCCGGCCTTTTACGGTCATAGGGCTTCCCTGTTTTTAAAATACATTACCCGGATCCGTTCCAGGGTCATATCGGCCAGCCTCTTTTTTTCCTCCCGGGTAAGCCCGGCGGGATCGATGGGCTGGCCGTATTCGATGATCACATGGGTCTTTTTCACCCGGGGAAGGTGATCCTCGAAGATATCCCCGGCGTTGTTGATGGCGACGGGAACGATGGGACAGCCGGACTTCTCCGCAATTTTGAAGCTCCCCGCATGGAAGGGCAGGAACGTATCCGGTACCCGGTTGCGGGTGCCCTCCGGGAAAATACAGATAGAGATCCCCGATTTTACCTTCTCCACGGCGGTGAGAATGATCTTCGCACCCTGCTTGAGGTCATTGCGGTCGAGAAACAGGCAGTGAAGATTGCGCATCCAGTTGCTGAGAAGGGGAATCTTCTTCATTTCGATCTTGGCGATATAGCCCGTGGGACGCGGCACGCGCACGTAGGTCATGAGGATGTCAAAATAGCTGCGGTGGTTCCCGATATAGAGCACGGCCCGATCTTTAGGGACGCGTTCCTCTCCGATATAGGTAATCTTCACCCCGGAGAACCGCAGGCACCACCGGAATGCCCAGTTGACGATGGCCAGGGAAGAACGGTCCTTGATATCCATACGGAATTTGCCGATGATCCACTCTGCGATGAGCGCAGGGATGCTGAAAATAAGAAAAAGAGTAACAAAAACTGCTATGGCAATCAGACGGATCATGTTTTGCTCCTATCCGCGCGCTTTAGCGCGCATATAAATCAGAAAGATTGAAACGAAGTTTCAATTTTGCTCCGATCCGCGCACTTTAGCGCGCAGATAAAGTCCTATGTCAATATGGTTCGTGACCTGCCGCGCAGGACGCGGCAGGAAAGGTTAGAAGGCATAAAGAATCTCGTCCGCATCGCTGATTATCTGCCGTAGATGATGATCCAATCTACCTTGTATAAATTCTTGTTTCGCCCGCGCGATAAAACGGGCATCCGTATACAGTCTCGAAATAGTGATTAATAATCCCCCAACATCCAGCATCTTCCTGTTTTTTGTGATCCATGCTGCCGCAGCGTTTCCGGTGGAGGCTAACACATTTGAATATAACAAAATTTTTCGTGTCCTGACCTCAAACAAATCCCGGTTTCCATCGCGATTTTCGTCATAATATAGGCCATGGAGCAAGCTGATGATCATATTAATTAAGATCGATAAAATAGCGGAAGTTCCCTCTATTTTGCTATCCCTCACAAAACACAAAAAGTCGTACTGACCGGAATACAGTGTTCCGGCCAAAGTTTCGTTGAAAGCTCCAAGGAGAGGGACAGGCAGCCCATCTTTTGTATACATATCAGATTTGTAGTGCACTGCCTGCCGAAAAACCGCTGCCGGCAATTTATATTTATCACTCTGAATTTGGTCTGAAGTTTCTGCAAACAGTTGGGGAATCAATACCCGTTTATTTGTCAGGCTCCCCTTTTCCACCCGGTAAGACACAAGGTTATTCAGCGTCAGAGTATCGGTCAGGATGTCTGCGGTCCCAAAAATCCAGCCGAGTATTGGGTCATGGCCTAACGTTCGGTAACGGTGTGTGTTTCCGCCAAGCCCTACTTTTAAGACTTTCTTAGAACCCTTGATGACGTCATAAGGAACGCCGGAGAAAATAATTTCTTTCCAGGTCTTGCCCTCTTGTTCTCTTAAACGACGGCCCTGCTGCTTCTTTTCTGTGGGCCAATCTTTGTGTTTTTCCACAAACTCCTCTTTGAGCTTTTTTACCAGTTCTTCCCCTTCGTCCGCGGTGATACGAGTTGCTTTGTCTATTGTCGTTCCGATTTCAGGCATCAGCACCCATCTCAATGTCTGTAGTGCTGCCGCAGTCACTGTCATGGACAGGTCGACGCCATCCAGAGCGGTACATCTTCGGAATTCCCGGTTAATATGTTCCAGGTCCTGATAAGCGTTTTCAAATTCGGATTGCGATAGGAGATCTTCTAATGCAATATCGTACGGATAGCGTTCCTGCGCCTGATGAACCATGTCCTCCCAGGCATCGGATGCTGCGGCAGGGATTTTGGGCAAAGGCCTGGAGTCGGTTCCGGGCACCGGCGGCTCTGGCTTGTAGCCGAGGGATTTTAGCAGCGTTTCACTCTCTGAGATTTGAGCATCACAGGAAGCGCGCATTTCCGTAAGCTGCATATCTATTTCAGCCAGTTCGTCCTGCTGGTACTTGAGAACTTTATTGAGTTCTTTCTCCAGCTTATTGTAGCGATAACGCCCCATAGCTTTCCTCCAATTTGGACGATACGAATATGATTTCACACCCTCTAAGCGATATATCCCAAATCATGTTTCAAATCCTTTAAAGCCTGAGTGAGCAAAATATTTAAACTCGATAGGTAATCCTGCCGTTCCCTGCTTTCATTCAGCGCGGCCTTCTGCGCCTTAATAATTGCCTGGTGCTTTTTTAGGACTTCCTGATAAAGCCGCTCTTTTTCCTGTTTCAACTGCCTGTGTTTGAGGTGTGCGGCTAAACCGACGCCTCCTGCCGCCAGGCCGGCAACAGGCGCGGCTAAAACAAATATGCCGGCAACCATAGGAGATAATGCCCCGCCGATCAGGGCAGAAAGCCCGGCGCCTGCCGTTGCTAAGCCAGACGTAATCCCCGCCGCAGAAAGTCCGACTGCGCCAAGTCCATAAAGCGCGGTAAATGAAATCGCGCTGCCGATGCCGGCCCCGATAGCTCCGGTCAAAACCTCCGGAATTGCGCTTTCCCGGATCGTGCGCTTTGAATCGTTTAAAGCCATCGCAGCCTCATTGACTACATTGACCACCTGCTGAAGCGCTTCTACGCTCTGGAAATTCATTTCTTTTTTCTTTTTGATATATCCGCCCATCCCGCCTGCCCCACTTTCTCTAATCTGCCTGTTTTCCCTGTTTCCGGCAAGGTCCCTGCCCGGAGGATTGTCAGAAACACAAAGAACAAGACCGGGTTTTTATCTCAGCCCCGCCCTGATAAAACCAGGCAGCGTACATGATCTTCCAAATCCGGCCTTAAAAATCCGCGCTGAACGGATATCATAGTCCCGTGGTGCGGCGCAGGATTACCGTGCAAAGCGGCTGATTCATGCATACAGGGCCGCAGGATGTTCTGGCACCTTGCGGCCTGCCGCTTTTGTATCTCTATTTGCAATTTTAACCGATAGTGTGAGATACAGCAATAGCCTTTTTCTCGAAATTTGGGATAAAAACCTGAAAAAGACACGATAAACGCAGGAACAGATCTGCGTTAGGTAAGACAGTGCCTGATATAATAAATCACGGATGCCACTGCCGTCAGCGTCATGAGAAACGCGGAAAGGAGGAAAGCCGGCGAGCCGGGTTCGGTGATGCTTGCGCCGAGGACGGTCGACAGGACGACTCCCAATGTGGTGCCCAAAACGCCCCCGGCCAGATAATCCCGGAAGGGAATCTTCCTGGCGCCGAGATATAAGCTCACCGCATCCCCGGGCAGAAAGCAGAATGTGCGTAACAGGAAAGAAAGGAACAGGGGATTCTGCTTCCGGCCGGCATGTATTTCTTCCAGCTTTGGGTACTTTTTGACAAGGCCCTCCACCAAACCGGAGCCGGAAATGCGCCCTATCCAATAGGGGATGGAGAGCGTGACTGCCCTTCCCAGAAAATTGATGAGCAGCGCCAGGGGCGTCCGGAAAAGATGGCCGGTCGCTATCTGGAGGACCGCAATGGGGAATACGAAGGATACGCTTTTCAGAGCGTACAGGGCCAAAATGGTCAGGGCTGTGGCAGCGGGAGATTGGGGCGTATAGTCTAAAACGTCCTGTACGGTGATCTCTTTCCCGGAGGCGAGAATGACGATGACGAATATCACACATGCCGCAAGGGGGAGGGACTTGAGAATCGCTTTGATTTTCTTGTTTTTATGCGGATGATACATGGCTTTTTTCCCCTTTATTGAAAGGAAGAGACGGCGCAAAACCTGCTTCGCCGTCCCCTCGCTATTTTCAGGATAAACGCTGCGCCCGTCTGCCGTCTCCGGCCGCAGCATTTATCCTGTCGTTATTTCAGCCTGAGGCTGCCGGATGCTCAGCCGGTCTGACGGCAGGCATTGTTTTTGTTCCGGGCGCTTTTGGCCCACAGCTCGTCGGCGACCGGCTCCCAGTCCTGTGCATAGCGGTCACATTTTGCACAGAGATGTTCCGCGCTTTCGGGGGACTGCAGGTCGGTGGAGCGGGCTCCTGCGGCCGCGACCATACTCCGGAGCTTCTCCGGGTTTTCGAGCATCGGACAGGGGCGCATCATGTTTTCATGGAAGGGCTGTCCGTCATGGTAGGCCATCATCATGGGTGAACGGAGTGCCTCCAAAAGGGATTTTTCCCGGATGTTGGAGTCGGAGTAGTGGATAAACACGCAGGGGTCAATGTCTCCGTTTGCGTTGATATGCAGATACCGGCGGCCGCCCGCGATGCATCCTCCCACATATTCGGCGTCATTTTGAAAATCCATGGCAAACAGCGGTTTTTCGGCCCGGTAGCGGCGGATCCTTTCGTAGGTTCCCCTGCGCTGGTCCGGAGTGGGCATCAGCTGCGGAGCCGCATCGTTTCCCACGGGCATATAATGGAAGTACCAGACAAAATAGGCGCCCATCCGGATGAGCCCGTCAAAATATTCTTCTGACGTGATGGATTCATAGTTTGCGCTGGTATAGCAGGAGGAAATGCCGTAGATCAGCTTTTTATCCCGCAGCAGCTCCATTGCCTTTAATACCTTTTGGTAGACGCCGTCTCCGCGCCTTCCGTCCGTAGCCTCGCGGGAGCCCTCCAGGGAAATGGCAGGGACAAAGTTTCCCACCCGGAGCATCTCGTCGGCAAAGGCTTCATCGATCAAGGTTGCGTTCGTAAAGCACAGGAACACACAATCGGAATGCGCTTCGCACAGCCGTATCAAATCTTTTTTGCGGACCAGAGGTTCACCGCCGGTATAAATATAGAAATAGACACCCAGCTCTTTGCCCTGACGGATGATATCGTCAATTTCCTCATAGGAAAGATTCAGCTTATTGCCGTATTCCGCCGCCCAGCATCCGGTGCAGTGGAGATTGCACGCGGAGGTGGGATCCAAAAGGATCGCCCAGGGAATGTTGCAGCCGTATTCTTTCCGCAGGCTTTCTTCTTTCGGCCATCCGATCAGGCCGGCATTGATGAAGAAATTTACCGCAAGAGTCTTTGTAACGTTTTGGTCAACGTCCGTGAAAAGCCGCCGCACGTAAGAGTAATAAGGGTGTTCCGGGTTTGTGATGATCTCCCGTATCGTCTTTCGCTGGGAGGGGAATTCTCCGTCCGCAAACTTGTCAGCCCAATCCATGATCTTGAGCATATTTTTTTCGGGATCCTTATAAATATAGCGGAACGCCTGTTCCAGACCGAATTTTTTCAGAGTAGTAGTCGCATTCATTGTATATCCTCCATTACCGGTTATCTTATGTGATTGGTTGCTTTTTTCTTTTATTCCCGCGAGCAATGAGCCAAGTGCCGCGCTTGCGCGAGCATAAAGCCAATTTCATTGGCTTGGCGAATGCCGCGAGGGTCAATACCCCGCCCCTTGGGGCGTTTCAAATT